>JBMYSW010000024.1:0-52336 GCA_049603715.1 Pontibacterium sp. | reverse complement strand
CACTGGTCACAAGATGATTGTGGTGGTATGCGATAACGAAGGCTACGCCGTGATTAATCGCCTACAAGAGTTTAAAGGCACACCGGGCTTTAACAACCTACTCAAAGACTGCCGCATTCAAAACCCCGAACAACCCTTACACGTGGACTTTGTTAAACACGCAGAGGCCATGGGAGCCTACGCACGTAAGGTCGATACCCTCGATGAGCTCGAAGAAGCCATGCAGTGGGCACAAAACAACGACAAAACCACACTGATCAACATCGTAACAGACGCCTTTGCTTGGGTACCGGGTGATGCTGACTGGGATGTGGGCGTACCTGAAGTATCTGATCGCGACACGGTCAAAGCCGCGCGTGCTCATCAAGACGAAATTCGCGCTAAGCAGCGTGTAGGAGTTTAATAATGCTAAAAACAAAACTTGGAATCGCACCAATCGCTTGGTGGAATGACGACGACGCATCTCTCTCTGATGATGTCTCACTAGACGAATGCTTACGACAAGCAGCCGAAGCTGGCTTTTCGGGTATGGAAACGGGCCGCCGTTTTCCTATGAGCATGGAGCTCCTCAAACCGACCTTGGACAAGCATCATATGTCGGTATGTGGCGGTTGGTTTTCGGGAATGTTACTTAACGGAGACATTGAAATTGAAAAGTCTCGAATTCAAGAGCAACTAGATTTCTTCAAAGACGCGGGGGCTCCTTGCATCGTTTATGGTGAAGTTGCACGCTCTATTCAAGGGCTGCGAGCAACGCCTATTGAGCAAAGCCCTCGCTTAACCGAATCGGAAATCGCTGCATACGGCGCTAAAATAAGCGAGTTTTCGGACTGGTGCCAAGCGCAAGGTATGCCCATTGCTTACCATCACCACATGGGTGCGGCGATTGAAACAGAAGAAGAAATCGACTTATTAATGAAGCACTCAACCGTGCCACTGTTATTAGACACGGGCCACCTCACCATGGCTGGCGGCAACGTCCTGCGCGTCATTGAAAAGCATCATGACCGTATTATTCACGTTCATACCAAAGATGTTCGCGCTACCGTATTAGGTGCTGTTAACCGAGGTCAATCTAGCTTCATTGATTGTGTCATTAACGGAATTTTTACGGTACCCGGCGATGGCGACCTTCCATTTGCAGATGTAGTAAACGCGCTAGCCAAGCACAACTATGAAGGATGGTTTGTTGTCGAAGCAGAGCAAGATCCAAAACTAAACCCTCCTCTAGAGATGGCTAAAATTGGTTTTGCCTCTCTCAATCACACTCTCACATCAGCGGGCTATGAGGTCATCGCATGAACAGTATTAAAGGAAAAGTAGCAGTAATCACTGGCAGCACCCAAGGCTTGGGGGCAGCTATCGCACACCTCTTCGCAAAAGCAGGCGCGGCAGGCATCGTAACCTGCGGTCGTACCCCTGAAAAAGGCGAGCAGGTTTGTAAATCAATCACAGAACAATATGGTACCCAGGTACATTTTGTAAAAGCTGACCTTGGTAACACCGCCGATGTTCACAACATTATCGTAGAAACCGATAAAGTGTTTGGACGTATCGATATTCTTGTTAATGCAGCTGGCTTAACCGACCGCGGCACCCTATTGAACACTGATGAAGCTTTGTTCGATAAGATGTTTGCTACCAATGTAAAGGCTCCTTTCTTTTTAATGCAGGACGCTTTAAAAATTATGATCCGTGAGGGAATCAAAGGTAGCATTGTCAACATTGGCTCTACATCTGAACGATGCGGCCAGCCTTTCTTAAGCGCCTACAGCGCATCGAAAGGTGCATTAGGTACGCTCACTCGTAACTCAGGCTATGCGTTGATGCGTAACCAAGTCCGCGTAAACCAACTCGATATCGGTTGGATGAACTCAGACCACGAGCGCAAAATTCAAGCTGAAGAATCCGGCGACCCGAACTTTATTGATAAAGAAGCAGCAAAGCTGCCTTTTGGCCGCCTCCTCGAACCAGAGGAAGTAGCGAAAGCCGTACTGTGGTTGGCATCGGATGACAGCGGCATGATGACCGGCTCTGTTGTCCATTTTGATCAATCTGTATGGGGCGGTTATGACGCACAAAGCCCTGCCCCCTCAGTCAAAATTGAAGACTTAGGCTAGTCATCAATAAGCCCTGTCATGGGCTCATGTTTTAGACTTTTTAGATGCTCTTTTCGAGCGGAGTACTCGCCATCTTTCCTCTCCGCTCGCTTTTTCCCTAATAATCTACTGCTTTACTTTTTGGTCTAGAAAACAACTCCCCAGATATTGCCCAATCTGTGGTTTTTACATCATTAACAAATGGCCAACCGAGTAATCGGCTAATGCGCTCCAACCGTTGTTAGGCTTTTATCTTCGTGCCTTTGTGTGCCAAACCGATACTCCCCCAACCTAACCAACGCCAAACAGCTCAACACCAGCAACCCACAAAAACTCGCCAACGCGAGGCTGTAGGTCCCGGTGTGGTCGAATACCAACCCCATAACAAACGGCCCAACGCCAGAGCCGAGCATAAACAAGGTGAAAAAGTAGCCATAGACTTCGCCAAAGTGCTGGGTGCCTATATAGCGAGATTGCAGGTAAGCGATGAGGTCGACTTCGGCACCTAAGCCCATTCCCACCAAAACTACTGCGGCTGCAGCGAGCACGGGCGTTTGTGCAAACAGCATCAAACTAATACCCGCCAGCGGCAGAGCGATAAAGGCAACAGCGACGTATGGCGCGTGATATCGGTCTAATAAATAACCTGCGAGCAATCGCCCAACGATAAGAGCGAGCCCTGCAAAGGCCATAGCACCCACCGCCACCGAAGCTTCGATTTGACGATCCACCAGCATGGGCACAATGTGGGCGATGGTGCCATTAGTTGCCAAGGCCACGGCAAAAAAGCTAAACGCCATGAGCCAAAACACCGGCAGTTTGAACACAAAGCTAGCCGCTAAACGAAAGGGGGAGGTACTTGTGGTTGATTGAGCGCCTGTCTCGTTAGAGGCGGTTTTAGGTGACTCTTTTACGGCAAGTGCCACTGCAGGTAAGCCCACCACTAACATGATTACTGCTAATGCCAAATAGGCGGCCTGCCAGCTCATTTCGTTAACCACAAACTGAGTGACTTGCGGCATCAAAGCCGCGCCCAATCCAACGCCCGACATTGCTACGCCCAAGGCAAGGCCTCGACGTGAGTCAAACCACGAGGTAATAGCTTTGGCATAAGGCAGCGGTGTTTGACCCGCAGCAGCAATTCCCATAAGCGCATACAAGGCAACAAAACGCTCGGGCGTTGTGGCCACGGTGGATAAGCCCACTAAGCATAACGCCATCAACACAATGGAGGGCAACGTTACGGCGCGAATACCAAAACGATCAATTAAACGACCAGCAAAGGGCACTGAAATTGCGGTCATGGTAAGGCCCGCGACCAGCGCAAATGAAGTTTCTGAACGACTCCAGCCAAAAGCTTGAGTCAGCGGCATTAAGAAAATGCCGAAGGTAAATTGCATGATTGGGCCGTTGCCCACCATTAATCCGAATATGGAGGCCACCACGACCCACCACCGATTAAACATCGCCATTTTTGCTCTCCCTAATCAAGGTACTACTGTTATTTTTATATTGAACCTCTTGGAGCCAGCAAACCTTTAGGTTACTGGTTTAAAACACTTCAAATAGCGCCGCTGCGCCCATGCCACCTCCTATACACATAGTGACTACTAAGTATTTCGCGCCTCGACGCTGTCCTTCAATTAAACCATGGCCCACCATCCGTGCGCCCGACATACCATACGGGTGACCAATAGAAATTGCCCCGCCGTTGACGTTTAAACGACTAGGGTCGATACCTAGCTGGTCTCGACAATAAAGAGTTTGTACCGCAAAGGCCTCGTTCAACTCCCATAGATCGATATCATCAACACGCAGGCCGGTTTGCGCCAAAAGTTTAGGCACCGCAAACACTGGGCCAATGCCCATTTCATCAGGCTCACACCCTGCTACCGCCATCGATTTAAACGCGCCCAACGGCGATAATCCCAGTCGTGCTGCTTCGGTTGCACTCATCACTACACAAGCACTGGCACCGTCAGACAGCTGGCTGGCATTACCCGCCGTCACACAACCGTTATCAACCACGGCGTTTAACCCAGCAAGACCCGCCAAATTAGTTAGTGGGCGCATGCCTTCGTCCGCGGTTAGCGTTACTTCTTGGTAAAAACCTAAACTACCGTCTTTTGGCTCGACCCATTGGTGTGTGGTTAACGGCACCAGCTCCTGCTCAAAACGCTGGGCTTGATAAGCAGCGGCGGTACGCTGCTGACTCTCTAGGGCGTAGGCATCTTGTGCCTCACGACTGATACCGTAACGCTGGGCAACGGTTTCGGCGGTGTTCAACATCGGCATATAAATGTTGGGGTGTTTGGCTTTTAACACTTCGCTTTGGGCATGGTGCAAATTGGTATATTGGTTTTGCACCAAGGACACCGACTCTAAACCACCCGCAACAAAGGTATGGGCCTCGCCCACCATAATGCGCTGCGCGGCCACCGCAATGGCCTGCAAACCCGACGAGCACATGCGGCTTACCGTGAGCCCCGAAACCGACGTCGGCAAGCCACCTTGCAAGGCGCACTGGCGAGCGATATTGGCGCCGGTTGCCCCTTCTGGGCGACCACAGCCCATCACCACCTCGGCCACTTGTGCAGGGTCGATCCCCGCTCGCTGCACCACCTGTTTTACCACGTGGCCACCCAGCTCAGCACCATGAGTGTGGTTATAAGCCCCGCGATAAGCTTTGGCGATGGGCGTTCGGGCCGTTGATACAATTACTGCTTGTTCCATGTTCAGCTCCTCTTTAGCGCTGCATGTCCGCTGCATTGGTCTTGCCTGTGGCTAACCGCCCGTAAAAAGCAGGCTAGCCACGGCTAAAGAGCTCGCTTTACAGACCTAACACACGTTCAGCATTGCCATGGAAAAACTGCTCTAAAAACTCGTCCGTAAAGCCCAGCTCGTTCCACTCTTTTAATAAACGAGGGTAAGGAATACTTGGGTAGTCGGAGCCAAACATCATCTTATCTTTTAAGCGGGTACGCATGTCGCGAATAATTTGCGGTGGCAAATATTTAGGCCCCCAACCCGACATTTCCCAATACACGTTGGCTTTGTGTAAAGCGACCACGGTGGTTTCATCAATCCAAGGGTAGCCAGGGTGAGCCATAATGATTTGCAAATCTGGGAAGTCTGCCGCCAAGTTATCAATGGCACTTGGGTGCGCATGACGCGTTTTTGCGCCCATACCGCCGGGCATACCTGCGCCCATGCCGGTCATGCCCACGTCCACCATAATGGGTACTTTTAGGCCAGAGATCTCTTCCCATAAGGGGTAGTAGCGTTCATCATCCACGCTAAAGTGCTGCATGATGGGGTGAAAGTGAAAGCCCATCATGTTCAAGTCATTAATCGCATGACGCGCCTCGTCAATGGCCACCTGCCCCATAGAGGGTTCTACCGCAGCCCAAGCGTTAACGATGCAGTCTTTGTTGCGATCACGCATGCCCGCAACATAATCGTTTGAACAAGGTGGAGTATTAATGGTGGTGCTTAAATCAAGCGCTACCAAGCAAGCTTCAATGCCGTTATCTTTAAACTCGGCGATCACGTCTTCTTCGCTTTTTGCCTTCCATTCTCGCTTCCAGTATTTTTGAAGCGCATCCACGTACGGCCCTTGGCAGTCGATCCAAGGTTGTGTGTTGGGGTAGCAATGCAGGTCGATAATTCTCATTATTATTGTCCTCGATATCAGACGATTGACTAAAATTAGTGTAGTATTCAAACCAATACAAGATCTTTTTAGATCATGATCATATTTTTGCGATAGGAATGCCGAATAAGTTATGAAGCAGCCACAAACACAAGTGCTCGATGCTGCACACTTATCAGACCCCAACCATGCAAAACTCAGTTTGCGCGAGCGTAAAAAAGCCGAAAAACTGCAGCTAATTAAACAAGCCGCCCGCGAGCTCTTTTTTACTAAGGGTTACGAAGCCACCACCATGCGCGAAGTCGCCGCCCATGCCGATGTAGGCTTTGGCACTGTGTCGTCTTACACCACCGACAAAGCCGGATTACTGGCCATGTTGTTTGTAGACGACCTTGATAGCCTTCCGCCGCTTTTTCAAACCCTTGAGCCACACACCAGCTTGCTTGATCAGCTCGTATCGGCCTTTACACAACTCTATGAATTTTGGGCAATTAACCCGGCCCTTAGCCGAATTGTGTTGCCGCAAATGGAGTTCTATAACTCCAACCCTTACACCGACATTATTTTGCAACGACGTCGGCAGTTGCAGCGCCAGCTCACCCTTTGGCTCGACCAATGGCAAGCGCAAAAGCGTATTCCACCAGAGCTGGACACCCAGCAAATATCACTCACGATTTTTGCCATTTACACCTCGGCACTGCGCGAGTGGGTGACGGGCGACGAGCTTAACCTCACCGAGGGTCAAGCTAAGCTGCGCTATATGCTGGCGATTCCCGCGCGTTTACTCGAGTCGGCTTACGACTATTCCGAGTAGCTGTTTCGAGCAACTCGCCCTGTGTACAGCACCTAAGTGCCCGTCCACTGAGGTGCACGTTTTTCAGCAAAAGCCTTGGGCCCCTCTTGGGTATCGCGGCTTTGCTTACGCTTTTCTTCAAGGGCGTAGGTGGCAAAAATGGCCTCTTCTAACGGTCGCCCTAAACCATCCATCGCCGACTGTTTAGTCGCCTGCAGCGATAACGGCGCGCAGGCCAAAATATCATCCAACCAAGTATCCACTGCCGCATCTAACTGATCAGCGGGCACCACTTGGTTCACAATGCCTTGTGCCAATGCTTGCTCAGCCGTCAGGCTTCGGCCCGTAAGCAGCAGGCCCATGGCCAGCTTTAAGGGTATTTGTCGTGGTAAACGATGAGCGCCGCCGGCCATGGCAATGAGGCCTCGTTTGGGCTCAGGCAAGGCAAAGGAGGCATGGTCTGCGGCAACAATAATGTCGCAGGCTAAAGCCAACTCAAATCCGCCGCCCAAGGCTAAGCCGTTTACTTTGGCAATAATCGGTTTATAAAAGTTAAAGCGATTGGTTAAGCGCGTTAGTTGTTGCCAACGCTCATCCACCACCGCTTGCTCTTGTGCCGACATATTGGGATAAGCCGCCAACTCTTTTAAGTCGCGCCCTGCCGAAAACGCCTTGCCGCCTGCGCCGGTTAACACCACCACACGAATGTTGTCGTCTTGGGCAATATCATCCAACGCTTGGCTCAACTCATAGTGAGCTAAGGAGCCCATAGCGTTGTAGGCCTGTGGTCGATTAATAGTGAGCGTCGCCACATGGCCGTTCACTTCGTACAAAATATCGCTCATGGTTGCTTCCTCTATCAAAAGCACCGGATAAAAAGCACCTTGGCGGGTGTTAAAGTCGCAATGCACCAGAGACCTTTAAGCACACCACCAAGGCACTGTTCCCCTGTTAACGCCCCAACTGTTTTTGTAGGCACGTCACCAAGTCTTCAAACGCGGGTTGATGCAGCGACCACATCTGCTGCTCAGTTTCGTACTTAAGCGCACTTTCATGGCTCTGAAAGGCACCACAGCGCAGGCTTTCTTTGGTTCGCACCAAAAGCTCGCGCGGAGTGCTGCTTAGGTTGCCAAGTAACTGAGCCACCGCTTCATCTAAGCCTTCGGCATCGTAACAATGGGCAATTAAGCCTTTGGCCAAAGCAGTTTGCGCATCAACACGCTGACTGAGCAGCAGCCATTCACTGGCGGTTTGCCAACCCACAGCGCGCAGCAGCATCCAACCGTGGCCACCACCGGGGTGCAGGCCAATTTGCAAAAACCGTGTATCAAACCAAGCCGAAGGTGTCGCCACTCGCATATCGCAAGCTAAAGCGAGGTTCATACCCGCCCCTACTGCAGCGCCCTCAACCACCGCCAAGGTCGGCAGGGTAGAATTGGCCACACACATAAAGGAGGCGTACACCGACTCAACGGCCTGTTTTTCTCCTCGGCTAGCGGCTTTTAGGTCCTCAAGGTCGGCACCAGCACAAAACGCCTTGCCTGCACCACGAATCACAATCGCCATGGCCGATTCGTCTTTTTCGGCGGCATGCACCGCGGCGATAATTTCTTCGCAAAGGGCCGCCGATAGCAAGTTGCGACGCTCAGGGTCATTGAGGGTGAGTGTGACCACACCCTCGTGCTGTTCTACTTTAAGCAGGGACATTTTGTGCCTCACGCTCGATACGCGCCGCCACGTCAATCACCAAGTCCTTTTTAGAGACTTTGCCAAAGTTCGAAAGCGGAAATTCGCTATAACACTCAAGGCGCTCCGGCAGCTTAAACTTGGCAATTTCTTGGTCGATCAAAAAGCTCACCAGTTCAGGCAGCTCCAGCTCCGCCCCTTCCTGCAACACTACACAGGCGCAGTTCTTTTCGCCCATCACACGATCAGCCATAGGCACACAGGCCACGTTTTGAACCGCCGGATGCATCAAAATCAGGTTTTCGATTTCTTCTGCGCTAATCTTTTCAGCACCACGGTTAATCAGGTCTTTTTTGCGACCTTCTACCATATAGTTACCCGAAGGGTGTTGGCGCATTAAGTCGCCTGAGCGGTAAAAGCCATCGGGCGTAAACGCACGGGCGTTATGCTCTGGAGCATTAAAGTAGCCACGCAGGGTGTAAGGCCCACGACAACAAAACTCGCCTACCTCACCCGGCGCAACCGGCTGGTCGTCTTCGCCCAATATTAGAATTTCATCGTCTGGGCAAATCGGACGGCCAACAGTTTCTAAACGCACTTCAAGTGGGTCGTCTAAGCGCACAAACATCAGCACCCCTTCGGCCATGCCGAAGTTTTCTTGCACGGTGCAGTTAGGTAACAGGCTGTGTGTCTTTTTGCGGGTTTCAGGCTGCAAGCGTTGACCACCCGACTGAATCACTCGCACACTGCTCAAGTCATAGTCTTCAACTTCGGGCGCTTCAATCCAGCCAATAAGCAACGCAGGCACCGCATGAATGTGGGTCACCTTGTAGCGTTCAATCAGTGGGAAGATTTCGGGTGCAGCTGGACTAGTGTGTAACACCACTGCGCAACCTTTTAGTAAAAAGCCTTGCAGGCCCGGACACGCCAGCGGCAAGTTATGACCAATAGGTAATACATCCAGCAGCACACTGCCTTCTTCTATACCCGTGACACTCGCGGCCAGTTTTGAGTTGTATATATAGTCGTTATGGCTACGGGGAATCAGTTTAGGAATACCCGTGGTACCACCCGACAATAAAAACAAGGCAGGATCTTCTGGGTCGATTTCAATCGCTTCAAGGTCACTTGGGTTACCTTTAGCCGGGCTATTAATCAGATCGGTGAGCGAAGTAACGCCTTCTTGGCCGCTCTGTGCCTCACCCAAAACAATGGTGTGCTTAAGCGATGGCTCGTCGGCTTTAATACGATCAACCATTTCCACATAGCTAAACTCTTTGTGGTTCACCGGCGTGATGGTCGCCACAGCTTTGGTCATATTCACGAAGCAGCACATCTCGCGATAGCGATGAGGCGGTAGTGCCAATACCGGAATCGCACCCATTTTTTGAAGTGCAAAATGCACGTACACAAACTCAACCACGTTGGGCATTTGCACAACCACCACGTCTTTTGGTTTTAACCCGAGGGCTAAAAAGTTAAGGGCGAGGTTGGTAGATTTTTCATCGAGCTGTTGGTAAGTCACCGACTGGTTGGCATCGTACAGCGCCACTCGGTCTTGAAACTGGTCGCACCATTCTTTAAAAAAGTGGCGCATGGGTAGGTCTTGCCAATAACCTTTGTCGCGGTAGCTTTGAGCAAAATCCTGAGGAAACTTAGTTACACCGTCCATTTGTATCACCTTTGTTATTTTTAGAAGGATGAAAGCGTTGCGATTAATAGAGCGAAGCCACCAGCGGCGACTCGCCCTAACAATCTGTGAGCGATAAAGCGGTCTTAGGTTCTTTGGTTTCTAGATAACGAGGCTGTGTTAGGTAATCGAGCTGTAGCCACCATCAATCACAATGACTTGGCCGTTTACAAAACGCATAGAGGTCGCAATAGCCACCACGGTATCGGCCACGTCCTCTGATGTGGCACACCGTCTCAGTGGGGTTGCGCGTGAACGGCGATCCATTAGGCGCTCATAGTTGTCGCCTAAAGCGCGCACCATCCAGTCACCTTCCATCCAGCCCGGCGCAATGGCGTTAACACGAACGGTTGGACCAAGAGCACCGGCAAAAGTAGAGGTCATGGAGATAATGGCTGCTTTACTGGCTGAATAAGGCAACGGCTGTGGGCCTGGGCGTAAGCCCACGATGCTGGCGGTGTTGATCACATCCGCTTGCGGCATGGCTTTAAGTAGCGGGGTCGCATGTTTGGTTACCAAAAAGGTACCGCGCACGTTCACGTTAAATACGCGATCAAAACGCTCAACGGCGATGGTGTCGAATTCCGCTGGCGGGGTATCAATGGTGGTACCGGCGTTATTCACCAGCAAGTCGAGTTGACCGCCAAAGGTGCCAGAGAATGTTTCAAACATGGCTTTTACTTGGTTTTCGTCACTCACATCCGCCTGAATCACCACCACTTCGCGGCCTTCGGCTTTTACCAACGCCTCGGTTTCACGAACCGCTGCCTCGTTACCACCGTAGTTGATGCCAAGGTCATAACCCGCTTTGGCCAACGCCACAGCAATTGAACGACCAATACCCGACGACGCACCGGTTACCAGTGCCACTTTACGATCTGAACTCATGACGAACTCCTCATTGTTATTTTTGGATAGCTGTTGTTCGAGCTTTGCCTAAGGCTGTTTTTCTCAAAAAGTTGTTTTTGATCATTTTTGATTGCGATCAAATTAATAAAACAAACCGGCCTTTGCAACACTGTTTTTTGGATTCACCCATTTTCGACGCTGCGAAATAGCCATCCAAAAACGATAAAGCGCTGATTTATATAACTTTTTAACTTAAAAATATTTTTGAAAAATTTTTAACAGCGCATCAGCAAACACATCTGGGTCGGTGATAAACGAAATATGGTGCCCTTCCACCACCTCAAACGGGCAGTCTAAGGCCTTCGCCAAATAGCGGGCAGGGCGAGCGTAATAGGCATCGCCACTGGCGTGGCCCGCCATAAACACCATAGGCACGCGACTACGACGCAGCGCCGATACATCGGGGCGATAGCGGCAAATGTGGGTGATTTCTTGGGTTAAAAAATACGCCAAGTTCACTTGGCTATCGGAATTACCCACCGTGCTCTCTCCTTGGCCCTCACCTTGGTTCTGCCCAGAGGCTCGTGCCCTTGCAGGCATACCCACCATGTGTGATTTAAACAGGGTCATGGCATCGGCCAAACCCTCGTCGAGATAACGCTGCTGCACTTCGTCGCTCAACTGAATCCAACGCTGCGCATCAGGTAACACCGCGGCCGCTGGGGGCTCATGGGCCAATAACCCAAGCACATGGGTGGGGTAACGCTCGATTAATCGCAAAGCAATAACGGCCCCGCCGCTGTTCGCAAACACATAGGCTTGCTTCACTTGCGCTGCGGCCAAAATGGCAATGGCATCCTCGGCTTGCACTTCCAAGTCAAAGGGCAACGTCATATCGCCACTGCTGCCCGACTGGCAACGGCGGTCATAGCTAATCACCGTAAAGTAAGGGCTAAGCCTTTGCGCCAAGGCATCGTGGCGATTGCCGTTGCCACCCGCTCCCGCAATCATCAATAACGCAGGGCCACGCCCTTGCACGCGATAGGCCAAACGCGCGCCGCGATGAAGGGTGTATTGAGTGCTTTGCTCAGTGGAGTGAGGTGGTATTCGAGATTTGAGGCTGGCTGTCATGATGGGCTCTCCGCAAAAGTGCAGAGTGTGGTCAGCCGCTCTCAGTAAAAACAAGATACGGGTTTGCATCGAGCGATCACAAAGCGTGATCGCTCCTTGTAACCCGTTGTGGCTAGGTGGCAGACGTTGAAGGTTAGGGCGATGTTTTGGCAATGTCCTCAGCAAGGTACATAAAATATTCAGCCGCCGGGGTTAACCCTAAACCCGCGCGATGCACCATCATAAACGGCGGTGCGAAAAGTCGCTGGTCAACGGCCAAGGGCGTTACCAAACCTTGCATGATACTGGAGTTAGCCCAACTGGTAGGCACCACACAGAGCATATCGCTGCTGACTAGCAAGGTCAGTAACGATAAACCTGTGTGACACTGCGCCATAATTTTTGGCGGAGCCAGCCCCTTGTCGACAAAGGTTTGGTGAAACTCTTCGGTGACACCGCGAGTGATGGAGGTGGTTAGCCAAGGGTAGTCACACAGTTGCGACAACTGCTGCGCATCGGCTTTGGGGTGGCCTTTACGAGCAATCACCACACATTCGTTTTCAAACAATTGGGTCAACGACAGCTCAGCACCCACGTCGGCCTGATCCACAGGGCCAAGGTATAAATCAACGGCCCCCGACAGCAAGTCTGCCTCAACGGCAGGCAAAAACCCCTCAATCACATGTAAAAACACATCGGGGTAACGGGCTCTAAACGCCTCAAACACGGGGTTTAAAATCCCCATATGGCCCGCCGGTGAAATAGCCACACACAATGAGCCATCCACTTCACCGGCCAATTGGCGAATTTCTTCTTTTGAGCGGCGCGCTTCTTCCAAAATGCGAGCTGCCCTGAGTCGAAATTTTTCGCCCATGGGTGTCAGTGACACCCCTCGCGACACCCGCACAAATAATTGGGCACCAAGATAGTGTTCTAGCTCTTGAATGTTGCGCGTAATACCCGGCTGCGCCACCCCCAAATTACGTGCAGCTGCCCGCAAACTACCCGCTTCGGCAACGGCTAAAAAGTCCCTTAATTGGTTTAATTTCATGGTGACTCCTTGGCGAAAAAACAGCCACTTAGTGATCAATTATTGTTATCAATGACTGACTTTTAACATCTATTTTTATCTTTTGTCTATTGCTATAACGCCTTTAACAATAAAAATAACCGCTCGGACGCCAACGAAAATCCATCGTTAAAATCCGAGAAAAACGGAGAAATACCATGAAAAAAGCATTAAAAACTCTTATTTCTTGCATCACCGTTATCTCCGCTGCCAGCGCAGCACCTAGCTACAGTGCAGAACATGTCATGAAAATTTCGGCACCTGTACCACCCACACTAAAAGACGTCACCTACGCATGGATGGCCAACTTTGAAGAGCGTGTCGAAAAGGCCACCAATGGCCGAGTAGACGTGCAACTTTACCCCGCCAACCAGCTTGGCCACATTCCCTCCACTGTTGAAGGTGTGGCCATGGGCACCATCGAAATGACCCTGCCCATCATTGGTTTTTTAAGCGCTCTAGAGCCCCGCTTCAGTGTGCTTGATGCCGCCGGCCTCTTTGATAACGAGCGCCACGCCATGCGCACCCTAAACGACCCAGATATTCGCAAGATGATGGCTGAGTTTGGTACCGATGCCCGTGTCGAACCCCTGATCACCATTGTCAGCGGCCAAGGTGCGGTTGCCTCCAAGCAGGTGATCAAAAGCCAAGCCGACTTAGCGGGTATTAAGCTACGCACAGGCGGTGCCACACCTCTCATTAATGAGCCGCTAAAAGCAGCGGGCGCATCGCCTGTAAATTTGCCCTTGGGCGAGGTGCTGCCAGCACTGCAAACCAACGTTATCGACGCCTCGTTCGCCAGCATGGCTGTGCTTAATTCCTTTAAGTTTCAGGACGTTGCCAACCAAGCGACATACTTGCCTGGCTCATACATCATTGTTTCGGGTCTTGTGAATAAGGACTTTTTAGCCATGCTTGGCCCTGAACTTGAGGGCATTGTGCGCAACGAGGCACAAGCCGCACTGGCCGTATTTGATCGCTATGTTGAAAAGGGCCCAAGTGGTTTGGCAGCCGCATGGCAAAAAGGCGGCGGTAGCCTTAACCACTTCTCAGACGCCGATGCAAAAGCTTACCTAGCCACCGTTAAACCCGTGGTTGAAAGCATTGTGAATAACGACCCACAGCTCAAAAAAGACTACGCCCGCTTACAACAAGCCGCCGACCGTCAACGCTAAGCCAGCCACTTCGAAAAGCGATGTCGTACCAAGGGTACGGCATGGCCCCTTTTCGCTCTTTTATAGGAGGTGATTTATGGAAAAGGTCATCAACGCCTTAATCAAAGGCTTACATGTGCTGCTGGGCTTACTGTTAATTGTGATGGTGGGCGTAAGTGTTTGGAATGCCACCAGCCGTTACCTGTTTGACCAAGCCTTACTCTGGGCCGACGAAGCCGCCACCTTTGGCCTTATTTTTATCGCCTACTTGGGGGCCGTGATCAGTGCTTGGCAGCAAAACCCTATCCGAATGGATATTTTGGTGTCGCTCTTTCCCGCCAAGCTGCAACGTATTATGGCCATGATTCAGGCCGTAGCGGTAAGCGGCCTGTGTGGCTGGGTGGCTTACTACTCTTACGAGTACACCGCGCGTACTTTTAAATTTGGCTTTAAAAGCACCAGCACCGAGCTACCCATGTGGATTATCCACAGCAGCCTAACAATAGGCTTTATTGGCGTAGTGCTGATGACCTTGTTACGACTCTGGCCGTCATCCAACACCGTAGCAGTGAAGAAAAAACGCCCTCAACAAACAAAGGCCGCTAAGCCAAACAGCCTGCCGCTCAAAGGAGGTGTATCGTGAGCATTGCCCTTGGCCTTGTGCCTATCGCCTTATTATTTGCGGGCTTTCCGATTTTTATCGTACTGCTGGCCGGTGCTTCTTTGGCACTTGCAGTGTTTATGAACATGCCGCTGAGCGCAATTCACCAAAACTTGTTTGGTGCCATTAATACCAGCGGCTTACTGGCTATTCCTTATTTTATTTTTGCCGGAGAGCTTATGAGCCGCGGCAGTGTGGCCCAGCGACTCGTATCCTGTGTCGGCGCGAGTGTTAAGCCACTACCCGGCGCACTTGGCGTAACCACCATTGGCACCGCCACCGTGTTTGGTGCCATTTCTGGCTCGAGCGCTGCATCAGTCGCCTCAGTCGGTAAGGTAATGCACCCAGCCATGACCAACGACGGTTATCCAAACCACTTTTCGGCGGGCATGATTATTTCAGCGGGTGCAATTGGGGTGATTATTCCGCCTTCCATCCCCATGATTGTGTACGGCGCAGCCTCCGAAACCTCTATTCCTCGGCTGTACGCTGCCGGTGTTTTACCTGGCTTGCTGACAGCTGCCCTACTTGCCCTTTACATTATTTGGCGTGCAAAAACCGAGGGCTTTGGCAGCTCGGGCCGCTTTTCGTGGCGACACTTGCTCGACACAACCCGCCATGCCGTTTTAGCTATTGGTGCGCCCGTAGTGGTATTAGGTGGCATATACGGAGGTTTTGTTTCGCCTACAGAAGCCGCAGCCCTTGCCACGGTTTATGCCTTGCTGGTAACGCGTTTTGCCTATCGCGAACTACCTTGGGGCGAAGTACTCGAAGCCGCCAAAAGCACCGTGGTGTTCACTTCGCAAATTTTGGTGATTGTATCTGCCGCAGGCTTGTTTTCGTGGGTACTTACCATTAACCAAATTCCCCAAGCGGTGGTGGCGTGGGTAGTAGCACTTGAGGTGAGCCCATGGATGTTTTTACTCGCCATCAACCTACTCCTACTCTTTATCGGCTGCTTTATGGACCCGCTCTCGGCCATTCTATTACTCACGCCGATTCTTATGCCGGTGGTTAACGCCCTTGGTATCGACCCGGTTCATTTTGGCATTGTTATGACCCTGAACCTCGCCATTGGCTTGTTTACCCCACCGTTTGGGCTCAACATCTTTGTGGCACAGAGTGCCTTGGGCATTAAAGCCAGTGATATTTATCGCGGTGCACTGCCCTTCTTTTGTTTGTTCATTCTCGCGTTACTGCTAATTACCTTTGTACCCAGCATTGCGCTCACCAGCATGAATTGGTTTTTGTTTTAGCACGCCCTCTCCCTTGATGGGATTCCATCAGCAACCCCTTTCGCCCCAATGAGCCATCATCTTGGGGCTTTTTTTATTGGGCGGATTCAGCCATTCGAGCAAGGATACTGTCCTTAAAACCGTCCTTCATCGACGCCATGCAGTACCAAGGGTGTAATCTGGTTATTTAGTATTGAGTACTTTTTGAGCAGATAAAGCCAAGGTCTAATAATCGCCATAACCCCCTGTTTTAAAGAATATTTTTGGTAAGCAGCCGACGAATTTTGCGTTTCACTTCCTCCTTCTCTTAGCGAATATCCATTTGCGAAGGGAGCTGAAAGAATACAAAAGCCTTAACGCAAACCTCTTTCTTACTTGAATGAGGTGACCGTACTGGGCGCTATAACAAAAATAAAATTATATGAGGAAGTAACCAATGAACACACTTAATGCCTTAACCGTGAGTATCGCTCTGCTGGGCGCGCTCGCAACCTACTTAGCTCTAGGGCCACTTGGTGGCATGTTTTTAATTTGGGTCGCCTTTATTGCTTGGGGTGGTTTTTATGCCTTTGGCGCAGACACCGCTGCGCTTAAAAACTTGGTCGTGTGCGGTATTTTTGGCGCGGTTGTCGCTTGGGCCGTTGCCGTCGTTATTCTGTCGCTACCTTTTGCTGACCAAATTGGCTTGCCACTTTGGGCTGCCATCGCCGTTGGTGCGGGTATCGTTGTTGTCGTATTGGCCGCGAATATTCCAGCCCTAGCCACCATCCCTGCGACGGTGTTTGGCTTTGCCGCCTCTTTTGGCTACTTGCTGCAAACGGCAGACGTGCTAAACCTAAGTTCGCTCTTGTCGGTGTCGTTGCAAAACTCGCTGGTTATCGTTTCTATTTCTTTGGTGGTCGGCGGCCTATTTGGCCTTGTTTCGGCACAACTAGCAGGCAAACTCACCGCTGCTAGCTAAACCTAACTTAAAGGAGTTAGAGAATGAGAGAGTTAGCGTTCAGGCTCACGCTAGCTCTCTTTACCAAATCGTCCAACGGGCACACCTGCCACCTCCATATCAATAGTGATGAGTTTACCAGCCAATGTATCAGACTCGCTGGAACCATCGGTTCGTTGCAGTGAGGTAACAAACAAGGTTTTTAAATCCGGCCCACCAAAGCAAGGCATCGTTGGGTTTTGCATGGGCACCTTTACATAACCCACCAGCTCGCCATTTGGGTTAAAACGATTAATACGCCCAGCCGACACCCCCGCACTCCAGTAGTGACCTTCAACATCCATTGCCGCACCGTCGGGCCTTCCCCACTCGGGCAAATAGTCTACAAATACGGTTCGATCGCTAAGCTCACCGCGCTCACGGCAATAGCGATATCGCCACACTCGCCCAATGCCTACATCGGTTTTTAAACCTGAGTCTGAGTGATACAAATATTGGCCACAAGGGCTCCACGCCAAACCATTTGATGTATACAAGCCGATTTGCAGAACCAAGACCTCGCTCTTAGCGCTTAGCGAATAGAGCTGGGCAAGCTCTGATGTCTCTGGCGCTTTAAGCGCACCTAATAAAAAGCGCCCCTCTGGCGACACTTTTGCATCATTTAATCGACTTTTGCCGTCTTTTATCGGCACCTTTGCCATCAGCTCTAAACCAAATGAGTCAGGATCAAAACGGCAAACTTCATCTCTAAACGCTAATAGCAGATCAGACGCATGGTCCGATTTCTGGCCCAAGTTCTGATCCAGCGCCACGGCTGCCAGCGGCGCATTTAGTTGCCACTTCCGTACTTGAGCGGCGGCCTCTCCCTCTTTAAAAGCGCCTTCAAATAATTTACCCGCGCGAATATCCACCCAGTACAAACAATCACGTTTGTCGTCCCACACAGGTGACTCGGCCAGCTCACAGCGCGGCCAAGGTAAAACCTTTATTTTGTAATTCAATTGCTTAGGCATCATTTGGTTTGTCTTTCCTTTCGCTGAGGCAAATTTACAGGGTGGCTCCCGTCTATCTCGCCACGCTTATTCCATATCTTACTCGACCTTACTCGATTATTTTTTATTCATCATACATCAGATCAATGTTGACATTATTACATATTAGGAATACTGTTTTTACAGATTTTAAAAATAAAACGCTGTTTTATTACTTTTCTTTTAACCTTAAAGGAAATAAAACGGCAGTAACGGGGTAACCAGTTCTAATGATTATTCAATCTGTCACAGTCGAGGTTTTTTCTTTTTTATCTCGCCGCGCAGTCGACTCTGCAGGCCACGCTCACCCAGGTGACCCAGCACCAACCAAAATGGCGATGCTGCGTATTACCACAGTAGAAGGTGATGAAGGTTACGCCTTCGGCCCTCCTGAAATTATTCGCGAGCACATCATTACGTCGTTCGCTCGCAAGGTCTTAATCGGCCAAAACGCCCTAGATCGAGAGCGCCTCTGGCAGGAGCTAGTGCATTGGCAACGAGGTAGCGCAGGCCAACTAACGGATCGCGCTGTGGCATTGATCGAGCAGGCGCTTTGGGATTTAGCCGGCCGTAAATTCAACGTGCCGGTATACAAACTCATTGGCGGCTACCGCGACAAAGTCTTGGCTTACGGCAGCACCATGTGTGGTGACGAATTAGAAGGCGGCCTTGCCACGCCAGAGGACTACGCCAACTTTGCGTTAACGCTTGTGGATAAAGGCTACAAAGCCATTAAATTGCACACATGGATGCCACCGGTTTCTTTCGCTCCGAGTGTCAGCATGGACATTAAAGCCTGTGAAGCGGTGCGCGAAGCAGTAGGCCCAGACATTGCGCTGATGCTTGATGGTTACCACTGGTACAACCGCACTGACGCATTCAAAATTGGTAAAGCAATTCAACGCCTTAACTACACATGGTTTGAAGAACCTATGCCTGAAGATTCAGCCGAGTCTTACGCATGGTTAGCTAAAAACCTCGACATTCCTGTACTTGGCCCCGAAACCATTGCAGGCAAACACTTTAGCCGTGCCAGCTGGGTTAAAAATGATGTGTGCGACATTTTACGTGCCGGCGTACCAGGCGTAGGTGGCATTGGCGCAACACTAAAAGTTGCTCACCTCGCCGAATCCTTTGGTATGAACTGCGAAGTTCACGGTAACGGCGCAGCCAACTTGCAAGTCGTAGCCGCAGTTAAAAACTGCGACTGGTACGAGCGTGGTTTGCTCCACCCCTTCCTAGATTATGACGAAGTCCCTGAGTACCTAAACAGCATTGTCGATCCAATGGACAAAGACGGTTATGTGCACCTACCTGACCGCCCAGGTTTAGGCGAAGACATTAACTTTGAGTTTATTGCCGAAAATACCCTTTATCGCTTTTAAACCCGTGCGAAAGCACACCCTAAGCTCTGCTTATCCATACAAAAATAAAGAGGAAAGCACTTCATGAAACTCCCTGGTATCTTTAAATACTGCGCACTGTCGGTGGCCATGGCGGTCGCCCCAGTGTTACCACTACAGGCCGCCACACCAGCCGACCAACTGGTTGTAGGCATGAGCATGGACAACCTTTTAGCGTTAGACCCTGCCTCTGCCACTGGCCTTGATGTGGTTGGTGTGAATGCCAACATGTACGACATGCTGGTTGAGCTAGACCCAAAAGACCCATCCAAAGTGATGCCCGCCGTTGCCAAAAGCTGGAGCATTAGTGACGATGGCCGCACCATCACCTTTAATCTGCGCGACGATGTCAGCTTTCACTCGGGCAACAAGCTCACCGCCCACGATGTGGCTTGGTCATTACAGCGGGTAATGAAGCTAAACCTTGCACTGGCTTCTACTTGGAAAACCTACGGTTTTAGTGCCGACAATGCCGAAGCTAATTTTAAGGCGCTTAACGACACCACCTTTGAACTGACCTTACCCGTCGAAACCGACCCAATGTTGGTCATCTACACCCTAGGCAGCTCGCCAAGTGCCTTTATTGTGGATAGCAAGCTTGTGCTTGAACACGAAAAAGACGGTGACCTTGGCCACAACTGGCTAAAAACCACCGTCGCTGGCTCTGGCCCATTTAAGCTAAAAGACTGGCGCGCCAAAGACCGTATCTTAGTGACCCGCAACGATGACTACTGGCGTAAACCGTCAGAAATGAAGCGCGTTGTCATGCGCCACATGAACGAGTCGCAGTCGCTGCGTTTGATGATTGAGCGCGGTGATATTGATGTGGCTTCTGGCATGTCGGTTCCTGATATCGAAGCGCTTAAAAAGAACGATGAAGTGCGCGCCGAAGCCGACTTGCGCGGCACCATCTACTACGTTGCCGTGAGCATGAAAGACGATAAGTTCTCGAACAAGCTGGTTCGCCAAGCCATTCGTAACTTGATCGACTACCAAGGCATTAACGATACCGTCATGCCTAACTACGGCATTTTGCATCAGCGCCCAGTAAAGCTTGGCCTACCTGCCACACTACCTGAGCCGGGTTATGCCCTGAATGTAGAAAAAGCCAAAGACTTACTCGCACAAGCGGGTTACCCAAACGGCTTTAAAACCAACATTCGCGTGTTGTCCAAACTGCCGTTTATCAACATTGCCACCAGCCTACAAGCGACACTAGCGCAAGCAGGCATTGAAGCAGAGATCATTACCGGCACTGGTAACCAAGTGTATGGCGCCATGCGTGAACGTAAGTTTGAAATGATTGTGGGCCGTGGCGGCGGCGGTATTGAGCCACACCCTCACTCTAGCTTGCGCTCGTTGGTGTATAACCCAAACAATGCCGACGAAGCCAAGCTCACCAACTTCCAAGGCTGGCGTACCTCTTTCCAAAGCGAAAAGATGAACAGCTTAATTGAGCAGGCGTTGTTAGAAAAAGACGCCAACAAACAAATTAAGTTGTACCAGCAGGTGCAAGAGACTTTCCACGATGAAGTGGGTGCCATCTTCCCTGTATCGCAAATGGTAAACACCGTAATGGTGCGTAAAGACGTTGAGGGTTATGAAGGGCACCAAGCTGCCACCACCCGTTTACGCGGCGTGACTAAGCAACGCTAGTCTCAGCAACACTCGCCCAACCCACGGCCTAGACATAGGCTAGGCCGTGCTCTCTTTTGTTTTTGGAGGCCTGACCTTGTCTTCTTCATTTTTTAGCCAACAGCAAGCAATAAAGCTGCTTAAAAGCTTGGGCACCGTTGCCCTCACGCTGCTTGGCTTGCTGGCATTAACCTTTTTTATCGGCCGCGTCATGCCTATCGACCCCGTGTTGTCGGTGGTCGGCCCTGATGCCGACAACTCCACTTACGAGCAAGTTTATAAAGAGATGGGGTTAGACCAGCCTTTGCTCGTTCAATATTTTTATTACTTAAGTGACTTGCTGCACGGCGACTTTGGTAACGCATTGCTAACCGGCCGCCCTGTACTAGATGACATTGCCCGTGTCTTCCCTGCCACCGTAGAGCTGGCCACCGTCGCCATTATCTTTGGCATTGTCATTGGTATTCCCATGGGTGTTTACGCGGCCGTACATAAAGGAAAATTGGCAGATCATATCATTCGTGTGATTAGCCTATTTGGTTACTCTACCCCGGTATTTTGGGTCGGCATGATGGGGCTTATCGTCTTCTATGCTTGGCTAAATTGGGTGGGCGGCTCGGGCCGTGTAGACCTCGCCTACGACGGCTTTGTTGACCCAGTCACCGGCATGCTGCTGATCGACTCTGCCCTCGCCAAAGACTGGGATGTGTTTTGGAGTGCGGTAAACCACATTATTTTGCCCGCGTTTATTTTGGGCCTTAATGCCGTGTCCTTTATTGGTCGTATGACCCGCAGCTTTATGCTGGAACAGCTCTCACAAGAATATGTCCTCACTGCGCGTGTTAAAGGTCTATCTGAAACACGGGTGATTTGGCGACATGCCTTTAAAAATATTTTGGTGCAGCTCCTCACCATCATCACCTTATCTTACGGCTCGTTGCTTGAGGGTGCTGTACTCATTGAAACCGTTTTTGCATGGCCGGGCTTTGGCCAATACCTCACCAGTAGCCTATTACTGGGCGATATGAATGCTGTCGTGGGTTCTGTGCTGCTCATTGGTTTGCTGTTTATCACCATGAACCTACTCACCGACCTGCTTTACCAAATTTTTGACCCGAGGACACGTTCATGATGTCGACTACTGCTTCCTCACCTCAAACCACTACCCAAGCCGCCAAGGCGAGCTCGGCTAAGCAGCTGATGTGGCAAAGCCTGTGCACAGGTACGCGTCGCCTGATGCGTAACCCGCTAACCGCCGCGGGCATGCTGGTGATTTTATTACTGCTGACCGTGGCACTGTTTGCCCCACTAATCGCCACTCATGACCCAGTGGCGCAAAACCTCGGCAACGCCTTGGCCGCCCCAGGCAGCCAACACTGGTTTGGCACCGATGAATTTGGCCGCGACATTTTTAGTCGTTTGGTTTATGGCTCGCGCATTACTCTGTACATCATTGCCCTTGTGACGGTAATCGTTGGCCCGATTGGCCTCGCCATTGGGGCGGTGTCTGGCTACTTTGGTGGCTTTATTGATGTGGTGTTTATGCGTATCACCGATATCTTTATTTCTTTCCCTAGCTTGATCTTGGCTCTTGCCTTTGTTGCGGCGCTTGGCCCCGGCTTAGAGCACGCGGTTATCGCCATTGCACTCACCAGCTGGCCACCTATTGCTCGTCTCGCTCGCGCCGAAACCTTGCAGCTTCGCAAGGCAGACTACATTGTCGCGGTGCAATTACAGGGGGCTTCGTCACTGCGCGTGATTGTGCGCCACATTGTGCCTATGTGTTTATCGTCGGTGGTGGTTCGACTCACCATGAATATGGCGGGCATTATTTTAACGGCCGCGGGCCTTGGCTTTTTGGGCTTGGGTGCACAAGCGCCGCTACCTGAGTGGGGTGCGATGATTTCTACAGGCCGAGGTTACATGCTCGAAAACTGGTGGCTCGTCGCCGCACCGGGTGCCGCCATTATGGTGGTAAGTCTTGCGTTTAACCTCTTGGGTGATGGTCTTCGCGATCTACTCGACCCACGTAGCTAATTTTAGGAGCCTGATCATGTCTCAACCCAAATTGACGGTGAAGAACCTCCAAATTAGCTTCACCAACGACGAAAAAACCGTACATGCCGTGCGTGATGTGTCTTTTACTCTAGGCCAAGAAAAGCTCGCCATTGTAGGCGAGTCCGGCTCGGGTAAATCTACAGTGGGGCGTAGCTTATTAAAGCTACACCCGCGCAGTGCCAGCATTACTGCCGACACCCTAAGTTTTGACGGCATTAACTTGCTAACAGCAAACGAAAAGCAAATGCGCACCATTCGTGGCCGTCGTATTTCGATGATTATGCAGGACCCAAAGTATTCACTTAACCCAGTGATGAAAGTCGGCGATCAAATTGCAGAAGCCTACCTTGCCCATCGCAAAGTCACCAAAGCCGAGGCGAAAGAGCGCACCATCGAGATGTTTAACAAGGTGCATATTCGTGACCCAGAACGGGTGTATCACCTTTACCCACATGAGATTTCGGGCGGTATGGGCCAGCGTGTGATGATCGCCATGATGTTGATTCCTGAGCCCGAAATCATCATTGCCGACGAGCCCACTTCGGCTCTGGATGTATCAGTGCAACGACAAGTATTGGCGGTGCTCGACGAGCTGGTAAACGAACATAACCTCGGCCTTATTTTTATTAGCCACGACCTCGACTTGGTCCGCCAATATTGCGACCGCGTGTTAGTTATGTATGCCGGACGGGTGGTGGAAGCCATCGACGCAGCCAACCTCGACCAAGCCCAGCATCCTTATACACAGGGCTTATTGGCCGCAGCACCGCGCATTGGCGATAAACAAGCCATGTTACCGACTCTCACTCGCGACCCTAGCTGGCTTAACGCCTAAGGTGACTTTATGACCATGATTAATGTTTCTAACCTCAACCTCAGCTTTGGCGAGGTTCAGGTCTTACACAACATCAACCTTGCAGTAAAAGAAGGCGAGTCCTTTGGGCTTGTGGGCGAATCAGGCTCGGGCAAAACCACAGTACTGCGCTGCTTAGCAGGGCAATACGATCATTGGCAAGGCGACCTCGCCATTGATCAAAAACCACTGACCCACCAGCTCGATAAAGCGCGCTGCCGACAAGTGCAAATGGTGTTTCAAGACCCCTATGGCTCGCTCCACCCGCGCCATACCATTGAAACCACCTTGGCCGAACCGTTAAAAATTCATCGCCTTGATAACCATAGCGAACGCATTAGTAGCATTCTTAAAAAGGTGGGCTTAGACGATAGCTTTCGCCACCGGACGCCCAACCAGTTATCTGGTGGCCAACGCCAACGTATCGCCATTGCCCGTGCGCTGATTTTAGAGCCAAAGATTTTGCTGCTGGATGAGCCGACATCGGCATTGGATGTTTCGGTACAAGCCGAAATATTGAATTTGCTGAAAAGCTTAAAAGAGCAAGAGGGGCTAACTTATCTGATGGTCACTCACGACTTAGGTGTGGTGACGCACCTTTGCGAGCGCCTTGCGGTGATGCAACATGGCCACATTGTCGAAACGCTCACTTCCGACGATTTAGCCCATAACGGCGCACAACACGAATACACCCAAATGCTGGTCAGCTGCTGCTATCACACAGCAGAGGCTGGCTAATCACCTTTTTGCACCTCCACTAGCGTAAGACTTAGCCAAGGGTAACCCCCTTGGCTTTTTTTGGTCTGGCAACAGGCCCGCGCGACTAACGCGAGAGCAATTGCAAACTCGTCGCCAAATTGCGAGCAACTCCCTTCAGGTTAACCTCAGCTTCGGCTAATGCCTCGGGCAAGGTCACCACGCCGGGTACCACACTAAACACAGCATCAATGCCTGCGTCATACACGGCTTCGTAACCTTGGCCTAAGCTCCCTACCAACGCGACCACTGGAATACCCTGTGCTTTTGCCAACTTGGCCACACCCACTGGGGCTTTGCCATAGACCGATTGGCTGTCCATTCGGCCTTCGCCGGTAATCACCAAGTCACAGCCTTCTAGTCGGCTCTTCATCTCGACGGCCTCAAGCACAATATCAATACCGCGCTTAAGCTCTGCACTGAGGACAGCGACCAAGGCTGCACCCAAACCGCCAGCTGCGCCTGCGCCTTCTAGCTCCATCACCGACTTGTTCGTGGATGCCTCTAAGACATGGCCAAAGTGAGTCAAGCTTGCCTCTAGCTCAGCCAGCATCGCTTCATCAGCCCCTTTTTGTGGGCCAAACACATACGTCGCGCCGCGTTTGCCCACCAATGGGTTATCCACATCGCAGGCCACATGAATATCAACTTCGGTAAAGCGAACATCTAGGCCAGTCGCATCAATGGTTTCAACCTGAGCAAGGGCAGCACCGCCTCGGCTAATTTCGTTACCGTCTTTATCAAGTAGCTTTACACCCAAGGCTTGCAGCATACCTGCACCGGCATCATTGGTAGCACTGCCGCCTAGGCCAATAATAAAGTTGCGTGCGCCGCGATCCATAGCGTGTAGCATAAGCTCGCCCAAGCCATAAGTCGTAGCAACCAGAGGGTTGCGCTCTTCAGGCGTTAAAAGGTCTAGGCCTGAGGCTGCCGCCATTTCAACAATGGCCGTTTCGCCACCGTTAATGGCACCGTAAAACGCCTCCACGGGTTTACCCAAAGGCCCAGTAACCGTGCAAGGCACAATCTCACCGCCCATGCCCGCCACCATGGCTTCGACCGTACCCTCGCCACCGTCAGCCACAGGTAACTTAATCACCTCAAGGGGCGATATCACCTCGGCCAAGCCTTGCTCTATGGCACTTGCCACCCCCATGGCAGAAAGGCTTTCTTTAAACGAATCGGGTGCTATGAGTACTTTCATTATCGCTCCTTTATTCCCTACGGCTCTCGATTTAGCCGCCACAACAAACTCACAAATAAGTTTCAGTTAACAGATCAGAGCACCACGTTCATAGCCATTGCTTTAACGTTGGTGGCACATAATTTTCATAATGAGACCACCAACGTTACGCCACTTTCGTAAAAGGTCAATAGGGCTAGGTAAGGGCTAAACGCGCCACAAACATCACGGCAAGGTAGCCAACGGTGTAGGAAACTAACAACCAGTGTACAAATCGTAGGTACGTAATGAACGATAACTCTGCCAATTTACTCAGTGCAATTACGCCCGCTGCCGAGCCAATAATAAGCATTGAACCACCCACACCTACGGCATAGGTTAAACCTAGCCATTGCGCCGTATCCATCTCTACACCCGACTTCAAAATAGCGGCTGTTAACGGCACGTTATCCACAAGCGCCGACAAAATACCCACAACAAAATTAGCAACATCCACCGGCATCATCGTGTATAGCTCAGGCAAGAACGCCAATACTTGCATCTCTTTGAGCATGCCAACCAACAACAGCACACCCAAGAAGAACAGCAAGGTGTCAAACTCAACCTCTCGAACGTACTCGAGCACGTTAGGGGCACTCTCGCTTTTATGAATAACGCGATGGGTTAAGAACATCACCGATAAGCCAAACAAGAAGGTTAAAACGGGTGGCACTTGGAACAACACACTCATCGCGAGAGTAGCGAAAATCGTAAGAACAAACAGGCCAGCAATCACCTTATCAGCGAAAGCGATTGGGCGCTTAAACTTGGGAAGTTTGACTTCATCTTTTACGCCAATCATTAACAGTAATGCCAGCGCGATAACCCCGAGTATTGCCGGTGCAATCAGCAGAAATAGGTCGGTAATTGAGACTTTATCAGCCAAAAAGATCATCAGTGTCGTAACATCACCGGTAATCAAAGACACACCGCCTGAGTTCACTGCAAAGACTATTAGGGTCGCAAATTTAATGGTCAGCGCCTTATCCAATTTAAGCGACATAAGCAACGACAGCATAATGAGCGATGCGGTAATGTTATCTGCCAGCGAAGAAAAGGCTAAGGCCAACAATGCGATAAGCAACATAAGGTTACGCAGCTTTATCTTACTTGGCAGCAAACGATAGACCAGCTGTGTAATCAACCCCTGCTGGTTTAAGTACGCCACAAACGTCATGGCGGCCATTAAAAACAGCCATAAGGTGGCAATATCAAGCAAGTTTTCGTTCAGGCTTTCTTGAATATGCTCAACCCCATGCTGTGGAAACATAAACGATAATATCCACACCAAAGTGCCAATAAATAATGTCGTTTTTGCTTTATTCACATGGATCACATCTTCGATAATGATCAACACAAATGCGAGCGCAATAAGGCTCAATATGAGTATTTGCATGGCGGTTCCTGCCGTTCAAAATAAGAAAAATTTTGCTGGCGATTATATGCCTCTCAGCAACAATACACGCATAAAAAATGTGTATTATGTGGTTAATTAACCTAAATTTTTCTATTAATTGGAGCTTAAGTTCCAATTAAGAAGAGTTAAGGAAAAACAACCGCTTTTTGTATAAAAATAATCAGCACTTTAGGGCTAAACCGATGGATATAGGTATTTCGCGCAGTTTAAAACTCCCCCACTTGAGGCTTATTTCGGCCATTGCCGAAACCGGACAAATCAGTGTGGCAGCTAATCGACTGGCGATTACCCAACCGGCAGCTTCTCGTATGCTGGCCGAGATCGAGCGCATTTTGGGCGAGCGGTTATTCGAACGGCACCCCAAAGGTATGACACCGACTTTTTTGGGCGAGGCGGTCGCTCGCCGAGCGCACAACTCATTAGTAGAGCTACGTGACTTGTCACGCGATATCGAAGAGCTTCGCCAAGGGGGCCAAGGCTCAATTTCAGTCGGCGCCGTTACCGGTGCGGCTGTTGGCTGTGTGATTCCGGCAATGCAAACCCTGCGGCTCAGTGCGCCAAAGGCCGAGATAGACATTAACGTCGACACCAGCGATGTATTAGTGCACGACCTTATCGCAGGTAAAAACGACTTTGTGCTGGCGCGTATTCCCAGCGAATACAGTGCCCAAACCTTTGATGTGATTTCGGCTCAAAACGAATCAGTGACACTACTGGTGCGTAAAGACCACCCGCTTGCCCAAAGTGAGCGAGTGGATTTAACCGAGCTCACCCAATACGAGTGGGTGATGCAGTCACACCGCGCCCCTATGCGTGAAGCAGTGGAGGCTGCGTTTTTGGCACAGTCGGCAGCATTGCCACAAACCATCACCAACACCACCTCATTGTTGGCGATGATTGCGATATTGGTTTCATCCGACGCCATCGCACCGCTCGCCAGTGAGGTAACTGACCTGCTGTTAGGCGACGAAGTCAACGCTTCGCTCGTTGCGCTGCCGGTCAGCCACGACATTAAGATGTCGCCGTACTACTTAATAAAAATGCGAGGCCGCGAGCTCTCGCCCATTGCTAAACGCTTGGAGCAGTTAATTATTAGGGAGATTACACAAACTCCTTAATTTCACCTCCCCAAGGTTTGGCGCTTAATAAAAATAAGTACAAAGGAAAAGCACAAACCATGAGAATCTTACTAGGCTGTATCGCCGACGACTTTACCGGTGCCACCGACATTGCCAGCTTTTTAGTCAAATCGGGTATGCGCACATTACAACTCATTGGCGTGCCCTGCGCGCCCGTTGATGTTAGCCAAGTTGATGCTTTAGTTATTTCGCTAAAAACTCGCACGTTACCTAAAGCCGATGCGGTAGAACAATCGCTTAACGCCCTACGGTGGCTAGCGCAACACGACTGCCACCAGTATTACTTTAAATACTGCTCGACCTTTGATTCCACCGCCGAAGGCAACATTGGCCCCGTAACCGATGCCTTACTCACACATCTCGACTCAAACTTTACTCTGTTATGCCCTGCGTTACCGGTGAATGGCCGCACGGTATATCAAGGTCATTTATTTGTGGGCAACCAGCTCTTAAACGAGTGCGGTATGCAGCACCATCCACTCACGCCAATGACGGACGCCAACCTCTGCCGTTGGATGGCTCAGCAAGCCCAAGGAAGTGTCGGCCTTGTAGCCACCCCGACGCTAAACCAAGGCGTAGAGGCCACTCGCGCTGCGTTCGAGCAACAAGCCAAAGCCCATCGCTATGTTGTTGTGGATACCTTAGATGAAAGCCACCTTATCACCCTTGGGGCGGCCGCGAGCCATTTGCGGTTATTAACCGGCGGCTCTGGCCTTGCCATAGGCCTAGCCCAGAGTTACGCCGAGCAAGGGCTACTCACGCCTTCAGCTTCTGCAGGAGACTTAAGCCCTGTAGCCGGATTAACCGCTGTATTGTCGGGAAGCTGTTCAACCATGACCCAAGCACAGGTGGCTCACTTTAAGCAGCAAGTGCCTAGCCTCAAGCTTTCGCCGTTAGCGCTAGCATCGGGCGAGCAAACTTTGGCGAGTATTATGGACTGGTTTAACGCCCACCAGCAGGACATTACCCAAGCGCAAGCCTTTATGATTTACGCCACAGACACACCAGAGGCCATTGCGCAGGTGCAGGCACAGCTAGGCACTCAAAACGCCAGCGAGAAAGTAGAGGAAATGATGGCCCAGTGTGTAACAGCCCTTTGGCATGCTGATGTTCATAAATTTGTGGTGGCAGGCGGCGAAACCTCGGGCGCCGCGGTGAAGGCCCTTGCGCCTCACGCACTTACTGTTGGTCATGCCATCGCACCGGGGGTTCCGCTGACCGAAACCGAGGTGAGCCTTGACGGTAAAACAGCCACCACCTTGCTGGCTCTTAAATCGGGCAACTTTGGTGACGAGGCATTTTTCTCTAAAGCCACCAAGCTAATGAATAGCTCCAGTCGCACCCTCGCCTAGCCAACAAGAGACCTGCCCAATGAATGACTCACAAGTGCACGACGAAAATAAGCAGCGCGAAACGCTCTGTACGATGGCCAAATCTTTATTCGACCGTGGTTTAACTCGTGGCGCCTCTGGCAATATCTCGATGCGCACCCACGATGGCGGTTTGTTAGTCACGCCCACGGGGAGCAGCATGGGTTTACTGGACCCAGCCCAACTCAGTCGCTTTGACCAAAACGGCCAGCATGTTGCGGGCCTTGCGCCCACGAAAGAAATGCCACTGCATCAAGCCTTTTATGACACCCGCAGCCAAGCCGGAGCCGTGGTGCATTTGCATAGCCGATGCTCAGTGGCCTTGTCGCTGTTACCCGACAACGACGAAGATAGTTTTTTACCGCCACTCACGCCTTACGCCATTATGCAGTTGGGTAAGGTAAAACTACTGCCGTATTTTATACCAGGTGACCCTGCCTTAGGTGATGCGATACGTGGATTAGCAGGCAAACGCTCTGCGGTGATGCTGGCACACCATGGCCCAGTGGTGACAGGAAAAAGCCTTGAAGCAGCGGTGTACGCCATTGAGGAGCTAGAAGAAACTGCCCAGCTGGCGTTAATGCTCAAAGGCGCCAGCGCCAAGCAGTTAACCCCAACGCAAATTTCGCAACTGGTGCGCGAGTTTAAAGTCGAGTGGGATTAGTCGCTAACGCTGGCGCAGCTACCCCCTTCACTTCATACCCTACCGCGGCCTTTAGCTCGGCGGCCGACACAAGATGCACACAGCCTGCGTTGGGTTGGGCAGCCGCGGCTTGTGCATCTAACTGCTCCCGTGCACTGGTAATCATTAACTCGTTTAGCTCTCGCCCAGCCCATGCTGGGCAGGTGGTTTGCAGCGCGCCCGTCACGCGAACGAGTCCAAGCTCATCGCCACTAGGCCCATAGCACACCACACGCCCTAACCCCCATTGAGCCACCCAAAGGTGGCCTTGGTTATCCGCAATGGCACCATCAGGGTAAATATCGCTACCGCTAAAGTCTCGCCATAGTTGTTTATCACCCGTTGGCCAACCGGTTACTGGGTCGATGGGTTGTTGATAGATACATTGCGTTGGCGTGTCAGCAAAATAGGCCACACCGCCGCAAGGCGAAAAGCAGATGCTATTGGTGATGGTTAAGCCGGTGTGTAACTGGCGCAGCTCGCCTTGGTAATAGCGATAGATAGCTCCCGCTTCTGGTTCTGCACCTTTGCCCATGGTACCAATCCAAAAGCCACCTTGTGGGTCGGTACGGCCATCGTTTGAGCGTGTATTTGGGTTATCGTGCTCTAACGGGGCCAGTAAAATTTTTTGCTGAGTATTGAGGTTAAAGCGATATAACCCTGACTCTGACGCAATTAACAGATGCTGTTCGTCAAACCACCCCGCAGCCGAAACACACTCATCAAATGACCACACCCTTGCTTGACCATTTACCTGCGAACGTAGCTCGCCAGATAAAATATCAAACCAAAAAAGCTGTTCGCGCTTGGGGTGCCAAAACGGTCCTTCGCCCAAGTGACACGAGTGTGCATCAAAAATCGTCATGGAAAAGCGTCCTTTGTATTTTTGTTATTTTCGTGAACTAAGCGCTTATGCTAAAAGCATCGATCGTAGGCTGCAACGACCTTGGCAGCCCGCTCTGCCACTTCGTTTATGGACATACCCGGCTTAAATAAATAAGAGCCAATACCCACGCCTTGCACACCGGCCTGCTGCCACTGCTCAAAGTTATTTGCCTCTACGCCCCCTACTGCCAGTAATTTGGTATCGCTTGGCAATACGGCTCGCACGGCTTTGATTCCCTCCGCCCCAAGTACACTGGCCGGAAAAAACTTCAAACCATCAGCACCATCAGCAAGCGCATTAAAGGCTTCGGTCGGTGTGCATACGCCCGGGTACACCTTTAAGCCACTCGCTTTCGCTTGAGTAATTACCTGCGGGTTGTAATTAGGGGTCACAATAAAGCTCGCCCCTGTTTGTGCCACCTCGGTGACTTGATTGGCAGTCAGTACAGTACCTGCGCCAAAGTGCGCTTTATTACCCAAAGCCTGCTGCATCGCGCCAATGCTGCTTAAAGGCGAGGGCGAGTTCAGCGGTACTTCTATCCACGTAATGCCATTATCAATTAAAGCCTCTGCCACGGGCATGGCTTGCTCTGGGGTAATACCCCGAAGAATGGCAACAATCTCACGCTCGGGTATTGTTTGTGAATCAGGCATACGATGCTCCTTTTTGTTCGGCCAGCACTCGCTGTTGGTAAGCACTGGTAAGGCCTCGAAGCACACAGGTATCGCCTGAAAGCACTTTAACTTCGCAGCCAAGCATTTTAAGCAGCTGCTCATATAAGCGAGTAAGAGAGCCCCCTCCCACTAGCAAAACAAGCGAGGACTGCTCACGCCAAAAGTGCTGATGCGCTAAAAGCTCCTGTGCGATCAGCTGCCCAGACAGATAGCTGTAGGCATCGTTGGGGCTAAGTTGCCCGAGCACTACTTTTGCTCTGATATTAAACGGAGAGGCGGCTTGCTCCGCCTGCTTATCAATGACGGACAGAGCACCTTGGCTAAACGCCTCGTCGTTCCAGCCTTTGTGGTTCATAACGTTTGCAAGTACTGACTTACTACTAAGCCATTCAAACGTCTCGCCTGTCATACAGGTGGCAAACTGCTTCACTTTGCCGTTTTCGATACTCACCCATTTACTGTGAGTGCCCGGTAAGCAAATTGCACCACTGAACTGCGGGTTTTCTGCAAGCACACCAGACAACTGAGCTTCCTCACCACGCATCACATCAGCAGGAGTTTGCTGTGAAAGCCCAGGCAAGATAAACACACGAATATTCGTTGCTTGAGTTTTAATAGGCTCAAGCTCAGTGACATCTAACGGCGCACAAGGCACCTCACGATAAGGCGCTTCTTGCCAACCACCCCGTGCACCCGCCATACCGCAAATCATCACGTCGGTGATACTGTCTGAAGCTTGAGGTAGCCAAGGCTCAATAGCCTCCTTCAAGGTGGGCTCAAACCTATCCGGTGTTAGCCGTGTCATTCCCAAGGCCAGCTGAGTTTCAACAATCGGCCGATGTTCAGCAGACATACCCCAAATACGCAAATGGCTACTGCCCCAATCTACTGCGACCCATGCCACCGCTTTGGAATCGGAGGCAGCCATCAGGCCAACTCGCTTGGTAACAGTGCTGCGGGGATATTTTGAAAACACACAGGGCGTAAAAAGCGACGAATCGCCAAGGTACCCACCGATGTAGCGCCAAAATTTGTCGATGCGGGGTAAGGGCCACCATGAACCATGCTGTCGCAGACCTCTACACCCGTTGGGAAGCCGTTGGCTAAAACTCGCCCTGCCTTCTGTGCCAAAATAGGCATCAGTGCTTTCGTTGCCTCATGGTCTTCTTCTACCAAATGCAATGTCGCGGTTAGCTGACCTTCAAGTGCGGATGCGATCTCCAACATCTCGTCAACAGACGCCACCTCAACCACCACGCCCGATGGCCCAAAAATTTCTTCACCCAGCTCATGTTGATTTAGCCATGCCTGAGCCGTGGTTTTAACGATACTCGGTGAGGCATTACGCTCACGGTTCTCGCCAGCAAACACTGTCTCTACGTTCGGTTGCTGTTGCAGCTTCTCTACCCCTTGGGCATAAGTTGCCGCCATGCCTTGAGTGAGCATGCATTGGCTTAGTACCTCTTTGGCCGCAGACTGTGCAGCGCCGACAAAGCAGTCTAAATCCGCCCCTGCAAGACCAATCACCACACCCGGGTTCGTACAAAACTGACCCGCGCCCATGCTCAGTGACGCAACCCACTGCTCGCCAAGCTGTTCCGCTTTTTGGCTCATGCAGTTTGGCATCATAAATAATGGGTTAACTGAGCCAAGCTCACCAAAGAACGGGATTGGCTCGGGGCGTGCTGCACACAAATTAAATAACGCACGACCACCACCGGTACTTCCAGTAAAACCTACAGCCTTAATGGCCGGGTGCTGAACCAACGCTTGCCCTGTCGCACGGTCGCCACCTTGAATCAGCGAAAATACACCTCTTGGCATATCACAGGCGATAACCGCTTTTTCAATGGCTTGTGCGACTAGGTCACAAGTACCCGGATGCGCACTATGACCTTTTACAACCACAGGGCAACCCGCAGCCAAGGCAGACGCGGTATCACCGCCCGCAACAGAAAAGGCCAAGGGGAAGTTAGACGCACCAAAAACCGCAACTGGGCCAATGGCTTGCTGCATCATTGCCAATGCTGGACGAGGTAACGGCTGGCGATCTGGCAAGGCTTCATCGTGGCGAATATCGAGATAATCACCTTGCTCAATGTGACTAGCAAATAGTTTGAGTTGACCCACGGTACGGCCGCGCTCGCCGATCATATGCGCCTCGGGCAGGCCTGTTTCGCAGCATGCCACTTGGGTAATTTCATCGCCTAGGGCATCAATTTCGTCGGCGATGGTGCGCAAAAACTCAGCACGCGCCGCACGTGAAGTTTGGCTGTATTCTAAAAAATCTCGTGCAGCTGCTTGTGCAGCTTCGTTAACAACTTCAGGGTTCCCTGCAGCAAAGGCCACAGGCTCGCCTTGAGTGGGCTCGGCATTAAAAGTATGTTCGCTATCTTTCCATTGACCGGCAATAAAATGCTGTTGCTTCAACATGATGAGCGTCTCCATAAATGGATAATCAGAAATGGGGTAAGCACCAAAGCACAGGTAAAGGTTGTGATGCCTGCGCTTCGGTAAAGAGGCTAGTGACTGTCTTTAGGTACCGCTGAGCCGCGACAACCTTTGAGGAAGTCGAAGTCTGCGCCTGTGTCAGCCCCTTGGATGTGATCGTGGAAGAGCTTGATATAGCCACTTTCAGGTGGTGGCGCAGGCGGCTGCCATTGCGCTAAACGCTCAGCCAACTCGTCATCCGAAATATCCAAATGTAAGCGACGGTTAGGCATATCAAGCTCGATCATGTCGCCGTTTTGCACCACGGCAAGTGGGCCGCCGACGGCCGCTTCTGGCGTACTGTGCAGTACCACCGTGCCGTAAGCCGTACCCGACATGCGCGCATCGGATATACGAATCATGTCTTTAATACCTTTGCGCAACACCTTTGGTGGCAAGCCCATGTTGCCCACCTCAGCCATACCGGGGTAGCCTTTCGGGCCGCAGTATTTCAGCACCATGATGCAGTTTTCATCGATATCGAGGCTCTCGTCCTCAATTTTGGCCTTGTAGTCTTCAATGCCCTCAAACACCACCGCACGACCACGATGAACCAGTAAGTGCTCAGAAGCAGCCGATGGTTTAAGTACCGCGCCATTAGGCACCAAGTTACCGCGCAATACGGCAATACCACCTTGGCTAGTGAGCGCTTTATCCACAGGGCGAATCACATCTGGGTTCCAGTTTTTTACTTCGCCCACATCTTCAGCCAAGCTAGTACCCGCGACGGTTAGCGCATCGCTGTGTAGTTTTCCAGCATCCAACAGCTGCTTAATCACCACCGGCAAACCACCGGCATAAAAGAACTCTTCCATCAGGTACTCGCCTGACGGCATCAGGTTAACAATGGTGGCAATGTCTTTACCTAGGCGATCCCAATCATCAAGGGTCAGGTCGATACCCATACGCCCTGCAATCGCTAACAAGTGAATAACCGCATTGGTAGAGCCACCAATGGAACCGTTCACTCGAATCGCGTTTTCAAAGGCTTCGCGGGTCAGAATGTTTGACGGACGAAGATCGTCTTTCACCATTTGCACGATACGGCGACCGGTTTTTTGCGCCATAACACGACGACGACTGTCTACTGCCGGAATCGCCGCATTACCCGATAAGGTCATACCCAAGGCTTCCGCCATACTGGCCATGGTGCTGGCGGTACCCATGGTGTTACAGGTACCCACCGAGCGAGACATCGCCTGCTCCGCTTCAAGAAAGTCTTCGCGGGTCATGGTGCCGGCTTTGATTTCTTCCGACATCTGCCAAAGCGCCGTACCCGAGCCGACACGTTCGCCCCTGAACCAACCGTTCAGCATTGGGCCGCCCGATACCATAATGGCCGGAATATCCACACTGGCCGCACCCATTAGCAATGCAGGTGTGGTTTTGTCACAGCCTGCAAGCAGCACCACACCATCAAGTGGGTTAGCGCGCAATGCTTCTTCCACATCCATTGCCGCCATATTGCGGTACATCATCGCCGAAGGGCGAAGCGAGCTTTCGCCTACCGAAAACACAGGAAACTCCAGCGGCAAGCCACCCGCTTCGTAAATACCGTGTTTTACTCGTTCAGCCAAATCACGCAAATGGCTGTTACATGGCGTCAGTTGCGACCAAGTATTACAAATACCAATAACTGGACGACCATCAAACAAGTCCTCTGGTAGGCCTTGGTTTTTCATCCAACTGCGATGATAAATATGATCCCTTGAATCGCCACCAAACCACTCTGTGGAGCGTAATTTTCGTGGCCACTTTGCCGGTAAAAACTTACTCATACCCAGCCTCCGTCAACAATAAAGTTTTGAGCCGAACACATCACCGATGCATCGGATGCTAAGAACAATGCCATTTGAGCAATGTGCTCTGGCAACACATATCCCGACATGCACTGGCTGCGTTTGATAAGCTCACGCGCTTCATCATCCACCCACTGGTCTAACTGTTTCTCAGTCATCACCCAGCCTGGCACAAGGGTATTAATTCGAATATTGTCTTGGCCCAACTCCCGTGCCATACCACGGGTTAGACCATGGGTTGCTGCTTTACTGGCGGCATAAACAGGGTAGCCAGCCGTCGCCATCATCCAACCCACCGAACCAAAGTTAATAATTGAGCCACCGCCCAGCTGCTGCATCATTGGCTTGACGGTTTGGATCGCAAAGATGCTGTGCTTTAAATTCACTTGAATCAGCGCATCAAAGTTTTCACTGGTAAGCGATTCTGTGGTGTGACGAATATCGTTGGCCGCATTATTCACCAGTACACCAATCGGCCCGAAGGCCTCCGCAGCCGCTAAAATAGCGGCTTGGTAGGCGTTAGTGTCGGTAATATCGCAGGCGATAAAACGGCTAGTTGCGCCTTGATCGTTAAGCTCGGCTGCGAGCGTTTCACCTGCTTCGGCATTGATATCCACAAAGGCCACTTTCGCTTTTTGAGCCGCAAAGTGACGCACCAGCGACTCGCCGATGCCTGTCGCACCGCCAGAAATAAACACTGTTTGCTCAGCTAAGCCTGGGTAATGTGCTGCGAGTTGAGCGTTCATAGCGGCACAACCTGAGTATCTAATGGGTCTTGCACCGCCAGTGGGTTTTTCAGCGGCAAGCCAAACTCTGGCGCGCTAATTTCAAACTGGTCACCCGGCTCTACCACGATTCCATCAGCAAACGACAAGGTTGCGGTACCAAACATATGCACATGCAAATCGCCCGGCTGACGGAAAAGCGCGTACTTAAAGTGATGGTGTTCAAGGTTAGTGATGGTATGGGACATATTGTCTTCACCCGACACAAACGGTTTTTCCCAAAGCACCTCGCCGTTGCGGGTTACTTTAGAAACACCTTCAATATGTTTAGGTAACTCACCCACTAACAACTCAGGGCCAAAGCTCGCAGGGCGAAGCTTGGAGTGAGCCAAATAGAGGTAGTTTTGTTTTTCGGTCACATGGTCCGAAAACTCATTCGCAATGGTGAAACCAAGGCGGCGCGGCTGCCCTTGTGCATCAATCAAGTAAAAGCCTGCGATTTCTGGCTCTTCACCCCCATCCAATGCAAACGACGGCGACTCTAACGGGGCATTCGGCGCAACAGCAGTCGCACCTGTGCCTTTGTAAAACCACTCGGGCTGCACACCTTCGCTACCATCACTTGGCTTACCGCCTTCCACACCCATTTGGAATAGCTTCATGGAGTCGGTCAGCTCTTCGGTATTCGCATGCATGGCATTACGCGTTGCTGCCGAACCTAAGTGCGTAAGGCCTGTGCCCGTTAAGTGCATATGAGCCACGTCAGGGTGACGAACTGGACAGTCAAAGGCTTCTGCATTAGCAAGTGCTTGCATATCTACCGCATCGCCCAAGCCATGAGCAGTCACCACCTGTTCTAGTGTTTGATTGCTCTCGATGGCTTCAAGTGCAAGCTCATAAATAGAAGTGGCATTTGATACTTGCTTAGCAACATCGCCCTCGCGGCAAATGACACCACCGGATTTAAGTTGAGATAAAAACATGGGCCACTCCTTAATGGGCTTTTTGTTTGTTGTAAACATCGAAGATAACGGCTGCTAACAGCACCAAACCTTTAATCACTTGCTGCCAATCGATACCAATACCGACAATCGACATACCGTTGTTCATCACACCCATAATCAGGGCGCCGACTACGGCTCCAACGACTTTACCGACACCACCGGTCATGGATGCACCACCGATAAATACCGCGGCAATTACGTCTAGCTCAAAGGCAACACCAGCCTTTGGCGTCGCTGTATTTAGGCGTGCTGCGAAAATCAAACCCGCCAGTGCAGCCAGCATGCCCATGTTGGCAAAGGTCAAAAAGGTCAAACGTTCGGTGTTAATGCCCGACAACTTGGCCGCCTTTTCATTACCGCCTAGCGCATAGATGCGACGCCCAGTTGTGGTGTTGGTGGTGAAAAATGAGTAGGCCGCAATCAAGATCGCCATGGTGATCAAAACGTTAGGCAAACCACGGTAGCTCGCGAGTAATACCGCTAGGTAAATAATCGCCGCAGACACTAATAGGTTTTTGCCGATAAAGAACGACAGCGGCTCGTCTTCAATGCCGTACTTCAAGGCACGTAGACGCTGCATAGTCGCTTGATACACGATCATTGCCGACGCAATGACACCTAATACGATGGCGGTTACGTTCGGACGACCGACGTTAAATACATCAGGAATAAAGCCTGTGCTTAGAAGCTGAAACTCTTTTGGGAATGGGCCAACCGATTGACCTTCAAGCAACGCCAGGGTTAAACCACGGAACACCAACATGCCCGCCAGCGTTACGATGAACGAAGGTATTTTCCAGTAGGCAATCCAGTAGCCCTGAGCGGCACCAATTAATAAGCCAGCAACCAAACACAAAGGCACAACGGCATACACCGACATGTCCATATTGACCATCATCACGGCAGCTAAAGCCCCAATAAAGCCCGCTACCGAGCCAACTGAAAGGTCGATGTGGCCGGCAACAATGACCAGCAACATCCCAATGGCCATAATGATGATGTAGCTGTTTTGTAGGAATAAGTTGGTTAAGTTCACTGGACGCATCAGCGTGCCATCAGTAATCACTTGGAACAGAACCATAATGACGACAAGCGCCAACAACATACCGTAGTCACGCATGTGGCCACGTAAATAAGACAATACAGTTGGTTTAGTATTTTCCATTGTTCTAACCCTTCAAATGAGCGCTACGCTTGGCGTACGATCATCGACATAATTTTTTCTTGGCTGGCTTCTTTGGCGCTGAGTTCGCCGACAAACTCACCTTCATTCATCACATAAATGCGATCACACATACCCAGCAGCTCCGGCATTTCTGACGAGATCATGAGCACCCCTTTGCCATCCGCCACCAGCTCATTGATGATGTTGTAGATTTCGAACTTGGCACCCACGTCAATGCCTCGTGTTGGCTCATCAAGAATCAGCACGTCAGGTTCTGAAAACAGCCATTTACTGAGCACAACTTTTTGCTGGTTACCGCCCGAGAGGTTCATCGCCTGTTGAAACACACTGGGGGTGCGAATTTTTAGCGCTTGGCGATACTCTTCGGACACGACTCGCTCTTGCGATTCATCAATCACTCCCCACTTGGCAACACGCGCCAAATTGGCAAGGGTGGTGTTTTTAAGAATGCTTTCTTCCAGAACTAGGCCAAACTGCTTACGGTCCTCGGTGACATAGGCTAGGCCGCCATCCACCACCGATTTCACACTGCTCAGATCAAGTGGTTTACCGTGAATACTTGCTTCGCCGCTGATACGCGTGCCATAACTTTTGCCGAACAAGCTCATGGCAAACTCAGTCCGCCCTGCACCCATCAAGCCTGCAATACCCACAACCTCGCCTTTTGCCACCGTGATATTGGCGTTTTTGATCATTTGGCGATCGGGTTGTGTTGGGTGCCAAACGTTCCAGTTTGTGACCTCTAATAAGGTTTCGCCCAGCTTGGGGGTTCGCTCTGGATAACGCTGGGCCATATCACGACCCACCATGTCCTTGATGATGCGCTCTTCGCTGATTTCTTCTTGATGACAATCCAACAAGCCGACTGACGCACCGTCGCGAATCACGGTTATACGGTCTGCCACACGGCTAATTTCATTGAGTTTGTGGGTAATCAAAATGGAGGTAATACCCTGCGCTTTAAACTCAAGAAGTAGCTCTAAAAGCTTGGCGCTGTCGTCTTCTTGTAGTGCTGCGGTGGGCTCGTCCAAAATCAGAAGTTTCACGTCTTTGGCAAGCGCTTTGGCAATTTCGACCAGCTGCTGTTTGCCCACACCCAGTTGACCCACTAAGGTAGACGAAGCCTCAGTTAAACCCACTTTCTGTAATAAGCTTTGAGCCTGTGCGAAGGTAGACGGCCAGTCGATAACACCGCGCTGCTGATTTTCGTTACCTAAAAAAATGTTTTCTGCGATCGACAGTAAAGGCACCAATGCCAGCTCTTGGTGAATGATGACAATGCCTTCACCTTCGCTATCGGAAATAGAGCCAAACTTGGCCAGTTTGCCTTCAAAAAGAATATCGCCTTCGTAACTGCCAAACGGGTAAACACCGCTCAGCACTTTCATCAACGTCGACTTACCCGCGCCGTTTTCGCCCACAAGGGCGTGTATTTCGCTGGCTTCCACAGACAAATTCACATCATCTAGAGCCTTCACCCCTGGGAAGCGTTTGGTAATGCCGCGCATTTCTAAAATCGTATTTTGCATAAGAACAGCCTTAAACATGGCTCAAGGCAGGCGCGTTATCACGCCGCCCTGAGCAAAGAAAGCAAAGAACGTTTTTAAAGCTGGTCTTTGGTGTAGTAACCGCTACCGAGCAATACTTTTTCCCAGTTAGATGCATCTACCGGAATCGGCTCTAGCAGGAAGGAGGGAACCACTTTGACGCCGTTGTCATAAGTGGTGGTGTCATTAATTTCTGGCTCAGAGCCTTTAAGTACGGCATCCACCATACCCACGGTGACACGTGCTAATTCGCGGGTATCTTTAAAGACAGTGGCATATTGCTCGCCTGCGCGAATCGACTTGATTGAAGGGATTTCAGCATCTTGGCCACTCACAATCGGCATGGGCATATCGCCAGAGCCGTAACCTACACCTTTAAGTGATGACAAAATGCCGATAGAAAGGCCGTCGTAAGGCGAAAGCACACCGTGGATGGTTTTGTCGGTGTAATGAGCAGAAAGTAAGTTATCCATACGGGCTTGCGCTACAGAGCCATCCCAACGAAGTGTACCCACTTTATCCATACCCATTTGACCCGATACAACGTTAATCGTACCTTTATCAATTAGCGGCTGAAGCACCGACATTGCACCGTTGTAGAAGAAGTAAGCGTTATTATCATCTGGCGAACCACCAAACAGCTCAACATTGTATGGACCTTTACCACGCGCCATCATACCTTCGACTACAGAGTTAGCCTGCTGAACACCCACTTTAAAGTTATCGAAGGTAGCGTAGTAATCGATAAACTCACTGTTGCGAATCAAGCGATCGTAAGCGATCACTTTAATACCGGCTGCATCAGCATTTTCTAAGGCGTTAGACAGCGTGGTACCGTCAATCGCGGCAATGACCAACACATCTACACCTTTTACAATCATATTTTCGATTTGGGATAACTGGTTCGGAATCTCGTCTTCTGCATACTGCAAGTCCACTTTGTAACCTGCGTCTTTAAACTGCTGAACCATTGAGTTGCCATCAGAAATCCAACGCGCAGACGATTTAGTCGGCATCGCGATTCCTACGTAACCTTCGGCAGCGTGGGCAATACCTGCGGTTGCAATCGACAAACCCAGCGCGGTCATGGCTGCAAGTTTTTTAAAGTGCATCATAGCTTTCTCCTCGTTGAGGTCATGGCTGCTATTGAGCAGTTTGGGCCTCGTGTTTTTTATATTTGTTATTACCGCCAATCCCTTTAAAAGCTGCATTGGCACAGCCACCTTAAAAGCACTTTACATATCATTCAAATACAAAAAATCTACGCAGGTATTGCTAAAATGGTATACACATTTTTATAGTTAGAAACAGTGTTTTAAAAACAATGAGTTAAGAAAGATTAAGCCAACAACCTCAAATCAAGAGATTGTGGCTTTATAGACTTTGGTCTGACTCGATTTGTTTGAGCATGCGTGACTCAAAGTCATCAGAGGGGATGGGCATACACAGAAGGTAGCCTTGGAATAAGTCACAGTCGTGTGACTCTAAAAAGGAAAGTTGTTCTTGGTTTTCAACACCTTCCGCAACCACTTTGAGGCGTAAAGCTTGGGCCATAAGAATGGTGCTGTGAATAATGGCGCTACTTTCGGCATTGCTGCCAATGTTCGCTAAAAACGAACCGTCAATTTTTAAGCTATCAATGGGTAGGCTTTGCAAATAGCTTAACGATGAGAAGCCGGTGCCAAAATCATCAACGTCAATACTTACACCCAACTCTTTGAGCTGGCGCATGCGTGTTGTCGCAACGTCGATATTGTTTAGCATGAGGTTTTCTGTCAGCTCCAGCTTAATAAACTTAGGGTCGGTATTATTGCGCTTTAAAATCGACTCCACCTGAGCTGCAAAGTCTTGCTGAATAAACTGCTTAATACTGATGTTAACCGACAACTGAAAGTTCGAGTCCACGCCCGCCATCACCAAACGATTGACCATTTGGCACACTTTGTTGAGCACCCAGTCACCCAATAACAAAATCAAGTCGTTCTTTTCTGCAATTGGAATCATCACCTTAGGCTCGATTTGGGTGCCATCGGGCTGTGGCCAACGAACCAAGGCTTCGGCAGCCACCATACGGCGGGCTTTATCGAATTGGGGCTGTAAAAAGAGGGTTAGGCTGTCTTCTTTGATGGCTTTTTCGAGGGCTTGAGCAATTTCAACCGCTTCACTTAAGTCCACTAACATGGCCTCGTTAAAGAACTCAAAACGGTTGCGGCCCAAGCCTTTCGCTTCGTAAAGGGCAATATCAGCGTATTTAAAAATCTCATCGTGGGAGCGTAAAACGCCTTTAAATAACACCATGCCGCCACTGGTGGAGACGTTGAACCGCAAGCCTTTAACATCAATAGGCTCAGCCAAGGCTGATAATATTTTATTCGCCACTGTCGAAACGTCTTTTTCGGCCTTACTACGCGCTTGGCCTAGGTTTTCGAGCAATACCACAAACTCATCACCGCCCATACGTGCGACAGTATCTGAATCACGCAAAATGCCTTGTAACCGACTGGCAATCTCAACCAGCAAGGCGTCGCCCACGTCATGGCCGCGGGTGTCGTTAATGGTTTTAAAATGGTCGAGGTCAATCACCATTAACGCACCATACTGCCCTGAGCGATGACTGGTTTTCATTACATGGGGTAAGCGCTCATTAAACAGTCGGCGGTTGGGTAAACCTGTGAGTGAATCATAAAAGGCAAGGCGAGCGATCTCTTCTTCGGCCGCTTTGCGCTCCGACATATCGCTAAGTGACGATACATAGTGCGTCACCTCACCGCGGTCGTTGCGCACCGCCTTAGTAGATAGCCACACGGGAAAGGTTTCGCCCGTTTTACGCATAGCGGTCACCTCGCCTTCCCAGCAGTCCTCTAGGCGCAGAGCCAGTGCGGCGCGACGGAACTCTCGACCCATGCCATCCGGCTGGAGTATGCGGCTCGCTTGGCCTTCAATGGTTTTGGCAGCAAAGCCTGTCATTTGCTCAAAGGCCTCATTAACCCGCAGAACCTTGCCTTGCTGGTCGGTAACCACCATACCGGTATGAACGTTAAATGCGACCGCTGCTACACGCAGTTCTTCTATCAACGGCTGGCGCTGACGGTCGTGACGGATATACATCACACCCAAAATGGTTAATGCAAATGACAATAACAAAGACGCCATGACAATCAGCCAATTAGCATGTACCCAGCTTTGCATCAACTGACGGTCGTTAACTTGTGAGACAAAGTAAAGATTACTGTTTAAGAGTTTGGTTCCAAAAAACGTTAAGTGCGACGTGTCAGCCAGCACCGCAGGAACCACTACCCCCGCCACACCGGCTCCTTCTGCTAATAACTCAGCTATCCGATCTGTTTCAAAAGCGCCTGACAAGGCCACTAAGCCGCCGGTTTCGGTAAAGAGTGCGCTTCCGCTTTCTGAGCCCGTACTTAGAAACTGTAATTGGTCATTAAAGTAAGTTCGGCTAAGTTCAACGATGGCAAACTGGCTGTCATCTTGATGACCACTTTGTAAACGGACAAAACCATATACGCGGCGCTTTTGGATACCGCTGATACGACTGGACGGTACTTCTCCCTCAAATACAGTGAAGGGCGCTGCTTGCTGTGAAAGTTGGTTTAAAAAAAATGAAAAGGGAAATGTTTCGGGCACCCAAGGGCCGTTGTCGAGGTACTTGGGCAGTAATGCGGCAGAATCCATCACGACCCTGTTGTCCGCAACCAACATAACTCGATCAATGGCGGGGTTGAGCACTAAAAAGGCTTCAAGTTCTTGCTCAGGTAAGGCCGAATGCTGAATCGCTGAAAGCCCAAACATGGCATTGTTTAAGTGAGTCGTCAGCGTTGCCAGCTTGGACTCAGCCACATGCGCTCCCTGCTCAGCTTTGAGGGTTTGTACCGCCATGTGCTGTTTAAGGGAGGCACCTAAGGTCAACAAGAGCACAAATGTACACAAGCCCACAAGGCCATAGGTTGCCATTGGCGACAACCAGCGCACTTGTTGGCTCATCCAGCGGGCCGACTTCACCCCCTCAGACAAGCGCCGACGAAGTGGCTCGTTACCCTGCTGCTCTGTTTCACTCCTTGCCATGCTCGTTGCCTCTTTTCAACGATCGTCAGCCTAAGTTTGATTCGATTGGGCAGGTGTAATCTTTGAACCTAGAAATTGCACTACCTAGAAAAGACATACCAACAGCGCCTTTTTTACCGCATCAACCCATTGTAGACCCTAATTTAGTAGATGCTACGCTCAAATACCTGACTTACCCGTCAGGAAGGCTACAGCTTTGTAGCAAACCTTAAAGTTCTAATACTTCCATCTTAAGGCGATTAACCGAGATTTCAAACAAGCGTTTGCCGAAACTTTTGCACACGAAAGCAAAAAGAAGGATTTATGGCACATTATTCGCTAAAATCCTGACCAACTTTATGTGCTGCGAGACAACACAATGAGTTGGATTTTAGAAAATAACGGATTTATTTTTGAAGCGATCATCATGTCTGTGATTATCATTTACGTAGGGATAAAAGTTTCTTAACGACAGATGGACGTGTGTTGTGCGCCTTTCAAAAAACGCCCTTGTAGTTTCTTTTTTTTGCTGCTCTGCTCTTAGTTCTCACATCTATGCCAACGATGAGCTCGACGCTAGTGCAGACGACTTTGACCTAGCCCCCGGCGTTTACACAACAGACTATGACTACATTAACCAAGTCGCTATCGCTGACTTACCGTTAACCGAAGAGTATTTGTTTGCAGATATTCCGGAAGTCACCTCCGCCACCCGTTTGCCACAAAAGCTCACCGATGCCCCCGCATCTATGACCATTATTACTCGCGAACAGATTGAGTCCTCTGCCGTTACTGAAGTGTTTGAGCTTTTGCGTTTGGTACCCGGTATGCAAGTGGCGCAACCGACTAAAAACAAGGCGGCCGTGACCTACCACGGCATGTCAGGCCCCTTCCCTAATCGCCTCGAGGTGATGATTGACGGTCGCAGTATTTATTTACCACTGCTTTCAACCGTGACATGGGAAACCCTAGGCATTGAGTTAGACGACATTGATTACATTGAGGTCGTGCGAGGCTCCAACGTGCCTTCTCAAGGCTCTAACGCCTTCTTGGGTGCTATCAACATAGTGACGCGCTCCTACGACCAGCAGCAAGGAGAAACCTTGCTAGGGTACGGCGACCAAAAAGATCCGCGCTTTTCGACACGCTACGGTTACGACACCGAGCATGGCTTTGCAAACCTCTCTGCGGGTTACCACACGAGTGACCCAGACAGCCGCTACAGCGAAGCGATTTTACAAAAGTACATTAACTTTTCATCTAGCCACAGCCGCGATTTGCTAAACGAGTTTAGCTATGGCTTTGGTTTTAGCGAAGGCTATAGCTTTGTTGGCGATACGGATGAAGAAGAGGATGTCTTCAGTCAGCGCGATCATAGCGCTAACTATCAATACCTTACTTATGAGCACTCTCTGGGATACAACGAAGACTTAAAGCTCTCGGCCTCCCATTACTTTTTAAACCTTGAAGCTGAATTTGAGCCTATTGAAGAGTACTTCGCCCGCGACAGCAATGTCAGCCTAGCGGTAGCTCAAGCACAAGCGCAAGCACTAGGGCTAAACGGCGTGATGTTCCCCAAATCAGGCGAGCATGGCAAGTCAGACATTTATCAACTTGAAGCGCAACGCACAGTACAGCACAACGAAGCTTTCGTTTCTGTATTAGGTAGCGGATATAAATACGAGCGCGCAAAAAGCACGGTGTTATTTGACCGAGATGACTGGGTTAACCAGCACAAAGGCAGCGTATTTGGTAACCTTCAATGGTCACCTTCAGCCCGCTCAACCTTTAACGCAGGCGCGATGGTCGAAGCCACCGATGATATTCTTCCACGAATTTCGCCTCGCTTAGCTTATAACTACAAGCCAGAGCCTCATTACGCATTTCGTACCGCGCTTTCTCGGGCCTACCGGATGCCTTCATTGCTTGAGCGTCAAGGGCAGATCTCGGTCCGAAAAAACGACGACAATGGTAATGTGATTTTTAACCAAGTGGCAGGGCATACTGGGCACCTTGGTGCTGAGCGTATCGACACCCTTGAGTTAGGGTTCTTTGGTCAACTAGAGCCAATTAATGGCCACTTGGATGTGCGTGTGTTCTACGAGGATGTGGATGACGGCATCAACACCCACTTTATCGAGGCAGACCCTGATTACCCAGACCGTGACAACTACCGTTATGTTCAAGAAAACAGTATGTTTTGGCACGCTATGGGCTTTGAGTTCCAAGTCGCCTCTCAGCTGAGCGAAGCCTCGCGTATTTTGTTTAACTACAACTATACAGACCTACAAGGTAACTACCTTCGTTACAACCATCCAAACAACGTAGAAAACAAAGTACTGGACCAGTATGTGCCAGCGCACACCGCCTCGTTTCTATTTAGCTCTCAGCTCACTCCGTCGTTGCAGCTGGGCCTTAACTACTATTATATGGATGACATGAAGTGGTTTGACGGCTCTGATAATGCAGCGATTCCGGCGTACCAACGCCTCGATGGTCAACTAACAAAGTCACTCAAATTAGGTACTGATTACGACGCCAACCTTCGTCTGGTTGTGCAAAACCTATTTGATCATCTATATTCAGAGTACGCAGAGTACAACGTTTTCCAACGTCGCATCTATCTGGAATTCAAGGTACTCTATTAATTGAGCTTGGCCTTGGCGAAGCTCGCTTTTGTTAAGGCCTCATTGGAGCATAGAGTAGGCTCCAACTGTTCACGCTCAAGTAATGCTCGGTACTCTTCATGGTTCACGGATGCGCCTTTATCTCGCAACAACACACACAGCTTAAGTGTTGGCTGAGACGATATTACGCGCGCCTAAGGCCATTTGTACTCTTCACCCTTTGGCTAGGGGCTCTCCTATTCAGCCCATTAAGCCAGGCCAAAGTACCGGTTGTGCTCATTTTAAGTGACTCAACTCCAAGTTACCGCGCGGCGGTCACTGGCTTTGCCAGCCGCTATCAAGGGCAGTTTACAACCTTTCTTGCCAAGGATATTCAAGGGCGAGTGTCGTTAACCGACGCACCTAAGGCTGTGTTTATTACTATTGGCTCCCGTGCACTCCACGATATTACGTCCTTTGTTGGCCCTGACGACCTCGTCATTAGTGCCCTTGCGCCCAAGCAAAGTGTGTTGGCCATTATCCACTCGGGCAACCCTGCTGTGCGTATTAGTACAGCGCAAATGTGCCGTCTTTATATCGACCAGCCCCTAGAGCGGCAAATGCACCTCGCTCGCTTACTCTTGCCTAACGCTAAGTCTGTAGGCGTAGCGCTGAGTCAGCAAACCCTAAGGTTACTGCCCGATATTCGTAAAGCCGCCGACGCAGAGCAGCTCGAAACACAGCACACATTGGTGCTCAACAACGAAAACCCCGTACAAAGGTTAAGAGACACCCTTGCCACCACAGATGTCTTTTTAACCCTTCCCGACCAGTCCATCTTTACTCGAACCACCGCAAAGTGGATTTTGTATATGTCTTTGCGTCAGCGTATTCCACTTATCGGCTTTTCTAAGAAGTACGTCGACGCCGGTGCTTTGGCCGCTGTTTACACAACGCCACGACAAGCAGGCCAAGAAGCAGCAGACCTTTTAGCTGCTAATCGATGTGCAGGCACCGAAGCATATCCACGGTACTTTTCAGTTAGCACAAACCCCGCAGCAGCCCGCGCCTTGCGCATAGATCTTCCCTCTGAGCAGCAGTTACACAAAGCGTTAGGGGGTAGTGATGTCTAAAAGAAATTTTTTTAAATCGATAGAGTCACGCATTCTTGCCATTACGCTTTTACCGCTTTTGCTCATTACATTAGCGTTAGGGGGATACTTTATCTCGACCCAAATTCAAACCGCAGAAACCGCACTCTACGAACGCGGTAGCACCCTCACGACGCTATTGTCCCGCGCCGCGGAATTCGGTTTGTTGGTACAAGATGAGGAGCAGCTCAAGAAACTTGCGGGTTACAGTCGAGAGGCAGCGGATATCACCGATATTGTCTTTTTAGACAGAGACTACCAAGTCGTTGCTCGCTTCGACCCTAACGGCCCTAGCGTGGCCGGCTACGAAGGCTTCCCCATCATCTCGCGCTACCAGGCAACCTTTGTTGCGCCCGTGCTGTCGTCAGGCATCGATATTCTCGACGTTCCAGAGCAAACCGCAAATGAGCCAAAACAAGAGGTGGTTGGTTGGGTAGCAGTGGTGCTATCAAAGCGCCCGACTCTCTCACTCCAGTCAGAGATTTTAATTGAAGGCGTACTTATTGCCTTAACGGTACTCGTCGTGATGCTGTTAATCGCGATCCGCTTTGGACAACGTTTATCGGCACCTATTCTAGAGCTCACTCGTGTTGTTAAGCAGCTTGAACGCGGTGAACTAGACACCCGTGCCAGCAGCCAAAACAGTACTACCGAAGAGTTCGCTACGCTCACACGCGGGATCAACCAGCTCGCCGAAAACGTAGAAAAAGCACAGCAAGGTTACGCTCAAGAAATCAGCCTAGCCACCCATAAACTCCGTAAAACACTCGCAAGCCTAGAGCAAAAAAATGCTGCTCTAGATGAGGCACTAAAGCAAGCAGCCAAGGCCAGCTCTGCAAAAGACGACTTTTTAGCACGCATGAGCCACGAGCTACGCACGCCACTAACTTCGGTTATAGGTTTTGCTCGTCTATTGGATGCCAGCGCCCTCTCACCGAGCCAAGGCGAGTATGTGCGTATCATCAATCAAGCATCGTCGCTTTTACTAGCGGTGATCGATGACATTCTCGATTACTCCAAGCTAGAGTCAAATGCCGTCACCCTCGAAAACATCGATGTCGACCTACTGGCTCTCATCCACGATGTGATGGATATGCAAGCGCCGTTGGCGCACAAAAAGAAACTCGAACTGTGCGCGGTGATCGATCCACAAACGCCAAAAAATATTGTGGGCGACCCTATTCGATTGCGACAAATTCTTACCAACTTGATCGGCAACGCCATTAAGTTTACGCAAACTGGGCACATTGTCTTAAGCGTACATACCCGTCATCAAGACCGCCCAGAACTCATTATTAGGGTTGAAGACACGGGTATCGGCATAAGCCAAGCACAAGTCAAAAACCTCTTTAGCGCTTTCTCACAGGCGGACAACTCAATTACTCGACGCTTTGGCGGATCGGGGCTCGGCCTTGCCATTTCTCGACGCCTAACCGAGCTCATGGAAGGGCAGTTCGTGTTAAGCAGCCAAGAAAACCAAGGCACACAAATAAAGCTGCATTTGCCCTTGCTCACCAAAACTGTCATTAACCAGCCAGCGGTGTTCCCAAGCAACATAGGCCAGGTCGTCATATACGACCCATTACCGCTAAATCGCAGAAGCCTACGCTACCAGCTTACACACCTGGAGCCTAAGCTTTATAGCGCGGCTAGCCTTGCCGACTTACTTCAGTTTGTAAAAGCACATAATGTGAGCCATGTGATCTGGGGGCTACAAACAAGGCTCAAAGACGACGAGTTTACTCGTATGCGTGATCGCCTAGCCCGTTTTTATTCTGGTCCGGTTATCTGGTTACACGGCCATGAAGCACGCCCCGAGGGTAAAGCAAACGACAGCTACCTACTCAAGCCTGTTCGCGCCACCAAGCTACTAGATACTTTGTTACCGAACCCCTTGGCACGCACCAAGTCACTCACAAACCAACACAGTGAGCATATTGCAGAAGGTGTTAAACGCGTCTTGGTGGCTGAAGACAACAGCTTTAATCAGCTGCTTATCGAAAAAATACTCAAACGCTTTGGCGTATTAAGCGTCACCGTAGATAACGGTGCAGACGCCGTTAAACGAGCGACACACGAGCACTTCGACGCCATTATTATGGATGTCCACATGCCAGTGATGGATGGTATTGAGGCAAGTTACCAACTGCGCCATCGCAAACCATGCCTGCCCATCATCGCCCTGACCGCCAATGTAATGCCCGAAGAGCACACCCGTCTATCGCAAGCTGGGGTCTATCAAGTATTAACAAAGCCTATCGACGATAACCAGCTGCGCTCAGCCTTGGTACGCGTACTTAACCATGATGTAAGGCAAGAAGTGAGTGAGCTAGGTGATGACAGCGTGCTCAAACGCTTAGACATCAGTCAAGAGCAGCTCAATGAAGAGCTAAATCGACAAATAGCAGCATTACGCCAAGGGGTTATGACCAGCGACTACGAGCTTATTCGCAGCCACAACCATCAACTGTTAGGTGTGGCCGGCTTCTACGAGCTGCCTGAGCTAGAGGCAGTAGGGTATGAGTTGAGAGAGGCAGCGCAGCGGCAAAACCTGCGTCAGGTGTGGGCATCTGTATGGCGATTACAACGTATCGCTACGCACCTCTAATTCAGGCCAAGCGACTAAGACTAAAAGGTGCGAACAACCGGATCTTTAGCAATGGCACTTTCTAATTCGTCAAACAGCTCAGCAAAGGCCTGTCGGCTTTGGCTGTCATAAGGGCAACCTGCATCAGGCTGAATACTGCTTTTGTCATCGATCTCAAACGCTTTTAAGCGAACCCGCTCTAAGCGCTCATCATGGGTGATCGGCACACCCAAAAATAAATACCATTTCACGCTATCTAAATGCGTACCTTTGGCTTGCGCTAATAAAGCGAGAACATCCTCATTACTCGGGCGATAAGAAGGTGTACGGCCGAATACTAAGGCAAACATCAAGGCAATCAGTACGAGAAAGCAGACAGCAAAAATAACTAAAAATTCCACAGCAAACCTCTCGCAACAGTCAATGGAGGGGAGATCAGTGAGAGATAGACTCACTGCTAAAATCGGATAAGCGCTTCGCTGCAACCTCAAGGGCGCTGGCATGTTTGACCTCAAGGCGCTTCATTTCTTGCGTGTACTTCCACTTTGCTTGCTTAGATAATGCCTTCCATTTATCTAAATAAGGGATATGGGCGGTTTCCTGCTCAATCTGGCCGATAATCGCCAACTCAGGGTCGTCTTTTAGGTGCGGCGCTACACGGTCGAGAAGGTTAGAAATACGAATACAGCCTTCGACTTGCGTCAACTTCTCGTCGTACAGCATCGCATTGGCAATCACTCGAATACTTTCTGTTAGGTAATCACGCTGCTCTTGTGCTTGGGCACTCAATTTAGCTTGCGCAGCCGCCTGCTCAGCTTTCGCTTGCTCCAGCTCACGACCTTTTTTAACAATAAACACCAAAAGGCCTAAGCAAACGAGCACACCCACGCCGCTCGCAATATAAAGCACCTGATCAGACAACATGTCACCCTCTCTAAACCTAACAGCCACCCACACGGGCCAATTGCTGTTGCTGTACGTATTCAATGGGCGCCTAGTTTAACTAAGCCCGTTTAATTTTCAAACTGTGGCCAGTTTAAAGTTCTTTTCTGTTAGCTTATTTTGGATCATAGAAGTAAAACCACCCAAAAACAAAAAACCCCCGGCTGCAATGCAAC
>JBMYSW010000023.1:0-54665 GCA_049603715.1 Pontibacterium sp. | reverse complement strand
AAAAATGAGAGAGAACCGATGGAAGAATATTTAGCTTCGTCCGAATATATTGATTGGCGACACCCAGGTGTATACCAACAGGCACTTGAGCTTTCAGCTGGTTTAACGAGCTCTGAAGATGTTATTCGACGCTGCTTTGAGTTTGTTCGCGATGAAGTAAAACATAGCAGTGATTTTGAGCTTAACCCTGTGACTTGCCGGGCATCGGATGTGCTCAAGTACCACACCGGGTATTGTTATGCGAAAAGCCACCTATTAGCAGCGCTCTTGCGGGCGAATGGCATTCCTGCGGGGCTTTGCTATCAACGCTTAGAAGCAGGCGAGAATACTTTTTGCTTACATGGGTTAAATGCGGTCTGGATAGATGAGTTTGGCTGGTATCGGCTAGACCCACGTGGCAATAAAGACGAAGTCAGCTCTGACTTTTGTCCACCTGAAGAGGCTTTAGCGTTTAAGCCCTCCATCCCAGGTGAATGTGATTTACCGGAAATCTGGGCCGAGCCCTTACATAACGTGGTTGAGGTGTTAAACGCCAGTGCCACCTTCCAAGACGTGCTTGAAAACCTTCCTGATATCGAGCTCATAAAAACATAGCGGTATTCGTCGCTTGTTCGGCTATTATTTGATATGTACTAAAGCCCTTAATGGGTGGCGCCTATCATTAGGTGTCTTATGTAAGCGCAGTTGTTAGCCCTTGATAACTGTGGTTGTTTACAACCTAAAGGATAAAAATAATGTTAAAAAAGGCCTTTTTACTTCTTTCTGCTTCGACATTGGTCGGCTGTGTTAATACAGCGACAGTAAAGCTCGATACCAGTCATTCTTCAGCGCTGGTTGGTAAGTCGTTAGTGGTGGCGACCAGCGATAACCCCGACTTTTTGGCTATGACCCCTGGTAAAGCGATGTTTGCTGTTGTGGGTACGTTGGCGATGTATTCGGCTGGTAATGATCTAGTTAAAGAGCACAGCGTTGAGGACCCAGCTGTGTATATTGGTAGCCAGCTTGCTAATGTAATGGCTAATGCTCAAGGTATAAAACCTGTGGCGGGCGTGTTTTCGAGCAATAACAATGCTGTAAAAGACCAGCTTCAAGCGCATTCTGGTTATGACTATGTGTTGGATGTAAGAACGGGGTATTGGGCATTAACTTACTTCCCGACTGATTGGGAGCGTTACCGTGTCTTGTATAACGTAAAAGCACGCTTGATTGATGTTGCGAATGAAAAGGTTATTGCTGAGGCTTTTTGTGCTCGTGTTCCAAAAGAACAGGGTGATTCGCCAAAAACCTACGATCAGTTAATTAATCGCAACGCCGCGGGTTTGAAGGCGGAGTTACGTGCGGCGGGTGATTTTTGTTTACAGGACTTAAGCAATAAGCTGTTTTAGGCTTTGCTTGATTAGAAAATCCAAGCATCGGCTTTTATAATGGATATAACCTGTGTTTTACAGCCCACTCTTATAAAGGAATGTAATGATGAAAAGCAGCTTTCGAGTCCTTACTTTAAGTTTTGGTTTAGCGGTGATGGTGGGTTGCCAAGTACAGCCGGCAAAGGACGCTAGCTCCGCTGAACCAGTTCGCTTGTTGTTAAAAAAGCCCCCCAAAACCTTTGGTAACGAAGCAGAAGTGGTTAATCGCCCGTTTATCAAGTGGGTACACAAGTTTCGATTTGATGACCTAGAGCAGCGCCTTGTGGATGCGTGCGGGCGCTTTACCGTACTCCAAAAGCCATTTCTGTACACTACTCCATTTGAAAGAGACCAATCTCGAAATGGACACAATTGGAGCGCGAAAGCCCGTGAGGCCGAGCGCAGGCTTGAAGATTTGCCTAAGCGACTTGAGTGCTGGACAAAATATGCAGACCGAATGATTTCGCGGCGAGCTGATGAATACGCTGAGTTTAATACCTACTACAACACCTTGGTTGGCGATAATGGCTTAATTAAGGAACGGTTCGATGACGGGAGCCCTCTTTGGTACGTTGAGCCTGGACCAGCTGATGCTGAAGCACTTTTTCGTCGCGATCGCCCTATCTTTGAGAAAGAGCTTAAAAAGCTGGGTGAAGTACTCTCTGACTACCCCACATATGAGAATACGCTCCGTAATGAGATAGCGCGCTATCGCGGTTACGCTCGAAAAGAGAGTGCTAGTTGGAATCGTGCGTTTAACAAGGCTGTTGCTATCTTTCAACAGACCAATCCGTTTAATCGTCCGCCCTCAAACAATGGAACCATACAACGCACCTCCGATCTTTTGATTGGTGTATCGCCCCAAGTAAAAATGGCAATGGATAACCTCGATCGCGCTTGGTTTGGCGAAGAGGCTTTTAACCGAATGTTGGTGCAGCAAGCCGCTGCTTATGGCGCTGCGGCTAAGAGTGCAAAAGGCGGAAGCGGTATTAACTTGCATTTGGACTCTTGTCGTAAAGAAGAGCGAACGCTTAAGAGCGGCGAGGTGATATCGAAAGATATTTGCTCAAACGACAAAGACCCAAACGCGAAGCGTCAATCGCTGGATAAGTTAGAAGCCCAGTACAACGCCAACTACGATGCGGCACAAAAGCGTCGCGCAGAGGAATATCGCCGAGCCGCTGAAATGCGTGCTCGCCAAGAGGCAGCGGCGGCTCGCGTTGCAAGTTACCCTCGTTGCACGGGTGGGTGCACGGAGAGTCGTTAAAACACTCAGCAAGACTAACAAGGATGATTTTTATGGCAGAGGGAGCGAAGATGAAAAGAAGAAGTATCATGGCGACGTTTGTTGTCGCTTTGTTCGTAGTTAGCTCAGTGAAGGCGAACACTGATGACGGCACAGCGCTGAGAAAATCCGAAGCGATACAGGCTTACATGGGGGCATGTGTTTCGACCAGAGGGAATCTAGACGCGGTTAGAGGTCAAGCCAAGAAAATGGGGTTTGTGCCTTTATCGGGCGAAAACGCTCAAAGGTACCTAAGCGGTAATAAAGGTTTGGTCTGGAGCAAACGTGCACCCATGTCGGGCTATACTCTGACGTTACTTGCAAATGGTGTTTGCTCGTTGTTTGTACACAAAGGCGACCCGTCGTTGCTGCAAGCCAGTATGGAAGCGTGGCTCCCTCCGTCGGATAGCGGCTTTACCTACAAAAAAAGTGTGATCTCAAAGAGGGGGCCACTGACGGCGACGCAATATCAAATTTTTCGATCAGCTGTGATGATCGAGCAATGGGTAATTACCACCAATTCACAAGCAAATACTGGGTTGGCGGCAATTATGTCGTTTCATGGTGCGTGAGTGCGCCCAAGTTCGCTATGACACAAATAACTTCATAGGTATTGCTCGGGCTGAAGCTTCTAATATTCAAACTGATGTAAGGATACAGGCGAGGCGATGATTAAGCCGGTTAAAACGACACCTCCACGCCATAGCAAGGCGGAGTCTTTAGCGCGTGATGCGTACTTTTATGATGCGTGGGCTATTCCCGCAGCAAGCCCCGCGTTGGACCCTTTGGAGCAGTTTTTACGCGTTCTTCGCGCGACGCCCCCTTGGGTTGATCACTTGATGGTGTTAAGAAATCGCGTGGTGGGGCTTCTTGGTTTAAAGGACCTGGGTGAGCTCTCGGGTGTTGATGCAGCTAAACCCAGTGCTGCCTATGTTGAGGGCGAGCGCGTTGGAATTTTTACACTCGTTGAGAAAGGCGAATGTGAGGTGCTTCTGGGCGATGATGATAAACACCTCAATGTGGTGGTGTCGGTTCATAAAGAAGAAAAAGCCAGTAGCGGAGAAGCTATTGTTACTGTCTCAACAGTGGTTCATGTAAAAAACTGGCTTGGTCGAATGTATATGCTCCCCGTGGCGCCCGCACATCACTTTATTGCACGGGCGATGACTAAAAAAATAGGAGAGAGCATTCCCTAGGCCTTGGTTGAGTTACCCTCGTTTTACGGGGGATTACGCAGGGGCGCTGAGATACTATTCAGCCATAGCCCGTCAGCCCTTTGGCTGAAAAATTTCAATGAGGGGGCCTAAACGTTAGTTCGGTGTTTTCATGCCTCTCTCGCCCATGTATTTTCAGCCAAGAGTTGAGTTACCCATTCCAAACCCAAACCTTACTTAAGATGACGCGCATATGGATATCGTAGAACTATCAGGCTTTAGCCTGGCGGGTATTGTCACCCGTACCACCAATACAAATGAGACCGACCCAGCTACCGCAAAAATTGGCTCATTGTGGGGCGAGTTTTACCAGTCGGTTGCACCACATCTAACAGAAAACTCCCGTGTATACGGCCTCTACACGGGGTATGAATCGGATGCGAGCGGTGAATTTGATGTACTGGCCGGTGCCAGTCATATATCGCAGGATGTTGCTGGGCTAACGGTTATTGATGTGGCGCCGGGACGGTATTTAAAATTTGCGGCCCAAGGCGATATGCCTGACGTGGTCATCGCGCTATGGGGTGAGGTATGGCGCTATTTTGCCGACGCGAGTTGCCCCCACGTTCGCTTATATACAACAGACTTTGAATGTTATGTTGGACCGAACGACATCGAGATTTTTATCGCGATAGCTTAGTCCTAGGATGAAACTACCGAGAACCCGCTCAAACAAGCCAACAACGAAGTGTGAGAAAAAATAAAATGGCATTTAGTCCAGACGAAAAAGCCGCGTTATTGGCATTAAAAGGCGTTGGCCCAACGGTGGTGAAGCGCTTTGAAGAAATTGGTATTCATTCCCTCAGTGACCTAAAGCAGTATCAGGCCGATGAGATTGCCGAGCAGGTCGCCAGTATGCTGAATACCACGTGCTGGAAGAACAGCCCGCAGGCACAGGCGGCGATTAATGCCGCCATCGACTTAGCGCGCAGCCAAGCTTAGGCGGCTGCGTTTGGGCTGAGGCACATACCTTAATACAGCTCGGTAATGCTGTTAAACGCAATGACGACACGGTCTTTTTTGCCAAAGTAGGGCAGTGCCGAGTGCTTGAGGTATGACGGAAAGATAATCACTTGCCCTTCTTGCGGGGTAAAGTCCCAAAAGCCTTGTTGGCCCAAGTAGGCGGTGGCTGGGTCGGCAAAGTGCTCTGCGTTGACCCGTGGGTCATAAAAGCGATTTAAGCCGCCGTGTTGGCTGTCGGCGGCATCACCGGGCTCAACAAAGTATATGCCGCACCATGAGCAGTTGGGGTGGCTGTGAGCGTCGTGATAACCGCCAAACGTAGTGACGTGATACCACGACTCAATAATATGCGTATGCGCTACCACACCACTGGGCCAGTGTTCTTCATTTAAGCTGCTCACCACCTCCAGCGTGACCTCTTCAAGTGCGCGCTTTACCTCCATGACGGTGGGGTTGTCGCTCTCTAAAAACTCTAAGCTACTCTCGTGCAAGGCGTGTTTAGCACCGGGTGCAACTTGGCTTTCAATCACGGCTTTTTGGGCGGCCTTTTGCTCATATATGGCGTCGAGCAATTCGGGTTTTAAAAACTCGTGGTCGGGCAGTGGCGCTTGAAAAAGCGGAGTACTCCACACGGAGAGGGCTTCGATGGGGGATTGGTCGCTCATAAGCTATGCTCTAACTAATTAAGCGAAAGATAATACCAGCCTAAATAGCATAAAAGAATCGCGTGGGTGGCGCAGCCTGCGTTGAATCAAGGTATGCTTAAGTTCTTATTTATCTTGATGAAACACCAAAAAGGGACGAGTGATGATTGAAGCGGTATCGGCGCAAAACCTGCCAGAGGTGTTGCCGTTAATTCGGGCGTACCAAACTTTTTACCAAGTGGCGGATATTTCGGACGAGCGCAATTTGGCGTTTTTTGGTCAGTTTGGCGAAAACAGCCCTCACGGCTGTCAGTTTGTTTACCGTGAGCAGGGCGAGGTAGTGGCGTTTGCCACTGTATATGTCAACTTTTCGAGTACTGTGGCGGCTAAGGTGATGATTATGAACGACCTTTTTACGCTGCCCGAGCATCGAGGTAAAGGTATTGGTCGCAAGCTGATTGCCCACTGCCACGCATTCGCTAAGTCTCAAGGAGCGCTTCGCTTAGAGTGGGTTACCGCGCCAGATAACCAGCAAGCGCAAGCCCTGTACGATAGCTTTGAGGTGAGTCGGTCACAGTGGTTGTTTTACACCTACCCTATTAAATAAACAAGGAGCGAGTGGTATGCCAGCGTTTAAGCAGTTTCAGGTGGATGCGTTTGCGCGTCGCACTTTTGAGGGGAACCCCGCAGCTGTGTGCCCCCTTGATCAGTGGCTGCCGGATGCGTTGTTACAGGCAATTGCGGCCGAAAACAACTTGTCAGAAACCGCGTTTTTTGTGCCGAGTGAACAGGGCTTTGAGTTGCGTTGGTTTACGCCAAAGGCCGAGGTTGCCTTGTGCGGTCACGCGACGCTAGCGGCGGCACATGTGCTCTACAGCCACTTGGGCTTTAGCGGTTCGCACATCACTTTTAGCACCCTAAGCGGAGAGTTACGTGTGAGCCAAACTGATGATGGTTTATTAATGGACTTTCCTGCTAGCACGCCTGAGCCTGTTCAAGCACCAAAGGCGTTGGTAGAAGGGCTGGGTGTTACTCCGCAGGCTGTACTCGCCGCCGAAGACTATGTGGTGTGCGTCAAAGACGAAACCGAGCTATTGCAGATAGCGCCGGACTTCTCGGCTTTGGCGACGTTAGACCTGCGTGGTGTGATCGTCACTGCACCGGGCGATGAGTGTGACTTTGTCAGCCGCTTTTTCGCACCTAAGCTGGGCGTTGATGAAGACCCAGTCACGGGTTCTGCGCATTGCCAGTTAGCACCTTATTGGGCGAGTTTACTCGGTAAAAACGAGCTGGTCGCTAAGCAGCGCTCGTTACGGGGCGGTACCGTGGGCTGTCGTGTCATGGGCGAGCGTGTGGCATTGATCGGGCAGGCCGTCACGTTTATGGAAGCTCAAATTTATCTTTAGCTGCTATGTTGCATTGTAAGGAGTAGAGCATGTATGCGGTGATTTTTAAAGCGACCATCCAGCAGTTAGATGAAACCTATTATACGATGGCTCGGCAGTTGCGTGAGCGTGCTTTAAATGAGTATGGCTGCCTCGATTTTGTAGCATGTATGGAGGGGCAGCAAGAACTCGCTGTATCTTATTGGCCCTCTCTGCAGCATATTAAAGCATGGCATCAGGACCCTTTACACCTCGAAGCGCAAGCATTGGGTAAGAGTTGTTGGTACGCTTCGTATGAGGTTAAGATTGCGCAGTGTATGGTGCTTCCGGTTGACTAGAAAGCAGCGATTACTCGTCGCTGTTGGCTTAATGATGTGGCACTATACGTCGGTGCGGTGTGATCTGAAAGCTGAGCATTCGTACTTCCCTGTTTAAAACGAAAGGAGGCTCTTGCGATGAAGCTAGGATTCTTAAAGGCAGCCATGCTTAGTTCGCTTATATTCTCGGCTACCGCAGCTCGTGCGAATGATCAGTGTCAAATTCTTGATGCAGCCCATACAAATGACTATGAAGCGCTTACATTTTTTTTAAAGAAAGGTGACTTCGATTGGAGCGGTGAGGCTTCTTGCGGCATTAAAAATGACGTTGAGTTAGGTTGTAAAGTGTTTCGTGGTGACGTTGATGCTCAAACCACGCACATGATGCTAGCGCAAGGTTTAACTGTTAACCGTTATTGTTCGGTTTGGAAAGCAGGTAGAGAAACCTTAGCTACATCACCGCTAAAAACAGCGGTATTAAGTTATAATTTTGATGCGGCGCGTGTACTTATTAGTAAAGGTGCGGATGTAAACAAGCTGTATCGTAAGTTGTACATTAGTGAGTACCTCGTGCTTTCAGGCTGCGATAGTGGTGCGAAAGAGCGCGAAGCGGCAGAGGGAATTAAATTGCTAATAGAAAATGGCGCATCCTCTGCTCATATTTCAAAAACCTATGAGAGAGCCCTTGAACGTAAGTGCTCTATTCTACGTGCCGAGTTGAAGCCCTACCTTAAATAACAAAACTCTGCGCAGCCAAGGTGAGCGCAAAGGAGAGCAATGAACCCTGTTGTTGTATCTATAGGCTTGCTGGTATGCAGCGATGTGTTTATGACGTTTGCATAGTATGCCCATTTAAAAGAGCTTAACGGTAAGCCTTGGCTTATCGCTGCAGTGGTGAGCTGGGGGATTGCGTTATTTGAGTACCTGCTGCAGGTGCCTGCTAATCGCATTGGCTATACGGTGATGAGCGTTGGTCAGCTTAAAATCATTCAAGAAGTGATTACGCTATCAGTGTTTGTGCCATTTGCAGCACTGTATTTAAAAGAGCCGCTCAAGCTCGATTATCTTTGGGCGGGTTTGTGTTTGCTTGGGGCTGTGTTTTTTATGTTTCGAGAAAAACTAGGCTAGGGCAAGCGCAGGTGTCTTGCCCATCGCTGAGCTAATCATAGAGGCCCGCTTATTTAGCGGGCTTCTTTTTAGGCGCGACTTTTTTGCTTGGGGCTTTTTTGCCGCTTGCCTTTTTCTTTGGCTTAGACTTTTTAAGCACTTTGGGCTCTGGTTTTTTCGGCTCTAACCCTTCTAGTTTGGCGCGCTTAATCTTGTTTTGGGTGTAACGCTCAATCCGGCCTAAGTTTGCAAAGTCGAGCGCATCTACAATTGACCATACTTGACCTGGCCGGTCACCACGACCACAGCGGCCAGCACGGTGAACGTAAATGTCGCCCTTAATGGGCAAGGAAAGGTTGATAACGTGGCTGACTTTTAACATCTCTAAACCACGTGCGGCGATGTCGGTGGCGACCAAGACCTTGGTGTGGCCACGGCGCATACGCTTAACCCGTGCGGTGCGTGCACCTTGGGGTAGTTCGCCATGCAAGCCGTCACACTGGTAGCCGTGTTTGCGAATGGCAGCAACCCATACATCTACTTGCTTGCGAGAGCCCACAAAGACAAGGGCTTGCTCGATGTTAGGTTGTTTTAGCAGCCCTTCAAGCAATGCGGCTTTGTGCTCGTCGTTGTCGGCAAAGTAAACCTTTTCAGTAAGTTTTGCTGCGACGGCGCGAGGCGCTGCAAGTTGTAGTGTTTTCGCTTCGTCGTTGAGCAATTGTTTTGCTAGGTTGCCAAGGGCTTGTTTCTCAAGGGTTGCCGAGAACATCAGTGTTTGGCGTGTCTTGGGCAATTGTTTGTTAATCGCCAGTAGATCGTCGATAAAGCCCATGTCCATCATGCGGTCAGCTTCGTCGACAATAAAAAAGTTAATCAACGACAGGTCAACCCATTCGCGCTGCAGTAGCTCCAACAAACGTCCGGGTGTTGCCACCATAATGTCTAAGCCGCTTTCGAGCGCCGCTTGCTGGTTGCCGTAAGGCGTGCCACCTACAAACAGGCTAGAGCGAATCTCAGTGAGACTTGCCACTTGGGTGAGGGTGTTTTGCGTTTGTAGCGCTAAGTCACGTGTGGGGCTCAAAATTAATACCCGTGGCGAGTTCGAAGGGTCGTCACTGGTATCTAAAATATGCTGCAAAGCGGGTAATACAAACGCCAGAGTTTTGCCCGAACCCGTAGGTGCTGAGGCCAATAAGTCGCCGCCCTCTAAAATAGTAGGCACAGCTTCGCGCTGGACTTGTGTGGCATCAACAAAGTTATTATCGGCGAGGCCTTGAATAAGCTCGACGTCGAGCTGAAGATCAAAAAAAGACATGATGTTCTCGGGTTCACAATGGCGTTGGGCCGGTGATTATACTCTCTATTCAATCTTAGCCAACTGGCGATTGACCTCTTCGGCAATAAATGAATAAATGCCTTTAGCTTTATAGGCTTTACAACCCTAACCACATCCATACCCATAGCTGAAAAAGGAGGCCGCCTTTGCAGTGGCAGTGGTCTGACTACGAGGCGCTATCCAAGACGGATGTGCACGCCATGTTGCGCTTGCGACAACAGGTCTTTGTGATGGAACAAAACTGTATTTACGAAGATGCCGACGACCTCGATGTACACAGTTGGCATTTGTTGGGGTGGGATACCGACATGTCGGGCGAAAAAACCTTAGCGGCTTATTTGCGCTTGGTGCCCGCAGGTAAAAAGTTTGCAGAGCCCTCTATTGGTCGGGTGCTGGTGGCCGAAAGCTATCGCGGCCAAGGCGTCGGACGCGAGTTGATGGTGCAAGGCTTGTCGTGCCTCGCCAAAACGCTTGGCAAAAAAGCTAACCGGATATCGGCGCAACTGCACTTGGCGAGTTTTTATGGCAGCCTTGGTTACACCGTTACCTCAGAGCCTTACGACGAAGATGGCATTCCTCATGTCGAAATGCTCCACGGCTAGGCCACTAAATGGTTGGGCATAGCCATAGTTAAAGTCGCTAAAAAGCAAAGCAGCTCGGAGCAAAGTAACTCCCAGCAAAGTAGCTTACAGCAAGCAATATAGCGCAAACCAATAACGATAAAAGAAACGAGGGAAGGCACAATGTTAATGCGGATGTTTGATAAGTTGTTGTTTTGCGCCTTGTTTATCGCAGCGATGCAAGTGCCTCAGCTGGTGGGTCATTATCAGCAATACCTAGCAGGTGAACAGGCCGCCCTTACTGCGCAAGTGCGTGCTATGGAGCAGGTGGCTCAGTCGAATGGTTTTGCCGATTTACCCTCAATGATCGAGCGACACCTACAAAACCCCGAGGCCAGTGTGCGAAGCGATGCTGAGCTTAAGCTGCAAAGCATCGCCACCTTAGACGATCTCAACCTGGGTGTGCAGCTGATGGCAACGGGGAGCTATATTGAACAGGCGAATTACATTCTCAGCCCTAGACATTGGCCTCGTTTACAAGCGGTGATGGCCCACTTTGAGCCCGGATTACCCTTAGCGCCAATGGCGATTGTATGGGCCTTGGTCGCAGCCATGGTGTTAAACGGACTCATTTGGGTGCCTTGGTTGGTGCTTAAGCAGTTATTTAAACCCAAAAACCCTGTAAGGCTTCCTCGCAAGGCCTAGACACATTCATCATGGGCTTTAAAGCCTCAAAAGTATTCGACAATATCTACAACAAAAGGCCTGTTATGACGCGTTTAACTCAAACCTTGTTACTTAGTTTGGCGACTATGCTTGCCACAGTATCGCCCTTTGCCATTGCCGCAGACCCAGTATGGGTAGATGTTCGCAGCAAGTTTGAACATGCACTTGATGCGATAGACGGTGATATGCGCGTGGACTACGATAACGTAGTCACTGCTATGCAGGCTAGTTACCCCGATAAAACCACCGAAATCAATCTATATTGCTTGAGTGGTGGCCGCGCCGAGTGGTCAAAAGAAGCGCTGGAAGAGGCGGGTTACACCCACGTGAATAATGCGGGTGGTATTAGTGATGCTCGGCGCTTGCGTCAGTTGAGCGAGTAGTGGTACTTAATATTTTTGGTCTTTAGAGTCGCTTCTTTTTGGGATGAGTGCCTATATACCCTGCCTACCTACCTTTGAGGCGGTGATGTGTCTTAACTCCTCATTTTCTTGCCTTTATCTTCCCTAAACCCATGTTTTAATTGGGGTTTTATTTCTTGTTTTCGTATCACTGATTTTTTTCAGAGTCTAATCTTTGGTTATACTAAAGTCGTATAGTCGCTATGCTTTTTGCGAATACTTCTTTCTTTGAATGAAACTTGTTAGCAGATAATAATGATAATGATTGTTATTTAAGTTAATTTTAAGTTGGGGAAAGATGAGTAAATTACCGTTTAAAGTCACGCCGTTAGCCTTGGTTGTAAGTTCAATTTGTGCATCGAACGCTGTATTTGCACAAGACGTTATTGTGGATGAAACCTTAACGGTTTGGGGAACAGAGGTGACAAGTAGCTCTTCCCTTTTGGCAGAAGATATCACCGTTAAACAAGCAGACCATCTAAGCGACCTCTTGCGAGACCAAGCGGGTGTTGATGTAGGTGGTTCGCACTCAATGGTGCAGGGTATCAATATTCGTGGTGTGGACGAGCTTGATCTAAACATCACCATTGATGGTGCTAGCCAAAACAACAACATGTTTCACCATTCGGGCAACCTACTAATCAACTCCGATATCTTAAAGTCCGTTGACGTAAGTGTGGGCAGTAACTCTGTTGCTTCTGGTGGCCTGTCAGGCGGAGCGGCGTTTGAAACTAAAGATGCTGCGGACCTGTTGGAGCCGGGTAAAAAAATTGGAGCGCGCCTTCATACGGCATTTGGTTCAAATAAATACTTGAGTAGCTCCGCAACAGTTTATGGCCAACTTGCAGATAATGTTGATGCGATGGCCTATATCATTCAAACCGATAAATCGAACCCTGTGGATGGCAACGGCGATACACTCACCGGCAATGAGGGTACCACCACCAATGGCCTAGCGAAGCTTGGTTGGGATGTGAACGAGGCAAACCGACTAGAGCTAAGCTATGACAAATATGCAGACAAAGGCGACTATTACTCTAAAACCAACTTCGGCACCTTATACAATGACGGCGGAACGCTAGAGGCAATTGAATACCTACGCGAAACCGTGACGCTTAATCATGAGCTTGATTTAGGTGACGACCTTTACCTTAAGACGGCTTTGTACCAAAACACTTTGGATTACGATCGCACCGATTCAAATGTAGGCGGTTTATCGGTACATACCGGTTTTAACTCTAACGGCGAGTCGCTTGTTGATGTGGCGGGCACAGCAGTTGACTTGCGCTACGGTGCAGAAGGTTACCATCAAACATCAGAGGCCTTTCGTAGTGGTGTATTAGCAGAGTCTGATACGGCTGATGCGGTAGCCTTGTATGTTGAAGGTGAGTTTGATGTAACCGAGAACCTATCAGTTACTCCGGGCTTGCGCTATGACTATCACGCGGTTGATATGACGTCTGCAGCGGCGAGCAACAACACGCTAGACACATCGTGGAATGATCTTTCGATGGCGTTGGCTGCAAAATACTTTGTAAATGACCAATGGACACTCCAAGCCAGTGCAACTGAGCTATTCCAGGGGCCTGGGCTTCGTGAAACATACGTTGTGGAAGACAGTGAGTTTGACCCTAACCTAAAAGCTGAAACGGGCGTCAATACAGAGTTAGGGCTGGCGTTTTCTGATGCGGGTACATTTGGGTTTGACCAGTTTGACGCCACTGCGACCGTCTTCAAGACTCGCATTAATGATTACATTGATAACTGGTCGATCGGTAAAACCAACTCAACTTTCAATGGCTACAACTACGGTAATCTAGGTGACGTAGATATTACTGGTGTCGAACTCACCTTGGGTGCGCGCAAGGGCGCATTCGATGCCAAGGTAAGCTACTCGAGTTCGGAGTCTGAGATTGTTCGTGTAAATGCAAACAGCACTAACTACGTGGTGGGTGATGCGCTTCGCTATGATGTCGGTGATAGTGTTGCAGTGTCGTTAGGGTACGACCTTGCAGCCTACAACATGACACTGGGCTGGACGAGCCTTGTGACGTTTGATCGTGACGGTCGCGGTGATAAGGGCGTTGAGTTCACCAAAGAAGGCTACGATGTTCACAGTCTATCTGCGCAGTGGAAGCCTCAAAGTATCAAGGGCCTAACGCTAACAGCCGGTGTTGAGAACATCTTTAACGAACAATTCTACTCTCATGCCTCTTATGCTCGTTGGAGCGACAAAAAGGGGATTATGGTTGAAGACTTTGAAGCGGGTCGTAACTACAAGTTGACTGCTTCTTACGCATTCTAAAACCCTCCTTATAGGCCGCTCTTGTGGCGGCCTTCTTCTAGATGTGATGTCTCCATGAGCGCCATTTCGCTCATGTATCTCTTGCCGATTTAGGTATTAAATTCATGAATTATGTAGCAAAAAGGGCGGCTGGGGCGCTGACCTGCTTTGTGCTTGCATCCGTGGCTTATGGAACTGAGACCGAAGCCTTGGTGAGTCAGCTAGTGCCCGTGCACACCGCCGATGCACTTTCGCAGCAAACGATTAATGTGCTTGATGATACGCGTGAAGAAGCGTTACAGGTCTACCTTCGCAATGAAAGAATGGCTGATGCAACCGAGGCCTATAACCAGCAACTGCAAGCAATGGTTGGAACGCAGACTGAAGAGCTAAAAAGTCTGCGGGCCCAAGTCGAGTCGTTGGAGCAATTAGATCTTGCAGTTTTACCCTTGATGTCTCAAATGACAGAGGTGCTTGAGAAGTTTATAGATCAGGATTTACCGTTTTTGAAGACAGAGCGAGTGGCTCGTTTGGAACGTTTAAAAGCGACCCTAACGCGCAGCGATGTAACTGTTGCCGAAAAGTACCGTCAGGTCCTTGAGGCCTATGAAATTGAGGTGGGTTATGGTCGAACCATCGAAGCTTACATTGGCGACGTGTCGATCGATGGAAAAGACAAGGCTCAGCTTCTGCGTCTGGGTCGCACGGCGCTCTATGGTCAGAGTTTGGGAGGTGACCAAGGTTATTTGTGGAACCCAAAGAGTCAACACTGGCAACACCTAAGCGAGCCGGAGAATCAAGCGCTGACAGTGGCGATGCGGGTAGCTTCTCAGCAGCTTACGCCACGCTTATTGCAGCTGCCATTGGTCGGGGTAAGTGAGGAATGATGAGATACATCCTGGTGGCGCTGTTAGCCAGTGGCCTATCCTTATCAGCCTTTGCTCAGTCCTCTGAAATACAGTCTTTATTAACCACTGTGAAGGCGATTCAAGCGGGCGATGAAAAGGTTAATATTGAGCGAGAGGCAACGTTTCGCGCTGCGCTCAACGACCAGCAGCAGCGCCTTGCTGCTAGCGAAAAGCGCTTACAAGCAGCAGAGGCTGAATCGGTTAGATTGCGTGCATTATTTGATCAAAACGAATTAGCCTTATCTGCAGAGCAAGCACTGCTTAAACAGCGCTCGGGGCAGTTGGGTGAAGTGTTTGGTATCGCCAAAGAAAAGGCGAATGCGTTTCTGTCCCTCTCCAAAACTTCCATTATTTCATCTGAGTACCCAGCAAGACACCGTAACTTGGCATTTGGTGGCTCACAACGCATTCCGACCGTGGCCGATCTCCAAAATCTGTGGTTCGAAATGCAGTTAGAAATGTCCGAAAACGGACAGGTTAAGCGTTTTATAGCGCCTGTAACCGACTTGAGTGGCGACACTTCCGAGGTCGAGCTCATACGTTTTGGCGCTTTTTCGGCTGCAACAGCCGAAGGGCGTTATGTCTCTTGGAACCCAGAGCAACAAGCACTGTTTGCGTTGCCGACACAGCCTGACGCGAGCGCTCAGCAAGGGGTCACTGACTTTAGTGCCGCTGGCTTGGGGAATATTTTACTCGACCCCACTCTCGGGGATTTATTCTTGCAGCTAGATCGTGTGCCGACATTAAAAGAGCGGATTCAGCAGGGTGGTTTGGTTGGTTACCTGATATTGGCGCTCGGAGCCTTAGGCTTGTGTATTGGGACTTGGCAAATGGGGCGTATTTCACTCATTAGCTTTAAAGTGCGCAAACAAGTGCGTCAGGCTCAGCTTCTTCGCTCAAATAACCCTTTAGGTCGAGTGCTGGCGGCACTACATACGAGCTCACTGACCCTAGAGCAGATGGAGTTTAAGTTGGAAGAGCGAGTGCTAGCAGAGCTACCCGCGCTAGAAAAAGGACAAAGCCTCATTAAATTACTCGCCGCAGTTGCTCCCTTGCTGGGGCTGTTGGGTACGGTTGTAGGGATGATTAGTACCTTTCAGAGCATTACGCTTTTTGGGTCAGGTGATCCGAAGTTAATGGCCAGTGGAATTTCTCAGGCACTGATGACGACGGTGCTGGGATTGGTCGTGGCGATACCGTTGCTTTTTGTTCATAGCTTTTTAGTGGGTAAAAGCCGCCGCATTCTGCAAATCTTGCAAGAAAAAAGCTTAGGCCTACTGAGTGTAGAGTCGATTTCAAAGTTAGATATGCAGGTGAAAAATGCTGAGTAGCAATGAGTGGCTAAGCGCCTTGTTTAATTTTTTTGAGAGCGGTGGGTGGGTGTTGTACCTGTTGCTTGCCATTTGCATGGTGTTGTTCACCGCGTTAATGGAGCGGTTAGCCTATCGAATTATTAAATACCCTCATCAAAAGCGCAGCCTTAAACGTCGATACCAACTGGAGCTCTCACAATATGTGTGGATCAGTAAGCTGTGTGACTTAGATATGGACCTCAACGTCGGCTTTAGGCTCATAAAAACCTTAATTTTGGTTACCCCTCTGGTTGGGCTGCTAGGCACGGTGCTCGGCATGGTGGAGGTGTTCGAAGGCCTGGCCGTTCATGGGACGGGTGATGTGAAAGTCATGGCCGAAGGTGTTGCTAGTGCCACTATACCCACGTTCACGGGTATGTCTGTATCCGTTGTTGGTCTGCTTGCGTTGGGTCAGCTGGATCATTGGCGACGATCAGAACGTCAAGCGCTATTGGCTTGGCGTCAGGGGAGGTCAATATGAGGTTTCGAGGCAATTTATACTCTGAGCAAGATGATGCAGATATTAATATGACACCGATGCTCGATATCGTGTTTATTCTGCTTATCTTTTTTATCGTATCAACCTCTTTTGTCAGGGAGGCTGGCGTGGATATACAACGTCCTGCTGCTCAGTCGGGCGAGGCACAAGAGACCGTCGCGGTACTGGTGGCAATTACTCAAAAGGGGGAGGTGTGGGTCGATAATCGAGTGGTAGATTTACGAATGCTTGGTGCAACTTTGGAGCGGCTCAAAGGGGAACAACCCGCGCTGTCCGCGGTGGTGCAGGCCGATGAGCGTTCTACAACGGGGCTGCTTATTAAAGTCGTTGATCAGTTGCGCATAGCAGGGGTCGAATACACAGTTGCCACACAAAGTGAAAGTGCTCGATGATGCGGCTTATGATTGCGGTACCCATCGGTGGTGCGCTGACCGTGTGGCTGTTCACCTTGTTATCCTCATTGGTTGTAACAGAGCAGCTGGCTCCACCGCAGCCCTCTGACTCGCCAGCAAGGCTGCTCATGCTTGCTAAAGACTCTCAGGTACAGCTGCGAGAACGAACGTTGCCTCCCGAGCCTGAGCTTCAACCTCCTTCGGCGCCCTCTATGCCAACGATATCAGCTCCTTCAACTGAGATTCCCAAAATGGAGTTAAGCTTTGATGTGCCAAACGTTGAGCTGGCACTTGAATGGCCCTCTGTGTCTTTGGTGGGGGATCTACAGGTTGAGGCTCCTGCTCCTTCAGTGGAGCTGAGCCCAACCGTACTTCAGCGGATGCCGCCAAGCTACCCTCGACGTGCATTGAACCGAAAGATTGAAGGACAAGTTGTTGTGGAGTTTGTCGTCAACCCGCGTGGAGAGGTGGAGCCAGAAAGCGCGCGAATTGTAGAAGCAACACCGGAAGGGGTCTTTGACGCTTCTGTGTTAAGGGCCATTTATCGTTGGCGCTTTAAGCCACGGTTGCAAAATGGCGAAGGAGTGGCCTACAGCGCTCGCCAAACCTTAGATTTTAAATTAAGCAAATAACATGAAGTATTTTCTTTTGAGCCTGGGGCTGTTATTCAGCGTGCCCAGCCATAGCTCACTCACGCCCGCCGAATACGCTTTTATTGTAGAAGTGACGGAACAGCTCGAATTTGAAGAAGTAGATGAAGCCAAAGCCGCGTTGAATGAAGCGTTGCAAATCAATCGGTCTGACTATAGCCGAGCGGTGATGCTTAATATTCTCGCTCAAGTTTTATTGGCGCAGGGAGAGGGAGATGTGGCCCGAGCCCACATGGAGGAAGCGCTGGCCATGGGTGTGCTGCCTTTGTCGCAGCAACAGCAAATGTTGTATAGCGTTGCACAGCTGTACTGCGCCGATGAGGCCTGGCCTCAGTGTATAGCTAAGTTATCTGCTTGGATGGCACTCGCCCCCGAAAAGGTCACAGCAAACAGCCTGATGTTGATGGCGCGCGCGCACTCAGGCCAAGAAGACTGGCCGAAGGTCGTTATGTTTGCTGAGCAAGCGATACAGCAAGCGGCCGTGGTGCCGGCCAGCTGGTTTCAATTGGTGGTCTTTGCGTATACCCAGCAAGAACAATGGCCGCAATCTGTAGTAGCTCAGCAGCGCTTGGTAGAGGCTTATCCCAATACTGGCGAGCACTGGCGTCAGTTGGTTTCATTGCAGTTGTACTCGGGGCAGGAAGGTGAGGCTTTGGCGACACAACGTCTAGCCTACGCGTCACATCGCCTTAAAACAGAAGCCGATATCAACTTGCTCTTGCAGCTATTGATACAGAATAAACTGCCCTTTCAAGCAGCCCAGGTTTTATTGGACTCGATAGAGCAACAGACGCTTTCTAACAACTCAGGTCACTTAGAGCGATTGGCCCAACTGTGGTCAGCCTCTCGGGAAAGAGAAAAAGCGCTCACGATGAGTCGAAAAGTGCATTCAGTTGTTAATACCGAGCCGAGTGCCTTTGGGTTGGTGTCTGCGCAGCTAGCAGCGCACCAGTGGTCGGCGGTGGTTGATGTAATAGCGGGGTTTGAGGAACGTCAGCAACTGTCGCCTCGCCTGACATTGAGAAAAGGTATCGCGTTACTGCAATTAGAGCGGTTTGCTGAGGCACGCCAGTCTCTTGAGTCAGCCGCGCAGTTTGCTCAAAGCCATTTAGCAGCACAGCGTTGGTTGGAGTATTTATCAAGTCTCGAAGGTGTGCCTAAAAGCTGAGATATGGGTTGAGATATTGACCTAAGTCAGCTTGAGCGATCGTTAATTCGGTGCAGTTGTGAAGGCTGAATTTGTATTTGCTTGGTCTGGGGCTATACTTTTGAGGTGCGCTGGTTGTGCACCTTTTTGGGGCCTTTATGGTAGCCCCTTCCCCCAATCATTCGATTCACCCGAGGCGTTGTGAGTAGTGCCTAGCAAGGGATGTTAGGAGACGATATGAGCGACGCAGTTGTAATTATTGCCACTGTAAAAGTAAAACCCGGTTACGAAGAGCGTGTTCGCTTGGCTGTATCTAAGGCGATTGATGCCTCACGCGCAGAGCCAGGGTGTTTATCCTTTGATGTACTGCAAGATGTGGAGCAGTCGCACTACATCATTTTTAACGAGCGTTGGAAGGATCGCCAAAGCTGGCTTAACCATATGAAAAGCCCGCATGTCATCGATTGCACCTTATCAGCGCAAGAGGGGGTGGAGAGCATATCCTTGCACGAGCTCGCAGCCATCGACCCTTACGTACCAGAAGACGAGGAGAGTGATTTTTAATCGCTCTCTATCGGCGCTGCCAACCATCACTTTTTAAAAGATTTTCCCTGTTTTCCAAGACTATTGAGCGTAAAACACCGATAATACGCCCCTGAAATTAATCGGTTGTGCTCGTGTGAGTGCTCCACTCATGCGTGGTTATAAAGGTCTGCAATGGAAATCAAAGTAAATTTTTTAGAAAACCTTCGACTCGAAGCGAAGTTTGACGACTTTACTGTCGTTACCGACCAGCCTATTCGCTATAAGGGCGATGGCTCAGCCCCGAGTCCCTTTGATTACTTTTTGGCGTCTTCCGCTCTGTGTGCGGCTTACTTTGTGCGTGTGTACTGTTTGGCCCGCGATATTCCAACAGAGAATATTCGCCTGTCGCAAAACAACATTGTTGACCCTGAAAACCGCTACAACCAAATCTTTCAAATTCAGGTAGAGCTACCTGAGTCTATCTCCGATAAAGACCGCCAAGGTATTTTGCGCGCCATTGATCGTTGTACCGTTAAAAAAGTGGTGCAAACAGGGCCTGAGTTTAAAATCGAGACCGTTGAAAACCTGGATGAAGACGCGCAAGCGATGCTGATGGTGAAGCCAGAGGGCGATGCCAGTACCTTTATTCCTGGCAAAGACCTGCCGCTTGAAGAAACCATTGCCAATATGACGTCGATCTTGGCCGATTTGGGCATGAAGATTGAGATCGCGTCGTGGCGCAACATTGTGCCGCACGTTTGGTCGCTACATATTCGCGACGCGGCATCACCTATGTGTTTTACCAACGGTAAAGGCGCAACCAAAGAGAGCGCCTTGGCGTCGGCGTTGGGCGAGTTTATTGAGCGTTTGAACAATAACTTTTTTTACAACGACCAGTACTTTGGCCCTGAAATCGCCAACGCGAGCTTTGTGCACTACCCGAACGAGCGTTGGTTTGAGATTCCAAGCGATAACAGCCTGCCAGAAGGCTTATTGGATGATTACTGCTGGGAAATCTATAACCCAGAAGGTGACCTTAAAGGCCGTAACCTTGTAGATACTAACTCGGGCAATGCTGAGCGCGGCGTTTGTGCGATTCCTTATCAGCGTCAGTCCGATGGCGAGACAGTGTACTTTCCGTCGAACCTAATCGAAAACCTGTTTTTAAGTAATGGCATGAGCGCCGGTAACAACTTGGCCGAAGCGCAGGTACAGTGCTTGTCCGAGATTTTTGAGCGTGCGGTTAAACGCGAAATCATCGAGCAAGAATTGGTATTGCCCGATGTGCCTCAAACAGTACTCGACCGTTACCCAAGTATTTGCGAAGGCATTAAAGCCCTCGAAGAGCAGGGCTTTCCGGTAGTGGTTAAAGACGCCTCTCTAGGTGGTCAGTTTCCGGTGATGTGCGTCACTTTAATGAACCCTCGCACTGGTGGCGTGTTTGCTTCTTTTGGTGCGCACCCAAGCTTTGAAGTGGCGTTAGAACGAAGCCTGACCGAGCTACTGCAAGGGCGTAGTTTTGAAGGCCTTAACGATGTGCCTAAGCCAACCTTCAACTCACTTGCGGTCAGTGAGCCAGAAAACTTTGTGGAGCACTTTATCGACTCGACAGGTGTGATCTCTTGGCGATTCTTTAGTGCCAAGCACGACTTTGAATTTGCCGATTGGGATTTCTCGGGCACAACCCAAGAAGAGTGCGATACCTTGTTTGGTATTTTGGCTGACTTGGGCAAAGAAGCCTATGTGACCGTGTTTGACCAGTTAGGCGCAACGGCTTGCCGAATTCTGGTGCCTGATTATTCTGAGGTTTACCCAGTAGAAGACCTGATTTGGGATAACACCAACAAGGCGCTGGACTACCGCGAAGATATTTTAAACCTTCACACGCTGTCAGACTTCTCGTTAGGTAAGTTGCTAGATCGTCTTGAAGAGAGTCAGCTAGATAACTACACCGATATTCGCACCCTGATTGGTGTAGAGTTTGACGAAAACACCGTGTGGGGCCAGCTAACCATTCTTGAGCTAAAACTGCTCATTAACTTGGCGATTGGCGAACACGATGAAGCCCTGGGCTTGGTAGAGGCGTTTTTGCAATACAACGATAACACGGTTGAGCGTGGTTTGTTTTACCAAGCGTTGAATGCGGTATTGGAAGTGAGCCTAGACGAAGACCTTGAACTTGAAGATTACCTTACTAGCTTTACCCGTATGTTTGGTGAAGAGGTGATTAACAATGCCGTTGGGTCGGTAAATGGCGATGTGCGTTTTTACGGGCTGACACCAACTAATACAGCCTTAGAGGGCTTGGATAAGCACCTTCGCCTCATCGATAGCTACAAAAAGCTGCGTGCTGCGCGCGCTAAAATTGCGGGTATCGATGCCTAAACTCTCATGAGTCACTGTTATGGTTGCAAATAGCTCTGTAAGCGTTTGCGCCAGCCGGGCAGCCAGCGGCTCTCGTCTTTTGGGGCGAGAGCAACGCGCTGGGTAAGTACAAAATCAGTTGCTGTCACAAAGTCATATAATGGCTGCTCGCTCTCTGCCGGCATTTTTAGTAATGCTTGTAACAAGCCCCAACCCTCACCTTGATAACGCTCCGAAGGGTGCGTGCCTTCGCCTTTAAAATTGGTGTAATCCATTAACGCGTAAAGCCCCTGTGGCGATGCCAATAGGGCATTAAATCGTTCGCGAATATGTTGGTGTTGCACACTAGGTGCTGTCGCGAGCATACGCGGCAAGGCTAACTTAAATCGCTCTGCAATAAACAACGCTTGCTCTGTGTGAGTGCGGGCTAAAAGTGCTCGTAGTGCCGCCATTTTTGGTGAGTCAAAGTCGTTAAAAAAGGCGTCGCGATTCGACCAAGGGTTACTGCTATCGGCCGACAGCCCGTCGGGCAGTGCGATGCCTTGGTTTTGTAAGTAACCCAATAACTCAGGAAAAGACTCCTTGTAAGGCCTCTCAGTTACGCTGGCTGGATACCAGATAAAGTGGCCAATCCCCATGGATGCAAAGGTCTCGTTTTTGTTCCAATGGGTTAGGTATTTGTCTTGTTGATTGCCTTCGTTTTGCCAAATGCGCTGCGCAATGTATTGGGCGGACTCACGACTGACTGCTGGTGGCGTATCAAGGCTATTAGCGAAGGCTAGGTTAGTGACGAGCACAGCGACCAAGGGTAGGCTAGTAGTGAAGATACGAAGAGAAACAAACGACATGTGTGCGCCTTAGTAAGGAATTATTGTTATGGTTGCGCTAGGTTTTGCGCGGTTTGGTGCGCGGGTGGCTTAGTTCAAGGGTAACGAAAAATGACCAAAGAAGAAATGGATGAGTTGGCCCACAGTTTTTCTGGGGTGACTTATCAGCAGCAATGGCGAGGGAGTCATGTTTGGAAGGTGGCGGGCAAGGTCTTTGTTATTGGTGTGGCACAAGACAGCGGTGATATGGCCTATACCTTTAAAACGACGTGGCAAAACTTTCACTTTTTGCTCGAAAGCGAAGGCTATCGCCCCGCACCTTATTTGGCTTCGCGGGGCATGAGCTGGATTCAGTGTACCCAAAGCTCTGCAACGCTAGACGAGGCCTTGCGCTATTACGTGACACAGTCGTATCAGTTGGTGACAGAAAAGCTGCCCAAAAAGCAGCAGCGGGCGTTGGGGTTAATTTCTTAAACCGAGCCCGCTGCTAGTGCTATGTGCTTTGTACTTGGCTGGTAGCGGCTTTGTTTGGCAGTGCAAAGGCTAAGGCCATTAAAAGCATAATAAGCCCGCTTAAGCAGACGAAGGCTGTCCATACGGTGCTGTGCTCGGCGATAAAGCCAAGAGCAACCGGCCCCAATAAACCGCCCGAGTAACCAAAGCAGCTCACCGCGGCAATGGCTAAAGCGACGGGCATATAGGTTTGTTGGCCTGCCATGCGAAACAAAATAGGGACTAGGTTGGCTAAGCCAAAGCCAATGAGTAAAAAACTCGCCAGCTGTAGCCATGCCATAGGTGCAAACATGGGCGCAAACAATAGTGTGACAAAACCCAAAATGGCTAAGCCTAAACCACCCACTAGTAAAGGGTGATCGCCTAAGCGTGTTGCCAACTTATCACCCGTCAGTCGTCCTAGGGTCATAGCTAAGTTAAACATCAAAAAGCCAATGCCCGCTTGTGCTTCGGGCGCGATGTTTTGCTCAATCAGCAAAAGGGCACTCCAATCTAGCATGCTGCCTTCGGCTAAAAAGGCGATGCTTGCCATCATCGCCAACACCAAGACACCGCCCTTGGGCAGCGCAAAGTGAGGATCATCGTTGCCGCGTTTACTGTCGATCAGTCCTGAACGAGAGGCAAACAACGCCACGGCAACAATGGCCGCGGCAATAACTGTACTGAGCTGTGCGGCGACACCAAGGGTCAATAATAGGGTAACGGTTCCGGCACCTGCGACGTTGCCGAGGCTAAAGAGCGCATGAAACCCCGACATCATGGCCTTGTTTTCGGCTTTTTCTACCGCGGCCGCTTGTATGTTCATGGCGACATCAATGGCGCCGAGGCTAATGCCAAAAGCAAGCAGGCCAAAGGCCATTAAGCCAAAGCTCGGCCAAAAGGGGAGGAGTGATAGGCTGACTAATACACCAATGCCAGAGCTTAAAATGACCCGTTTGCAGCCCCAGCGAGGAATCGCAATGCTCGACAATATCATGGAACTGAGCGCACCCAAGCCAAGACAGAGCAGCAGTAGCCCCAAACGTGCTTCGCTTAGTTCAAGTTGTACTTTGACCCAAGGAATTAATGGTGCCCAGCAGGCCACCGCAAACCCAGCAATTAAAAAAGCCAAACGTGTGGCCGTCGCAGGCGAAACCACCGGCCCGATAGATAAAGGCTTGATCACATCGTGCTCCACAGAAACGGGAAGAAAAAGAAAGTAAAACGATTTAAGGTAAAACGATTAAGTTGGGTAGTCAGACGCCACCCGAGAAAGATGGATATAGTTTAACGCGTGTTTTATGACATCGAACACGGTTTTGTAGGTTAATTTTATCTTAATTTCTAAAAGCTTAAAGCCGCTGTTCGAGGTGCGGAGGCCGGGCCTTTATGGTTGAATGTTGCCTTGTTTGTTAGAACTAACAGCAGGGTGCTGTAATAAATTATCGATTCGAAGTTGAGGTAGGCTGTGAAAGCGAGACTATTTGTATTATTGCTATCTATTTTAGGGGTGTCGTTAGCGCAAGCGAACAACGATGCGCTAACCGTAACGCATAAAGTGTATTTTGATATTGCCATCGGCGGTGAGCCGCAAGGGCGTATCGTGATGGGGTTGTTTGGTAACACGGCGCCAAAAACCGTCGAAAATTTTTACCAACTCGCCACTCATGAGAAAGGTTTTGGGTATAAAGGTTCTAAGTTTCACCGAGTGATTCGTGGCTTTATGATGCAAGGTGGTGATTTTACTAACGGAAACGGCACGGGTGGTAAGTCTATTTATGGTGATACCTTTAACGATGAGTCTTTTGCTATTCGTCACGTCGGCCCTGGCTTGTTATCTATGGCGAACCGCGGGCCTAATACAAACGGTTCGCAGTTTTTTATTACATTTGTGAGCACGCCTTGGTTAGATGGCCGTCATGTGGTGTTTGGCAAAGTGCTAGAAGGCATGGACATAGTGCAAAAGGTAGAGCGCACGCGCACCTCATATGGCGATAAGCCTGTTCAGCCAGTTGAAATTGTTGATGCAGGCGCGTTGGCGGTAGAAGAGCCGGTTGCTGCGCCTAATTAAATTTTTATTTGCCGCTCCGCCGCTTTTTCGTGAGGCGGCATTATGCGACTTAAGCAGTAAAAACCTGCGGTTAACCTTTGACTTAAGTCGCCTTTTACCCCGCTTTTATTGTGCTTTTCCCTCCCTCGTCTATCTTTAAGCTATTAAAACAATACAAAACTAAACTGTCGGTGGTGCCTATTTAGGTTGTTTTATCGTTACGTGCGTGGCGGTTGGCTGGCAGTGGGTGGAGATACGTCGTATGTGGTTTAAAGGTTTCTTTGATCAATCAGCAACTCAAGAGGCCAAGAGGGACCCGCAGGCTGTAGCAGTTACACGAAGCGTTTCGAGTGGTGAGCTATCGGAGCAAAATTTAGCAGACTTTGATCTGCCAGGTGGCACGGCATTGGTGATTGCCTTTGTGTCACCTCATTGTGATTTTGCCCAAGTAAGCCGTAATTTAAAGCAGGCACTGCCTTTTGCAGAGCATGTAATAGGGATAATGACCGCAGGTGAGTTGGGGGGTGGACAAGCGCTGTACCACGATACGCCTAACCATTGGGATAATATTGTTCTTCACGGCTTTTCCAAGCGGCTATTCCAACATGTGCATGTCGAAACCGTTGATATGCTTAGTGATGATATGCGCCGAGGTGCGCCGACCTTATCGCCAGCTGAGCGAGTGAGTCGGATTGAAGCGCAAATTAAGCAAATATCGGTGCCATTTCATATCAGTAGCAGCGATACCTTAGCGCTGACTTATTTTGATGGGTTAACGGCCAGTGAAGATTTCTTCACCCAAGCCCTGTATGCCAGTGAGCGTTTTCCTTGCTACTTTGTAGGCGGGAGTGCAGGCGGAAAGCTCGACTTTGGCAAAGCGGATATCTCTCTTGACGGCCAGGTGCAAAGTAATAAGGTAATTTTGGCATTTTGTAAAATGGCCAAAAATTACCGATACGGCATCTTCAAAAGCCATAATTTTGAGCTAACCGGTACCTCGTTTGTGACGGTGGACTTTGATCCCCTTACCCGCACTTTGCGTTCGGTATTAGATAATCGAAATAACCTTGTTACGCCGCAGAATGCGTTGGCACAGTACTTTGGTTGCGATGAGTCGCGCGTTGCTGAAAAGCTGGCGGGTTATTCGTTTGGCGTTGAAATTAAAGGTGAGTTGTTTATACGGTCGGTATCGGCGTTTAACGATGATGGCAGTATCAGCTTTTTTGGAGACTTTATATTTGGCGAGCGCTTAGAACTCGTGAAAGCGGGTAACTTTGCCCAGTCTCTTAAGCGGGACTATGACACCTTTATGCAAGGAAAGCCGGGTGCGCCGGTGGCATTAATAGCGAACGACTGTATTTTGCGTCGCCTCAATAATGCTGCGAATTTGTCCAGCGCTAATGCCTTTGACGGGCTTTGTGTGTCTGGTTTTTCTACTTTTGGCGAGTTTTTGGGCGTACATCAGAACGAGACGGTCACTTCAATTGGTTTCTTCCATGTGCCTGACGGAGAGCGTTTTACTGATGCTTATGCGAGCAATTTTCCGTTCTACTTATCGTCGTTTGCCAGCTACCACCTTAACGCCAAGCTGGTGAGTATGGAGCAGATCAATAGTTTGCAGTCTAACTTGATTGAAAATATGGATCGGTTTAGACCGTTGCTTGCAGACTCAACTGATCAGCTTCGTTACGTGGCATCACAAGCTAACGAGTCCGCTCAGAAGCAGCTCGACTTGGGTGGCCAGTTTCAAAGCTTTATGGAGCAGGTTGCTCATCAAGAACAGCAGCGTAGCGAACTGGTTGGGGGGATGGAGCAGCTGCGAACTAGCTCTGAACGTATTGTCAGCATTATTCGCTCGATAAGCGATATTGCTGAACAGACCAACTTGTTGGCGCTAAACGCCGCCATTGAAGCGGCGCGGGCAGGTGAGGCAGGCCGAGGGTTTGCTGTAGTGGCAGATGAGGTGCGGGCGTTGTCTCAGCGAACTCAAATGAGCCTAAAAGAAACGGGTGAAACCATTGATGGGGTGTCTAGCTCAATCGATGGTATATCTACCGCGATTGATGGAATTAATGAGTTGCTGGCATCCATTGATGAGAATTCGCGGGTGTTAAGTGACGATTTGAGCTTACTGTCGAGTGCTTCTCATGCGGCGGCTGATCGTGCCCATGAGGGTATCGATAAAGCTGATAGTGCCCAAGCGCAAATGGCGGAGATAGAGCAAGAAACGGCGATGATCACCTCACTCAATCGCTTGGCGCAACAACAAAACAGCGGGCGTTAGGCTTAGGTCGTTTATCGTTGGCGTTTTTGCTGTTTTATTGTGTATTAAGGCTGCCTTAGGGCGGCCTTTTTTATATGGGCATGTTAGTCTGCGTGTTTTTTAATGCTTCAGAGGTGATGTGTGAACTGGGCAGAAATAGCATCTGCAGCGGTAACGCTGTTTTTAATTATGGACCCTTTTGGTAATGCGCCGGTGTTTAACTCGGTGCTATGTCGCTTAGAAGAAGGGCGTCGTCGCGCGGTAATGATTCGTGAGCTATTGATCGCGCTGGCTATCTTGCTAGGCTTCTTATTCGCGGGTAATGCCATTATGGGATTCTTGGGGCTAAGTCAGTCGTCCCTGAGCCTAACCGGTGGCGTATTGCTGTTTATCATCTCCCTTAAAATGATCTTTCCTGCACCTAAAACGGCGTCAGACGATGGCTTTGGTGACGAACCGTTTATAGTGCCTCTCGCCATGCCGCTAATAGCGGGGCCTTCGACCATTGCGGTGCTTTTGCTGCTGGGCTCGAATGAACCAGAAAAGCTGCCGCAGTGGGGTGTGGCATTGTTCTTGGCGTGGTCCGTAACCACTGCCTTGTTGGTGTCTTCGCCGTTTATTTTGCGCCTGATTGGCGAAAAAGGCTCGCGAGCGCTAGAGCGCCTTATGGGCATGATCTTGGTGATCTTAGCGACGCAAATGCTGCTTAATGGCATCACGGACTATGTAAAAAGCCTGTCGTCACTACTCAAGTAAAAATAAAACAGTGTTTTAAAAATAAGCATATCCTGTGTTAGGCTTGCCGTACTGGTTCTTCAATAAGATCATCAACAAGTACAGGCAGGCCTTTTATCGTGTCGATTAATCAAACCGCAGATCACATTCTTTCGTGCCTTAGGGTATACGCCGATCAAGTGTTGGAGCATGGTCGAGACGCCAGTGGTCGCACTCCGCTATTTTATGATGGTGTGAATGCGCAGCAATACACACCAGTAGAGTGGGTGAATGCCGACGGTCAAGTTTGGCAGCCCTCAAACCTTGCCAGCCAACAAAATCTGTTTCGCTTTTTGGCGGGGCTCTCATCCATTACCGACACACCTAGTTATATCGATGCGGCAAAGGCATCTATCGCTTGGCACTTTGACCACGCAGACATCAGTGGATTGCTCTATTGGGGTGGCCACACTTTTTACGACCTTGCGACGCTCACGGTGGTAGGGCCAGAAAACAAAAGCCAAGTTCACGAGCTAAAGCATCATTGCCCGTTTTATGAGTTGATGTTTGAGGTGTCGCCTCAGGCTACTCAGCGTTTGATTGCCGCTACGTGGAATGCCCATGTGAGCGATTGGCAGACTTTGGCGATGTCGCGCCATGGTGAGTATGGCAAAACTCACGACGCCAATGAGGTTTGGAATAAACCCGAGCCTACTGAGTTAACACCGCTGCGTGAGATGAAAGGCTTGTCGTTTGTGAACATTGGCAACGATTTGATTTATGGCGCGGCGCTTCTTGGAATGCAAGATGGTTTTTATAAAAGAAGCGAAAAATCAATGGTTTGGGCTAAGTTATTAATGCAACAGTATATCAACGCTCGCCACCCTGAAACGGGCTTGGGTTGCTATCAATACAATCGGCCAGAGAAGCGTGGTGAGCCGCCGGTGGATGAGTCTCACCCTGAGTTTACCTTTTCGTTTTGGGGTGATCGTGCCCAGCGCCAATTTGGCCCAGAACATGGCAAGGCAGCTCAAGAAGCGTGGGTGTTGTTTAAATTAGACGAGGCTGCTCTGAATGGGCCTGAGGGTATTTATGGTGACTGCGCCTTAGCGCAAACCCAAATGGCCCGAGCGTTGGGTGAGCAAGGCCAATGGTTTTTAGAACGTGTGGGTGAAGGGTTGGAGGCATGGCTGCAGTATGCTTATGACCCCAGTGCCAACGAAATTAAACCCATGTTTGCCGATGGCAAAGACTTAACCGGAGAGCAGGTTAAGCGAAATGGTTACTATGGCAAAAAAGGGCAAGTTTTTACTCGTCGGTCTTTACCTTTAAATGTGTTCTTAGCAACGGCTTTGCAGTGGCAGGCCCGTAAAACAGAGGTCTTGTGGCAGGCGCTGGCAAGTATGGCAAAGCATTTTGACTTGGGTGATTGGCAAGTGAGCGGCGGTGTGGCTAAAACCACTCATGCAGATGATGCCTTGATTTTGCTCGCGTTATTGGCGGTTTATGAGGGTTCAAAAGTCCCTGAGTATTTGCAGTTGGCAGAGCGGGTGGCGAAGAATGTGCTGGCAAGAAGTTTTAGCAATGGCTGGTTTTTGCCAAGCTGTCGTCATCGCTATTGTCGTTTTGATGACCCCGAGGCATTAGCGTTGTTGCGTTTTGTGGCCACAGTTAAAAAGCAAGGTGTGCCCCATTATGTTAGCCGTGGTGGTTATATTCATGGTGACTATCGTCTTGCGTCAGGCGAGGTGAAAAATACTTTGGACCTTCATCAAATTTACACGCAAGTGAGTTAAGCGGACGATTCGTTCTGCTTGTTACTTTATGAAGGGAAGGTGTACGCCGCAACCTTATGGGCGGCGTACAAAATACATTTTGTGTATTTTAAGGGTGAGGCATTTCCGAGCGCTTGCGCTCAAGCATTTCTAAAATGCGTCGGCGGGTAATCACGCCAATCACCTTGTCGTTTTCATCAACAACTGGATAGTTTTTGGGCTTTGCGCCAAGCATTTGCTGGGCGACGTTAATAGGGTCTTCATTTAGGTGGATGGAAACCACGTCGGTGCGCATGACTTCCTCTACGGTTGCTACTCGCATATTGTGGTAAACCACTTGGAGTGTCACCTTCAAACACTCTTGCTCAGAAATCCAGCCAAGCAGCTTTCCTTTTTCGTCAATGACGGGTGCGCCAGCAATCTCCTTTTTAATCAGTTTGGCAGAGGCTTCTGCAACTGGCATGCTCGGAGAAATGTGGGCAAAGTCAGAGGTCATGCACTCAGATATAGTCGCTGAAATCATGGTGCGCTCCTTTTGTTGTGTGTTTTTGTTATTGTTACGCTAATTTTTGCCGCTGAACAAGCGTTGTTTGTGTGTTTTTTGATCTTGTGTGGTCGCGGTGCTTTTTATAAATAAGAGGAAATAATGTGACCGGTGTGAGCCATTTGGCTAATCAGTTTGAGCAGTATCATGCTCATGTTTATTTTGATGCGGCGACCGTCGAGCAAGCCCGTCGCTTTTGCGATGAGGCGCAAACGGCGCTTAACCTGCCTCATGGATGTTTTCATGAGTGCTGTGTGGGACCGCATACGCGCTGGAGTTGTTTGTTTGTGTTTTCTGTTGAGCGTTTTGATGAAGTCATCCACTGGATGGAAGAGCATCGCCAAGGCTTAACGGTTTTTGTGCATGGTGTGAGTGGTGATGACTTGGCTGACCATACAGACCACATTGGTTTTTTAGGTGAGCCGGCGGAGCTGGATGTTCGTCAATTTATGGCTAGGTAATGCTTGGCTTGCCGCTTGTGGCTCTTGAGGTGGGGGCTATATCATTTTGGCTGGACTCTCGCTGAGTTCTGGCGTTTGTTGATCTTTTGTTGGCTCTATTTGTATCTACTATTTGATTCTAATTAGTGCGTAAATTTTATTTATTGGTGCTTGTTGGGTTATAGTGGTGCGCGAAATTTGCAATCAGCCCAAAATAATAAGTAGAAAAGCCACTAGGGCTGTCTCTTTGTGTTTTTGTGCTTTTTTGTGGTGCGTTTGCAGTTTACTTAAGCTAACAAAGAGGTTTTCTAGTGGAAAGCGTTGATATCTCAAATGTGAGTCAAGCCTTAGATGTGCTCACACAAGGTGCAAACACCTTCTTTTTATTAATGGGTGCCGCCATGGTGCTCGCGATGCATGCAGGCTTCGCCTTTTTAGAAGTCGGCACGGTGCGTCATAAAAATCAGGTGAACGCGCTTGTCAAAATCATCACTGACTTTGGTATTTCGACCCTCGCATACTTTTTTATCGGGTACCAAATCGCCTACGGAATGGATTTCTTTGCCAGTGCGGCAGACTTAACACAGGGTAGCGGCTACGAGCTTGTTAAGTTCTTTTTCTTATTAACCTTTGCCGCTGCAATTCCGGCGATTGTGTCCGGTGGTATTGCGGAACGTGCGAAATTCTACCCAATGCTGCTGGCCTCAGCCCTTACAGTGGCTTTGGTTTATCCTTTCTTTGAAGGTGTCATTTGGAACGGTAATCATGGTTTCCAAGATTGGCTAGAGGCTAGCTTTGGCGCGCCTTTCCACGACTTTGCCGGCTCTATCGTGGTTCATGGTGTGGGTGGCTGGATTGCCTTCGCTGCGGTTTACCTTCTGGGTACACGTCGTGGACGTTACCGCGATGGTCGTGTGGTTGCTTTTGCACCGTCTAACATTCCTTTTCTTGCGTTGGGTGCATGGGTACTTGCCGTTGGCTGGTTTGGCTTTAATGTCATGTCGGCTCAGTCGGTAGAGGGCATCTCTGGTCTTGTAGCAATGAACAGCCTTATGGCTATGGTTGGCGGTACGCTAGTGGCGATGGTGGTGGGTCGTAATGACCCAGGCTTTATTCATAACGGCCCGCTGGCTGGCCTAGTCGCTGTGTGTGCCGGCTCTGACATTATGCATCCACTTGGCTCACTGTTTGTTGGCGGTGTGGCAGGTGCTTTGTTTGTGGTGGTGTTCACCTATGTTCAAAACCGTTGCCAAAAGTTTGATGACGTATTGGGCGTATGGCCGCTTCACGGCTTATGTGGCCTATGGGGTGGTGTCGCCGCAGGTATCTTTGGTGCCGAATCTTTCGGTGGCCTAGGCGGCGTGACCTTTATGTCTCAGCTAGTGGGCAGCTTGGCCGGTGTTGCATTTGCACTGGTTGGTGGCTTTGCAGTTTACGGTATCGTAAAAGTGTTGATGGGCCTCCGTCTTTCTGAAGAGGAAGAGTTTAACGGTGCGGACCTCTCAATCCACAAAATTGGCGCAACTTGTGACGACTAATCGTTAACGAGTCATTCGTCATTTTAAAGCCTCGCTTTTAGCGGGGCTTTTTTATGCGCGGGATATATTGTAAGGGCGAGGTTGTGGGGTGGGGCGGCTTCAATGCTATTGTGTTGCTTTGGCTGGGCTGCAAAAAGGTGTAATAAATCGCGCGATTTAAGTTTTGGGAGGTGAGAGTGGGTTATGGTGAGCCAAAAAGTGGTTAAGGTGTGTTTGCAGCCTTCCCTTCGGTGCGCCTGCGCTCATGTTCGGTCGAGCGTTTTAGTTGGTGTAAAAACTTCAATACTAAGGAATGTTATGAATTGCCCAAAATGTAAAACCGTAAAGTTAAAGCCGTCGTTTTTGGAGCCTGCGTTAAGAAGCCATGAGTGTGTTCATTGTGATGGTGACTGGATTCTGATTGAGGATATCGTGAGTTGGCTTGAGCAGACTAAGCCGATGTTTTCGGGCGATGAGAGCGCCGTCTTTCTAGAAGATGATTCTAAAACAGCTTTAATTTGCCCTCTTACGGGTCAATTGATGCAAAAGTACCGCATAAACAACGACACAGATCATAAGCTTGATTACAGCGCTAACGTAGGTGGGGTTTGGTTGGATGCGGGTGAGTGGTCGTATCTAAAAGATCAAGGTATCGCACTGCAAGTTGGCAAGATCTTTACTGACGCTTGGCAAAAGCAAATCCGAGACAATGATACCAAAGCAATGTATCAGGCCCTTTATGAGAGTAAGTTTGGTGATGATTACGAAAAGCTTAAAGAGATCAAAAGCTGGTTAGATTCAAATGGGAATAAAACGGAGCTTCGCCGATACCTTTTAGCTGAAAACCCTTACGGTATATAAGCGATAGAAGCGCTCTGGTCGCGTTTCGCTTTTGAGGGTGGCCGGATACGCTGGCTCGGCGCTGTTCAAAAAAGCAGCTGTTATTTGACAGCCTTTTATCTCGCTACTATACGTTAACTACAAGTTAGATCGCTGCTTAACTAAACGGAGTGCTTTGGGCAGCGATGGTGGTGTAACTGCCGGATTATTGTTACCCACAAGTCAGCTTAAAAAGCGCTTTGCGTCTTCAATTAGTTGCACTCAATCATAACCAAAAGGAGTTTGAGCATTATGCCTCCATTGGCTATTCACGATCATTTCGTTATCACTTTTGCTGCTTACCGAGCGGCTATCTGTATTTAACCTTTCGCGTTTTTAAGACTGTTTAATCTGATTCTTATTGGCTGGGGTTACTGTGCGTCCTAATTCTAATCTTAATTCTTTTAATGGATATAAAAAGCTTAGCGGCTTTACGGTTGTTGAGCTGGTAATGGTGATTGCGCTCCTAGGGGTTTTGGCTGCGATGGCGTTGCCGCGCTTTTTAGATGTGGCAGACAAAGCAGAGCTTTCGGCTGTGGAGACCACAGCGGGTGCCTATCAAACGGCGGTGACACAGGTTCGCTTGGCTTGGGAGCTTGAGGGTGCTGGGCGCCGAGTTCAAAACCTTAGTCGCTTTGGTAACGGGTTGGTTGATACCAACGATTCTGGTTTTCCGATCGGGATGGATAAAGGTACAGGCAACGAAAATATTGGTCGTCAAAGAAAGGGGTGCACCGAGCTTTGGGATGGTTTGCTGCAGTCACCACCTAGCGTTTCGCTAACGGCGAATGCCGATTTTCAGGCCTATCGACACACGGACAATAAAATGTGCAGCTATGTGTATCGTAAAAGTGGTGACCAGCGTCGATACCCAACGGCGGCTTTGGTCATTCAGTACGACTCTCGCGACGGTGCGGTGACTGTTTGTGGGTCTCGCTCAGATATTCCGGCTTGTTCGTAATCTTTCCTTTAGGCATTTGCTAAACATTCATAATAGAGTGGTTGGTTGCTAAAAAGAGGTAAATGGGCTCTCGTTAAACGTCGCTTTGCGGCGTTTTGTCTTTTTAGAAGGAAATTGTCATGTCATACGTTGATTGTTTTGTCGCGGCTGTGCCGCAAGAGAATAAGGTTCAATATCTGGAGCACGCAGAAAAGAGTGCAGCCTTGTTTAAAGAGTTTGGAGCCCTTGAGGTGGTCGAAAACTGGGGTGATGATGTGCCTGAGGGAGAGGTGACTTCGTTGCCACTTGCTGTGCAGGCAAAAGAAGGTGAATCAGTGGTGTTTTCGTGGGTGGTGTGGCCGTCGAAGGCTGTGCGCGACGAAGCTTGGGGGGCTTTGATGGCAGACCCGCGTATGTCTCCTGAAAACAACCCTATGCCTTTTGATGGTCAGCGCCTGATTTTTGGTGGATTTAATACGTTATTTAAGGCGTAACACAAAACACACCTCGCTTACCCTTTACGGAGCTATTGCATTTAGTTTCCACTTGCTTTCTTTTAAATTTTGCGCTTAAAGAACGCCCAGCAAACGTGTTGCTGGGCTGTTTTGGGGCGTTGTTTGTCTTTTTTGTCGTTATATTCCTATTTTTGATTGGCGCGGATTGTGCTTCGCACTATCGGTGGTTTGTTGTGGTGTGCTTGCAGTAAAGGGGATGCTCGCGCAACAAATCGCACCTTCTGCGAAGGAATGCCCGTTGGCCAGGGAGTTTGAGGCGTATGTCTTACTCTTGGGGGTATGTATGACCAATCAAAAACACTTATGGGGAAAGGTGTTTGAGCTTTGCGCAAATAAAAATACAGGATGTTTTGTATTTGAAGGCGAGCAAGGTAAATCAGGGCAAGTGGTAGTGGCTAATGGCTGCTTGTTATGTGTTATGTACGCGGGACTGTTAGGACAGCAAGCGATTAATGTCTTAAATGCGGACCCGCCGGTCGTTGTGTCTGAAAGTGCAGTGCGGATGTTTCCTGCGGCAGCGGCCTTGGCTGAGTCGCAGGGGCACGCGATATTAGACCAACTAGGGTTTGATGATTACCTGAAAGGCAACTTTGATTTACAGGACGCCTTGGCAAGTGCGGATGAGCCTTCTGGGGCGGAGTTGCCATCAGAGCCCGAAGAGTACATTGAAGTCACATATCGAGGACAAAAGTTAAGAAAGCTCAAGGAAACGAGTACTAGCACTGAGCCAACAAAAAAATCTAAACGCATTTATCGAGGTCATGTTGTACATGATTAATGTTGGCTAGAAACCTTCTGCGATCACTCAGTGAAGAGTGGCTATTTTAACGGCGTGTAGGCCCTTGTGGCGTGCACGCCGTTTTTCTTTTATCGGGCTTATCGTTTTATTTTGTGACTATCTGCTCTTATTCGAAGTCTAGCTTAGGTCTATAAAGAGTATATGGCGTTTTACCTTGTGTATTGGGTAAAAGGGGCGTTAAATCGCTGTTTGGTCTTTGTTTTTTGTATCGTCATTCAAGTCGGTATGTGCGTCTAAAGGTGGGTTGAGCGGTGCTCTATTGGTTAGGTTTATTTAGTATGGGGATTTTTGCGGTAACGAGTGTTATTGCGACGCAAAAGCGAAATCTCGATATTTTTAGTGTGGTGTTTTTGGCGTCTGTTGCGGCGCTGGGTGGCGGTACACTTCGCGATATTATTTTAGGCAATTACCCGATTTATTGGGTGTCGGACCTCTGGTATCTCTGGATTGCCGTGGCAGTATCCATTGCTGCTTTTTTTATGGTGCAAATTCTTACCCATCGTTACACCTTGTTGTTGTATTTGGACGCCTTGGGCGTTGCGCTGTTTTCGGTAACTGCGGCGGCTAAGACCCTTAACTTGGGCTACTCGGCTTCGATTGCGGTGGTGATGGGGATTATTACTGCGATTTTTGGCGGTGTGTTACGCGATATCCTGTCAGGTAGTCCGTCATTGCTCCTTAGTAAAGAGCTGTATGCTACCCCGGTATTGGTGGGGCTGAGCCTCTTCGTGGGGCTGGAGATGTTTGTGCCTAATCGTGAAGTAAATGTACCTTTGTGTATTGGTTTTATCTTTTTTTACCGAGCGGCCGCTATTCACTACAAGCTGCAGTACCCCAAATGGTTGTGTAGCGAAGCGTCTTAACGTGGCTTTGCGTTAGCTTAAATAGTCGCGCGAGATAGGCTTTTGTATGTTTGAGTTTGATGTAAGTTTGGCCATGGTAGCGCTGTTGTTTGCTGTGGCGCTGCTGGCAGGTTGGGTTGATGCCATTGCAGGTGGAGGCGGTTTAATTACGGTGCCTGCGCTTTTGTTGGGGGGTGTTCCGCCGGCTGCGGCCTTGGCTACCAATAAGCTGCAAGGCGCGGCGGGTACCTTTGCTGCGTCTTTATATTTTATTCGCAAAGGCGCAGTTGAGCTGCGCAGCTTGCGCTGGATGATTGTCTTTACCTTTTTAGGGGCGGCGTCTGGTACAGCGTTGGTATTGCAAATTGACCCTGAACAGCTAATGGTGGTGATCCCTATTTTGCTGTTGGTCATGGGCTGCTATGTGCTGTTTTCGCCAAGTATTGATGATGCGGATAAACGTCAGCTGCTCTCGGTCGGAGTGTTTGCGGGTGTCGTTTGTTTCTTACTCGGTTTTTACGATGGTTTTTTAGGCCCAGGTACGGGCAGCTTTATCACTCTAAGTTTTGTGCTTTTGTTGGGATATGGTTTGTCTCGTGCGACAGCACAGGCGAAGGTGCTTAACTTTGTGAGCAACATTGCGTCGTTACTTTACTTTGGTGTATTTGGTGAAATTTACTGGATGCTAGGGTTGGTGATGGTGTGCGGCCAACTGTTGGGTGCGGCACTCGGCGCAAAAATGGTGATGGATCAAGGTGCCAAACTGGTTAAGCCTGTGGTGGTAACTGTGTGTTTTTTAATGTCGGCAAATTTGCTGATTAAAGCCTATGGCTGACCCTAAATTGGGTTTCATGTAGTAGAGGTGCCTTATGTCAGATCGTGATTCTTCTCTTTCAGTGTCTTCTGAGACAAATGTTGCGGTGTCGTCGCCGAGTGGCTTAATTCATGCGCTATTGCTTGATGGAAAAGGGGGCGCGCGAGCCTTAACATGGCCAGAGGTAGTGAGCTGGCAGCATCATCAAGGTGCCTTATGGCTGCACTTTGATTACACCGACGAGCAAGCTAGAGTATGGATCGAAAACGAGAGTGGCTTAAATCATATCTCGGTGGAGGGGCTGCTTTGTGAGGACACTCGCCCTCATATTTTAAGTCGAGGGGATAACCTTTTGTGCGTTTTGCGGGGGGTTAATTTGAACCCAGGATCCAACCCAGAAGATATGGTGTCTCTGCGGTTGTGGACCGATGGTAAACGCCTCATTAGTACCCGAAAACGTGCACTCTTATCGACTCAAGATCTGGTTGATAGCTTGGCTGAGAACGATGGCCCAAAAGATATTCAAAGCCTTTTGGTGACTTGGATTGAGCGACTGGTGTGGCGAATGAGCGACACCGTGGATGGCTTTGAGGACGACCTGCTTGCGCTTGAAGAGAGCTTGTTTGATAACCAACCGAAGGATGTTCGTCAGGGGCTCATGCTATTGCGAAAACAAACATTGGGTATTCGGCGCTATCTTGCACCTCAACGCGAAGCAATTAACCGCTTGATCTCGGTACCCTTATCGTGGATGGATGAGCTGCATGTTCTACATTTGCGAGGTGTTGCAGATCGCCAAATTCGTCATATCGAAGATATCGATGCGGTGCGTGAGCGGGCGGCCATGGCACAAGAAGAGTTGGTGAATACCATTTCTGAGCAGGCGAACAGTCGCACCTATGTTCTCACGATTGTGGCGGCGATATTTTTACCGCTGGGCTTCTTTACGGGGCTATTGGGTATCAATGTGGGTGGTGTCCCCGGCGTCGAAAATGATGCAGCCTTTTGGATTGTGTCGGGTGCTTGTTTGGCGGTTACGTTAGGTTTGGCAGGTCTGTTTTACTGGCGTCGTTGGTTATAAGTCGTTCGGCATTTTAGCCTTGATGTTTGATAGTAAGAGGAGCGTGGGATGAGTTTAGATGTTTGGTTGTACTACGTTGTTGCGATCTTTATCTTGGGCGCGACACCGGGCCCTAACTCGTTGTTATGCCTAACTAAGGGCGTGACTCTGGGGGCGCGAATGGCGCTTTGGAGCGCTTTTGGTAGTTTAACCGCCACGTTGATGGTGCTAACGTTATCCTTTACTGGTTTGGGGGTGTTAGTCGCATCGTCAGAGTGGGTCTTTAACATTGTGAAGTGGTGTGGTGCAGCTTACTTGGTGTATCTCGGTGTTATGGCGTTTATGTCCAAGCAGGATAGCTATGATTATGTGCAAACCCATGAAGCGCAGGGCCAAAAGGGGCGAGGCAAGTATCACTTTAGTAATGGCTTTATTGTCGGGGCAAGTAACCCCAAAGCCATTGTGTTTTTTACCGCGCTTTTCCCTCAGTTTATTGACCCGCAAGTTTCTATGGTGACTCAGTACTTTGTATTTGTGGCCACCTTTATCGTGCTGGAATTTGGCTGGTTGGCGTTGTATTCCCAATTGGGCGTGCGCTCTTCTCGATGGCTCATTCAGCCGGGGCGAGCAAAAATTTTTAATCGATTAAGTGGCTCGGTGTTTGTGGGAGCAGGTGTATTACTCTCAACCAGTGCTCGTCAGTAACTTTGAAGGCGCTACCTTAACAACGGGGTGGCGCCTTTTTTATGTGGCAGCTTGGTCGAAGATGAGTAGCCCATGCTGTGCCAATGCGCTCACTATTCGTATTACCTAAGAATATAGTGTGATAAAACGTGGCGTTTACACATAAATTAAACCACAAGGCCGTCGCTTTTTTAGTATGATTTTTGAACGTGTGCTCAACTGCTTCCTCAAGATGCTTGTTTGGGGGTGAGCGTGTGCGGCTAGACATTCGTTAGGGATCAGTGTTATCTGGCTTTTCAAAGTGGCAAAGGGTTTTGTCGCTCATCTGTTAAGCGAAGTGAGAGGTAGTTGTCATTTCTGTCGAGTGGCGGTGCGTTTCCTTCCTGTTCTTTGTGTTCGCCTTACCAAGGGTGATACTCGCTCCTTTTCGTTGTTTTAACCTCGCCGGTTAGGTGAGTTTTTAGCCGATTTTTTAACGTTTATTAGATTTTATACCCCGATTTGATGGTGGCTTTGGTTGCGCTTTTTTGTGGTAGCAGACGCAAACAATGCTCGGTATGTCTTTAATAAGGAATCCACCCCTTTGCGGCTGGTTTAGATAGCTAGGATAAAACATGAATACCAAATCACCCCTTTCTCAGCAAAAAGGCTTTCAGCGCAAACCGCTTATTCGCGCGCTAGAACAACGGATTATGTTAGATGCGGCAGCTGTCGACACGGCGATGACGGTGGCAGTCAACGTTGGTGATGCCGGCAGCCAGCCAACCGATACCTATGATGATAGCCTTCTCAATAGCTTAGCGGCCATTGCAACCCCAGCAGAGCGTGAAAAGTCGAAAGTGCTGGTGGTAGATCAAGGGGTGGCAAACTTTGAGCAGCTAGTTGCTCAGGTGCCTGATGATATGGCGTTGGTGGTTATTCCAGCGGGTTCAGAAGGTTTGCAGGCGCTGGTTTCGGCATTGGATGGGTTTGAGAACATCGAAGCGCTACATATTTTAAGCCACGGCGACGAAGGCTTATTCCAGTTGGGCGCAGACCAAATTACTTCGGAGAACGTCAGCACGTTTAGCGAGCAGCTAGCGGCGCTTGGGCAGGTAATGTCTGAGTCGGGCGATATCCTATTGTATGGCTGTGATTTGGCGGCCAGCGCTGACGGTCAGTCGTTACTGAATGATTTAGCAGCGCTTACTTCGGCAGACGTGGCAGCGTCTGATGACTTAACAGGGGCCACTGCGCTCGGCGGCGATTGGGCGCTAGAGGCCAACTCGGGTGAGGTTGAAGCGCAAGCCTTAGCGTTTGATTACGGCCATGTGTTGTCGGGTGCAACTTACTACACCACCACGGCACCGGGCGAATTAGATACTGTTCATGATGTAACGGACTCCATCGAATTTAACATTACAATGGACGGTGCGCTGCCGCAAGAAAGTGCGCAGCTGACCATCTATGCCTTTGATATTGATGAAGAGCAGGGCGAGGTGGATGAAGTTTACCTAAACGGTACCTTGTTGGGCACATTGAAGGGCGTTAACAATCAGTGGAGCACCACGACCTTTAATATTTCTGACTTGTCGCTGATTCGCGAAGGCGACAACCATATCGAAGTAAAGATCGACGCAACCAACGATGACCCGTCTAACCCTGTGTGGAAAGCGCAGGTAGATTGGGGCCAAATCCTGATTGATGGTGGTTCGTCTGAAAACGGCTCTTTCCAAAACTCATTCTTTGTTGAGTCGAGTGTCACCAACAGTATCGCAACGGTAACTAGCCGAGCCACAGTGAATGTTGAGACTACCGGACGTTACAAAATAGAAGCCGTATTGTCGGATCAAGCATCGGGTAATATTGCGGACATTGTTGAAATTGAGTTTAACGGCACCCGTGGCCAGAGCTTAGACTTTGACATTAACACTGAGTACGACGTTAGCGGTGGTGACGGCGTCTGTGTGATGACCTTTAACCTCTTTTATTACGATACCGACGACACCGGTGCCGAAATTACCGTGTTGCAAGAACAGTCGGATTACACCTTTGACACGGTTCAGGACGTTGGCCCGTCGGTTGAGCCAACCACTGAAAATACCAGTGCGACTTTCTTTTGGGTCGACGGTTATACCTTTGAGTTAAGCGACTTCCCATTCAGCGATGCCGATGGCGGTAGCCTTGATGCGGTGATTATTGAGTCCCTACCTGCAAAGGGCACCTTGAGTTTGAATGGCGTTGCGGTGACCTCGGGTGCTGAGGTATCTGTCACCGATATCACCAACGGCCTGTTAACCTATGCGCCAATCTCGGGTGAAACGGGCGATAACTACAGTCAGTTTACTTTTAAAGTGAGTGACGGCCTAAAGCAAAGCGAGAGCGCTTCAACCTTTAGCTTTAATGTAGAGTCGCCAGACTACATTCAGATCTCCACCGATGAGTTCTTCCAGAGCGCTGGACAAGACGTGGCAGGAGCAACGCTGTCGCCATACAGTAATGAACCGGGTACGACTTATACCTACAGTTTGGTGACGGGCGAAGGTAGCACCAACAACGGTTTGTTTACCATTAGTGGCGACCAGTTGCATGTGGTGGACTCTTACACCATGGCACAGGGTAGCTACACCATTCGTGTACAAATTACCGCAACGGGCAGCGCTAACTATGTAGAACAAGAAGTCATTACCATTAACCTAACCGATGACTTCGGCCCGCAATGGCAAGGCGATGCTGACCCAACGGGCGATGTGAGCCGTGGCGACAATATTTACCATGCCACCATTGCAGAAGGCCTGTCAGGTGGCGAGGCTATCGGTATTACCGCCTCTGCTGAAGATGGCTCCAGCTTTACCTATCGTTTTGCCGAATCTACTGGTACCGTGCCCTTTGTGATTGATGCCAATACGGGTGTTATTCGTGTGGCCGACGGTGAGGTCATCAACTACGAATCTCAGTCTGAGTACACCTTAACCGTAGCTGCAGTGGATGTGGCGAATAATGAAACCACCTATGACTTTATTGTCCGTGTCACCAATGAGGCGCCTACGCTAGTCAACGATGCTCAAACCGTCGATAACAATGTGGCTTCGGTAAACGGTAACGTCTTTAATAACGACAGTGACCCAGGTAGCGCCAGCGGTAGTGACCTGACGGTAGTGTCTGCTAACAGCCAAGCTATTTCTAATGAAACTCAGGTCAGTGGCTCTAACGGTGGCGTGTTTATTCTTTCGGCAAACGGCGAGTGGCGTTTTGATGCCAGTAACGCTTTTGCAGACCTTGCGGCTGGTGAATCCCGAACAACCTCTGTGACCCTCACCATCGAAGACGGTGCGGGCGAGGGCGGTAACACCACTTTAGAAGTCACAGTACGCGGTAGCGATAACAGCGAAACCTTGGTGATAACTAATCGCCAAGTAAGCCAGTCTGCCGCAGCCAATACCACGGTAGGGGTGGTATCGATGGAAACACCAGAGTCTGGTATCAGTTACGAATACCGATTGGTGTCAGGTGATGGTGATACCTACAACTCCGGTTTTACCCTCAATACTGACGGTACTCTAACGATTAACGACCCATCGGCGTTGCCAGCCGGTGAACTTTCGATTCGCGTGCAGGCTGATCGCACCAGCCCGCAAGAAACCTCTGGCGAGTTGGTTTATTACTCGATTGAGCAAACCTTTATTATTAACTTGGTAGACGATATCGCACCAACGATTGTGGGTGATGGCGACTCCACTGCAGATGATGGCGCAGTGTCTGGGCGCGCCAGCGATGGCATGACCAACGGCAATACGGTGGGTATTACCGCCGAGGTATCGAGTGACGAAACCGGCACGATTAGCTACAGCCTAACTAACAACGCCGGTGGTCGCTTTCAAATTGATGCCTCTACCGGTGTGGTATCCGTATTAGACGGCAGCTTGCTTGATTCGACCGTGAACAACTCGCACCAAGTCACTGTCGTAGCGACGGACCAAGCGGGTAACCAAAGCAGTGGTTACAGCTTTACCATCTCGGTGATTGAGGCCGTTGAACCTGCGGCCGTGGATGATACTGCAACTACGTGGCAGTTTAGGGCGATTAGCGGTAATGTGTTGACTAATGATCGTGACCCGCAAGGGCAGCGAAACTTAATGACGGTTGCTGCAGTTGATGGCGAAGAGAGTAATGTGGGTTCAGCCGTTGCCGGGAGTGCTGGCGGCGAATTTACAATTTTAGAAAATGGTAGGTGGGATTTTGACCCAGGTGAGGACTTTTATCGTTTAGCGAAAGACGTCACGTTGGATACAAGCGTTACGGTAACAGTCGTAGATTCCCTTGGTCTAACGAGTGTCAGTTCATTAACTGTGACAGTTCGCGGAACAAATGATGCTCCAACCGGTGTCACATTATCTAATTCGTCTTACCTCACATCGCAGGGCGATCTCATCGTGGGTGAGTTGGATACGCTAGATGTAGACGAGGACGATGGCCACACCTACCGTATTAGCCAAGACCCTAGTCGGCTGTTTGAGGTAGAGGCGAATAAACTCCGTCTTCGTGAAGGGGTAACGCTAGTATCAGGGGTATATCGGGTTACTTTAATTTCTACTGACCCGAGTAACGCAAAAGTATCCCAAGCATTTGATATCACTATTGAAGACGACCAAGCGCCGCAATTTGTTGATGATGGTGATGCGGATGAAGCCGGAGACAGCGAGGGTGCACTAGGTGATGTGACCACTACCGCGGTTGCGGGCGATCTCGTCGGAATTACAGCACAAGCGACAGATAACTCAGACATTACCTACAGTTTGGCCGACGATGCTGGCGGTCGATTTGTTATCGATGCCTCGTCTGGTGTGGTACGTGTTGCCACAGGTGCTACGTTTGATGTTAACCAAAACACTTATCACGACATTGTGGTTCGTGTTACAGACGAAGAAAACAACACCGGTACGCAAAGCTTCCGTATCACGGTAACGGACGAAGCACCGATTACCCAAGACGACAGTGCTGAAACCACCGAACACAGCACCGAAACGGTGTCGGGCAATGTACTCACCAACGATGAAAACCCTGGCGAAGATAACAGCTTACTCCGCGTGTCGGCTGTCGCTGGCAGCGATTCTAACCTTGGCTCAAGTGTTGCGGGCTCTAACGGCGGCAGTTTTGTGGTTGATGCCCAAGGTAACTGGACCTTTAGCAAAGGTGCTGACTTTAGCGATATGGCCCGTGGCACATCGGTAACCACAAGCATTACAGTGACCGTGTCGGATAGCACTGGCCAAACCACTGACAGCACCCTGAGTGTGACCGTCACTGGCGAAAATGACGCACCAACTAAAATTTCGCTTTCGGGTAATACCATTGCGCTGACCAGCGAAAACAAAGAAGTGGGCGTGCTGGATACCACCGACCCTGACGGCGAAGACGGTGAGCACAGCTATCGTTTAGTGAACGTGAGTGGCCAAAGCAACATTAACGATCGCTTTGTTATTGAGGGCGATCGCCTTGTTTTGCGTGATTCAGTCACCGAAGCGGTGTCTGGCTCTGTTTACATTGAGTCAACAGACACCTATGGCGCTACGCGTGTGGATAGCTTCTTTATCCAAGTAACCGCTACAGCTACTTTGCAAATCAGTGGCGATAGTAACAGCGCCAACGATGCTACCGATGGTAGCTACAATGGCCGTGTTCGCGAAGGTGCGACCGTTGGAACAGATACCGGTATTCAGGTGTCTGCGAGTGATGCTAACAACCCTAGCGCGGTGATTACCTATGAGCTGGTAAACAATGAAGCCAGTGATTACTTTGCGATTGATGCCAGCACGGGTGTGATTACTGTGGCACAAGCCGGAGTGTTCGATACGGATGTGGCACGTACTCACGAACTTGTTGTGCAAGCAAACAGTGGCGATAACGCGGTGAGTCGTACCTTTACCGTGGCTGTGGTGCCAGACACCCTTGAGGCGCAAAACGACACAGGCGAAACCACTGAATCTGCCGAAGAAGCCATTACCGGTAATATTTTTGATAACGACCCTGCGGCACAAGAGCTAAGCGGGCCGTTGCAAGTGACTGCGATCAATAGCGTTAGCACCAGCGTGGGTGTATCGGTAGCGGGTGATAACGGCGGTGTGTTTGTTATTGATGCAAATGGTGACTGGCAGTTTGAGCCCGCAGGCGATTTTGAACAGCTTTCAAATGACCAGCAGTTAGCAACGGCAGTGACCGTCACCATCACCAACGACTTGGGTGACACCACGCAAACCACATTAACCGTCACTGTCACCGGTGAGTCCGATGCGCCTACCGATATCGCGCTGGATAATCAGCTCTACGACGTGTCTGGTGGTAGTGAAAAAGTCGCGGGTTTAACCGCCGTTGACCCTGATACCGATTCAGCGGGCTTAACCTTTACTTTGCCAAGCGGCGAGCTAGATAACGGTCAGTTTAAGATTGTTGGCAATGAGTTACATGTTGCAGACGGTATTACCCTTGATGCGCCTGCTGAGTATCAGGTGCGTTTAAGCGTCAGCGACGGTGACGAGAGTTACCAAGAAACCTTTACCATCACCACTAAAGACAGCAATGTGCCTGTGATTACGGGTGACGGAGATACCACCCATGATAATGAGGCCCAAGGCCTTGATGGCTTTATCGACGAAGGTTACTACGACTCAAATGTTACCGTGGGTGTGACCGCGGTCACAGACCATGGTGAAGCGGTTACCTATGCCGTGTTGAATAGCGACGCCTTGCCAAACGCTACAGACCTGTTTGTGATTGACGCTAATACAGGTGTATTGAGTGTGAAAGCCGGTGCAACCATTGATGCCGAAACCTACGGAACCCTTGCGGTGACCGTTGAGGTAAGGGATGCCCAAGATGATGCCTCTACAGCGGTCTTTAATATCGCGGTAGGTAACCAAGCGCCACAAGCAAATGACGATGCTCAAGATGACATCTTAGGTGATGATGTTACCGCATCGGGTAATGCGCTTAGCAACGACAGTGATGTTGGCTCCGACGACCCAGCGACGGCGTTAACGGTAACACAAGTAGAAGGCCAAGAAGGGCAGGTTGCCACAGCGGTGGCTGGCTCAAATGGCGGCCAGTTTACGGTTAATGCAGACGGTAGCTGGAGCTTTGAGCCAGGTACTGATTTTGACAACCTAGTACCGGGTGCATTTGAGCAAACTCAAATTACTATTACGGTGAGCGATCAACCCGTATCGGGCAGTGCTGAAACCGATACCAGTGTCATCACTGTGACGGTTAAGGCACCTGCTGATATTAGCTTGTCAGAGAATCGCCACGACCTTATTGAAAGTGACGATGTTGTCGGTGAGCTTTCTGCACAGGCCCGTGATTGGACTGGGCCGCTTACCTATGAGCTTGTTACAGGTGAAGGCGACAGTGGTAATGATCAGTTTTTGATTGACGGTACAACCCTCAAGCTTGGCTCACCCGCACCTGTTGTGGGCGACTACACGGTGAGAGTGCGTGTAACAGATACCCAAGGTAATCAAACCGAAGAGCCAATGGATATCATCATTGTTGATTCCACTCAGCCGTTTATCTTGCGAGATGATAACAGCGATGGCGATACAGATGCCTACAAAGGCCAAGTTGCTGAGGGTAGCGCAGAAGGTACCTTGGTAGGTATTACAGCGCAGCCAGATCAAGATCGCTCGGGAATGAGCTACGAGCTGCTTGACGATGCTCAAGGCAAGTTTGTTATTGATGCAAGCACCGGTGTGGTTTCGGTTGCGGCCGATGCTCAGCTTAACGCTGAGTCTGGCGGTTTTGAGCAAAGCATTACTATCAAAGCCTCTGACTCAGTGACGGGTCAAACGGATACGAAAACCTTTGTTATCAATGTCACTAATGTTGAGATGACCGTGACTGACGACACGGGCACGACACAAGAAAATCCAAGCACCTTGGTGTCTGGCAATGTGTTTAGTAACGACAGTGACCCAAGTTCGACCTTACCTGGTGCTGATGTGCAAGTAACGCGTGTGGGCGACGCGGGCTTAGTTGGTCAAGCGGTTGCGGGCTCAAATGGCGGTGTCTTCACTCTGCAGGCTAACGGCGATTGGGTGTTTGATCCTCAAGGTGACTTTGAAGCCTTGGCTTCGGGTGAAACAACCACTAGCCAAGTGACGGTGTTCTTTGAAGAGCAAAACATGGGCGTTGCCGCTACGGTCCGTCAAACCACTTTGACTATTACGATCGTGGGTGAAAACGACGCACCGACATTAACCTCTACGAGTCAGCCAAGCTTTAGTACTGAAATTGAGAGTGAGTTTAGCTTTGACCTTGACCCAGCCAAAGTGACTGATGTTGATAATGGTCACTTACATGCCAATCGCGACTACGCGATTGCGGGTGCAAATGGCACAGCCTTGCCAAGCTGGATTAGTCTTAATCGCGAAACGTTAAGCCTAGAGGGTACGGCGCAGGATGCGGGTCGCTTTTTGATTGAAGTGACGGCAACAGACCCTGATGGAGCATTCGTATCCTACGTGGTTGAAGTTAACGTTGCGGCAGCAGTGGAACCAGCTGCGCGACCATCGAACGATAATGGTACGCCAGAGCCTCGAGCTCGTCAGCCAATTGTGATCAACGATGGCCCAACGGTTGAGCCACTGACCCCAGTAGAGCCAAGCCTGCCAGAACTTGTGATTGAAGATGGCCCAGCGCCCAATAATGGTGCGCCTGATCCAGTGACCTTTGATCCAAACCCGTTTGGTCCAACAGCTTCAGGTCAGCCAGAGGCATTAGTCTTTAGAACGCCTGAGCGAGAGCTACTGCCGGATGGTCAGTTCATCGAGGTGTTGCCAAACTTCCGAGATACTCGTGAATTCACACTTATTGTAGGCATTGGCCTTGAAGATCAGCTAACCACTGTAGGCCAAAGCTTTAGCTACCAAGTGTCGCAAGCGGCCTTTGTGTTCACTTCAGAAGGCCAACAGTTTGTCGGTGAAGTGAGTTACACCGCTACACAAGCCAATGGTGGCGCACTCCCTGCATGGTTGAGCTTTAATCGCGAAGAGGCGCTCTTTACCGGTGTGCCAGATGAACCGCAAGATACGGTGCTTGAAATTCGTGTAACGGCCGAAAGTGGTGATGGTCAACGCGCCACCGCTATTTTCCAGATAATTGTTAATAATCAGCAAGATGCGCAGCTTTCTTCACAATTGCTTGATATTGTTGTGGCAGGCGGGCATCTTTTTGACGAACTACCTGTTTTGGTGCAATCGGCTGAGGCGAGCGATAACGCAGCGGGTTTGGTTAACGCGAATGCCGCGGATGAGGGCTTAAAAGCAAAACCGTCTTTGCAGCAGCAGTTGGCTGAACATGCTCGCGAAAAAGCCTCAGACAGTGAACAAAAACTTTTAGCTCAGTTGGCCCAGCTCATGGCTGAGCAAACGCCAGCGTCTTAATTTATTTTTGGGTGAAGCAAATAATTATGGATAAAAAAATGTTTAAACTAGCGCCGTTAGCAGTGGCGGTTGTCTTGGCCGGTTGTAGTGTTGCGCCAAAGCCTTTTACGGTTGAAGAGTTGGATGCGCAGATGCGCTCTGACCGTTTGAATATGTTTGCGCCACTGCCAAGTGCGGTGCGCGGCTTAACCCTAGAGCAAGCCACTGAAATGGCGCTCGAAAATAACTACGAATTGCGTTTAAAAATGCTAGAGCAGGCCATCGCAAATGACCAGCTAGAGCTTACGCGTTACGACATGCTACCTGAGCTGGTGGCCGCGGCAGGCTATGACTATCGAACACCGCAAGACTTTTCTCGCAGTATTAACGAGTCGGGTGTTGTATCAAGTGAAGCAACTTCTTCAAGCGAAAAAGACTCTATTACGGGTAACCTAACCCTCGCTTGGAATGTGCTCGACTTTGGTGTGAGCTATTACCAAGCACAGCAAACCGCTGATCAAACATTGATCGCAGAACAGCGTCGTCGCAAAATCGTTCATAACCTGGTGCAAGAAGTGCGTGCTAAATACTGGAACGCAGTCGGTGCACAATACCTTCAAGCGAAAGTGGCACCGCTATTGGCGGATGCTCAAGACGCGCTTGAAAAGTCTCAGCAAGTCGAAGCAGAGCGATTGCTCAACCCATTGGATACCTTGCGTTACCGCAAAGAGTTGATTGAACTGGTTCGTCAGCTTGAAGGGTTAAACAATGAGCTTGGGCAAGCCCGCCCAGAGCTTGCAATTATGCTGGGCCTTTCGCCAAGTACAGAACTTGAGCTAGCCATTCCAAAAGACTTTGAGCTGCTTAAGCCAGAGCTGAAGTACACTCTTGAGGAAATGGAAGATATCGCCCTGAGCCACCGCCCAGAGCTGATTGAAGCAAGCTACCAAACGCGCATTAGCGCACTCGAAACCCGCAAGGCCATGGTGCGACTATTACCAGGCTTAGAAGTGAGCTTGGGTCATCATTACGACAGCAACACCTACCTAGTGGATAACGATTGGACTCAAGGGGGTGTGCGCATCTCTTGGAACCTCTTTAACCTATTACGCGGTCGCGACGATATCGACTTTGCTGAAGCGCAAGAAGAGCTCGTCGAAGCCCAGCGCATGGCTCTTAACATGGCCGTGTTGTCACAAGTACATGTGTCTTGGTTGGAATACCGTAACCTTGCCCGTGAATACGAGCGTTCGAGTGAGTTAGCTACCATTGGCGGTGAAATTCATTCTCGTATGCTTGCTCGCCAATCTACCTCTGCTCAGTCGCGCCTTGACTCTATCAAGACCGCATCAAGCGCCTTGGCAGAAGAGTTACGTATGTTCAGGGCTTACGCTGGTTTGCAAGAAGCCTATGGCCGTGTACACACCACCATGGGTATCAAGGCCGAAGACGAAGTGGGCTTTGCTCATAATGGCGATGAGCCAATGGCTGAGCCTGAGCTCGTCGTAGCGCCCCTTAACCTAGAACTTGAGTTGGGTGACGGCGAATTAATGCCTGAGCCAGAATTACCGGTTGTTGAGGAAACGCCAGTTAACTTGCTAATGACCGGACTAGATGAGCCTGAGCTAACACCAGTGCAATTCCCGGCGGTTGACCAAGCAAGTTTGATTGAATCGGTGATGATTGCGGTAAATAACTGGGCCAGCGCGTGGCGCAACCAAGACGTAGAAACCTACATCGACAGCTATGCGTCGGATTACCAAGAAAATAGCCGTAGCCGTTGGGAAGCGGCTCGTCGCGAGCGCCTTGAAAGCCCAGCGACAATTAGCTTAGACATCAGCAACACAGATGTGATTAGTGTTGACGAGTCAGCAGCGATGGTGGAGTTTGACCAAGATTACCTCTCCGATCTTTACACTGACCAAGTGCGTAAAACCTTGGGCTTTGTAAACGAAGACGGCCAATGGAAAATCTCATCTGAGCGTTCTCAGCCGCGTTAAGCGTGGAGGCAGAGGGGCGGCATCTGTGATTTTTGCGGGTGCCGCCTTTTTTCGTTAGGTCGAATGTGTAAACGCTCATTCAAATCGTTTGGCGAATCTGTTTGCCAAGTGAGGTGGTAAAGATGTTTAGAGTTAAACCGCAAAGAGTGCAGAAGTATTTTGGTGCACTCGTGTTTGCTGGCGCATTGAGCTCCGTTAGCGGGCTTTCGGTAGCTAATACCAAAGTGGATGCGCTGCTAAGTGAGATGCCAGAAGATAGTTTGTCGCAGCAGGGTATTCGCGCGCAAGTGGTGGCGGGAGTGACCGCTGAGCTGGCAGCCGAAATGCCTGGGCGTATTACTTCGCTTAAAGGTTTCCCTGGCGACAGTTTTAAGCAAGGTGCGAGTTTAGCTAAGTTTGACTGTGCAGAGCAGGGGGCTTTGCTGCAAAAGGCGAAGGCCTCTGAAGTATCGGCAAAAACCGAGCTGGCAGTGGCTAAACGCTTGGTTGAGCTGGATGCTGGTAGCACCTTGGAAGTGAGCAAGGCACAGGCTCGCTGGGCCGAGACTCAAGCAGAGTCTTCGGTGATGAAAACCCGTGTGGCTAAGTGCCAAATTCGTGCGCCCTTCAGTGGTCGCGTGGCCAAACGTTTGGCTTCGGAGCACGAGTTTGTAGCCGTGGGTACGCCTTTACTTGAGGTTTACGCCGCCAGTTCTCTCGAAGTGCGCACCATTGTGCCGTCGCGCTGGTTAGTGAAAATGAAAAAAGGCGACCGGTTCTTTGTACAAGTCGAAGAAACCGGAAAGCGCTATGAGGCCTCCATTGTTCGTGTCGGTGCCGAGGTGGACCCGGTGAGTCAGTCAGTCGAGGTGGCGGGTAAAATTCAACAAGGCTTAGATGAGCTGCTACCCGGTATGAGTGGCTGGGCGCGTTTCGACTATCCACCTAGCGCTAACTAACTTCATCCAAAACTGCCTGCAAAGCCCCGTCATGTCCTTACAGTATTGAGTTTATGAGCGACGAAAGCCTTACCGTTAAACGCCAGCTCGCTGGTTTAAATCGCCTCCATCAGTTGCAAAAACAGCTACGCTTGGCCACTTCGGTTGCCGAAGTGGGGTTTACTTTGGTAAACGATACCCAGCAGCTTATCAGTTACCGGCAAGGGTTTTTGTGGCACAAGGGTAAAGGTGTTACTCATGTGTCTTCGATGGCGTCGGTCGATAGCGGTACACCTTATGTTCGATGGTGTGAGTCCTTAGCTGAGTTTGCTCTTGATTTATATGAGCAGCAGGCAGTCCACCCGCTGTATTTAGATAGCCAGCAAGTGCCACAGGATATTGCCCAAGCATGGCAAGAATATTTGCCCGCTCAGCTGGTGGTGGTTCCCGTTGCGGTTCAAGCGGGGCGTGTGACTGGATTGTTGGTGCTGGCGCGCGAAAACTCCTGGTTAGAGGCTGAACAAGGTTTATTAGCCGAGTTGGCCGAGATCTACCGCTTTGCTTATCGCGCCCATACAAGTGGGACAAAAGAGCGCTTTGCGTTGCCCAAAAAGGCGATTTGGCTATCGGCTGCAGTGGTACTTGGGTTGCTTTTGTTGCCTATACGCATTTCGGTATTAGCGCCCGCTGAGGTGGTGGCAAAAGATGCTTTACCTATTCGAGCACCATACGAAGGTGTGGTCGAGCAGCTACACGTGGCGCCTAATCAACCAGTAAAAGCCGGAGACTTGCTGGTCTCCTTTGATGATACTGACCTGAGTAACCGTTTGGCCATTGCCCAGCAGGCATTACAGATTGCTCGTACCGAATATCGACAAATGGCCCAGCAAGCGGTGTTTGACGAAAAAGGTAAGTTGGAAGTGGCGATTCGCCGAGGTATGGCTGAAAAAGCTGCCTCCGAGGTGGCCTACCTCAATGGCTTACTGGCGCGTACCAAGGTCTATGCTGAGCGTGCAGGTATTGCCGTCATTAACGACGTTCAGTCATGGGCTGGGCGCCCTGTGGTGCTTGGCGAGCAGCTGTTCACCTTGGCGGACCCTGAGCAGGTTGAGCTATCTCTTGATTTGGCGATTGCTGACGCCATTGCTCTAAATGAGCAGGCAGAAGTCACGTTGTTTTTAAATATCGCGCCAAACCAGCCCGTTGATGCCAATTTAAGCTGGCTAGCCTATAAAGCGGCTACCAGTGACGCGGGGGTGCTTAGCTATCCTGGTCGAGCAACCTTTGCACCTGAGCAAGCGTTACCAAGGGTGGGCTTACGTGGTGTTGCAAGGCTTTACGGTGAGCGAGCGCCGCTGGTGTACTACGTGTTACGCCGACCGCTTTCGGCCTTGCGTCAGTGGTTAGGCTTCTAGTCTTGTGGCAAGGGTGGTTAACGATCAGTCGCAAATGACGCTCTCGCCGTTACGCGAGGAGCTTAGTGTGCACCCCGCAGGTTTAAATCATGAGGGCGAACGATACTGGGTTATTGAAGACCCGGTTAATCATCGTTTTTATGAGCTGGATATTCGCAGCTACGAAATTCTCAGGGCGTGGCCAGAAGCTGATGTGGCGATAATCGCTGTGCGCGCTTCCGAAAAATCGGGTTTTACTGTCAGTGTTGAGGATGTTGCGGAGTTTGCGGAGTTTTTAGAGCAATCGCAGCTGGTGCAGCAGCCAAGTGGTCAGCGTTTGTATCAAATGTGGCAGGCGGGGCAGCGAGGTTGGCTGTCGCGATTGTTACATGGTTACCTGTTTTTTAGGGTGCCTCTTTTACGTCCTCATCGTTTACTGGCAGCCACTGAGCCGGTGTTTTTGTTGTGTTATTCCCGTTTGTTTTGGTGGTTTGTCGCCTTTTTGGGTGTCATCGGTCTTGGTTTGGTGGTGCGTCAGTGGGATGTGTTTTTTGCCACGTTTAGTGCCTTTGGGCGTTGGCAAGACTGGCTTTGGTTTGCGGCAGCCTTAGTGTTTAGTAAATGTATTCACGAGTGGGGGCATGCGCTGTCGGCGCATCGTTATGGCTGTCGTGTCCCGAGTATGGGGGTGGCCTTTTTGGTGATGTGGCCTGTGCTCTATACCGACACCAACGCGGCGTGGAAGCTCACTGCTCGTCGTCAACGATTAGTGATTGCCGCCAGTGGCATGGCTGCAGAGTTGGCGTTGGCTGTAGTGGCGACTTGGGGCTGGCTGCTAACGCCCGACGGTGGTTTGCGTTCGGCCTTTTTCTTTTTGGCGTCCACGGCGTGGTTGCTCACCCTTGCGGTAAACTTAAACCCATTTATGCGGTTTGATGGTTATTTTTTGCTAAGTGATGGTCTAAAGCAGCCTAACTTGCATGAGCGCTCTTTTGCGGTAGGGCGATGGTGGTTGCGCAAATTGCTCTTCGGTCTTGATGACCCTAAACCCGAGCGGTTATCGCAGCGAATGACCCGTTTTATGGTGTTGTTTGCTTGGGGTACATGGCTTTACCGGTTTATTTTGTTCTTAGGTATCGCCCTGTTGGTGTACCACTTCTTTTTTAAGCTCTTGGGCGCTTTTTTAATGGTGCTTGAGTTGGTTTGGTTTATTGGAATGCCTGTTTACAGAGAATTTGCACATTGGTGGCAGCGTCGCGCTGAAATTCGCCATCAGCGCCGCGTATGGTTGCCGATTAGCTTATTGGTTTTGTGTGTGGCTTGGTTGGTTGTGCCTTGGTCTTCAACGGTGCGTGCGCCTTCATTAATTGAGGTTCAGGCCTCGCATGAGGTGTTAGCGCTAGAGGCAGCGAATGTGACAAAAGTAGCTATAGCGCGAGGCCAAGCGGTCAAACAAGGTGAATTATTAATTGCCATGGCGTCGCCAGACTTAGCCTTTGAGCAAAACCAGATAGAGCAGGATATTAAGCTGTTGCAGTGGCAGTTGAGTCGACAAACTGCTTCTGAGCGTTTGTTGGCGCAAGGTGACTTAATTCGCGAGCGACTGGTCCGGGCCCAACAAGAACGACAACGTTTGCTTGACCAGCAGGCACAACTTAACTATATCGCGCCTTTTAACGGTCAAGTGGTCGACCTAGCACCAGAGCTGGCTGAGGGCCGGTGGGTGAAAAAGGGCGAGCCTTTGTTGCTCTTCGCGGATACTCAAGCCATGCAGGTGGTGGCATTTGTCGCCGAAGATGATGTGGCGGGGCTAGCACTTGATAAGCCTGCCAAAGTTTATGCCGAGAATTTATCCCTACCTGCGTTTGAATGCCAGCAAATAGCCTTGGATGCCTTGGCGGTGAGTGAGGTGACTCGCGCGCCTATGGTATCGACATTAGGCGGTGCGGTAGCGGTTACTGAGTCGGCTGAAGGGGCTTGGGTGCCTAGTGAGGGCGTTTATCGGGCGGTTTTTAGGGATTGTGATCTACCTTTAGCGCAATGGCAGAAGGCGGGTTTGGGTGTGTCTGAGAGTGTCGCGACGGCGCACTTGTCTGCTCAGCCCGAAAGTTTATTGGTTGCGGCGTGGCGCAGGGTGTATGGCTTACTGCTGCGAGAAACGGCTTTTTAAGCTTTGGGTTAAAGCGAGAGGCGAGCAGAATAAACAGAGGTAAGCTCGTTACATAGAGTCTATAAAAGAAAAAACACAATGTGATGAACGAAATAAGAAGAGGAGAAATCTAAGATGGTCGGAGTGGAGGGATTCGAACCCCCGACCCTCTGGTCCCAAACCAGATGCG
>JBMYSW010000022.1:0-59785 GCA_049603715.1 Pontibacterium sp. | reverse complement strand
TGGCAGGGTATTGTGATTGGCTCGCTGATGGTTCTGGCGGTTACCTTGACCTTGTGTGGCTGTTTAGGGCTTTATCGAAAAACGCATATGGCGCGTGGGGCCTTGTCCCAAGGCTAGTGGCTTCATATAATATTCACAAAACAAATATGCCTTCTTGTAGGTATAAATAAAGATAATATTTAAAAGGAAGCGGATAGATGAAGGTTTCGTATCAACATTGCCTGAATGGCAGCCCAGTGGACTTGCCTGTCGGTAAAATCGTTTGTGTGGGGCGTAACTACGCTGAGCATGCGGCAGAGCTAAATAACCCTGTTCCAACGGAGCCGTTGCTGTTTATTAAGCCTTCGACCTGCCTTGTGCCCATGGCTGAGCCTGTAACCTTGCCGCAAGGTCGCGGTGATGTGCATTATGAAACCGAAATGGCGCTTTTGATTGGTGAGCAGCTGACCAATGCTTCAGAAGCTGAAGTCAAAGAAGCGATTTTGGGTGTGGGTATTGCGTTGGACTTAACACTGCGTGGTTTACAGTCTCAGCTCAAAGAAAAAGGTCACCCTTGGGAGCGAGCAAAAAGCTTTGATGGTGCCTGTCCTATGTCGGACTTTGTTCCTTTGGCGATGGTAGGGGACCTGCGCGATCAGCAACTTAAACTATCCATTAATGGCGAGATAAAGCAAAACGGCAACAGCAAAGATATGCTGAACCCAGTGGTACCATTGATTGCTCATATTTCGACGCAGTTTACCCTATTACCGGGTGATATCGTGATTACGGGCACGCCTGTGGGTGTGGGTACACTGGCATCGGGCGACGCTTTAAGTCTTTCCTTGGGCGATGTCATTGAGCTCAATACTGAGGTCGCATAAACTCTTTACACGCCTTTTAGTGGAGTAAAGTGAATGCTGTGGATAAAACTGTTCCATATTTTAGCAATGACCAGCTGGATGGCAGGTATCTTTTATCTGCCACGTATTTTTGTGCATTTCGTTGAGGGGCAAGCCGCGGGCGAGGATGTTCGACGCTTAGAGGTTATGGCGCGTAAGCTCTATGGCTTTATGACCATTATGGCGGTGTTTACTATCGCTCTGGGTCTTTGGCTTTGGTTAGGTTACGGCTTTGTGGGCGGTTGGCTTCATGCCAAGTTGTTGTTTGTGGGGCTGCTGGTGGGTTATCACGTGTGGTGTCGCCAGTACTTGCAGACACTGATTGCTGGGCGCTTAGAGAAGAGTGGGCGCTATTTTCGCCTCTTCAACGAGCTGCCCTTACTTATCTTTATCCCCATTTTGGTGTTTGTGGTGGTTAAGCCGTTTTAATGGCTTAAAAAGGTGAGTGTAGTGACTCGCTAACAGCAGAATGTATAAATCGAAAGCACAAAAAAAGGGCCCCTAGAGGCCCTTTTTTATGGTCGGTTAACGACTTATGCGTACTTCTCTGGAAGAGGTAGACGCGCAACACCTGTATCAACCGCAGCCTTAGCTACTGCAGATGCAACAGCGTGTAGTAGACGAGAGTCAGTTGGCTTAGGAATGATGTATTGTGGACCAAACTCTAGAGAATCAAGCGCGTAAGCAGTCAGTACTTCTTGTGGTACTGGCTCTTTAGCTAGTTCAGCAATCGCTTTAACCGCTGCTTCTTTCATTTCTTCGTTGATCGCAGATGCACGAACGTCCATAGCGCCACGGAAAATGAATGGGAAGCCAAGTACGTTGTTTACTTGGTTCGGGAAGTCAGAACGGCCAGTCGCCATGATGACGTCGTCACGAGTTTCGTGAGCAAGCTCTGGGCGAATTTCTGGGTCTGGGTTTGCACAAGCAAATACGATTGGCGAAGGAGCCATTTTAGCAAGTTGCTCAGCAGACAATAGGTTAGGACCAGAAAGGCCAACAAATACGTCAGCGTTAGTGATCGCATCGTCAAGGGTGCGGTCAGCTGTTTCTGTAGCGAATGCTGCTTTTTCAGGCGTTAGATCTTCACGGCCAGAGTGGATAACACCCTTACGGTCGATCATGTTGATGTTTTCAACTTTAGCGCCCATGTTGATCAATAGTTTCATGCATGCGTTCGCAGCAGCGCCCGCACCAAGACATACGATCTTAGCGTCAGCTAGTTGCTTACCAGCGATTTCTAGGGCGTTGATCATGCCCGCTGCAGTTACAATTGCAGTACCGTGCTGGTCGTCGTGGAATACAGGGATGTTACAACGTTCGATCAATGCGCGCTCAATCTCGAAACACTCAGGTGCTTTGATGTCTTCAAGATTGATGCCGCCGAAAGTTTCAGCGATGCGAGCAACTGTATCGATGAAAGCTTGCGGACTTTCTGCATCTACTTCGATGTCGATAGAGTCTAGGTTTGCGAAACGTTTGAATAGTAGAGCTTTACCTTCCATGACCGGCTTAGAAGCTAGAGGTCCTAGGTCGCCCAAACCAAGAATTGCAGAACCGTTAGAAATTACAGCAACAAGGTTACCCTTGGCAGTGTAACGGTAAGCGTTTTCAGGGTCTTTAGCGATTTCGCGACATGGCTCCGCAACACCTGGGCTGTATGCCAACGCCAGTTCTTGAGCGGTTTCGGCAGAGGTGCTTAGCTCGACACTGATTTTCCCTGGCTTTGGAAATTCATGGTAATCGAGTGCGGCTTGTTTCATATCTGACATGGCAGCTGTTCCAATATTGTTATATAGACGGACTCGGGATCATATACAAAATGACCAAAATCGACAAGTTGAAAATGGCTAAATCCGTCGCAAGGCTATTCGGTGCAAGCCTTTGAGATTAAAGGGTTTGGGACCATTGGCGTAGGTCATTTTGACGAAAATCAATGTCCGGGTGGTGTTAGACGAAAGTCAATAGTCTTTGGTTTACTGTGTTTTAACTTTTTCTAAAGAAATACAGCTGATAGGGCCTGCAAGAAAGTGAGGTGCTCGGGCAAATAAGATTGCAAAGAGGATAGGGTAGAGTGGCCCAGAAACAAAAAAAGCACTCCGAAGAGTGCTTTTTAAAGCTAAGTCGCACAATGTGATGAGCGACTTAGTGCTGTCTTTCGATCTCTTATTTAGAGATTGAACGACCACCGAAACGCTTGTTGAAGCGGTCAATACGGCCACCAGTAGTCGCGTCTTTTTGCTTACCAGTGTAGAACGGGTGGCAAGCTGAGCATACGTCTAGCTGTAGGTCTTTAGCTACAGTTGAACGAGTTTTGATGGTGTTGCCGCAAGAGCAAGATGCGGTGATTTCAACGTAATTAGGATGAATGTCTGCTTTCATGAGATATAGCCTCGTTAGTATGCCGCAACCCAGTCAGTGGCGATTTAAATGTCGCGTTAAACTGCTAGGCACCGCATCGATATCTGTGTTGCCTACGGTTGACCGTAGGGCAAAAAATTAGCCCTTGCGACGGTTACAGGGTTAACAACAAGCCCGTAAGCGCAACAATGAGGTCGCACATTATACGGAGGTTTAATCGGTTAAGGAAGTAGCGGCGATAAAAAATGCGCGGTGCTTGTTGAGGTGGTGACTGGGTTGCCGTAAGCCTTGTATTAGGCTGGCATGATGGTGACGTATGAAAGCGGTCGAGTGCGGCCTATAATTTTTGTTAACCTTAGGGTTTGCCCCTGATTTTTCGCCAATTTATACAAAACGGTGCCTTTTGATTTTACTTCGTGTTGCTATTCCTGTGCCTTTGCGCCGTTGCTTTGACTATTTGCCGCCTGTGGGCGAAGAGCAAAGCGTAGCTGACTTACCAAAAGGCGTTCGGGTAAGAGTCGCCTTTGGGACGAAAGAGGTGGTAGGAATTTTGGTGGCGGTGGTCACAGAAACTGACGTGCCTGTGAATAAGCTAAAACCCGCCCTCGCGATTTTAGAGCGCACACCGCTTTACAGTGAGCAAACCCTCGCATTGGCTCAATGGGCAGCAGACTATTATCAACACCCTGTAGGCGATGCGCTGATGCAGGCGCTGCCGTCACGATTGCGCAAAGGCGAGCCGCTTATCGATGAGCAGGTGAGCTATTGGCGAATCAGTCGGGATATGTCGCTGGTATCAGCATTAGAGCAGCTCGGTCAGCGCTCGCCCAAACAACGACAGTTACTGACTTGGCTGGCCGAAAAAGGCGCGGTGGATTGGGCTGAAATTAAAGCCGAGGGTTTTTCAAAGCCTAACTTGCAGGCCTTGCTCGATAAAGGCTTAGTCGAGGCGCAAGGCTTCACCGATACAGAGGACGAAACGGCCCCTCTACTGGCTCAGTCGGTTTTGCCTTTGAATGACGAGCAGCGCATTGCTGTTTCGGCGATTAATCAGGCCCAAGGGTTTTCGCCGATGTTGCTAGAAGGCGTAACAGGGTCTGGTAAAACTGAGGTTTACCTGCAAGCGGCAGAGGCCTGTTTAATGCAGTCGAAGCAGGTGTTGGTGTTGGTGCCCGAAATTGGCTTAACACCGCAAACGCTTATGCGCTTTAAAGCGCGATTTAACGTGCCTATTGTTGCCTTGCACTCCAACCTAACCGAGCGCCAGCGCCAGTTAGCGTGGCAGCAAGCAGGAAGTGCTCACGCCCGTATCGTGATTGGCACCCGCTCAGCCATTTTTACCGCGCTGCCTGCTTTGGGTTTGATTATTGTGGATGAAGAACACGATAGCTCCTTTAAGCAGCAAGAGGGCTATCGCTATCACGCCCGTGATTTAGCCTTGGTGCGTGGCCAGCGAGAGCAGGTGCCAGTGGTATTGGGCTCGGCAACACCTTCGCTCGAAACCCTACACAATGCAGTGTCAGACCGCTTTAAATATTTGCGTCTTACCGAACGTGCGGGTGCTGGTGAGGCGGTGCACTTTAAAACCGTTGCATTACGCGGCCAAACATTGCGTTCTGGTTTGAGTGATGAGGTAGAGCAGGCCATTGATCAGACCCTTGCTCAAGGCTATCAAGTGTTGGTGTTTTTAAACCGACGAGGTTTTTCTCCGGCATTGGCGTGTAACGAGTGTGACTGGATGGCGGACTGCCAGCGTTGTGATGCACGTATGACGCTACACAAAAAGCCACCTCACTTACACTGCCATCATTGCGATAGCCAAACCGGCATTCCTCGCTATTGTCCTGACTGTGGATCGCCTAACCTGACGCCCACAGGTGTGGGGACTGAGCGGGCCGAAGACTATTTGCGCAGTCGCTTTTCTCATGTGCCTATTTTTCGTGTGGATCGTGATTCCACCTCTCGCAAAGACGCGATGGAAGAGATTATGCGAGAGGTGAACCAAGGCGAGCCTAGTATTCTGGTGGGTACACAAATGCTCGCCAAGGGGCACCACTTTGCCAAGGTTACGCTGGTGGTGGTGTTAGATGCTGATGCGGGCTTATTTAGTGCTGACTTTAGAGGCATGGAAAAAACTGCGCAGTTATTGCTGCAAGTGGCTGGGAGGGCTGGCCGTGAAAGTGCACACGGGCAAGCGCTCGTACAAACCTATTATCCTGACCACCTAATGCTTAACCAATTGTTCGACTATGGTTATGGTGAGTTTGCACGAGCTGAACTGCGTAACAGGCAAGTGGCAGGCATGCCACCTTATCGTTATTTGGCCATGCTGAGAGTCGAAGCCTCAACGCCTGGGCGAGCCGAGGCTTTTTTACAGTCGGTGCGTGCTGGGTTTGAACAGCAGTTTGCCACCAGTGAACAGCTCTATTGTGTTGGGCCTTTGCCGGCTCCTATGGTTAAGCGCGCAGGGCATTATCGGGCCCAGCTCATTCTTAACGGTGTCAGCCGAGCCGCCATTGCGGCGGGTAGTCGGGCACTAACACAAACAGTCGAGGCGCATCCGCAAAAGAGCCGGGTACGCTGGTCTCTTGATATCGACCCTGTGGATACCTACTAACCATCTCCTTTAGGGGCAAATATCTGCTAAAAACGCCGATTTTGGCTTAACAACTGAACAGCGAACGGCGATAATGTCCGGCTGCTTATTTGAGGTCTAAGCCTCAAACACTGAACGAACAGAGTAACGGCGCATCGCCGCTTATAAATCACGGGTATTAGGTACACATGAAAGAACATATTGCATCACTGATCGAGTCCGCAGTTAACGCGCTGCAAGCCAATGGCGATCTTCCTGAGTCGATTACGTTACGCGTTATGGTGGAAAATACCCGCGACAAAAGCCACGGTGACTTTGCCTCAAACATCGCCTTAACCTTAGCTAAGCCAGCTAAGAAAAACCCGCGCGAGCTAGCGACGCTGATCTGTGCGGCGTTACCTGACTCTGAGCACATTGATAAAACCGAAATTGCCGGCCCTGGTTTTATTAACTTCTACGTTAACAGTGCCTCTGCGGCGGCCGTTGTTGAGCAAATTTTGACTCAAGGTCAGCAGTTTGGTTTGGCGCAGGCTAAGTCAGACGAAAAAGTGCAGGTTGAGTTTGTATCTGCCAACCCAACGGGCCCACTACACGTAGGTCACGGTCGTGGTGCTGCCTACGGTGCTGCAGTTTCTGATTTACTTGAAGCGGCTGGTGTAAACGTTTCTCGTGAATACTATGTAAACGACGCCGGTCGCCAAATGAACATCTTGGCTGCCAGCGTTTGGTTGCGTTACCTAGAAGCGGCGGGTCAAACATTGACCTTCCCAAGCAACGGTTACAAAGGCGACTACGTTCATGATATCGCTGCGGATGTATTAAAAGCCCACGGCGAAGCCTACGTGATAGACGCTGCGACTGTTTTTGATGGCGTGCCTGCCGATGAACCACAAGGCGGCGATAAAGAAGTTCACATTGATGCCTTGATTGATAAAGCGCGTGAGCTATTAGGCGCTGAAGGTTACGAAGTGCTCTTTAATGCGGGTCTCGATTCTATTTTGGCGGATATCCGCGAAGACCTAGGCGAGTTTGGTATTCAGTACCAAGAGTGGTTCTCGGAGCGTTTGCTAACCACCACAGGTGACGTGGATACTGCACTTAATCGCCTGAACGAAAAAGGCTTTTTGTACGAGCAAGACGGCAACCTTTGGTTTAAATCTACCGACTTTGGTGACGATAAAGACCGTGTTGTCCGTCGTGCCAATGGCCAAACTACCTACTTTGCCTCAGACATCGCTTACCACATGAACAAGTTTGAACGTGGTTTCGATAAAGTCATTAACATTTGGGGCGCAGACCACCACGGTTACATTGCCCGTGTTAAAGCCGCCATCTCTGCATTGGGTTACGACCCAGAGCGCTTGGTTGTTCGTTTGGTGCAGTTTGCTATTTTGTACCGCGGTGAAGAGCGTGTGCCTATGTCAACGCGTTCGGGTTCGTTTGTTACACTTCGCGACTTGCGTAACGAAGTAGGCAGTGATGCGTGCCGTTTCTTCTACGTGACCCGTAAGTCTGAACAGCACATGGACTTTGACCTTGAGCTGGCGAAGTCAGAGTCAAAAGATAACCCTGTGTACTACATTCAGTATGCGCACGCACGTGTGTGTTCAGTGATGCGCAAGCTAGACGAAGCAGGCTGGTCGTGGTCGAAGGAAGCGGGCCTTGCAAACCTAGACAAGCTAGAAAGCGAGTACGAAAAAGATTTGATGTCTCAGTTGGCGAAGTACCCAGAGGTGCTGAACAACGCGGCATTGGCATACGAGCCACACGTATTGGCTAACTACTTAAAAGATTTAGCAAGTGACTTCCACACCTACTACAATGCCAACAAAATGTTGATTGAAGACGAAGCCTTGCGTTTGGCCCGCGTAACCCTTAGCGAAGCGGTGCGTCAGGTGTTGAACAATGGCTTGTCACTGCTGGGCGTAGACGCGCCGGAGAAAATGTAAGTAATGCCTAACGACCTCGCACGCAAAAAGCGCGGCCCTCGCAAGGGGGCTAAGCCAAAAGCAGCCAAAAGCAGTACTAAAAAAGCGGCGCCAGCACGTAAGCGCAAGCCGCTGTTTTTGATGTTGTTTACCCTCGTGCTCACGGTCGGTTTTGGTTACTTTCTTTACAGCTTGCTGGCCAATGGCGAGCAAGCGCAAACCGCGACTAAGCCCGCGCCTGCGCCCAAAGCGGCGGAGCCGGTGGCTAGCCAGCCCAAGCAGCCTGCGAAGCCTGCAGTCGTCACTGAAGACAAAAAGCGTTTTGAATTTTACGAAGCGCTTCCTAAGTCTGAAGTGACCACTGCCGATCCAAGTCAGTACAAGTCCACACCGCGAGACGCCATTAGCGAGGTCGCTTACGATCTGCAAATCAGCTCCTTCAGAGATAAAGCCGCTGCCGAGCAACTTCGTGCTCAGTTAATCCTGCAAGGCTTAGGTGATGTACGTACCTCAGAGTCTACCAACAGCCAAGGTGAAACCTGGTTTCGTGTTGTCGCGGGGCCGTTTAATAATCGCCCTAAACTCGAAGCCGCACGCAACAAACTCGAAAAGCTTGGCTACATGCCTATTCGCCTAAAAGCCTCTGACTAGGTTACACCTTAGTAAGGGTTGAAACCCCGTCATCAGTGCCCATATCTAGGGTATCTTTACCTTAAACAGAAGGCATATTCATGACTACAATCGTATCTGTACGACGCGGCGACCAAGTGGTTGTTGGTGGCGACGGCCAAGTTTCATTGGGTAATACCGTAATGAAAGGCACTGCCAAAAAGGTTACTCGTTTACCGCGTTACGATGTGATTACTGGCTTTGCAGGCTCTACAGCCGATGCAATTACCCTACGTGACCTGTTTGAGCAACAGCTCGATAAGCACCAGGGTAACCTGCAAAATGCCGTGATTTACCTTGCCCGAGAGTGGCGTGGTGACCGAGTTTTACGTCGCCTAGAAGCCCTTATGTTAGTGGCAAATGAAGAAAAAACCTTTTTGATTTCTGGCTCAGGCGATGTGATTGAGCCAGAAGACGGTGTGGTAGCCATTGGCTCTGGTGGTAACTATGCCCTCGCTGCGGCCCGTGCGTTAACTCAAAACACCGAGTTAAGCGCAAAAGAGATTGCCGAAAAAAGTCTCACCATTGCCGCCGAGATTTGCGTATTCACCAATGCAAACCTCACCATCGAAACGCTGCCTTCGCGCGCCTAATTTGGGAAGCCAAACATGTCTACTATGACCCCTCGTCAAATTGTACAAGAGTTAGATAAACACATTGTTGGCCAGCAAGACGCAAAGCGTGCCGTGGCCATTGCGCTGCGTAACCGCTGGCGTCGTATGCAACTTCCGGCTGGATTACGCACCGAAGTGACGCCTAAAAACATCCTAATGATTGGCCCAACGGGTGTGGGTAAAACCGAAATTGCTCGCCGTTTGGCTAAGCTGGCTAAAGCGCCTTTTATTAAGGTTGAAGCTACCAAGTTTACCGAAGTGGGTTACGTGGGCCGCGATGTTGAAACCATTATTCGTGACCTTGTAGAAAACGCTGTAAAAATGCAGCGCGAGCTAGAAATGGAACGCGTAAAGAACAAAGCAGAAGATGCGGCCGAAGATCGTGTTCTTGATGCTTTGTTACGCCCTGCGCGCGGCAATGACAGCGATTACACTACCTACGAAGATAAAGCCGATAGCGCCACGCGCCAAATGTTCCGTAAGCGTTTACGCGAAGGCGACCTAGACGACAAAGAAATTGAAATTGAAGTGTCGGCTGCGCCTAAGCAGGTGGAGATTATGACTCCACCGGGCATGGAAGAAATGAGCGACCAGTTAAAAGGTTTGTTCTCTTCTTTTGGTGCCGACAAAACCAAAACCAGTCGTTTGAAAGTAAAAGATGCAATGAAGCTGCTAACGGACGAAGAAGCAGCCAAACTGGTTAAAGACGACGACCTAAAAGCCAACGCGCTAGAGCAGGTTGAGCAACAAGGGATCGTCTTTATCGATGAGATCGATAAAGTGTGTAAGCGCGGTGAAAACCAAGGCGATGTTTCTCGCGAAGGTGTGCAGCGTGACCTGTTGCCATTGATCGAAGGCTGCACCGTCACAACAAAATACGGCATGGTAAAAACCGACCACATTTTGTTTATTGCCTCAGGTGCTTTCCACCTAGCGCGCCCATCGGACTTGATTCCTGAGCTGCAAGGCCGTTTGCCGATTCGCGTTGAATTACAAGCGCTTACACCAAATGACTTTAAGCGCATTTTGACCGAGCCTGATGCTTCTCTCACGCTACAAGCTGCGGCTTTGATGCAAGCCGAAGATCTCACCATCAACTTTACTGATGATGCGATTGAGCGCTTAGCGGAGCTGGCCTTTGATGTGAATGAGCAAACCGAGAACATCGGTGCTCGTCGTTTGCACACCATGATGGAGCGTTTGCTAGAAGACTTGTCGTTTGAAGCCAGCGAAATGCCGGGTGTTACCGTGTCTATCGATCGCGCTTTTGTGGATAAGCAATTGACGGATGTGACACAAAACGAAGACCTCAGTCACTACATTCTTTAAACCCAAACGGGAGAGGCCCTGAGCTATGTCGGTGCAACTGCAACCAACCGCCATTAAACTGCACAAAAAGTCGCGGACTTTAGAGTTGATTTATGGTGATAAAAGCTATGAGTTAACGGCAGAATTTCTTAGGGTTCTCTCGCCTTCGGCCGAAGTGCGCGGCCACGGTGAAGGCAACGGTATACTGCAAGTTGGCAAAAAACACGTGGGCATTACTGCGGTTCAGCCAGCCGGCCGTTACGCATTAAAGATAAGTTTTGATGACGGTCACGACAGTGGTTTGTATACTTGGGCCTATCTTAAGGACTTATCTGAAAATCAGGCAGCTCATTGGGCTGACTATTTACAGCAAATCGAACAAGCAGGCGCAAGCCGAGACGGCGGCATGATTGCCGTGGGTCGAACTTAACCCTCGATACAGACAGCAATAGAGGCTTCTCATGTCTGAACAGACAAATACCGAAAAAACCCACTTTGGCTATGAACAAGTAGACGTTGCCGACAAACAAAAGCGCGTCGCGGATGTTTTTCATAGTGTGGCGGCAAAATACGACATTATGAACGACTTGATGTCGGGCGGTATTCATCGTTTATGGAAGCGCTTAACCATTGAGCAGAGCGGTGTACGTAAAGGCTACCAAGTGCTGGATATTGCAGGCGGTACTGGTGACCTCACGCTTAAGTTTTCGCGCCTAGTGGGCGAAACAGGCAAAGTGGTGTTGGCAGACATTAACGAGTCTATGTTAAACGTGGGCCGTGATCGTTTAACCGACCGTGGTGTGATGGGTAACGTAGAGTATGTACAGGCGAATGCCGAAGCACTGCCTTTTCCGTCGAACACCTTTGATGTGATTACCATTGCGTTTGGTTTACGTAATGTGACCAACAAAGACAAAGCCATTGCTTCTATGGCGCGGGTGTTAAAGCCCGGTGGTAAGCTGATGATTTTGGAGTTTTCTAAAACAGAAAACCCAGCACTGACTAAACTTTACGACACCTACTCATTTCACCTGCTGCCTAAGATGGGCCAAATGATTGCCGGTGATGCCGATAGCTACCGCTACTTGGCTGAGTCGATTCGCATGCACCCAGACCAAGACACGCTAAAAGGCATGATGGAAAAAGAAGGCTTGGTGAACTGTAAATACCAGAATATGACGGGTGGTATTGTTGCTCTTCATACAGGTATCAAACCTTAAACCGAGACCTTGGAGCCAATATGTTTACGTCGGTGGCCCTAGAAACAGCCGAAAATAGCCTTAACTTTGTGCTTAAAACTCAGCCGCACCTTATGGCTGGGTTAGCTGAGCTAGATGGGCGCGTGATTCAGGTGAATGTGGATAAGTTGCCGAGCTTATACTTGGTGCCGCATACACAAGGTGTTGATTTGTACCAGCACCTAACGTCCGAGCCTGATTTGATGGTGTCTGGCAGTGTGCCCGCATTTATTAACATGGCTAAGCAAACGGGCGGCGTTCAGTCGGGCGTTCAGTTTGCTGGTGATGTAGCCTTGGCGGCACAGCTTAAAGCCTTGGCTGAGTCGGGTGGTATTGATTGGGAAGCGGTGATTAGCCAAGTCTTTGGTGATTTACTGGGGCACGAAATTGCAACTGTGGGTCGCAAAGCAGTGGATAAAGCCACTAGCTTGTCAGCGAGTTTGATGGCTAACCTTAACGAGTTTGTCAGCGAAGAGCTGCGAGCTGTACCTAGCGCAGAAGAAGCTAAGCCGTTTTTTGACGACATTGACGCCCTTCGTGACCGTGTCGAGCGTTTGGCGGCAAAAGTCGCTCAGCGCTCGTCGACGCCTAAGTGAGACGCGGCTATGAGTAACTCTCCTTCCTCTTCTCCTGCTTCTTCTGCTTCTGGTAAGGGCGAGGTTCGCCCTCAACCAAACGACCCATTACACGGGATTACCTTAAAAGCCATAGTGACTGAGCTACACGAAGAGCTTGGCTGGCAAGCACTGGCTGAGTTGATTCCTATTCGTTGTTTTGAAAACAACCCATCGATTAAGTCGAGCCTGACGTTTTTGCGTAAAACGCCGTGGGCGAGAGCTAAAGTCGAGCAACTTTACCTTTCGCGTCGCGGTTAAGCACGAAGCTAGTCGTGGAACGGAAATAAAAAATGGCTGCCCTTTTATAAGGAGCAGCCATTTTTTTGTTTGTGATTTACCGTTGTTGTGACAGGTCCCTAGAACAAATCTTCCGTCGCGCTTGAGCGAATTTTTTGCTCAGGTGCTTGGCTCATCTCTGTAGGAGCGAGCTCCTCAAGGTAAAGGTCAAACAATGCGTTGCTTTGACCCGGGTAAGCGAGCTTGCCCGTTTTGGGGTCAATGCGAACATTCACAATACCTGGCGGTAGTTCACGATGCTGGTCGGGCACGTCTTTGAGTGCGGTGCGCATAAAGTCTACCCAAATAGGCAAGGCTGCACTGCCGCCGAACTCGTTACGACCCAAAGTAGCTGGGTTGTCAAAACCCACCCAAACCGATGCCACTTGCTGTGAGTTAAAGCCAGAGAACCAAGCGTCAACTTGATCGTTAGTGGTACCTGTTTTACCTGCAAGGTCAGTACGGCCCAAGGCAAGTGCGCGCTTGCCGGTGCCGCGGGTAATGACATCTTGCATCATGTTTTCGATGAGGTAAGCAACCCGTGGCTCCAGTGTTTGAGGTGCCAATGGGTAAGGGCTAATGGGGCCTTGTTGTGTCTCTGTAAGGCTTGTTGTGCTGCTTTCGTCGATGTAAACACAGTCTGGGCAGACAGTGGCTGGTTTAGCGACAAAGATTTCGCCTTGTACATCACTTTCGAGCTTGGTGAGGTAATAAGGCTCTACTAGGTAGCCGCCGTTCGCCAAGGTTGCGTAACCGCGCACAACTTCCATTGGCGTCAGGTCTGCAGAGCCCAACGAAAGGGAAAGGTTGGCGGGCAGGCGACTGGCTTCAAAACCAAAGTTACCTAGGTAATTAATGGTGTTTTTGATACCTAGCTGCTTTAACAGGCGAATCGATACAAGGTTACGTGACTTGTATAGCGCTTCGCGAAGGCGGGTTGGGCCATAAAACTTTTTGCTGTAGTTCTCTGGTCGCCAGCTCGATTCTAGGTTGTTGTCATGAAACACCACAGGCGCGTCATTGATAAGTGATGACGGAGAAAAACCATTTGCCAAAGCGGTGGTGTAAATAAATGGCTTGATGTTGGAGCCCGCTTGACGCGAGGCCTGAGTCACACGGTTAAACTTGTTTTGGTAAAAATCAAAACCGCCCACCAGTGATGTAACAGCACCATTGTTTGGGTCTAGCGCGACAAGGGCGCCTTGTACCTCAGGTATTTGGGTTAGACGCCATGTTGGCAAGGCGTCTTCGGCGTCAGTTTCTGGGAAAACAACACGCACGCGGATGAGGTCGCCAATTGCGACGATATCAGCGGCGCTCTCGGGTTTTGGCCCCATTTTGTTGGCATCTATGTAGGTGCGCGCCGAGTTAATATCGTCCCAGTTCAGGGTAATAATCTCACCGCCTTTACGCAGCGCTTTTATCGATTGGTCGAGCACCTCAGTTACGATTGCGGGCTCAATTTCGCCAATGGTGCTTTCACCATCAAGGGCCTCTTGCCAAGCGTCTTGTGACAGAATACCTAATTGCTTTTCTGGGCCGCGATAACCGTGACGCTCGCTGTAGGCGAGTAGGCCATCTTTAAGTGCTTGATTGGCTGTGGCCTGCTGGTCAGAGCGAATGGTGGTGTATGCACGAAATCCTTCGGTGTACAGGTCATCACCGTAGGTGGCGTAAAGGTCGCTACGGACCATTTCGGCAATGTAAGGCGCATCTAGCTCAATATCGGCTGTATGATAGTAAGCTGTGACGGGTTCATTGCGAGCGGTTTCGTATTCTTGGTCAGTAATAAACGCCAGCTGATGCATGCTGCGCAAAATCCAGTTACGACGCTCTTTTGCGCGTTCTGGGTTACTGATTGGGTTGGAGGTAGACGGAGCTTTAGGTAAGCCTGCAATCATAGCGAGTTGAGCCAAGCTGAGCTCGCTAATGTCCTTGCCGTAATAAACTTGTGCAGCCGCTTGGATACCGTATGCGCGGTAGCCTAGGTAAATTTTGTTAACGTACAGCTCTAGGATTTCTTGTTTGCTGTAGGCCTTTTCGATATCCCACGACAAAAGAATCTCAATAAACTTACGCTCAAACTTTTGTTCACGGCTTAAGTAAAAGTTTCGAGCGACCTGCATGGTGATGGTCGAGCCACCGCTTCGAATACGGCCACTTTCTACGAGTTGTTTGACGGCTCGCATCAAGCCCATGTAATCAACGCCATCGTGTTCAAAAAAGCTGCGGTCTTCGGCGGCTAAAATAGCGTTGATAAAGTGTTGTGGAATCTGTTCGTAATTAATGGGGGTACGGCGTTTTTCACCGTACTCGGCAATGAGTTTTTCATCCGCCGAATAAATGCGCAAAGGGGTTTGAAACTGAATGTCTCGCAGGCCAGCAGGATCAGGCACTTTTGCTTTTAAATGGTTGTAAATAACAGCTGCACCAATGCCTCCTGCAATGGCGCCAAGAAGCAAAAGAACAACAAAGACTTTAAGTGCTATTTTGAATGCGCGCATGGTGTTTGGATATTTGCCCCAAAGGTTGCTCAATGACGGGCCTTGCCCGAGGAGGGCTTATTATACTAGGCGTTATCAAGGTCACTAGAGTGAAATGGTTTTTTTTGTAAAATACTGAATAAAAGCTCAGTCGTGCACGAAAAAAAACAATTACTTGCTTAATAGGGCTATTGGTTCTTTAGTAAATAGCATAAGGTTGATGTTTTCAGATTTTTGGTCGCTTGTGCACAATTATTGCTGTACAAGTCTCAAACTGGGTCGTAATGGCCTAGCTTTCGCTAAAACAGGTGCAACGATATGAGCACGGTTGAAGGTTAAAAAAGGATATTAGCGGGTGTTGTCGCTTTTTAAGAAAAAAGATGCAGGCTTTGTGGGCGTGGATATCGGTTCTTCGTCAGTAAAGCTGGTGGCGTTAGAAGCCCAAGGTGGTCAGCCGTTAATTAAGGGCTATGCCGTGGTGTCTATGCCTTCTGTGGCGGTGATGGACGGGCATATCCAAGAAGTTAACCTTGTGTCTGATGCCATTGAGCGTGCCGCTAAAATTGCGGGCGTGAAAGACGAAGCACCCACTGTAGTCGCAGTACCTTCCTCTTCGGTGATAACCAAACGCATTAGCCTAAGTGCCAACCTGAGCGAAATGGAGCTCGAAGAGCAAGTAAAGCTCGAAGCAGACCAGTTTATTCCGTACCCCATTGACGATGTAGGCATCGATTTTCAAGTCATGGGGCCGCAGGCGGGCAACGAAGAATTTAACGATGTGTTGGTGGTGGCTTGTCGCCGCCAAGATGTTGAGATCCGCGAAGATGCCATCAATGGTGCAGGGCTTGTGTGCGAAGTGGTTGATGTCGACACTTACGCCTGTGAGCGCGCTTTTGCGCCCCTCAAAAAGTCGGCCCTTGCGCAAGACCTGGACGTGGAAGGGCTGGTGGGTATTGCAGATATCGGCGCATCGACTTTGACTCTTAATGTGTTTAAAGACGGCGATATTATTTATTCTCGTGAGCAGTCCTTTGGAGGCGACGAGCTGTCTAACTCGCTTCACCACTTGATGGGTATTAGTGTTGAAGAGGTGGAGCAAAAGTTTCGCTTAAATGAGTTTGAGGCAGATGTACATCAAAGTCACATCCTACCCTTCAGAAATACTGTCGCTCAGCAGGTGTCACGGGCGCTGCAGTTCTTTTATTCCTCGGGTAATCATGTGGCACTTAAGGCGTTGTTTTTATCAGGTGGCACCTCGATGATTGGTGGTCTTGCCGAACAAATTGAACACGTGGTGGGTGTGCCAACCCGCGTGGCTAACCCCTTTGTATCCATAAAAGTGGCGAGTCGAGTGAATCGCGAAAGCTTATCTTCGGATGCGCCTGTGCTGTTTAAAGCGCTGGGGCTTGCGCTACGAGCGAAGGAGGTGTCATGAGTACTTTAATTAACCTCCGCCCTTGGCGCGAAGAGCGCAACGCGCTGCGACAAAAGCAGTTTGTCACCAATAGTGCCCTCTCTGCGGTAGCCGCTGTAGTTATCGTATTTGTGGTGGGTTACTTCTACGAGATGCAAATCGAACGTCAAAACGAGCGTAACCAGTTTTTGAAGGTTGAAATTGCCAAGCTGGATGTGCAACGCCGAGAAATAGAGGCCTTAGAAGACAAGCGCGCCCGCCTGCTTGAACGTTTGCAAGCGATTCATGAATTGCAGGGTAACCGCCCTGTGATTGTGCGTAACTTTGACGAGCTGGTGCAAATTTTGCCCGACGGTATCCATTATGGTTCGTTAGAGCGTCGCGGCGAAACAGTGACCATCACAGGTTTTGCCCTCGATAACTTAGATGTGTCAGCCTTGATGCGCGAGCTTGATGCTTCGGTTTGGTTTGGTGAACCCAACTTGAGCCAAGTAGATAAACAAGCGGGTGCCCGAAACTTCAATCTATCGGTTGACCTGACCATGCCTTCGTCCGATGAGGAGGAAACGCCATGAGTTTAGAGGGATTTAAAAAAGCCTTTGAGGGCTTTGATGTTAACGACCTCGACTTTGCGACCGCGGGTCACTGGCCTATCGGCGTTAAAGTGGTTAACTACCTTTTGGCATTCGCCATTGTGCTAGGCCTAGGTATTTACTTTTACTTGTTGGATTCTTCCGATCGTTTAGATCGCGTGATGCGCGAAGAAGCGAGCCTTAAACAGTCGTTTGAGCAAAAGGCAGGTGAGGTGGCCAACCTCGAGGCCTTGCGTCAGCAAATGGCAGACGTGGAAGAGCGCTTTTCTGAATTGCTACGCCAGTTGCCATCGCAAAATGAGGTTCCCGGCCTACTGGACGACATTACTGCGATTGGCCGTGCCAGTGGTTTGGATATTCGCTTGATTGAGCTGCAGCCAGAGCAAAAGAGTCAGTTTTACATCGAGCTGCCGATAAACATTACTGTTGCCGGTACATATCACCAAATGGGTGAGTTTGTGAGCGGCGTTGCGGCGATCTCACGAATAGTAACGCTGCACGATTACCAAATTGCCCCGAGTCAAAATTCAGACAAACTTGTGATGAATATTCGGGCAAAAACTTATCGTTATGATGAACAAGAGTAAGAGGGCATAGCAGATGATACGATTGCTTGGCCTTATTTTAGTTTTACAGAGTTTGACGGGCTGTTACGTATGGGTCGAGGATACCGAAGACCTACGTCGTTATGTGCGTCATATAAAAGACTTGCCAGCGCCGCCCATTGAACCGTTGCCTGCTTATAAGCCTTACGAGAGCTTTGTATATGAGGGCGCGAGTTTACGTGAGCCATTTGTACCTTTGGCTCAGCCAGACCCTGTCGCTGAGGCGATGTTGCTGGCCCACGATAATATTAATGTTGTGCGCCCCGACGATGGTCGCGCCAAGGATTATCTCGAAAGTTTTTCGATTGACGACCTACGTATGGTCGGCACCATTAAACGCTTTGGTGCAGAACACGGTAAGCTCTGGGCATTAATACAAGATACTAATGGTGCCATTCACCGAGTATCCGAAGACCAGTACATTGGCTTGGATTTTGGCCAAGTAGTCAGCGTCGATGAGCGAAAAATGGAATTAGTTGAAATTGTCTCCAACGGCCGAGGCGGTTGGATGAAGCGATCTCGAACACTGGTGTTGGCGAGTGCGCCAGCTCAAGGTGATTCAGGTGGCTAATATGGATTTACGAGGACAGAGTGTGATGAAAAGAGCAGTTCGCTGGCTAATGGTTATTGGCTTGTTGGCTCAGTCCCTATGGCAAGTGGCCGTAGCACAAACCTTTTTACAAGATGCGCAATTTACTGCCTTGCCGGGAGGTAAGGTTGAGCTGCGCTTCGACTTTGATGCGCCGCCTCCGATGCCGCGCAGTTACAAAATAGATCAGCCGGCACGCCTTGTACTCGACTTGTGGGGTGTTACTAGCGACCTGCCGTCTAAACAGCTAGATGTCGCAACCTCCTCGGTCAAGCAGGTGAACTTTGCGCAGACGGATGGCCGTTTGCGTATGGTGGTTAATCTAACTAAGTCTTCTGCCTTTACCAGCCATGTTGAAAACAACAGCCTTTACGTACTGATAGACCAACCCCTTGCAGCAATTGAAGCGCCGCGTACCACAGTTGAAGAATTTGTATCCTCGCCAAAGCTTAGCCTTAATGCTCAGCCTTTAGATCAAACCCGTGTACAAGGTATTGATTTTAAACGAGCGAGTGACGGTGTTGGTCGAGTTGTTATTAGCCTTTCTGACGCGCAAGCGGGCGTAGATATTGCCGAAGAAGGTAATAACGTGGTGGTTAACCTTGTGGGTGCTTCGCTATCAAAGGCCTTTGAGCAAACCCTTGATGTACAAGACTTTGGCACGCCAGTGCTTTTTGTGGATGCCATGTCGGTGGGCGAAAATACCCAAATTTTAGTAAAACCTAGTGCCGAGCCGTTTACTTACCTTGCGTATCAAACCGGCTCGCAGCTGCTGCTCGACTTTAAACCTATGACCCTGCAAGAGGAGCAAGAGCGTCAAGCCGAGTTGTTCCCGTTTAAAGGCGACCCGCTTGATCTTAACTTCCAAGACGTTGACTTGCGTTCGGTGCTGCAAATTATTGCCGAGGTAGCAGAGCTAAACTTGGTGGTCAGTGATGATGTGACCGGCAATATTACGCTGCGCCTAAAAAACGTGCCTTGGGATCAAGCACTAGACATCGTGCTTAAAACAAAGAACCTTGATAAGCGTATCTTGGGTAACGTGTTATTGGTTGCGAACGCCGAAGAGATTCGCAAACGCGAGGCGGCTGAGTTAGAAAACACCACCAATATTGAAAAGCTCTCGGCCTTACAAACCGAGTTTATTCAGGTGGACTTTCGCAAAGCCTCCGAAATGATGGCGCACTTGCAGCAAGCCAAGTTGGTATCAGAGCGTGGTTTTATCATGGCCGATGACGAAACCAACATCTTGATGGTGCGCGAGACCCAAACAGGTATTGAAGAAATTCGTAAAACCTTGCGAAAGTTTGACGTCGAGGTTGAACAGGTAATGATCGAGGCTCGCCTTGTGACAGCTCGCTCGTCTGTATCAAAAGAGCTGGGTGTTAAGTGGGGCTTTGGTGCGAACGATGGTAACGCCTATGTGGGCTCATCTCTGGGAGGGTTAGAGACCATATCGACCAGCGGCTTTAGTAATAGCAGCTCTGACGGCGCAGGTTACGGTTTTGATACCCTTGCCGTTGATTTAGGTATCACTTCATCATCGTCTTTTGCGGTAGGTATTGCTAACGGTAGTAGTGCCTTGCTGGGGTTAGAGCTAGCGGCACTTGAAAGCGATGGTCAAGCCGAGATTATTTCACAACCTAAAATCGTGACCACCAATGGTAAAACAGCCAGTATTCAGTCGGGTCGAGAGATTCCTTATCAGGTCGTTGAAGACGGTGAGGTGAGTGTTGAGTTTAAAGACGTCGTGCTGTTGCTCGATGTCACGCCACGCATCAATCCGGGTGAACGTATCGCTATGGACTTAAAAATTAAGCAAGATTCCATAGGTGAAACCTTATCTGATGGCAGTATTAGTATAGATAACAATGAGTTAGAGACGTCCGTAGTGGTTCCAGATGGCCAAACAATTGTCTTGGGCGGGGTGTTTCAAGAGACATCAACCGAGGCTGTGGCAAAAACTCCGTTGCTTGGAGACCTTCCAGTACTTGGCAATTTGTTCAGAAGCAAGCAGAATACGGGCGCTAAAACTGAACTCTTGATCTTTATTACGCCAAAACTCATTCGAGAGTCAGTCACTGTTAATTAGTTTTTAGGCTGCTTGGATTTGAATATTATTTTAGTCGGACCGATGGGCGCAGGTAAAAGCACCATCGGTCGTTTACTCTCTCAGGAGTTAAATTTAGCCTTTGTCGACTCTGATCGCGAAATAGAATCCCGTGCTGGGGCGAATATTCCGTGGATCTTTGACGTGGAAGGTGAAGAAGGCTTCCGAGAGCGTGAGTCGACCGTCGTAGCAGACTTGTGCGCCCGTGATGATATCGTTTTAGCCACCGGCGGTGGCGTGGTGCAGCGACCTGAAAACCGTAAAAGCTTGGCAGCCGGTGGTTTTGTTGTTTACTTGCATGCCTCTGTTGATCAGCAGGTGGAGCGTACCGCCCGCGATAAAAACCGGCCTCTACTGCAAACCGAAAACCCTCGCGCAGTACTAGAATCACTTCTGACTCGCCGCGACCCTCTGTATCGCGAAACTTGCGACCTGTTGGTTCATACTGATAAACGTCACCCACGTAGTGTGACTCACGAAATTGTTGAAGCCTTTCGCAAAGCTGCTCAGCAGCCTCAAAGCGAAGCCTAGTCATTGAGATAGTCTTATGAAAACCTTAAATGTTGCCCTTGGCGAGCGTAGTTACCCTATTCACATTGGTCAGGGGTTGTTACAGCAGCCAATGCTGGCTGATTACATTAAAGGTAAGCAGGTGATGGTGGTGACCAATGAAACCATCAGCCCGCTCTATTTAGACACAGTGCTTGAGCAGCTAGACGAGGCTTTTCAGGTTGATCATGTAATTTTGCCCGATGGCGAAAGCTACAAAAACCTAGACCACCTTAACTGGATTTTTGATGCCCTGCTCGAAAATCGCCATAACCGTACAACCACGCTTATTGCTTTAGGCGGCGGCGTGATTGGTGATATGACTGGTTTTGCGGCAGCTTGTTACCAACGCGGTGTTGACTTCATCCAAGTGCCAACGACTCTATTGTCGCAAGTTGACTCCTCTGTAGGTGGTAAAACGGGTGTAAACCACCCAGCGGGTAAAAATATGATTGGCGCCTTTTATCAGCCAAATGCTGTGCTAATCGATACCCAAGTGCTGACCACTTTGCCAGAGCGAGAGCTGTCGGCGGGCCTGGCCGAGGTGATCAAATATGGCTTGATCTATGACGAAGCGTTTTTGACTTGGCTTGAAGCTAACATGGCTGGGTTGATGGCATGTGACCAGCAGTTACTTGCCGACGCCATTTACCGCGCCTGTGAAATTAAAGCCGAAGTGGTGGCGCAGGACGAGCGTGAACAAGGCATTCGTGCTTGGTTAAACCTAGGTCATACCTTTGGCCATGCCATTGAGACCCATCAAGGCTACGGTACTTGGCTACATGGTGAAGCCGTAGGCACAGGCATGTTGTTGGCAGCGCAGCTTTCTTGCGATTTAGGCTGGATTAGTGACGCTGACGTGGCTCGTACCCGTGCGGTGATTGACGCCGCAAAGTTGCCGGTTCATGTTCCAGAAAATATGACAGCCGATGACTTCTTGTCCCTGATGGCTGTAGACAAAAAAGTGCTGAGCGGTCGTATTCGCTTGGTCTTGCTAGAGCAAATAGGCAAGGCTAAAGTAACAGAAGACTTTTTGCCTGAGCAGCTGGTGGCTGTGATTGAATCGGCAGAACGGGCTTAATTGTAACGACTAGCCCCCAACGTATCGTTTACCACAGGAGACTCTCGTTTGACTGAAAGCTTGCCGCCTGTGTTTACGCCCTGTACACATTACTTCGAGCCTGTTGCACGCGAACAGTTGCGAGAAAAGCTCGCCCATATGGTGCGCTTTTCAGACTTTGTATTAGCGCTAACAGGGGAGAAGGGGGTAGGCAAAAGCCAGTTTGCCATTCAGTTAGCTAACAGCTTACTTCACCCTGAGCATCAAGTTTGTCTGCTTTCGGGTGAGCGCTGCCACGACGAAGTGACCTTGGTTGAGGCGTTGTTTACCCAGTTGCCCGACCAGCTTATTCCCTCCACATTTTCTAGTCCGATTGAAGCCCTAAGCGAAGTGATTGCGTTATTGCGCAATCAGGGGATCCGTTTGCTGTTGATTCTCGACAGTGCAGAAAAGGTATCTGATCCTGCTGTCGCTTTGTTAACTGAGTTACAGTTAATCCATAACCACAGTGACGGCTTGTGTCCTCAGGTCTTCTTTGTGGGCGATGTGAGCTTTGCTGAAAAACTAAGTCGCCTAAGTGAAGAAGAGGGTTTTGCGCAGCGTTATTTCCAAGTAGAGCTAGGGCCCCTTAGCCAAGACGAAGTAAAACAATATTTAGCCATGCGCTTTGGTGAGCGAGGCCAAGTAAAACCCAAAACCCTCGCCAAGTTATACAAAAAGACGCAAGGCAATTTTGCACAGCTTGAGGCGCACTTTACTAAGCAAACGCATCAAAGCAGTGCAAAAGCTTTCCCTTTCCCGATGTTTCACATGGTGGCTTTGGCCTGTTCGTTGGTGTTGGTTCTAGCCGTATCGGTTTGGTACTTTGTACCCGAGGATGATTTGTTAGCCGACACACAAGCTCAACAAAGCGATCTTGCGTTGCCGATTAACTCGCTTGAGACAGCGAGTTCCAGCGAGGTGCGAGACCGAGTGGTACAGCAAACATTGAGTGAACGCTTTGCTGCGTCTGAGCAGGCTTTAGTTGAGCTTAAGTCTGCAGAAGACATAGTGAGTGATGATCTTGGCGAGCCTCTCGAACAGGCCACGGTTGATGCAGAGAAGGCGGCCGAGAGTGATATGGGCTTTAATGACGACATTGAGCCTATAGCGGTAGTGAATACGCCGACGGTTAATGTACCTGAGCTAGCAGTAACCTCTGTCCCTGTCCTTGTGCCCACGCCTGCAGAGCCGACTAATGCGGTTGCTGATGCTTCAGTCGCTCCAGCGCCCATTGATCAAACTGAGACGCAGCCGGGTACTGCAGTAACAGAAATTGTGCTGGAAAAAGGAGCTGAAGAGGTACCTGTGGCTGTACCAGATATCGTGCTCGAAAAAGCAGCTGAAGAGGGGCCTGTGGCTGTAACAGATATTGGGCGACAAAAAGCAGAGGAAGAAGAGCCTGAAGTGGTTACCCCAAGCACACCTGTTACGAATGATGTTGTGCCCGAACAATTGTCGCATAATGGCGATGCTGCCACAGCGCCAAAGAGCAACAAAAATGAGCAGGTAGCGAAGGTAAGCGATACAGGCGATGCCACAGAAAAAGCTACGGAGACTGAGCCGAGTGAGCCAGTGGCTAGCTCAGTTGTTGCCAAGCCAAGCGGCACAGAAAAAGCTGTCGTCGCAACCAGCCCAGCGCCAGATCAAATCACCCAGCGGCTTCGTGCAGACGAGGCCCGTTTATTGCAACTGGAACCACAAGGGTATGTTTTACAGCTGCTTGGTGCGCGCAATATTGCCTCGATCAAGACTTTTGTCGAACGTTGGGGTACAATGGATGATCTATATGTGTTTGAGACCGTGTATAAGGGAAAGACATTTTTTGTCGTAATATACGGACAATATACCTCCCGCGACTCAGCAAAAACGGGAATCAGCGAGCTGCCTTCATCAATTCAGGCTCTTCGGCCATGGGCTCGCAGTCTACGGGGCGTTCAGGAAGACGTTCAAAAGCGATAGTTTCACCCAGTGCTTTACCCTTATTCGAGCTGTTTTTAAAGATGGCTTGAAGGGGGTAACTTGTGTGTAATTTGTTCTCTTGAGCGTTCAAGTGTAAAATAGCCCTCCCTTTTTGCCCAGATTTTGCAGGGAACTTTGGGGTGTCTTTTATAAGGCATTGATTAATAAGAATTTTTTGAGTGAGAATGGCTTATGAGCAACGGTCTTTATCGCCCAGGTGAGTTTAAAGATAACTGCGGCTTTGGCCTAATGGCCCACATGCAAGGGCAGCCAAGCCACGATTTGCTAGACAAAGCGATTGAAGCTTTGGCGTGTATGACTCACCGTGGTGGTATCGCGGCAGATGGCAAAACCGGAGATGGTTGTGGCTTGCTAATGCAAAAGCCAGACAGCTTTCTGCGCGCCGTAGCCAAAGATGAGTTAGGTGTCGAGTTAGGTGAGCAGTACGCTGTTGGCATGGTATTCCTGTCACAAGAAGCGGCAAATGCAGCTAAAGCACGTGAGGTCTTTAATGCTGCAGTAGAAGGTGAAGGTCTTTCTGTTATTGGATGGCGTGTTGTGCCAACAGACGAAAGCTGCCTTGGCCCAATTGCAAAGGATACGCTGCCACAAATTGAGCAAATTTTAATTGATAACAATGGCAAATCTGAAAAAGACTTTGCTGTTAGTTTATTTGTTGCACGTCGCCGCGTAGAAATCGCTTTGGCTGAAGATGCAGACTTCTACATTTGTAGCTTGTCTGACAAGGTGTTGTCGTACAAAGGCTTAACCATGCCTGTAGACCTACCTGTATTCTACAAAGATTTGGCAGACAAACGCCTAGAAACTGCGGTGTGTACTTACCACCAACGTTTCTCAACGAACACCGCGCCGCGCTGGCCTTTGGCTCAGCCATTCCGCTTTTTGGCGCACAACGGTGAAATTAACACCGTTGAAGGTAACCGTAACTGGGCGAAAGCGCGTGCGAAAAAATTCGCGACACCGGCTATTCCAAACCTAGCCGAGCTACAGCCAATCGTTAACACCCACGGTTCTGACTCTTCAAGTATGGATAACATGCTTGAATTCTTGTTGGTGGGTGGCGTTGATATTTACCGTGCGGTACGCATGATCGTACCACCTGCGTGGCAAAACGTAGATACCATGGACTCTGAACTACGTGCATTCTACGAGTACAACTCGATGCACATGGAACCATGGGACGGCCCAGCAGGTATGGTAATGACCGACGGTCGTTACGCAGTATGTATGCTTGACCGTAACGGCTTGCGTCCATCACGTTGGGTTATGACGACGGATGGTTACATCTGTACTGCCTCTGAAATCGGTGTGTTTACTTACTCTCCAGAGCAAATTGTTGCTCAAGGTCGTGTCGGTCCAGGTCAAATCCTGGCGATTGATACCCAAACCGGTGATGTTAAGCACACTGACGATATCGACAACGAACTTAAGTCGGGTCAGCCTTACAAGCAGTGGTTGCGTGAAAACGCAGTTCGCCTAGAGCAAACCATGGAAGCGGAATCAGAAGCCTTCAAAGATATGACGGCTGATGAACTTAAAGTTCACATGAAGATGTTCCAAATCACTTTTGAAGAGCGTGACCAAATTCTGCGTCCTCTCGGTGAAAGTGGTATGGAAGGTGTTGGCTCAATGGGTGACGACAAGCCAATGGCTGTCTTGTCTAGCCGTGTGCGTTCACCTTACGACTACTTCCGTCAGCAGTTTGCGCAGGTAACTAACCCGCCAATCGACCCACTACGTGAAGCGATTGTTATGTCGCTAGAAACCTGTGTGGGTGCTGAACGTAACATCTTTGAAGAAACTCCAGAGCACGCGCGTCGTATCATTCTTACGTCGCCTGTACTGTCTGCACACAAATTTAAGACGCTTGTTGCTGACGAAATGGACGGTTTTGGCGCTAAATTTATCAGCCTGAACTATGAGCCAGAAGTTGGCCTTAAAGCAGCGATCGAAAACGTATGTAAGCAAGCTGAAGAAGCGGTACTTGAAGGTAAGGTTGTACTTGTCCTTTCTGACCGTTACCTAAGCCGTGGTAAGTTGCCGATGCACGCATCAATGGCAACCGGTGCAGTGCACCACCACTTGGTAGAAAAAGGCTTGCGTTGTGATGCCAACATCATTGTAGAAACTGGTACAGCCCGCGACCCGCATCACTTTGCGGTCTTGTTTGGCTTTGGTGCGACAGCGGTTTACCCGTACTTGTCTTACCGTGTACTCAACGACTTGTGTGCTACAAACGAGCTAGGTGTTGATCCGCTAGAAGCGCATCAAAACTACCGTAAGGGTATTGCTAAAGGCTTGATGAAGATCCTATCTAAGATGGGTATCTCTACGATCGCCTCTTACCGTGGTGCTCAGTTGTTTGAAGCCATTGGTCTTAGTGACGAAATCGTTGACCTGTGTTTCAAAGGCGTGACTAGCCGCATCCAAGGTGCGAAATTCAGCCACTTCCAAGACGAGCAAGGTGTACTTGCAGACTTGGCTTGGAAGGCGCGTAAGCCTATCCAACAAGGCGGCTTGTTGAAGTACTCGCACGGTGGTGAATACCACGCGTACAACCCAGATGTGGTTGCGACTATTCACGAAGCGGTTAAGAGCGGTAACTACGCAGATTACGAAAAGTACGCCAACCTCGTTAACAAACGCGGTGTTGCGACGATTCGTGACTTGATTGGCTTTAAGCCAGGCATCACCCCAGTACCACTGGACGAAGTTGAGCCAGTAGAAGAAATCTTCAAACGCTTTGACTCTGCTGCAATGTCGCTAGGTGCACTGTCACCTGAAGCGCACGAAGCCTTGGCTGTTGCTATGAACGAGTTGGGCGGTCGCTCAAACTCAGGTGAGGGTGGTGAAGACGAAGCGCGTCACGGCACCATTAAGCGCTCTAAGATTAAGCAAATTGCTTCGGGTCGTTTTGGTGTAACCCCAGAATACCTTGTAAATGCCGATGTTATGCAGATCAAAGTAGCCCAAGGCGCGAAGCCGGGTGAAGGTGGTCAGCTACCGGGTGGTAAGGTGAATAACCTGATTGCGCGTTTGCGTTACTCAGTGCCAGGCGTAACCCTAATTTCGCCTCCACCGCACCACGATATTTACTCAATTGAAGACTTAGCGCAGCTAATCTTCGACTTGAAGCAAGTGAACCCAGAAGGTTTGGTATCGGTTAAGCTGGTATCGCGTCCGGGTGTTGGTACCATCGCGTGTGGCGTAGCAAAAGCTTACGCTGACTTGATCACCATCTCTGGTTACGACGGTGGTACAGCAGCATCGCCACTAACGTCTATTCACTACGCAGGTTCGCCTTGGGAGCTAGGTCTTTCTGATGCTCACCAAAGCCTACGTGGCAACCACTTGCGTGGCTCTATCCGTCTACAAACAGACGGCGGCCTAAAAACGGGTCTAGACGTTGTGAAAGGCGCAATGCTAGGTGCTGAAAGCTTTGGCTTTGGTACTATGCCAATGGTGGCACTAGGTTGTAAGTACCTACGTATTTGTCACCTAAACAACTGTGCGACCGGTGTAGCAACACAAAACGACAAGTTGCGTGATGAGCACTTCCGCGGCACCGTTGAAATGGTTAAAAACTTCTTCACCTTTGTGGCACAAGAATCTCGTATTCTTATGGCGCAATTGGGTGTTCGCTCTATGCAAGAGCTTGTGGGCCGCGTTGATCTACTTGAGATCATTGAAGGCACCACTGAGAAGCACAGCCACCTAGACCTATCGCCAATCATCAGCGATGGCGGTGTGCCTGCTGAGTACCCGCAAACTTGTCAGGTTGAGCGTAACGAACCATACGATCCGGGTGCGTTGAACGACAAAATGGCAGAGCAAGCGGCTGAAGCAATCAAAGCAGGCGCTGGCGGTGAGTGGGAATTGTCCATCACTAACTGTGACCGTTCTGTAGGTGCGCGTACTTCTGGTTTGATTGCACGTAGCCACGGCAACTTGGGCATGACCGATAAGCCAGTGACCTTTAAGTTTAAAGGTCACGCAGGTCAGTCGTTTGGTGTGTGGAACGCGGGTGGTCAACACCTATACCTAGAAGGTGACGCGAACGACTACGTAGGTAAAGGCATGGCGGGCGGTAAGCTTGTCATCAAGCCATTTAGCGAAGTGACCTACAAGAGTAACGAAACTGCAATCTTGGGTAACACCTGTTTGTACGGTGCAACCGGCGGCAAGCTATTTGCAGCAGGTAGCGTAGGCGAGCGTTTTGGTGTGCGTAACTCTGGCGTACATGCGGTTATCGAAGGGGCTGGCGATCACTGTTGTGAATACATGACAGGCGGTCAAATCACCGTATTGGGTGAGACTGGCTATAACTTCGGTGCAGGTATGACCGGTGGTTTCGCTTACGTGCTTGACGAAAAGAACACCTTCGTTGACCGCTACAACCACGAGCTTGTAGAAATTCACCGCATCCACGTAGAGCAAATGGAGCCATACAAGCACCACTTGCGCTCTGTGATTCAAGAGTTTGTTGCTGAAACCGGCAGTCAGTGGGGTCAACACCTACTGAATGAGTTCGATGATTACATCGGCCGTTTCTGGTTGGTTAAGCCAAAAGCTGCAAGCTTAGATGCACTGCTAAGTGATATTCGTCGCCGTCCTGAATAAGTGAGGTCCCGCAGGTGCCAAGGGTACCTGCGGTGCACTGTCTTGCTTAAGCCATTGCTTAAGGCAACAAGACAAGGGTGAGTGGAAGAGTAACAAGCGCTCCATAAGTGAGCGCCTTAAAGAGGTAGGAACATGACTGAGCGTTTACACAACGATTTCCAGTTCCTCGATGTGTCTCGAGAGGGGCCAAAGAAAATTGACGCAAAGGTACGTAAGCAGCAGTTTGCTGAAATCTACGAGCCTTTCGAACAAGCCGCTGCTACAGAGCAGTCACATCGTTGTTTAGAGTGTGGTAACCCTTACTGTTCTTGGAAGTGTCCTGTACACAACCACATTCCAAACTGGCTTAAGCTAGTATCTGAAGGCAATATTATGAAGGCGGCTGACCTCAGCCACCAAACTAACTCATTGCCAGAAGTATGTGGTCGCGTATGTCCACAAGACCGTTTGTGTGAGGGCTCTTGTACCCTTAATGACGGCTTTGGTGCGGTAACCATCGGCTCTGTTGAAAAATACATTACCGATACAGCGTTTGCGCTAGGCTGGCGTCCAGATATGTCTGGCGTGCCTGTAACCGACAAAAAAGTAGCGATCATTGGTGCGGGCCCTGCGGGTCTAGGCTGTGCCGATATTTTGGTACGTAACGGCGTTAAGCCAGTTGTATTTGATCGTCACCCAGAAATCGGCGGTCTGCTAACCTTCGGTATTCCTGAATTTAAGCTAGAAAAAGACGTAATGTCTCGTCGTCGTGAAATCTTCGAAGAGATGGGCGTTGAGTTCCAGCTAAATACAGAAATTGGTAAAGACATATCAATGGAAAGCCTCATCGACGAGTACGATGCGGTATTCCTTGGTATGGGTACTTACACCTACATGAAGGGTGGCTTCCCAGGTGAAGATCTAGACGGCGTATACGATGCATTGCCGTTCTTGATCTCTAACGTAAACCACTGCTTGGGTTACGAGAAAGATCCTTCTGAGTTTATCGACCTTGCTGGCAAGCGCGTTGTTGTTCTGGGCGGTGGTGACACTGCAATGGACTGTAACCGTACTTCTATCCGCCAAGGCGCGGAAAGCGTTGTATGTGCGTACCGTCGTGACGAACAAAACATGCCTGGTTCTAAACGCGAAGTAGAAAACGCGCGTGAAGAAGGTGTTGAATTTATGTTCAACCGTCAGCCTGTTGAAGTGGTTGGCGAAAACGGCAAAGTAACAGGCGTTAAGCTGGTTACTACCCGCATGGGTGAGCCTGACGAAAACGGTCGTCGTCGCGCTGAAGTGGTACCGGGCTCTGAAGAAATTCTACCAGTAGATACTGTGTTGGTTGCCTTTGGTTTCCGTCCAAGCCCAGCACCTTGGTTTGCTGACTTTGGTATTGACCTTCACCAAGACGGTCGCGTTGTTGCACCTGAAGCCGGTAAGTTTGCTTTCCAAACCACTAACCCGAAAGTATTCGCGGGTGGTGACATGGTTCGCGGCTCTGACCTCGTGGTGACCGCCATTGCCGAAGGCCGAACAGCGGCCGAAGGTATTATGGATTATCTTGATCTTTAATCCCATTGTTTGACTTAAAAGGCCGCATTAGCGGCCTTTTTTATGGCAAAGTATAGCCCATGTCATTTTTCATATTTTGAGAGTTAAATTAGGTTTATGTCTGAGTTAAAGAATGATCGTTTTTTGCGCGCCCTTCTTGGTGAGCCCGTTGATGTAACCCCAGTGTGGATGATGCGCCAAGCCGGACGTTACCTACCTGAGTATCGTGAGACCCGTGCGAAAGCCGGTGACTTTATGAGCTTGTGCAAAAACAAGGAGCTTGCGTGCGAAGTGACCATTCAGCCACTTGAGCGCTACGACCTTGATGCGGCGATTTTGTTCTCAGACATCCTAACCATTCCTGATGCGATGGGTTTAGGTCTGTACTTTGAAGCGGGCGAAGGCCCGCGTTTTAAAAAGATCATTCGTACCGAAAAGGACGTTCAAGACCTGCCTGTACCTAACAGCGAAGTAGACTTGGACTACGTAATGAACGCCGTCAAAGAAATTCGCGGCGAACTTAACGGTCGTGTGCCTTTGATTGGTTTCTCGGGTAGCCCGTGGACGCTGGCGACCTACATGGTTGAAGGCGGCTCAAGCAAAGACTTCCGTCACATTAAGCAAATGATGTACGCCACACCAGAGGTGCTGCACGAGTTACTAAGCAAACTAGCTGACTCTGTGGTGGATTACCTAAATGCACAAATTCGTGCGGGTGCTCAAGCCGTGCAAGTTTTTGATACTTGGGGTGGTGTATTAAGTGGCCCTATGTACCAAGCATTCTCATTGGACTACATGGCGCGCATTGCAAAAGGCCTGATTCGTGAACACGACGGCCGTAAAGTGCCTGTCATCATGTTTACTAAAAATGGCGGCCAGTGGCTAGAAACCATGGCAGATGCGGGTGCTGATGCGTTGGGTCTAGATTGGACAACAGATATTGGCGACGCCCGTGCGCGTGTGGGTGATCGAGTAGCGCTACAAGGCAACATGGACCCAAGTGTGCTGTATGCTCCGGCTAGCCGCATTCGTGACGAAGTAGAGCGTATTCTTGCTAGTTACGGTGAAGGTGCGAGCGGGCACGTGTTTAACTTAGGGCATGGCATTCACCAGTTTGTCGACCCAGCTGCGCCAAAAGCTTTTGTAGATGCTGTTCATGAGCTAAGCGCTAAGTACCACAAATAAATGACATGCGTCTGGGTTTAGCGTCTTACAAACATTGGGGCTGCTAAATAACCACATAAATTAAAGGGCTATATGGCCCTTTTTTGTTATAGATAACAAAACGTTACACAGTTTTGTTAGAGAGATAGTGTCGCAATCTTCCACCTTGATATACCCTATAGATAAGTGCTCATGTAAAGGGATGTTCGGTCGAGCAAAACGAATAAGCAGATGAGTTAGGGTCTTATGAAGAAGCTACAAGATTTATTAGATAACAACAAAGCCTGGGCGAAAAAAGTAACAGAGCAGTACCCAGACTTTTTTGAAAAGCTTTCTAAGCAGCAGACGCCAGAGTACCTTTGGATCGGCTGCTCCGACAGCCGAGTTCCTGCCACTGAAATTGTGAATATGATGCCCGGTGAAATCTTCGTTCACCGCAATGTTTCTAACCAAGTTATTCACACCGACATGAACTGCCTTTCGGTAGTGCAATACGCTGTAGAAGTGCTAAAGGTTAAGCACATTATGGTGGTAGGTCACTATGGCTGTGGTGGTGTTCGTGCGGCAATTGAGTCAAAAGAGCCGCTAGGTTTGATCGATAACTGGCTGCGCCATATTCGCGATGTTTACTACCGTCATCAAGACCTTCTAGAGCCTATTGCAGATAGCCACAAAAAAGTCGACCACTTGTGTGAAGTGAACGTGATTGAGCAGGTGAAGAACGTGTGTAACACCACCATGGTTCGCGAAGCATGGGATCGTGGCCAAGTGTTAAATGTGCACGGCTGGATCTACGGCTTAGATAACGGCCTTCTTACCGACTTAGGTATCAACGTGACAAACTATGAAGAGCTTGCCACTGAGTACGAGATCGCCATGAACGCGTTAAAAGAACGTATCGCTAGCTAATCTCCATTTGACCTTGAGGGCGCGCCTGTGGCCAAAGCAAAAGCAGCTTATGTCTGTAACGACTGTGGTGCCGATTACACCAAGTGGCAAGGCCAGTGCAGCGCCTGCAAGGCATGGAACACCTTAAGCGAAGTTAAACTCTCCACCCCTGCGAGCCGCCGTACGGCAAAGTTTGAAGGTTATGCAGGGAGTGACTCCTCCGGTAAAGCCGGCAAGGTCGTTAAGTTATCTGAGGTTGACTTACAGGCTTTGCCTCGTGTGGCGTCGGGTAGCAAAGAGCTGGACCGAGTGTTGGGTGGTGGCTTAGTGCCGGGCTCGGCGATTCTTATTGGCGGCCATCCGGGCGCAGGTAAAAGTACTCTTTTGCTTCAAACCCTGTGTCATTTGGCAGAGTCTATGACGGTGCTGTACGTCACCGGCGAGGAATCGCTACAGCAGGTGGCCATGCGGGCGCATCGCCTCGGCTTGTCGCCTGACAACCTCAATATGCTCTCTGAGACCACCGTTGAAGAAGTATGCGCCACCGCCGAACGGCTGCAGCCGAAGGTGATGGTGATCGACTCCATTCAGGTGATGCATACCGCCGATGTGCAATCCGCACCCGGCTCGGTGGCACAAGTACGGGAAACCGCTGCGTTTTTAACTCGCTTTGCCAAGCAAACCGGCACCGTGCTGTTTTTGGTGGGGCACGTTACCAAAGATGGCAGCCTTGCAGGGCCAAAAGTACTTGAGCATATGATTGACTGCTCGTTGCAGCTTGAAGGTGAGTCTGATTCTCGTTTTCGTACCTTACGTGCTCACAAAAACCGCTTTGGCGCCATTAATGAGCTGGGCGTATTCGCCATGCTCGAAGGCGGTCTAAAAGAGGTGAAAAACCCCAGCGCTATTTTCCTTTCACGTGGTGAGCAACCTAACCCTGGCAGTGTGGTGATGGTGGTGTGGGAAGGTACACGCCCGATCATGGTCGAAGTGCAAGCTTTGGTGGATACATCACATATGAACAACCCACGGCGCGTGGCGGTGGGCTTAGAAGCTAACCGCTTAAACATGTTGCTCGCGGTGTTGAATCGTCACGGTGGCTTAATGACGGGCGACCAAGACGTGTATGTTAACGTAGTAGGTGGCGTTAAAGTGCTTGAAACGGGCGTTGACTTGGCCTTGCTGCTCGCAGTGGTATCGAGTTTTCGTGACCGCCCGCTGCCGCTTGATTTGATGGTGTTTGGCGAAGTGGGCTTGTCAGGTGAAATACGCCCCGTACCAAACGGTCAAGACCGGATTCGCGAAGCCGCTAAGCACGGTTTTAAACGCGCGATTGTGCCGAAGGGTAATGTGCCAAAAGAAAAACTAGAGAATATGACAGTGATAGGTGTGACACACTTATCGCAGGCACTAGACGCTATGTAAGCGCTAGAGTGCCATTGCGTCAGTGATGAGGCTTATAGGCCGCGCTGATCGTTAAAGATTTGCTCAAGCTCACGCTCAAATAATGCCTCAGAGCCGATGTTTAACTCGACGATACGGCGCAAGTGCGTCATGGTGTCGATGTCGAGGTTTTCAATGGCTAGCCCATACAGAGTATCTTGGTGGTGTCGCAATGACACTCTAAAGTCGAGTGTGAGTGCACCTACCGATAAATAGCAGCGCACATCGGCCTGCTCGCCCAGTGTTAAGTCAATTGCTGTGTCACTCTCAACCAGCAGCCCCCTAAAAGAAATATCGACCAACTTTACGGCATAGGTATGGTGTGCCGTAACGAGCTCTGTGTTGGCATCAAAGCTAATGCGTGTAAAACGCCGTCTTTCAGAAGAAGTGCTCACTACAATCTCCAGCTTATACAAGTTCTTATCAAAGCTTAGCAGCCATCGCCAGAATAACAATACGGCGTGTGGTTGAGATCTTAGGATTTTGTTCATCGACACACCTTGGCTTTTATCTATAGATTTTTATTATTAAGTGTTTAGTTATTGTTAATTTTATCAATCTAAAGGTGCTCGCTACTATAGGTCTCGTTGGTAAGACATATTCTTTTGAACCTTTGGAGATACACCATGATTAACACAACGATTAAGCCTTTTAACGCAACTGCATTTAAAAGCGGCGAGTTTGTAGAAATTTCTGAAAAAGACGTCCTAGGTAAGTGGGCTGTATTCTTCTTCTACCCAGCAGACTTCACTTTTGTATGTCCGACTGAGCTAGGCGACGTTGCTGACAAATACGAAGAGCTACAGAAGCTAGGCGTAGAAGTTTACTCAGTGTCTACAGACACTCACTTCACTCACAAAGCATGGCACGACAGCTCTGAGACCATCGGCAAAATCGACTACTACATGGTAGGCGACCAAACCGGCAACATCACCAACAACTTTGGTGTGATGCGCGAAGGCCAGGGCCTTGCTGACCGTGCCACCTTTGTTGTTGACCCTGAAGGTGTAATCCAAGCAATGGAAATCACTGCAGAAGGTATCGGCCGTGACGCAGACGACCTACTTCGCAAAATTAAGGCTGCTCAATACGTAGCTTCTCACCCGGGCGAAGTTTGCCCAGCAAAATGGAAAGAAGGCGAAGCAACACTTGCTCCTTCGCTAGACCTTGTTGGCAAGATCTAAAGCTTAGTCGCATCGCGACATTACCCTTGGGCATATTGCCCAAGGGGCCTTCGGTAACCTTTAATTCTCATTAAGTCGGGTGACAGACAATGTTAGATTCAAATTTAAAACAGCAGTTGGGCGCATACCTGCAACATATCGTTAAGCCGATAGAGATTACTGTGTCCACTGACGGTTCAGCAAAATCAGACGAACTACTAGAACTAGCACGCGAAATTACCGCGTTGCAAAGTGACAAAATTTCTTTATCTGTTGACGAAGCGCCGACAGAACGCGCGCCGTTGATGGCAATTGCTCCACAAGGCGAAAAAGCCCGTGTGCGCTTTGCTGGTATTCCAATGGGCCACGAGTTTACATCCCTCGTGTTGGCGCTATTACAAGCCGGTGGACACCCTTCTAAAGCGGATGCGGCATTACAAACACAGGCGAAAGGTTTAACAGAAACCCTAAACTTCGAAGTTTACATTTCGCTTTCGTGCCACAACTGTCCAGACGTGGTACAGGCTGTAAACCTAATGGCGGTGCTTAACCCTAATGTTACGGCAACCATGATCGATGGTGCTTTGTTTAAAGACGAAGTGGAATCACGCAACATCATGGCAGTACCGTCGGTGTACCTAAACGGCGAGCTATTTGGCAACGGTCGTATGACCTTAGAAGAGATCTTAAACAAGGTCGATACAGATGCGGCTGAGGCACAGGCAGCAAGCTTGGCTGAGAAAGAGGCCTTTGACGTATTAGTTGTAGGTGGCGGCCCAGCGGGTGCATCTGCAGCAATTTACGCGGCTCGTAAAGGTATTCGCACTGGTGTTGTGGCCGAGCGTTTTGGTGGTCAAGTATCGGACACCATGGCGATTGAGAACTTCATCTCAGTCAAAGCCACTGAAGGCCCTAAGCTGGTGGCTAACCTAGAGCAGCACGTGTTGGATTACGATGTCGATCTCGTTAAGTCGCAAAAAGCCGTAAGCCTTCGTAAAAACGACTTGGTTGAAGTTGAGCTAGAAAACGGTGCGGTGCTCAAAAGTAAGTCGGTTATTCTAGCTACTGGCGCACGCTGGAGAGAGATGAATGTTCCAGGTGAGCAAGAGTACAAAGGCAAAGGTGTGGCTTACTGCCCACACTGTGATGGCCCGCTCTTTAAGGGCAAACCAACGGCAGTGATTGGTGGCGGTAATTCAGGTATCGAGGCGGCGATTGACCTAGCGGGTATCACCGAGCACGTAACCGTGCTGGAATTTGGCGATACTTTACGTGCTGACGATGTCTTGGTGAAAAAAGCCGAGTCGCTATCAAATGTCACCATCATCAAAGAAGCGATGACTACGGAAGTGGTGGGCGATGGCCAAAAAGTGATAGGCCTAACCTACACTGATCGAGCAACAGGCGAGAGTCACTCGTTGACCGTAGCAGGTATCTTTGTACAGATTGGTTTGGTGCCTAACAGTGAGTTTTTGGAGGGCAGTGTAGAGCTAACGAATCGTGGCGAAGTGATCATCGATAGCCATGGTAAAACCTCGCTAGACGGTGTGTATGCTGCGGGTGATGTGACGACTACGCCGTATAAGCAGATCATTATCTCAATGGGGTCTGGCGCCACAGCTGCACTGGGTGCGTTTGATTACCTTATTCGCAACTAAGCCGTCATTGGCGGCAGTTTTCTAACTTCATTTTTCCTAACCACACCCAGCTATTGGGTGTGGCTTTTTTGTGAAGTTTTAAGCCTGATCAAGCAAATCTAGCCGTCAAAGTGGCAAATATCGACGCGATTGCGACCTTTGGTTTTCGCCGAGTAAAGGGCGTTATCTGCTTGGCGAATAAGTGTGTCGATAAGGGCGTCGAGGTCTTTGGGGTGAGGGGTGTGTAGTGCAAAGCAGCAAGCCCCAATAGAGACGGTTAAAGGTGTTTCTGTTAGTGAAAGGTCAGCGATATTGCTCATTAAACGCCTGCAAACGATTTCACACTCTTGCTCATTGGCGTCGGGTAACCACAACACAAACTCCTCGCCACCGTAGCGAGCGACCATTTCAAATTCGCGAATTGATGACTCGATGGTTTGCGCAAGAGCAGTAAGCACTTCGTCGCCCAGCAAGTGACCATAGGTGTCATTCAACTTTTTAAAGTGGTCGATATCGAGTACGGCGAGCACGCCACGGCCACCTTGGCGACTGAGGTGGTTGAGGTCTTTGTGCAAGTGCTTATACATACCGCGGCGATTAAGGATGCCCGTTAGGCTATCGTAATTCGCTTGATGTTTAAGCTGGCGATTAAGTGCCGTTAGCTGCTTTTCTTGTTCGTGGCGCACCAGCTCCACTTCAATCCACGAGGCCATTAGTTGCAGCGCGTCGATATCGATGTCTAAAAAATGACGGTCACGAGGAACGGGGCTAGAGAAGTTCAAGGTGCCAAACAAGGTACCGTTAATTCGGATGGGGACGCCGATGTAGGCCTCGAGCCCAAACGCTTTGTAGGCTGGGTGGTTGGCGTATTCATCGTGCTGGCCGACGTACTCAATCGCTACTGGGGTATCTGCCTTGCAGGTAATGGCGCAGTAGGTGTTTTGAAACTCGAATGCCTGACCTGGGTGTAGCTCCATTCCGTCGGGTACCACACAATACTGCACCTCATAACGATCGTCTTTAATGAATGAAAGAATGCCAATATCAAGGCTAAAGCGCTCTAGCCCAAGTTTGATGAGTTCGGTGATTTGATGTGAGAAGCCTTTGTCGTAAGCTTTGGTAATTTGGTACAAGCGGCGGATAACTTGCTCGCTACTAGCATCTGATTGCATGAGTCACCATTTACATACATGGCGCGAACGTAAAAATAACACTCCATGACATCGAGTTGGCGAATCTCGTTGCTCAGCCATCTCCCATAAAGCTTATTCCTTACATCGCTCTAATTAACGTTCGTGGCCAACCAATATTACATATTTCGTATCATATAACACGCCTTAACTTCGCGTTTTGGCGTGTTATGGGTACCTTTTTATAGTGGTGTTTCTACATAAGCGGTGGACCGAGCTGGGGTTGATTTTGCGTGGAAATATGGTCTATCCAAGAAAATAGGCTGGCTAAGTTGTAGTCGCCACTGTGAGAGCGATTCCAGCTGAGCTCAAAGTCAGGAGTGATGCCCTGTTGCTCTAACGCGAGAGCAAGCAATGCGGGGATTGCTAATGAGGTGTCTTTGTCGTTAGTACCGTGGCGTATACGCCAAAACTGAGCTTGTGTCGCGGTGGGATCATTTACGTAGTTCATGGCATTCATCATCGCGATCGTCGTCGTATCCGCTAATGAGCTACCTTCAATTTGGCTGTGAGTCGCTGAGAAGGAGGTGAAGTGACGCTTATCAATGGCTGATGTGCCAAATAGTTGGTTTTCGCCGCTGCTTAGGTCCAGCGCATCAAACGCAGGCGGTCGCTTTAGGCGTGTCATGTAGTTGAGGTAAGCGTCAAAATCGATACCAGTGACCTTGTCTTGTTGCACTGTTAGCCAGCCAAACTCCTCTAACGACTGCCCTTGGTTAAGGGCATTTTGAGCAGAGGCGATAACCAGTGACTCAATATGTGCCTTAAAGCTGCCCGAGCCGTCAGGGTTGAGTGTGAGGGGATCGCCCTCGGTGTTACGTAAGTTCAATTGATTAACGTACGCAGGAAATGCTGACTTGAGCTGGTTCGATACCTTCACCTCGGCGGTGGTCAAGGTGCCCTCTGTAAAGCTGCGCTCGACATGGTAATCCAACATGCGAATGTTCATGGTTTTATAGTCGTGCACGCCATTAAATTGCCATTCGTAGGCCATATCCGCGTGTTCTAGGTTGGTAATGGGGCAAAAGGTCGATGCCGCAAAAATATTGTCGCGTGTATCTGCAGCACCTATCTTCGCAAGCGCTTCTTGGTAATCAGGGCTGTTACCGCTAGCGGCGAGTAATGCCGACACTGCACCACCTGCACTGGTGCCGTTAGATACAATTTTTTCTGCGTCACCGGGCATGACAGCGTCGTTGAAGCGCAAATAACGAACAGCGGCTTTAAGGTCAACAATAACTGCTGGGGCTTTGCCTACATAGTCGCCACTGTCACTGACGCTTGTGCGACCACGGGTGCCGGGCGAGGCAACAATGTAGCCATGGCTTAGCGCCGCTAGTACAGCCTCGTTTCCGCCGGGGCCGCTGCTTTGGCTTGTGCTGGCAGGGGTGGAGGGCATGTAACCGCCCACCTTATTCGGAAAAAAGATGGGTGCGGTGTTGGCATTAAATGAACCTAGCTCTTTGTCATTAAAGTAAGCCTCAGGTATATAAATGTTCATCACCTGCTCTTTAGGGGAAACAGGGTTCGATGCATAGCTTAGGCCTTCGTAGGCTCTAACTTTTACGCTTTGGTTGTTGTAGATGATGGTTTGTGGCGTAAAGTGAAGTGGGTCAAATTTAAGGCTAGAAGAGGAGTTTGCGGCGTGAAGGGGTAGGCTAGAGAGCAAGGTGAGTCCTGCTGTTGCCAAAAGTACGGGGTGTTTTTTCATATGGGCCTCTCAAGCGTAAGCAGCCGTTTTTAAGTTGTTGGCTGTGATGTTACGCCTGAAAGGAAAGTAATGCGGTTAAGTTGTGTAAAGCTATTTTAAAGTTAAGCACAAGGGCATAAAAAAGCCCCAGCGGCACTACAAAATGTAGGCGGCTGAGGCTTTTTTGCCAAGCGGCGTGACTTAGAGGTCGGCCATACGCTTGTACTTAATGCGCTCTGGCTGGTGGTCTTTGCCGTAGCGACGTTTGTAGTCTTGCTGGTACTCGCTGTAGTTGCCTTCAAAGAACTCAACGTGTGAGTCGCCTTCGTAAGCCAGCATGTGAGTACAGATACGGTCTAAGAACCAACGGTCGTGCGAGATCACTACCGCACAGCCTGGGAACGCCAGTAGCGCTTCCTCTAGGGCACGTAGAGTTTCGATATCCAAGTCGTTGGTTGGTTCGTCCAATAGCAAGACGTTGCCGCCTTCTTTGAGCAACTTAGCCATGTGCAAGCGGTTACGCTCACCACCGGATAGGTCTTTAACGAACTTCTGTTGGTCGCCGCCTTTGAAGTTAAAGCGACCACAGTAAGCACGTGAAGGCGTGGTGTAGTTGCCTACAGTAATTACATCGCTACCGTCAGATAGTTCTTCAAATACAGTTTTACTGCCATCGAGCTCACGGCTTTGGTTTACGTAAGCAAGTTGCACGGTATCGCCGATTTCGAAGTGACCAGAATCTGGTTGCTCTTGGCCTGCAATCATGCGGAACAGAGTCGATTTACCGGCACCGTTACCACCGATAATACCGACAATCGCGCCTTGTGGAATCGCAAAGCTCAAGTCGTTGATCAATACCTTTTCGCCGTACGCTTTAGAGATATTGTGAGCTTCAATGACTTTGTCACCTAGACGTGGGCCAGGTGGAATGTAGATTTCTTGGGTTTCGTTACGCGTTTGGAATTCGCGAGAGTTCATCTCTTCGAACTGCTTCAAGCGTGCCTTTGACTTAGATTGACGGCCTTTTTGGCCTTGGCGAACCCATTCAAGCTCAGAGGCAACGGACTTTTTGTGTGCCGCTTCTTGCTTGGCTTCCATTTCTAAGCGTTGGTTCTTTTGTTCTAGCCACGAAGAGTAGTTACCTTCGTATGGAATACCGCGACCACGGTCTAGCTCAAGAATCCAACCCGCAGCGTTATCTAGGAAGTAACGGTCGTGGGTAATGGCTACCACAGTACCTGGGTACTCTTGTAGGAAGCGCTCGATCCATGCAACAGATTCAGCATCCAAGTGGTTGGTAGGTTCGTCGAGTAACAGCATATCTGGCTTGTCTAACAGCAAGCGACATAGCGCAACACGGCGGGCTTCACCACCGGATAGGTGCTCTACTTTTGCATCCCATGCAGGCAAGCGAAGAGCGTCAGCGGCACGCTCTAGCATGTTTTCTAGGTTGTGACCGTCTTTTGCTTGAATGAGGTTTTCAAACTCAGCTTGTTTTTTCGCGAGCTCGTCAAAGTCAGCGTCTGGGTCAGCGTATGCAGCGTATACCGCGTCTAGGCCAGCCAGTGCTTCTTTAACGTCCGCAACTGATTCTTCAACCACTTCGCGAACAGTTTTGGCTGGGTCTAGTTGTGGCTCTTGCGGAAGGTAGCCAACGTTGATGTCTGGCATTGGGCGGGCTTCACCGATGTACTCTTGATCGATGCCAGCCATGATGCGCAATAACGTAGACTTACCAGCGCCGTTTAAGCCCAAGACGCCAATTTTTGCACCAGGGAAAAACGACAAAGAAATGTCTTTTAAAATTTCGCGTTTTGGCGGAACAATTTTGCCCACGCGATTCATTGAATATACAAATTGTGCCATCGGTTAGATGCCCTTTTCTTATAACGGGTATTGGGGGTGAAGTTTATACGATGAGGCGATTAGAAGCGAACAGCACAGCGCCTCACCTCGTAGACTTGTGTTGCGCCGGAGTGGATATTGATGCGTTAATTGTATTAATTGGTATATTTATAACATTGGAGTTGAATTAATTAGCTGCATTAGCATGGCCTCAATCGCCGAATAAACGCCCGCATGTGGGCCTGCGGCCGAAATTAAGAGGTAAGAGGAACGAATATGTCTAATGCACAAGATACCATCAAACAAATCACGCTAAGGGCCATCGCCTTGCCGCTAAAAGCGGCGGTGAGTGATGCAAAAGTCCTGACAGGCAAGCAAAAGTCACTGAGCGAAGTGGCTTTATTGATTGCTGAAATAGAAACAGAGCAAGGTTACTCGGGTATGGGCTTTACCTACACCTTACGCACAGGCGGTCCTGCTCAGTATGCATTTGCAAAAGAAGTGGCGCCGTTACTCATTGGTGAAGACCCAAACGACATCAGCCGTTTGTGGAGTAAGCTCAGCTGGGCCGGCGCGTCGATTGGCCGTGGTGGACTATCAGCTCAGTCGATTGCTGCCTTTGATACCGCGCTTTGGGATTTAAAAGCTAAACGTGCGCAGCTGCCCTTATCAAAGTTACTAGGCGCACACCGAGATGCGGTGCCTTGTTACAACACCTCTGGTGGTTATTTACAGGCGACAACCGAAGAGGTCATCGCGAAAGCAGAAGCCTCGTTAGCGCGCGGCATTTCGGGCATCAAAATTAAAGTGGGCCACCCTGATAGCGCGAAAGATATTGAGCGAGTCACCAGCCTGCGTAAACACTTTGGTGATCAAACACCGTTAATGGTCGATGTGAATCAGCAGTGGAGCCGCACCACGGCCATGCGTATGGGCCGCGCCCTTGATGATTTTGGTTTGGAGTGGATTGAAGAGCCACTGGATGCCTACGATGTAGTAGGGCATAAGCAACTAGCCGACGCATTGGTAACGCCTATTGGCATCGGTGAAATGCTTGTGAGCGCCGCTGAGGTACAGCGATATATCGAAGCAGAAGCGGTAGATGTGCTTATGCATGATGCGCCGCGAGTGGGCGGTATTACGCCCTTCCTTAAAGCTGCATCGGCGGCTGAGCAAAAAGGCATGATTATGGCGCCGCACTTTGTGATGGAAGTGCATTTGCATCTGGCGGCAGCCTACGAGCATCAAGCATGGGTTGAGCATTTTGAGTGGCTAGAGCCCGCCTTTGAAGAGCGCTTTGAAATCAAAGATGGCTGCATGATTGTGCCAAACAGACCAGGTCTTGGCCTAACGCCACACGAGCAGCTTGCTCAGTGGACGCAGGCCGCAGAAATAATTCGTTAATTAATAAGTACTGGATGAGGTGGCTTTGGAAATATTCCAGCTGAGATGTTTTGTAGCGGTGGCAACTGAACTGAGTTTTAGTAAGGCCGCAACGCGCCTGAATATGACTCAGCCACCGTTGAGTCGGCAAATTAAGCAACTGGAGCATCAAGTCGGTGTGCCATTGCTGACCCGCTCAACTCGCTCCGTGCAGTTGACGCCTGCGGGCCAAGCTTTTTTGCCGGAAGCCAAAGCCATTCTCAATCGTACTGAATTGGCGAAAAGTAAAGCTGCCCGTATTGCTTCAGGTGATATGGGCGAGCTTAGCCTCGCGTTTGTCTCGGGTGCGGTTTATGCCTATGTGCCCAAGGTATTAATGGCTGCGGCGGAAGATAAGCCACATGTCAGTATTACATTGCATGAGATGACCAGTGCAGAGCAGCATGATGCAGTCCTTGAAGGCACCGTTGATTTAGGTATTGTGCGTTCTTTACCGCCTCATACAGAACTCTCGTCAAAGTGTTTGCTCGAAGAGCCTTTTTTATTGGCTTTACCAAAGGGGCACGGTTTGCTCGATAGGCCCTCGCTGTGTCTTTCCGACCTTGCGGGGCAGCGAATGATGACTTATTCACAATCTCAAGCACATGGCTTTTATGAAATGCTGGTGGGCGCGTTTAACGGACTATCGGAGCCTCCTGAAATTATCCACAAACTAGGCTCGACGGCTGCATTATTGTCGTTGGTTAATGCAGGGCTTGGGATGGCATTACTTCCGCAAAGTGCGAAAACCATGGGGTTTAGCGAAGTTTGCTTTCGTAACATCGATTTGCCAACTCATGTGGTTAGCCGTTTATATCTTGTATGGCGTGAAGAAAGCCCTAACCCTCTGCTTCCTTGGCTTATTGAACAATGGCAGGGGGTGGTCGAGCAGCCTATGCCTTCCGAATGATCTAGCCCCTTTTTATTATCGTTTAAATATCATGGTCAAACAGAAGTGCTTAAGCGTCTGTTTGCGTGAATCTCACTGATAAAAAAGTGAGCTTCTTTCAAGTGAGAAAGCCCGACGAATCTAGTATACTTGCGCTTTAATTTTTACCGCGTTGGTGTTGGCAGCTTTGGGCACATCGTATTGCTGTCTTCAAAAGGCTCACGGGCGTGGAATTTAACGTTTGTTTAGGGGATCTCCAAACTATGTTTAGCAAAGATATGTCTATTGCGGATTTTGATGCGGACTTATGGGCTGCAATGCAGTCTGAAGAGACGCGTCAAGAAGAGCACATTGAGCTAATCGCGTCTGAAAACTACACCAGCCCACGCGTAATGCAGGCACAAGGTTCTGCGCTTACTAACAAATACGCTGAAGGTTACCCGAACAAGCGTTACTACGGCGGTTGTGAATACGTAGACGTGGTTGAGCAACTAGCCATCGATCGCGCTTGTGAATTGTTCGGTGCGACTTACGCAAACGTACAGCCTCACTCTGGTTCACAAGCAAACGCTGCTGTGTTCATGGCACTATGTAAGCCAGGCGACACTATCCTAGGCATGAGCCTAGCGCACGGTGGTCACCTAACTCACGGTGCTTCTGTATCTTTCTCTGGTCGTATCTACAACGCGGTTCAGTACGGTCTAAACCCAGAAACTGGCGAAATCGATTACGACGAAGTTGAGCGCCTAGCTCTAGAGCACAAACCAAAAATGGTTGTAGCTGGCTTCTCTGCTTACTCTCGTGTAGTTGATTGGCAGCGTTTCCGCGACATCGCGGACAAAGTAGGTGCCTACCTATTCGTTGATATGGCACACATTGCAGGCCTAGTGGCTGCTGGTGTATACCCATCACCAATCCAAATCGCTGACGTAGTAACTACTACAACCCACAAAACTTTGGGTGGCCCACGTGGTGGTTTGATCTTGTCTGCGCGCGCTGACGAAGATCTACAAAAGAAACTTAACTTCGCTGTTTTCCCTGAGTCTCAGGGCGGCCCATTGATGCACGTTATCGCTGCCAAAGCGGTATGTTTCAAAGAAGCAATGGAAACCGAATGGCAAGAATACCAAGCGCAAGTGGTTAAAAACGCACAAGCGATGGTTGCTGTTTTCCAAGAGCGCGGCGTTAAAATCGTATCTAACGGTACTGACGACCACCTATTCTTGGTTGATCTAATCGACAAAGATATCACCGGTAAAGATGCAGACGCAGCCCTAGGCAAAGCGAACATCACTGTAAACAAAAACGCAGTACCAAACGATCCACGTTCACCGTTCGTAACTTCTGGTTTGCGTATCGGTTCTCCTGCAGTAACGCGTCGTGGCTTCAAAGAAGCTGAAGTAGCGAAGCTTGCTAACTGGATCTGTGACATCCTAGACGACATCACTAACGAAGAAGTGATCGCGTCTGTTAAGGAGCAAGTGAAAGCATTGTGTGCTGAGTACCCAGTATACAAGTAAGTCACTAAACACATTGTACAGCGCTACACTCAACCCGTGAAACGCTGTACAATCTGGGGCGACCATTAGGTCGCCCTTTTTTTCGTGTGGGTGCCGCGTCATCGGCTATTGATGACTATGCTTAAACTATATTTTAAGCCCTCCACATGTTCTCGCTCTTTATGACAGGATCTGGATATGCATTGTCCTTTTTGTAATGCGACCGAAACCAAGGTCGTGGATTCTCGCCTCGTCGCTGACGGCCAACAAGTACGCCGTCGTCGCGAATGTATCCAGTGTCATGAGAGATATACCACCTACGAAGCAGCCGAACTAGTGATGCCACGCATCATTAAATCTGACGGTTCACGCCAGCCCTTTGATGAAGACAAGCTTTGCGCTGGTGTTCATCGCGCCCTCGAAAAACGTCCCGTCTCTGTTGAAGACTTTGAAGCGGCTATTACTCGCATCAAAGCGCGTTTGCGTGCAACGGGCGAGCGTGAAGTCGATTCTCGCCTTGTAGGTGAGGCGGTGATGGAAGAGCTGCGTGGCCTAGACCAAGTGGCTTACGTTCGCTTTGCATCGGTATATCGCAGTTTTCAGGATATTAACGAGTTCCGCGAAGAAATTGAGCGACTCTCGGCCCGTGGCGAAGAGGGTAAATAACTCACCATGGCTGACTCCTTTTCTGTGGCCGACCGTGCCTTTATGGCACAGGCCATTCAGGTAGCTAAACAAGGCTTGTACTCCTGCCATCCTAACCCTCGGGTAGGGTGCTTGCTGGTGGACGCACAGGGTAACGAGATCGCCCGCGGTGCTCATCTCGTGGCAGGCCAAGGTCATGCTGAGGTAAACGCCTTAGCCATTGCCAAAGAGCGTGCTGAAGGTGCCACAGCTTACGTGACGTTAGAGCCTTGTAGTCATACCGGAAAAACCGGCCCTTGTGCTGTGGCATTGGTGAAGGCAGGCGTAAAGCGCGTTGTGGCGGCAATGGTTGACCCAAACCCTGAAGTCGCAGGCCGTGGTTTGGCTATTTTGGCCGAACATGGCATTGAGGTTTCATCGGGCTTGCTGGAAGACGAAGCGAAAGCCTTAAACCCTGGCTTTATTAAGCGCATGCTCACAGGCACACCTTATGTTCGCTTAAAAACAGCCTCTAGCCTCGACGGCCGTACGGCTATGGCCAGTGGCGAATCGTTTTGGATTACTGGCCTCGCGGCGCGCAGCGATGTGCAACAATGGCGTGCCCGCAGCAGTGCCATCATTACCGGCGTTGACTCGGTGATTCAGGATGACAGTGCGCTTACGGTTCGCCCAGAGCAGCTACCTGAGTCCATGCAAAGCCGTTACACAGGTTTACAGCCTTTACGTGTGGTGCTCGATAGCCAATTACGTTTGCCTTTAGGGGCGAAGCTGTTGTCATTACCGGGGCAAACCTTGGTTGTGACCTGTTTGCCAGAAGGTGAGCGGCATCAAGCATTACGCGAGCAAGGTGCTGAGGTGTTAGTGCTTGAGTCAAACGAAGCAGGCCAAGTGCCACTAACTGCTTTGCTTGAACACTTAGCGAGTGCTTACCAATGTAATGAAGTGCTGGTGGAAACCGGTGCCACCCTCGCCGGTAGTTTTTTGAAAGCAGGCTTAGTGGATGAATGGCTGCTGTATCAAGCCACTTGTTTACTTGGCTCAAGCGCGCGGCCGTTGGTGCAGTGGCCGCTCGAAACCATGGCACAAAAGCAATCGTTTGGCTTAGTAGACATTCGCCAACTAGGTAACGACTTGCGCTTACAGCTTAAGCCCCAACCGAGCGAGTAGTCGCGGTTAAAGGGCACTTTTAAATTAAAGAATTGAATTAACACAAGGCGATATGCCGGTGTCATATCGTGATGGGTCCTATTGAAACGGCCCGTAGAGGAAAAGAGCAAATGAAAGACGAAAACCCACAACCACAAGTGAAAGGCAAACTGTCGAAAACTGAAATGCGCCGCTCTGCACGTAGCTTTGCGTTGCAAGCATTGTATCAGTGGCAGCTAACGGGCCACACCATGAACGAAGTTGAAGCTCAGTTTCGTCTAGACCAAGACATGGCAGGTTGTGACCTTGTTATGTTTGGTGAGTTGTTGCACGGTGTAAATCGCCATAAAGACGATCTAGATCGCTCGTTCGAGCCGTTTCTAGATCGCTCGCTTTCTGAGCTAGACCCTGTTGAATTGAGCGTTTTACGCATTGGTGCTTTTGAGCTTAAACACCGCTTAAACGTGCCTTACCGTGTTGCGATTAACGAAAGTGTTGAGCTGGCTAAAATTTACGGCGCTACCGAAAGTCACCGTTACGTTAACGGCGTATTAGACAAGCTTGCTCAACGTGCTCGTCGCGAAGAAATCGCTGCACAACGTAACAAGTCTTAAAGCTTAAGGTAGCGCAGTGGCAGGGGAGTTCGACTTAATTCGACGTTACTTTACTCGCAGTGCACCCAGCGATCTGGGCGTTGATTTAAGCGTGGGTGACGATTGTGCGCTGCTTAGCGTGCCAGCCGGTCATCAGTTGGCAGTTTCGCTAGATACGTTAGTGGAAGGGCAGCACTTTTTGCCTAACACTGCGCCCGAGCTGATTGCCAGTCGTTTGGTCGGCTCTACCGTCAGCGACCTTGCGGCTATGGGGGCTGAGCCTCGTTGGCTGACGCTCGGTTTAACCTTACCATTGGCCGATGAGGCTTGGGTAAAGGCCTTTTCTACCGAGCTGCATCAGTGTTTAGATACCTACAAAATGGCCTTAGTCGGTGGTGATACCACCAAAGGGCCATTGGCGCTCTCGGCCCAAGTGCATGGCGTGCTGCCACAAGGCCAAGGCCTGACTCGACATGGAGCCCAAGTGGGCGACCTTATTTGCGTCACTGGTACCCTTGGCGACAGCCACGCGGGTTTGCAAATCGAATTAAAGAACCTTTCACCTGCTCTAAGTGCTGCTGATAGTGATTACTTACTGTCGAGATTCTATGCGCCCACTCCTCGCATTCAAGCAGGCATTGTCCTTCGTGGTTTAGCAACCAGCTGTATCGATATTTCCGATGGCTTACTTGCCGACTTATCCCATATTTTATCGGCTTCTGGTGTAGGTGCAGCGCTGGATTTGGAGGCGCTGCCGCTTTCTGATAGCTTGATACACGCATTGGGTTTAACAAAGGCGCAAATTGCGGCCTTAACCGGTGGCGAAGATTTTGAACTTTGCTTTACGCTGCCGGCTGAGCATCGCGCTGTACTCAATAACTTGGGCGTGGCTGCGTGTGTGATTGGTCAGGTGAGTGAGCATTTGGGAGTTTCTGGGTTAGAGTCGCTAGATCTAAACAAAGCAGGCTTTGACCACTTTGCCTAACTATCGCTGCCTCCATCGCCAGCCTTCATAGGCTCACTTCTATTTAACTTCGACAGATAAAGGAACTTCTAGCAGTATGGCTAAACTCACCACCCCATCCAGTGTTTGGCGTAACCCCATTCATTTTGCGGCCTTTGGCTTTGGCAGTGGCGCGTCGCCAAAAGCCCCGGGTACGGTGGGCACATTGGCAGCGATTATTCCTTATCTTTGGTTTGCTCAGTTTGATCTTTGGCTCTACAGCGCGATGTTAGTGATGACCTTTATCCTTGGTGTTTGGCTGTGCGATAAAACCTCGAAAGACATTGGTGTAAAAGACCACGGTGGCATTGTTTGGGATGAGTTTGTTGGCTTTTGGATTACCATGTTCGCCGCACCAGCAGGTTGGCTGTGGATTGTGATTGGTTTTGTGCTTTTTCGTATTTTTGATATTTTAAAGCCGTGGCCAATTGCGTGGGCCGACAAAAAGGTTGAAGGTGGTCTTGGGGTCATGCTGGATGATGTGATCGCGGGCTTTATGGCACTGGCGGTGTTGCAAGGCTTGGCTTGGTTTATTTCAGTTTAGATTCAGTCTCTCTCGGTAATCTATACACTCACTCAGTTTTAAGGGCCCAGATAGTAAGTCTCTTAGCTTGGGTACGACACTTTAAGACGAGTTAGGAAAGATTTCGGTAGTAGGTGGTTTTATGCGGCATATTGCAAACATTTCTCAGTTATTAGTAGCTTTGTGTGCCCTTGCATGGTTGCCACAAAGTTTCGCTCTGCCAGAGAGTAAGGACTATGAACGGCTGGATACAGAGCTTTGCCGTGTGCTCGTTAACTCGGGTGAAATTATGCCAATGATGAAGCTTGTTGAGCTGGTTAACTCTTTAAATCACGGCCAAATTGTTGATACCTCATTAATTAAAAGCAAAGGCCGATACGTATACGAAATGGAAGTAGCTAACTCAGATGGCTTACTTCACGTTTTGTTTGTTGATGCAAAAAGCGGCGAAGTGTACAAAAGCTTTGTGACCGACGAACCTGCACCTTCTGTATTAGAGCCTATCACAGAAAAGTCACTTCATTAATTTACCCGCCGCTCAAAAGAGACCGCTGCTATGCGCATACTGCTAGTTGAAGACGACCCACTGCTTGGCCCTGAGTTAAAAGAAGCCTTAGAAAAGCACGGCTATGCTGTGGATTTAACGGCCAGCGGCATTGATGGTGAGGCGCTGGGCTACGAAGATATATACGACCTAGCTGTACTCGACTTAGGCTTGCCCGACCGTCCAGGTTTAGATGTACTGAGCCATTGGCGAGCCAAAGATAACCAATTGGCCGTGTTGGTTTTAACAGCGCGTACCAGTTGGCAAGAACGCGTCGATGGATTTGAAGCGGGTGCCGACGACTACCTTTGCAAACCTTTTCATACTGAAGAGCTTCTTGCCCGCATTACTGCTTTGCTCCGCCGTGCGAATCAGCAGCCACAAAAGGCGTTGTCAGCACACGGGCTGACATTAGATGAGCATAGCCAAGCGGTGTTGCTTGCCGATGGCACCAGTGTGCAGCTTACCGGTACCGAATTTCGCTTGTTGCGCTACCTCATGCATAACCCAGGCCGTGTGCTGTCTAAGTTGCAACTAGTGGAGCATATGTACGATGATGCCGCCGAAAACGACTCCAATGTGGTAGAGGCGTACATCAAGATGCTACGCAAAAAAATTGGCAAAGATAAAATCGCGACCCGCCGCGGCCAAGGCTATATGTTTGTGGCAGAGGCTGCCGCTTGAAGTCGATCCAAGCCCGCCTCAATGTAGGCTTTATCATTATATCCACGCTGGCGATAGCGCTGCTATTGGCTGGGAACAGCATGTTTTTGCGGCAAGTCGCTTATGACTTTGTCGCGGCACGTCTTGCCAGTGAAAGCTTTGCCTTACTTCGTTCGGTAGAGCAACTGCCCAATGGGCAATGGTGGGTTTCTCCTAACACCGTTAGCCAAGTTTACCGTCAACCCATGTCTGGCCATTATTATCAGGTCAAAGTGGGGGGCCGCTGGTTTTACTCACGCTCTCTCTGGGATGAGATGATCCCAACCTCCGATGGCGAAATTCTTGGCCAAGAAAATATTCGGTTAGTTAAAAAATCCGATCAGCCTTGGCTGGTACTAGACCAAGCCTTTATGCGTAACGGCCAAAAGATTCACCTCGTGGTGGCTGAAGATGTGAGTCGTATCGAAAAATCACTGTCGCGGATGAACTTGGGTATTCTGCTTATTGCCGGTGTGTTTTTAGGTGGTTTGTTGCTTGTTCAGGTTTACGTGATTCGCCGAGGCTTGAGTGTATTAACGGGCATGAAGCGAAAACTTAATGCCATGCGCAATGGTGAAATAAAACAGCTGCCCGAGGTTGAAACGACCGAAGTCGCTCCCTTGGTGAACGAAATTAATTACTTGGTTGAAGCTATGCACGCGCGCTTAACCCGCTCGCGTCGTGCGGTAGGTAATTTAGCGCATGCGGCCAAAACTCCACTGACAGGTATCGACCGCCTCATTGATCGCCTTGCAGAGCAAGACCCCAATTTGGCCCAGCAAATGCGTGAGCAGAGCGAACGATTGCGAGAACTGATTTCTCGCGAGTTAACGCGCGCCCGTATTGCTGGCGCTGCAATGCCGGGGCAACGTGTTCAGTTGGCGAGCGAAGTACAAAAGCTAACCCGTACGCTTAACGCTATTTATCAGCACAAAGGCCTCATTATTAAGAGCCGTATTGGCGATACCCTTTACTTTCCGGGTGAGCGAGATGACTTGCTCGAACTGTTAGGCAACCTTCTCGACAACGCCTGCAAGTGGGCTAATGAGCAGGTGATGATTCGTGCCCATGTGGATAACAACGAGTTAGTCATGGTCATTGAAGACGACGGCCCGGGTATCGATGCAGACCAACAACAACGCTTGCTCGATCGAGGTGAGCGATTAGATGAATCCGTCGATGGCCATGGTTTGGGCTTAAGTATCGTTAAAGATATCGTTTCTCAATACGGTGGCCAGTGGTCTATGTCTACCTCAGAAGAGTACAAGGGCCTGCGTGTAACCCTTCGTTTTGCCGAATTAGCGCCTGCATAAGGGATAAACGTTAATCTATTAAAGGAATTGCCCAAATAAATGTGCAGTTCGAGGGGGCAGGAGGTAAAATATCGGCCTCCTGAAATTTGAGGTGTCTTGTGAGCGTAAAATTTGTAGCTGAATCCAAACTTCCAACCCCTTTTGGCGAGTTTCGCATGGTGGGTTTTGAAGAAATTGAGACAGGTAAAGAGCATGTTGCCTTGGTATTTGGCGATGTAGCTGCGCCTGACTCAGTGCTAGCAAGGGCTCACTCCGAATGCCTCACCGGTGATGCCTTGTTCAGTTTACGTTGTGACTGTGGCTTCCAACTTCAAGAGGCCATGAAGCGTATTACCGACGAAGGTGCAGGTGTGATCATGTACCTTCGCCAAGAAGGTCGTGGCATTGGTCTTATTAACAAAATTCGCGCCTACAACTTACAAGACCAAGGTGCCGATACGGTAGAAGCCAACGAAAAGCTTGGCTTTATGGCCGACATGCGCACCTACGATATGTGTCCGGTTATGTTGGAACACTTGGGTGTTCAAGGCGTTCGCCTAATGACCAACAACCCCAAAAAAGTGGCTGCACTTACAAATGCAGGCGTAAATGTGGTAGCCCGTGAGCCCATTCAAGTAGGTAAAAACCCTCATAACGAACACTATCTTGCCACCAAAATGGGTAAACTCGGCCACATGATGACCGAAGTTCACTTTGCCACTGACGAAAAATAACCCCCCTCCTTATAGTCCACTGTGCCTTAAATAAAATGGCACAGTGTTACTCGGCTCCTTTCCTTTTCCTCTCGTTTTGATCGCATACCTTGAGTAACACGCTTTAGTAATTAGCACTTACTTGACCGATCGGTCAGTAGATTTCTGAAAAAAAATAGTTTATACCTGATACAAAGCAAATTAATGAGTATCGACAGGAGGTAGGCGATGACTACAGATGTGGATGTTCTGAATTGGCTCAATCGGTTGCCTAAAGCTGAGCTGCATTTGCATATTGATGGTTCGTTACAGGCCGAGCGTATGCTGGCGTTGGCTGAAAAAAACGGTGTAACCATTCCTTTCAAAACCCTTGAAGACGTAGAAAAAGCCTACGCCTTTGAAAACCTTCAAAGCTTTTTAGACCTTTACTATGCCGGTGCATCGGTGCTGCTCGAGGAAGAGGATTTCTATCATTTAATGATGGATTACCTGCTCAAGTGTAAAAGCCAAAACATTGTGCACACCGAAATTATGGTGGAGCCGCAAACCTATGCGCCCAACGGTGTGTCGTTTGCCTCCATGATGGCGGGTTTTGAACGTGCCATTAACGAAGCTAAAGCGGGTTGGGGTCAGTCGGTGTGTTTGATTTTGAGCTTTTTACGCCACTTAAGTGAAGCCGAGTGTATGGCAACCCTTGAAGAGGCTAAGCCCTTTAAAGACAAGTTTGTCGCCATTGGTTTGGCGAGCAGTGAAGTGGGTAACCCGCCCGAGAAATTCGAGCGTCTTTATGAACAGGCAAAAGCGCAAGGCTATCGCTTGGTCGCCCATGCAGGCGAAGAAGGGCCGCCGAGTTATGTGTGGGATTCGCTGAAGCGCTTGGGCGTCGATCGTATCGATCATGGTGTGCGCTCGTCTGAGGATGCTGCGTTGGTGGATTATTTGGTTAAACATCAAATACCATTGACGGTGTGCCCGCTATCGAATGTGCGTTTGTGTGTGTTCGACTCCATGGCCGATCATAATATTCTTGAACTGCTGGAGCGTGGTGTTTGTGTGACGGTGAACTCGGATGATCCTGCTTACTTTGGCGGCTATTTAAATGAGAACTATCAGGCGTTACATCGTGATTTAGGTCTAACTCGCGCACAAGCAATAAAGTTGGCAGAAAACAGCATCAACGCGAGTTTTATGTCTCCTGAAAACAAAACCGCGTTGCTTAAAAGGGTTCGAGCTTATGACCTTGAAACAGAAAGAGTGAGTGGTATTGCTGAGGAGTGTCACCAGTGACGGTGGTTCTTCAGCTCAAAAGAGTTGTATATCTTTTGACTACACGTAAAAAGTGTTTAAAATGTGTATTAGTTAGATATACAAGGTGGAGTTATGGCTACAAAAACGGCAGCAATTAACATGCGTGTTCTGCCCTCAGTGAGGGACACTATCGATGCCGCTGCAAGCTTACAAAATGTCGATAGAACCGTTTTTATTCAGCAAGCAGCGCTGAATGCCGCCCATAGCGTCTTGGTTGAGCAGCGAGATTTTGTACTTGAAGCAAAGGCTTTTGAAGCGTTTGATAACGCACTGCTAGCAGAACCACAGACGCTTGAAGGCATGGAAGAGTTATTCAAAAGGAAAGCGCCTTGGGAATAAGTGCCCCCACCTTGCTTATAGGTGAGCATCAAGTCAGTACGTTTCAATGTGGTGTTGAAGTGCTCGACCTGTGGTTAAAAAAGCAGGCCTTAAAAAGCCAAAAGCGAGGCGCAGCGCGCGTCTATGTCGTTAGTGATAATGCCACTCATCAAGCTGTAGGGTACTACGCAATTGCCATGGGTTCAGTGTCAAGAGAACAGGCCTTTGGCTCACTGAGGAGAAACAGCCCAGACCCGATTCCCATGGTGGTTTTGGCGAGGCTCGGAGTCGATCAGGCTTATCAAGGGAAGGGCATTGCTGCTGGGCTTTTGAAGGATTGTATTATTCGATCAGTGCAAGCAATGAACGCAGTCGGTGGAGCGGGCATATTAGTTCACGCTATTGATGAAGATGCACAAGCCTTTTACAAAAAGTTTGCCTTTAAGGAGTCAGTATTTGACCCTTTGGTGCTTATGGCTCGGGTCTGTGATATCGAAAAGTCACTGCCATCAGCCTAATGGCAAGGTGCTACATCTCACTAGCTTAGCGCTCGGTTAAAAACTCTCATTCTCATCGTAAACGCTGACTTCTAGGCTGCCGTCGAATCCTTCACTCACTTGCATGGTGATGGGTTTACAGCACACTTGGCAGTCTTCTATGTAATGCTGATCAAGATCTTCTGGCTCAATTAAGATATCGATTGGCTCATTACAGTAGGGGCAAACCACGGTGGTTTCGGTGAGTTCGTGCATGGTTAGTTCTCTAGTGTTGGGGCTACTTCCAGCCCATTCGCCATTGGCTTGAATCTTTAAGGCTTTGCCAATCTATTTCTTCGCTTCGCTTAGTCATCACGGCTTCAATCAAGCAGCGCTCTATTAACCCTTCTTCGTCAAAGTCCACTTCGGTTATTAAAAAGTGTTTTTCTTTGTTTTTAGGGCTAACCGCTGTCCATTTGCTGTGCAGTAGTTTTTTAGGGTTTATGCGTACGCTCATATATCGACCTGCCAATTAATCTAAAAGCCGTGATCGGAGCAAGTTGCGCTGGCGTTTGCCGTTAGAGTCGCTCGCTAACCTGCGTCACGATACCGTGAGCATCGAGTTGCTGTTGTGCGAGTTGCTCGTTACGGCTGGCATGTTCTACCCATTCATCACGGATACCAAGGTTAAGGCATTGGCCAGTGTAGTTCAGCGTGTTGAGCTCGCTCAGCACAAGGCTACCTGCTCCGCCTATGGTTACGTGATCTTCCAGGGTTACGATCACATCGTGGTTTTGGGCGATGACTTGAATGGCTTGTTGATCGAGGGGTTTAATAAAACGCATATCGACAAGCGTTGCGTTAAGCTGCTCCGCTGCTGCTTGCGCGTGGTTTAGCAGTGGCCCAAAGTTGAGAATGGCAACCCTGTTACCTTGGCGCAAGGTGGCACTTTTGCCCCAAACGACTGCAGGGCAGGTAGCGTCGTCGGCCGCTTCACCGCGAGGGTAACGCACGGCTACTGGGCTGCTTTGTGCAAGGCCTAAGTCGAGCATTTGAGTGAGCGACTGAGCATTGGCAGGCGCTAGAATACTTAAGTTAGGCAAGCACGCCATGTAGCTAATATCAAAACAGCCGTGGTGAGTTGGGCCGTCTTCGCCTACTAAGCCAGCGCGATCGATGGCAAACAAAACCGGTAAGTCTTGTAATACCACGTCGTGGATTAGCTGGTCGTAGCCGCGTTGTAAAAAGGTAGAGTAAATGGCAACAACCGGTTTTAGCCCGCGTGTGGCCATGCCTGCGGCGAGTGTAACGGCGTGCTGCTCGGCAATGGCGACATCAAAATAACGAGCCGAAAATTGTTTCGAAAAAGCAACAAGGTCAGAGCCTTCGCGCATGGCAGGTGTAATGGCAACGAGTTGATCATTGCTTGCCGCAGCTTTGCATGCCCATTGACCAAACACATTTGCGTACGTCGGCTTTTTATTAGTCGCCGGTGCGCTGCTGCCCAGTGTTTTGGCAATGGCGTGGTAGCCGATGGGGTCGGCTTCTGCTTCTTTTAGTCCTTTGCCTTTGCGAGTACGCACGTGTAATAGCGTGGGGCCCTGTTGGCTTAGGCTGTGGCCGATGGCTGCGTTTAAGTCGGCGAGGTTATGGCCATCAATAGGGCCAACATAGTTTAGGCCCAATGATGTGAAAATATCGCCGGTGGTTTGGTCCGACAGTGGCAAGGTTGTTACGCTGGGGCTGTTTTGTGCCAAATAGGTGGCAAGGCCGCCCACGTTTTCGGAAATCGACATTTCGTTGTCGTTTAACACCACAAGCATATTGGCCCGTGTATGGGCTGCATGGGTCAGTGCCTCAAAGGCCATACCTGCTGTCATGGCGCCATCGCCAATCACGGCAACGCTGCGATAAGGCAGGCCTTGCAGTTGATTAGCCAGGGCGACACCCAACGCTGCCGAAATGGAGGTGCTGGAGTGACCTGTGCCAAAGGCGTCGTATTCGCTTTCTTTGCGAGCAGGGAAGGGCGCTAAACCATTTTGCTTTCGCATGCTCAGCATCTGCTCGCGACGGCCAGTAAGGATTTTGTGAGGGTAGGCTTGGTGGCCTACGTCCCAAATTAGGTTGTCGTTGGGCGCATCTAGCTGACTGTGTAAGGCAATAGTTAGCTCAACCACACCCAAACCTGCGCCCAAGTGGCCACCGGTTTGCTGCACGCTGTACAGCAAATAAGCGCGTAACTCGTAGGCAAGTTGCACTTGCTGCTCGAGTGAGAGCCCCCTTAAGTCACTCGGTGCGTTAACGGTGTCGAGTAGCGGGGTGTCGGGGCGATTGGGCGATAGGTTTAGGGTCATTAATGGGTGCGTGTCACAATAAAGTCAGCAAGGGCAATAAGGGGCGCAGCGGCCTCGCCAAAAGGTTCTAGGCTTTTTACGGCTTGTTGATGTAGAAGGTTTAGCTTTTCTTTTGCGCCATCTAAACCCAGCAATGACGGGTAAGTGGGCTTGTGTGCAGCTAAGTCGGAGCCTTGTGGCTTGCCTAGCTCTTCGGTGCTGCCTTCGATATCAAGGATGTCGTCTTGTACCTGAAAGGCCAAACCAATAGCGGCACCGTATTCGGCCAGTGCTTTTTTATCATCGGCTGTGGCGTTGGCAGAGATGGCGCCTAGCTCAATCGCGGCCAGAATAAGTTCACCCGTTTTATGGTTGTGCATGGCTTCTAGCTGCACCAGTGTGAGCGGCTTATCCACATGGGCCAAATCAAATGCTTGGCCGCCCACCATACCGTAAGGGCCTGCTGATTTTGCCAATGTCGCCACCATGGCGACTTTTTGTTCGGCGCTTAACTCACCTTGAGTAAGCAGCTCGAAGGCGAAGGTCAGCAAACCATCACCTGCTAAAATGGCGGTAGCTTCATCAAATTTAATGTGGCAAGTAGGCTTGCCGCGACGTAGGTCATCATCGTCCATGGCCGGTAGGTCGTCGTGCACGAGGGAGTAGCTGTGCAAGCATTCAATCGCTACCGCAGCGGGGTCAGCATGGTTTAAGTTGCCGCCTAAAAGCTGATTAACCATGTACACCAGCGCTGGTCGTATGCGTTTACCGCCATTTAGCACACCATACTTCATTGCCTCACCTAGGGTGGGCTCAAGTGTGGTGTGTGTCAGTTGAGCATCAAAGGCTTGGGTTAATCGTTGCTGATAGCTGCCTAATGTCTCGCTGAGGTTTGTCATACCGGCTCCGTGGGCTCGAAGGAGGTGCTGGTGAGTTCGCCGTTTTGCTCGGTAAGGAGCTGAACTTTTTGCTCTGCCTCGGTCAAAATCTTTTGGCAGTGGCTCGTAAGTTGTACGCCTTCTTCAAACGCTTTTAGGGCTGCGTCTAACGGAAGGTCGCCTTTTTCTAGGGTTTCTACTAAGCCTTCGAGCTGCTGAACCGCTTCTTCAAAGTCGGCGGGCTTCTTCTTTCTGACCATTTATCTACCCCTTTAGTCGGCCTGTTTATAAATTTAGGCTCAAGATGCGCTCGTTTGAGCCGATTAATTTAATTCACATTATTATCAGTGCAAATCCCTTATAAATAAACCGCGTTCTACTATGCTGTATGTTTAAGAGGAGATCGCTGAAGGACTTTAGCGACTGGGCTGGTTAAATTATGGTCTAAACGATTGTTTAACCGGGATGTTGTATTTTTTTGCTATGCTTTCAACATAGATTGTATTGAGCACACGCGAATGCGTAAGCGGAGAGAAGAAGAGTGGATATAGCAACGCTCGTTGGTTTAATCGGTGCATTTGGTCTCGTCGTCGCTTCCATGGTTATGGGCGGTGATGTCGGCGTTTTTATAAACGTGCCTTCAATCCTAATCGTAGTTGTGGGTACGCTGTTTGTAGTGATGATGAAGTACACCTTGGGTGGCTTTTTGGGCGCAGGTGGAATTTTTGCTAAAGCGTTCATGTTCAAGTCTGTTGATGCGCAGACCGTCATTTCTGAAACAGTCGAGTTAGCAGATGCTGCTCGTAAAGGCGGTTTATTATCGTTAGAGGATAAAACCGTAAGCTCTGACTTTATGCAGCGTGGCATTCAGCTTTTGGTTGATGGTCACGACCCTGATGTGGTTCGCTCCATGCTGAACAAAGAGGCGAAGTTGGCTGCCGATCGTCATGAGTTGGGTATTACCATTTTTAAGGCGATGGGAGATGTTGCGCCAGCGATGGGTATGATTGGTACCTTGATTGGTTTGGTACAAATGCTGTCTAACATGTCTGACCCCAAGTCAATTGGTCCAGCGATGGCTGTGGCACTTTTAACCACGCTATATGGTGCAATGTTGGCCACAATGGTGGTGTTGCCTGTTGCTGATAAGCTAACGCTTCGAAAAGACGAAGAAGCCCTCAACCAAACCCTAATCACGGACGGTTTGCTAGCGATTCAAGCAGGCCAAAACCCTCGCGTTATCGAGCAGCTGCTCAATAACTATTTGCCAGAGAAAAAGCGCGTCGCTAAAGACTAACGCTTGGGAGATAGATGATGAGTGATGATGCTGAACAAGAATGTCCCCCCTGCCCCGCGGGGCTACCGGGGTGGCTAGCAACCTTTGCGGACTTGATGTCCCTGCTCATGTGTTTCTTCGTACTGCTGCTGTCGTTCTCAGAGATGGACGTATTGAAGTTCAAGCAGCTAGCGGGCTCGATGCGAGAAGCCTTTGGTGTACAAAACCAAATTAAGGTAGAGGATATCCCTAAAGGTACATCGATTATTGCTCAAGAGTTTAGCCCTGGGCGCCCAGAACCTACGCCTCTGAACGAAGTGCGTCAGATGACGGTTAATAACGACATGAATACCTTGGATATACGGTCAGAAGAAGGTGAGGCGGATATTCAGGAAAAGCAGCAAAACGAAGATCTGAATAAAGAACAAGAAGAGCAACAAAAAGAGGCCGAGCAAGAAGCGGTTGAGTTTGCAGCCGCCCTTGCGAAAGAAATTGGTCAAGGTTCGGTTGAGGTGGAAACTGAAGGCCGCAAAATCATTGTACGCTTGAAAGAGCAGGGCTCTTTCGACTCTGGCCGTGCTGAGCTTAAGTTTGAGGCTATTCCGGTATTGGCTAAGATTCGCGATATGTTGCTGGGTGTTCGTGGCAATGTGGCGATTGAGGGGCATACCGACGATATTCCCTACAGTGGCCGCCGGTTTGAATCGAATTGGGACTTATCCACAGCGCGTGCCCTTGCTGTGGCACATGAGCTATTCGGAGATCCTCGAATAGATCAGCGTCGCTTTAGGATTCTAGGCTATGCCGACACTAAGCCCATTGCTTCTAACGAAACAAGGTCATCTCGCGCTCGCAACCGCCGTGTCGAAATCATTATCCAGAAAGGAGATGACAACGAGTTGTTAAAACGCTTACAAGCCACATCACCTGAAGAGATTGCACGAGAGAATGAGCCGCCGAAGGATATCTTCTAGGCTTGTTTAGTCACAGGCTTATCCAGCCATATGGTGCCTAAAGAGGTTAACAGACGATAAGGCAAGAACGAAAAAAGCCCCCTGGTAGACTTTGAAGGAAAAGTTTATCAGGGGGCTTAATGAGATGGTCCGCCTCACCCCTAAGCTATGCTTAGGGTGAAACCA
>JBMYSW010000021.1:0-61285 GCA_049603715.1 Pontibacterium sp. | reverse complement strand
GCCGTTACCATGTTGAGTGCACCGGGGCCGATAGACGAGGTCGCCACCATAATTTGTTGGCGGCGTTTAGCTTTAGCGTATCCGATGCCAGCGAGCGCCATGGACTGCTCGTTTTGTCCACGCCATGTTGGCAGCTCATCTTTCACGGCTTCGAGCGCTTCAGAGAGGCAAGTTACGTTGCCGTGTCCAAAAATACCAAAGACGCCAGGAAAGAGTTTTACCTTTTCGCCATCGACGAGGGTGTATTGGTTGCACAGATAGCGAACAAGCGCTTGAGCCATGGTGAGTCGAACGGTGTTAGCGCTCATGGAGAGGTCTCCTGAAAGTTGTTTGTTATGTTTATTTGTAAATTTATATTGACAAAAATACTACTTTGCAACAAAAATTGCATTATAGATTTTCAAGAAAATAAAAAAATGTCGTTTACAGCGGCATATCACACATAAGAGGCAAGCCAGGCATGTACGAAAAATACGGGCTGTTTATTGATGGGCAGTGGCTCACGTCAGAGGATGCAATTAGCGTTCACTCTCCGGTGTCGTCCGCGGTAGTAGGACAGGCGGCGGCAGCAACTAAATCTCACACCCAGCAAGCACTGGATGCGGCAACGCGGGCACTTGCATCGTTAAAGGCGATGGGAGGCTGGGGGCGTGCAGATGTATTGCATAAAGTAGCCGATGAAATGGCCAACCGCGCAGAGGAAGCAGCGGTAATGATAGCAACAGAGACGGGTAAGCCGATTGCGCAAGCCACTCGTGAGTGGGTGTTGGCGACAGAACAGTTTCGTTGGCATGCAGAAGAAGCTCGCCGTATTTACGGTCGTGTTGTTCAGTCCCGTGTGCCTGGCGGCCAGTTTGAAGTGACGCGAGAGGCAGTCGGTGTGGTTGGTGCGTTTACCGCGTGGAACTTCCCAGCGGCGCTACCTGCACGAAAGCTTGCACCGGCACTGGCTGCAGGCTGCTCAGTGGTTTTACGTCCTTCTTCGCAAACACCGGGTGTTGCGATGGTGATGGTGGACTGTTTAAACGCAGCGGGCTTACCTAAAGGGGCGGTTAACCTAGTGGTTGGCTCTACCGCAAATACCTATGACGAAATTATGGCTGACCCGCGTGTTCGCAAAGTGTCTTTAACTGGCTCGACCCGCATCGGTCAGCAAATGATTCGAGATGCAGCTGAAACGGTTAAAAAAGTTTCAATGGAACTGGGCGGTAATGCTCCTGCCATTATTTTTGATGATGCCAAACTTGAAGAAACCTTAGACCTAAGTGTTGCAACTAAGTTTGCTAACAGTGGCCAAGTTTGTGTTACGCCAGACCGCTTTTTCGTTCATGAAGATATTTATGACGCGTTTGTTGAGGGCTTTGTAGCCCGTGTTAACGGCATCAAACTTGGTGATGGTCTAGACCCGTCAGTGACAATGGGGCCTTTGATTAACGGTGGTCGCTTAGATGAGATTCACTCCATTGTGCAAGATGCAGTTGCCTCTGGTGCCACTGTAGCTGCGGGTGGTAAGCCGAGTGATGCCTTCGAGTCAGGACATTTTTATGAGCCTACGGTATTGGTCAATGTCTCAGACGATATGAAGGTATTCGCTGAAGAAAACTTTGGCCCGATTGCGGCTATCACACGCTTTAAAGACGAGGATGAAGTACTTGCACGAGCAAATGCATCCGAAATGGGGCTGTCAGCTTATGCGTTTACGCAGTCTCCGGAGCGTGCTCGAAAAGCGGTATCGACTCTCAAAGCAGGAATGGTCGGCATCAATAGCTATGCGCTTGCTGCCGCAGAAGCGCCGTTTGGCGGTACTAACTTTTCTGGGATGGGGCGCGAAGGTGGGACGGAGTCAATGGAAGACTTTTTAGACACCAAACTGGCGCAAATCGTATTTTAAGGGGCTTATCATGCATCCAAATCATATTAAAAATAAATGGGAAAGCGGCCAAGCAACCATCAATGGGTGGCTTTCGATCGGCAACCCTTTTACGGCTGAAATTATGTCTGCTCAAGGCTATGACTCGGTCACTATCGATATTCAACACGGTGCCTTAGATTACTCTTCTGCGCTACCGATGCTACAAGCAATGAGGGCGTCGGGTGTTTTTCCTATGGCGCGGGTGCCTTGGCTTGATGCTGCCGCCATCATGAAAACACTGGATGCGGGTGCTATGGGTATTATCTGCCCGATGATTAACAATAAGGAGGATGCTCAAGAGTTTGTCTCCTACGTTAAGTACCCGCCGATTGGTCAGCGTAGTTTTGGCCCTACTCGTGCAGCTGTTGCAATGCCTGGTTACGGCATTCAAGCGAATGAGCATGTTTTGGCGCTGGCAATGATCGAGACGCCATCAGGTGTTGAAAATCTTGAAGAAATTGTGGCAACTGAGGGTGTGGATGGAATTTATGTTGGCCCAGCAGACCTCACCCTTGGAACACAAGAAGGGCGCCTTCCTCCTGGTTTTGACCGCGAAGAAGAGGTGATGATAGAGCTTATTCAGCGCATAGTGGCGGTTTGCAAAAAGTACGATAAGTTTGCTTGCTTGCACTGTGGTACCCCTGAATATGCTGCGAAGGCAGTTGGCTGGGGCTTTAATATGACTACTGTCTCGGGGGACAGCCGTCTCTTAGCTGCAGCTGCGTCAAGTACGGTATCCACATGGCGTGGATTGATGAGCGAGCAGGTGCTCGAGACTACGACTGAGCAGGGAGGTGGCTACTAATGACGCATTTATTAGTTGCAGGAAAGCTCCACCCTGCCGGTGAAGAGATGCTTGAGCAGTTGAAGGTAGATGGCGTGAAAGTCACCTATGTCGAAGAAGTCTCTGAGGAGTCATATGCACCCTACATCGAGGATGCGGATGCCTTAGTTATTCGCACTCAGCCTTTAAGCGCGGACACAATTAGCAAGGCTAAAAACCTAAAAGTCGTGTCGCGTCATGGTGTTGGTTACGACAGTGTTGACCTAGCGGCATTAAATGAGCGCAAGATTGCCTTGACGATTGTGGGGGATGTTAATAGTCGTTCAGTAGCAGAGCACGCAATGACTCAGCTATTGAGCGCTGCAAAGTTTGCAGTACGTGCTGATTCAAGTGTGAGAAATATTGGCGACTGGGGTTGGCGTAACCAGTTAAACCAAGCAGAGGTTTTTGGCAAAAACTTGTTAATTGTTGGCTATGGTCGTATTGGTCGTCATTTAGCAAAAATGGCACTTGGGTTTGGCATGACAGTCTCAGCGTATGACCCTTACCTAGAAAAACTTGGCTGGCCGGAAGGGGATGTGAAGCCCGTGAGTGATTTGAAAGAGGCACTTGGCTGGGCTGACTTTATTTCACTACACGTTCCCAAGGGAGATAAGCCTTTTTTGGGTGCGCCTGAGTTTGAGTGGCTGAAGCCTGGCGTAGTCATTTCGAATACGGCGCGTGGCGGTGTTGTTTGTGAGTCTAGCCTGGCTGAAGCTCTCAAATCTGGCTTAGTTCGGGCGGCTGGCGTTGATGTATTAGAAGCTGAGCCGCCTTTAGAGGCGTCACCGCTGTTTGCCTTTGAAAATGTAGTGTTTTCACCCCATATTGCAGGCTTAACAAACGAATGTAGTGAGCGTATGGCGCTTGCTTCAATTGACAACGCTCTAAAATTTTTAGATCAGTCCATTGCACCTGAGCTTGTTGTTAATACACAGGCACTTAGCTAAAGCTTTCTGTTTAGAAGCTACCTAAAACATTAAAAATAACTGAGGTTCCAAATGCTTAAAATTGCAGTACTTGGCTGTGGCCGAATTGGGCAAATGCATGCCGATAATGTTCACCGTCATCCAAAGTCGACACTCGTATCTGTATTTGATGTATATGCCCCCGCAGCAGAATCTGTTGCCGAGCGTTTAGGTGTGGCTGTGGCTGAGTCCGCAGAGTCGGTTTTTGCCGACCCGAACGTTGACGCAGTGCTAGTGGCAACAGCGACTCCAACACATGCTGACTACATTGAAATGGCGGCTGCCGCAGGGAAGCCTGTGTTGTGTGAAAAGCCTATCGACCTTGACCTTGCGCGAGTTGAAGAATGTAAACGCAGAATTGAAGGTAAAGATGCGTTCATTCAACTGGGCTTTAATCGTCGTTTTGACCCAGGCCATCGAAATGCTTGTGCAGCAAAAAACGCCGGTGAAATTGGCGACTTACATCAAGTGATCATTACATCACGTGACCCCGCGCTGCCACCGGTTGATTACCTTAAGGCTGCAGGCGGGTTATTTCGTGACATGACCATCCATGACTTTGATCTTGCTCGCTTTATGTTGGGAGAAGAGCCGGTAGAGGTATATGCCATTGCTAGTGCGCTGATTGACCCTGAACTAGGCGAAGAGCTTAACGAGATTGATACAGCGATGGTGATCATGACGACTGCGTCGGGTAAGCAGTGTCATATCAATAACTCTCGTGCTGCAGTGTATGGGTATGATCAGCGTGTGGAGCTGATGGGTACCCAAGGCATGGTTATTTCTGATAACCGTAAGCCGCACGAAGTTAAAAAGTATTCAGCTAAAGCTGTTGAGGTTTCTGAACCTTATCAGTTCTTCTTCTTAGAGCGTTATAACGAAGCGTTTATGGCATCAATTGATGCGTTTGTAGATGCGGTTGAAAATAATCGTCCGCCAGAGGTGGGCTTCGAAGACGGTCGTAAGGCGTTGATTTTAGCTGAGGCGGCATACTTATCACTCCGTGAAAAGCGTGTTGTCAACGTGAGTGAGATTACAGCGTAAGCTTAATTTCATTCTTCATATCCTCGAAACACCACTCTTTGCCCTTAACCGTTCTCTCAGTCGGTTAAGGGCTTTTTTGCTTTAAACTTTAACTTCAGGTCTGCCCTGCGTACTCCACTGAGTGTGATAAGCCTCATCCACGGGCTTATCCACGCGCTGATAGGTGTGTGCGCCAAAGTAATCGCGCTGGCCTTGTAATAGGTTGGCAGGCAATACCTCAGTGCGGTAGCTGTCGTAGTAGCTCAGTGCCGACATCATCGCTGGGCAAGGTACGCCCGCTAAGGTCGCTTTGGCGATGGCTTGTCGCCAGTCACTTTGGTATTCGGCGATTTGTTCGTTAAAGAACGGGTCAAGCAATAGGTTGCTTAACTGGCTGTCCTTTTCGAATGCATCGGTAATCGACTGTAAAAATACCGCGCGAATGATGCAGCCCGCTCGCCAGATTTTTGCAATTTCGGCGAAGTTTAACTTCCAGTTATGGGTGTTGGAAGCCGTCGCCATCAACTGAAAACCTTGGGCGTAGGCACAAATTTTAGAGCAGTAAAGCGCTTGTTCTAGTTGGCTAATGGCAACGGCTTTTTCTGCTTTGGTCACTTGCGGTGCCTCTGGGCCAGAAAGCTGTTGGCTCGCCACTAGGCGCTCGTCTTTAAGGGCCGATAAGCTACGTGCAAACACGGCTGAGGCGATGGTTTGAGCGGGGCTACCTAGCTCAAGTGCGCCAACGGCGGTCCATAAGCCTGTGCCTTTTTGGCCTGCGCGATCCAAAATCATATCCACGAGGGGGGCGCCAGTGTTGGCGTCGGTCTGCGCGAGAACTTCAGCGCTAATTTCCATAAGGTAGCTGTTGAGCTTGCCTTTGTTCCACTCGCTAAAGACATCGGCGATTTCGGCCGGTGTCATCTCAAGGGTGCTGCGCATGGCGTGGTAGGCTTCGCAAATAAGCTGCATGTCGGCATATTCAATACCGTTGTGTACCATTTTTACATAGTGGCCCGCGCCTGCAGGGCCAATGTAGGTCACACAAGGCTCACCCTCGGTTACGGGGTTGCCCGGCTCAAACGACTCCAACGGTAGACCAGTTTCTGGGTCAACTTTTGCGGCAATGGCGTTTAATACTGGCTCAATGCGGGCCCACGCATCGGCGTTGCCTGCGGGCATTAGCGATGGCCCAAAGCGTGCGCCCACTTCGCCACCCGACACGGCGGTAGAGAAGAAAATAAGGTCTTTGCTCAAGCGAGCTTCGCGTTCCACTGAGTCTGTCCACAGGCTATTACCTGTGTCGATCACGATGCTGTCGCTAGGAAGGCCTGCTTCAATCAGCTGCGCACATACGTCGTCGACGGGTTCGCCAGCGGGTACCGAAAGCATAATGATGTGAGGCGCGCAGATGTTGCTGAGTAAATCAGTTAACGAATCGCAGCCTGCAAGGCGAGCAGGTTGGTCGCCACGCTCGGCTTGGTCTTTTTGTAAAATGGCTTGGGTTTTAGAGGTGTCAAGGTCAAAGCAGGCTACAGAGTAACCGTGGTCGGCAAGGTTGAGGGTGAGGTTAGCGCCCATAACGCCTAAGCCGATAAAGCCAATGTCGCACTTGGCTTTGGGTGTGTTTCCGGTTTGTTTCGTCATATTACTCAACTAATTACTTCAGTTTTGCAATATTGTAACGATATTGGGGTTTAAACGACAGGCTAAGCTAAGACGGATCAATTAATGTAAGTAATATTCCCAAAGGAAAGAGTAACAAAGAGCTCATCGACTGATGAGCTCAGGGCTTCGTTTACTCATGCATTCTATGGGCGATATGCCCAATTCCGTAACTGCTTATCTCCGTATGCAGCGAGCACCACAATTACGCCCAGTAGTAACATAAACCACTGTGGTTTGATGCTCATAACTACCAAATAGGATTGGATGCAGGATAAAACAAAGGCACCAAGCACAGCACCGATAAGCGATATGCGCCCACCTGCTAATAGGCAGCCCCCTAAAACACATGCTGCAATAGCCTGGAGTTCCATTAGGCGTCCCATTGAGCCATCAGCAAACCCAAGTTTGCCGGCTTCCAATGAGCCTGCAAATGCGGCTAGTGCACCGCTTATGACGAAAGCAATGAGTTTAATTCGATCTACACGAATACCTCGGGAATAAGCGCTAGGTGAAGAGCCTCCTGTAGCAAGGAGTCTATTGCCCAAGGGTGTCGCTTTAAGTACGAACGTCAGTACAGCTAAACCGAGTACAAGCCAAACTATCGCTGTATTAAAGCCAAGAATTTCACCACCACCAAGAGCGCTGAATGATTCTCCACTTCTAAGTTTATATGGGATCGAGAATGAGAAGCCGTCAGTCAAGGCAATCGCGATACCACGAAAAATCATAAGGGTGCCCAAGGTTATTATTAATGAAGGCGTATTGGTTTTTGTAATCAAGTAACCGTTAACAAAACCAATTGCTACTCCTACCATGGTTGCTGCGATGGCGGCTAGTGCAGGGTCGACTCGCAAAGCTAACCAGAGATAAGTGATTGAGCCCATTCCAAAGATTGAACCTATTGAAATATCAATTTCACCTGTACCGATAACAATAGCCGCTCCGATAGTCATCAAACCTAACGTGGCTGTAACTTGTAATATCGTGGCGATGTTATACATATTGGCCCAGCGGCCATCAGAAGTTAGCGCAAAAAATAGAATGCACAGCCCTGTAATGAGTATTATTCCAGCCTCGTTGTGTTTTCTTGCAATGGGCTTAAGCGTCTGGCTAAACATTTTATAAAGCCCCCCGCTCTTCAACTTGTCGGCCGCCTTGGCGAATGACTTCTTCCAACTCTTCAGCAGTCATCTCGTCAGTTCGTGCATCGGCGACTTTTTCGCCATTTTCCATAATAACCACTCGGTCTGCTAATTTATGAACCTGGAAGATGTCGTGAGTAATATAAATGACTAATAAGCCTTGTTCTTTAAGTTGGACGGCTAGTTCATTTACATGTTCGCGTTCACGAACTGAGAGGTGGTTAGTTGGCTCATCCATAATAACTACGCGGTTTTTAAACTCGACGGCTCGCCCAATTTTTACAGATTGGCGCTCACCACCCGATAATTTTTCGACCTCGTCATCAGCCGATACATTATCTCGCAACCCAAACTCGCGGATGACACGAGTAGACATGTCTTTCATTTTTTTAAAGTCTAGGACCGGAATTCCCATAAAGCGTTTGACTGGCTCTCGCCCAAGGTAGAAGTTACGTGCGATTGATAAGTTATCGCATAAACCAACAGACTGTTGAATAGTTTCTATTCCTTGGTCTATTGCTAGTTTAGGGTGAAATTTTTTAATAAGCTCACCATCGAAATAAACCTCGCCGTTTGTGGGAGTATGAATGCCGCAAAGAACGCGAATCAGTGTCGTTTTGCCTGCTCCATTATCACCTACAAGGCCGATAAGCTCTCCTGCATTAAACTCGACAGAGACGTCTTTAAGTGCATGGAATGCCCCAAAGTGAAGGTCAATATTTTTTACCTGAATAAGAGGGGGTTGTGTTGACATTTCTATCTCCAATTTTATGAGGTGTGGCCTAAAACGCGAGCGAGCTTTTGGTTTGATATGACGGCGACAATAAGAACTAATCCAACAAAGCTGATGTACCAAGAGGATGGTGCTCCCAGTGCAATGAGCTCGTAACGAAAGCTAACAACAATGAATGCGCCTAAAATGGCACCAATGAGAGAGCCTCTGCCTCCTGTTAATAAGCAGCCACCAATGACAGCCGCCGAAATGGCCTCTAGCTCCATCAAGTCTCCGATCGAAACGTGCGTTTGTGGTTGATCGCAAAGAGTGAGAATTCCGGCGAAGCCAGACAATACAGAGCAAAGTACAAAGGCTATAATTTTTACAATATCAGTACGAATACCTCGTGATTCAGCACTTGCTGCGCTGCCGCCAGTCGCAAGCAGGTTGTTGCCATAGCGGGTGCCCCATAGAACAAAATTTAGTACGGCTGCGATTAATATGAGCCAGAAGATAGCGGCTTCAATTCCAAATACCTCGCCACCCATTAGCTTGGTCACGGAATGGTCACGGGCTTCTTGAGAAAAGTTGCTAACTGAGCCGCCGGTCCATACGTATACAGCACCGCGGATCGCGAAAAGTCCCCCGAGGGTGACAATCATTGACGGTAGCTTCCATCGAACGACGGCGAGGCCCTGTAGTAAACCGATGCTTGCTGCAATTACAAGCGCGGCTATTAGTGACCCGCTTACGCCTAAACTTGGCTCGAGCGTGATGAAACCAACACCCGTTAAACCATAAACAGAGCCGACAGAGAGGTCGATTTCTTTCGCTATAATGACTAAAGCTTGACCCATGGCTAAGAAGCCTAGGATAGCGGTGAAGTGAATGACATTAGACTGTGTACTAGTAGTCCACCATCCATCCGCATCTAAAACTGTGAAAGCTACAAGCATTACGGTGACGCCAATAGCCGCCCCGAAACCTTGGCTTCGAATAAGATAGTTCTTCATATACTTGTCTTGTGGGTGAGTTGAGCTTAAGAGCTGAAATTTAAGAAAGAGCCGGCATAGTTACCTGCTGGCTCTTTTGTTACGCACCGTGGTGTGCGCTACTTGTTGGCAGGCTTTATTAATTACCAGGTGACCTGTTTGTCGTATTCCTCATCACCGAAGACGCTGCGTACAAGTTTCGCCCACTTGTCGGCATTTTCTTGGTTAATGATGACTGGGCCAGTAAGGATATCTGACTTTGGCTCATAGCCGAGTTCATGATTCCAGTATAACCACTCCATGGGCGCATAGCCTTGTAGCCAGAAGCCTTGGCTGTTTGCGGCAAGTAGTTTGCCTTGGCGGATACCCTCAATCGAAACAGGCGCCTCATCGACAGTGAGAACAGTAACACCTTTGTTGTCCACGTCTGGTGATAGACCCATATCGCTAGCAACACTGTAAGCCCAAGGAGAAGACCAGCCAGCAACAGTAAAGATTACGTTGGTGTCTTTGTTAGCTGATAGGTATGACTGCAGAGTGTTTCGTGCTGTTGCAGGCTCCGCGCCGATGAACAGTTCATCAAATTTTGCACCTGCCGCTGTCATCACATCCATCATGCCTTTACAACGAGCTTTTAGCCCAGCGTGCGCAGCATCATGAATGGCACAAACGACGCGTTTAGGAGATGGGATTTTGCCATCCGCTGCTTGCTTTAGGGCATACTGACCGAGGTGCTTGCCTGTTAAGTACTCGTCGCCGCCAACGTAGGTCAGATAAGGAATGCGCTCTTCGTCAGAGCGTGGATCCGGAATGTTAAATGCTACGACAGGGATGCCTGCGTCGATCGCCTTTCTTAACGGGCCTTCAAATGCGTCTGCACTTACAATGGGAACGGCAATGCCGTCAGGGCGGGTTGAAATGGCTTGCTCTAGTAGGCGAACGTGCTCTTGGACTGAGTAATTATTGGTGGAAATATATTCAGTTGAGACGTTAGGGTATTTCTCTTCAAAGGTCGCCAGTGATTCGGTTAGCCACCCCATGTTGGCATCGTTAGAGCCAATGTGGGATACCATCACGAAGCGGTAGTCTTTGGCTAGAGCGGTGGCAGAAGCAGTGGCCATTGATGTAGCAACGATGGCTGCGGTTGCAAGCTTTCTGAGATTCATTATTTTTATCCTCAAGCAATTAAATTGTAGGTCCACTTTAAAACCTTTCTTTTACTAAGATTGGCTCTAAAACAGGGTTAACATCAGTTTCCTGAGAAAGTGATGCTTCTTGCGCTGTTTGATGCAGCTTTTTTGTTTTAGCAACTTTTGTTGCTTAAAAAGCTTGTTTGATAATGTTGATTGAATCATTAATTGTCAACTTGTTTTTTTGGCAATTTTGATTGCGTTAAAATAATTGGCTGTTAGCTTCATTGTTTTATAAAAGCTTTATGGGGCTTTTTTAGTGGAGAAGGGTTGCTAGCTCCTAGAGGTCAAGGCAAGCGTTCTGTGATGGAGGAGGGTAAACAATTTGATACGTGTATTTGGTGGCAAGTGGGCATGCCTCGTGCTTCCCGCTAAGCTGAATTAGTATTGGAATCTTTATAGCATCGGCGTCGCTGTGCTTTGGGTGTGTAGTGCAGGGGTAGTCGAGCGCTTAGCCTGTTAATGCTTTGACGTGCGCGACCACGCTTCGGCCCAAGGCGCTTAATGCATAGCCTCCCTCAAGCACTGAGACGATTTTTCCTGCGCAGTGTTTGTCGGCAATTTTTTTAATCTCTTTGGTCAGCCAAATGTAGTCACTCTCGGTAAGCATGACGTAACCCATATCGTCCTCTGCGTGGGCGTCAAAGCCAGCCGAGATAAAGATGAGCTCGGGCTTAAACTCGTCCAAACGGGTAAACCAATGGCTCACCAGCTCACGGTATTCTTTGCCCTTGGTGCCAGCAGGCAGTGGCACGTTCACAATATCGGAGCGTGCTTCTTCGTCACCACAGAAGGGGTAGTAGGGGTGCTGAAACGAGGAGCAAAACATAATGCGCTCGTCATCAAGTACTATGTCTTGGGTACCGTCGCCGTGGTGTACATCAAAGTCGATAATCGCAACGCGTTTTAGGTTAAGCTTTTCGAGTGCGTACTTAGCGCCAATGGCCACATTGTTAAACACACAAAAACCCGCAGAGGAGGCTTTTTTGGCGTGATGGCCCGGCGGCCTTACCGAACAAAAGGCGCTAGTGGTTTTTTCTTCCATTACCAAGTTAACGGCATCAACAACAGCGCCTGCCGCATACAAGGCGGCATCTAAGCTTTTGTCCATAAAAATGGTGTCTTCATCGATCCAAGTCCGCTCGCCTTTTTCTGTAGGGGCTTTTTCGAAGACGTTGTCCACAAAGGCTTTATCGTGAGCGAGGGTGATTAAGTCTCGGTCGATAGGCTGAGAGTCTGCAAAGCGCAACACATATTCAAGACCGGAGGAAATCATTTGGTCGTTAATTTGGTGCAGCCGAGCAGGTGTTTCTGGGTGTTCGTTACCAATGTCGTGCAGTAGGCATCTGTGGTTGCCTACGATGGTTACCGTCATTGCATCTACCTATGCTAGGTTGATTAAGGCTCAAATGTAGAGCCTTAACTGACCTTTTCCAATGGTTCTTTAGTTAAATCTTTGACGAGCTCTATCTCGTCTGGCTCGTCACCCGCGACGCGTGAAAATCCGTTGCTTTCAAAGACTGCGATCATGGCTTTGTTGTTACGCTTAACGATCGCAAAGACTTTTTTGAGTCCTCGCAGCTGAGCAATGCGTACCATTTCGACCAAAAGGCGCTTGGCCATACCTTTGCCTTGGTGTGTTTCGCGGGTTACAAAGGCTACCTCGCACGCTTGTGCTTGTTCGTAGAGGTAATAACGGCCTACGGCTTCAATGCGAATTTTTGCGCCTTCTTGCACCACAATGGTCAGTGCGATGTCTTTGGTTTGGTCGACGCTGACAAGGTCGCAGGACTTCTCGCGAGTCATGGACTGAGGAATGTAGTTGTATCGCATATGAATGGTTTCTTTGGTATGCGAATAGAAAAACTCCTGCAAGCGTCGTTCGTCCGATGGGTTAAGCGGGCGCAAGTAGAACTTTTGACCATCAATATGGACGGGTTTGATTTGCACATCACCAAACTCTGCCACATCGGTGGGGAAGTGTTTTTGATAGTCCGGCACCCAGTAATAGCGACGAATGTTACGCAACAGCTCTTCTCGGAACTTGGGGTTAGCGACGCGAATAAGCTCCAGCGCCCTTTCGCGCACGCTTTTGCCCTTTAAGTAGGCAATACCAAACTCGGTCACCACATACTGCACGTTACCCCTTGAGGTCACCACGCCTGAGCCTTCGCTTAAGTGGGGCACAATACGGGAGATCTCGCCGTCTTTTGCCGTGGAAGGTAGGGCAATAATCGACTTGCCGTTTTTGCTTTTAGAGGTGCCATCAATAAAGTCCACCTGCCCACCAATGCCACTGTAAAAATCGTAGCCAATAGAATCAGCGACGACCTGACCGCTTAGGTCAATTTGCAGCGCACTGTTAATCGACACCATGTTGTCGTTTTTAGCGACGTTAGTGGGCTTATTGATGTAGGAAGCAGGGTAAAACTCCACATGGGGGTTATTGTCTAAAAATTCGTAAAGGTTGGTGCTGCCAAGAGCAAAAGACGTGACGGTTTTGCCTGGGTGGAAGGTCTTTTTGCGATTGTTAATCACCCCTTTTTGCATTAGCTCCATCATGCCGTCGCTGATCATCTCGGAGTGCACGCCCAAGTTTTTGTGGGTATGTAGGTAGCGGGTTACTGCCTCTGGAATTTTGCCAATCCCCAGCTGAATGGTCGCGCCATCTTCCACCAATAGCGACACATATTGGGCGATACGGTCGCTGATTTTAGTTTCACTGGCCATCTTCACTTCGGGCAGTGCTTGCGGTGACTCGATACAGGCGCTGAACTCGCTAATGTGAATAAACGAGTGGCCGCTGGTGCGAGGCATTTCTGGGTTAATTTGCGCGATGATATATTTGGCATGCCTAGCGGCGGACATGGTGACATCCACAGCGACACCTAGCGAACAATAGCCGAGTGAGTCGGGAGGCGAGACCATCACCAATGCCGCATCGAGGGGCATAACATCGTCAACGAACAGACTTGAAATCTCGGATAAAAAGCAGGGTGTGTAGTCTGCTCGGCCTTCGTCTACGGCTTGCCGTACCGTGTCGCCATGGATAAAAAACGTGTTGACCTTAAAGCGGTCGTTATATTCCCTGCGGGCCCATTTGTTGTCGCCAATCGTCACAATGTGAGTGACTTCGATATCATCTATGCCCACGCCATCGTCAATCAGGCTGTCCATCAGTGCGTTTGGCACGGCCGCATTTGAGCCAATAAAGATCCGGTCCCCGGACTTTAGAAACTTGTGCCAATCTATTTTTTTAGTGCAGTGGGGCATGGCTCGTTGCATCGTATTTAATCCAGCCTGTGGGGCGTAAACTCAGATGATAATGGCTCTACTCATAGTTGAGCAGCAGGCAGCGAGTGGTCAACTACCCATAGGTAGCGTTTTTCCTCGCTTGTACGCTTTGCTCGCCATAATGCGCTATTACAGAGATGCGCTTGTTGATTTAAACCAAGGCGGCTTAACCTAGGTTTTTATAAAACGTGTTGTATGAGCAAAGAGTAAGGGTGTGATAGAAGTGTAGATAGCAAACGAGGGTTTGGCGACTGTTTGGCGACTGAGAGAGTGGCGCTAGGGCGAGAATGGGGTAGCCAAAAAACAAAAAAATCGAGGCTTCAACGAAGGCTCGATTTAATTATCTTCTGCGATTTTAAGTGGTACCAGTGGGCGGACTCGAACCGCCACGCTCGTTAAAGCAACGGATTTTGAATCCGTCGTGTCTACCAATTTCACCACACTGGCTCAGAAGAGAGGCCGTATTATAGGCTGGTTTTTGGTGCCGTCAATACTCTTTTATGAATTCATTACAAAAAAGTTGTGCTTGGGGTAAAATACGCCTCCCAATTCGCGGGGTGAGTGATCTTTTGCTTAAAAAATAATCACTTGCGCCGCGCTAGGCTCTTTTTATGTATGAGCCTCACGTTGTTTATGTAACCTCAAAGGCAGCTAATGCAATTAACAGACTTTGACTTCGACTTGCCCGATGAGCAAATCGCCCGTTTTCCTTTGGCTGAACGTAGCCAAAGTCGGCTTCTGTGCCTTAACGGCGAAGACGGTGCCATTGAGCATCGTATCTTTAAAGACATTATCGACAAGGTACAGCCGGGCGACTTGATGGTATTTAACGATACCCGAGTGATTCCCGCGCGCCTGTTTGGCCAAAAAGCCAGTGGTGGCAAAGTTGAGGTGTTGATTGAGCGAGTGCAAGACGCCTCTCGGGCGCTGGCACATTTGCGCGCAAGCCGTTCGCCGAAAGTGGGCGCTGAGCTGATTTTGGCGGGTGAAATTAAAGCAACCGTTGTTGGGCGACAAGATCGACTGTTTGAGCTTGAGTTTGCGGTTGAAGGTCACTTAATTGATGTGCTGGAAGAATACGGCAGCCTGCCTTTGCCTCCTTACATGGAGCGTGAAGAGCAAAGCGAAGACAAAGAGCGCTATCAAACGGTGTACAACAATAAGCCGGGCGCTGTAGCGGCACCCACGGCGGGGTTGCACTTTGACGATGCGCTTATGCAAGCGCTTGATGACAAAGGCGTCGAAAAAGCCTTTGTGACCTTACACGTGGGTGCGGGCACCTTTTTGCCGGTTAAGGTCGATAAGATTGAAGACCACCACATGCACTCAGAATACATTGAAGTGAGTGAGCAGGTCTGTGAGCAAATCCGTGCGACCAAGGCTCGCGGTGGCCGAGTGTTTGCGGTAGGTACCACTAGTGTGCGTTGCCTTGAAACCGCAAGCCAGTCGGGCGAGATACAACCCTTTATGGGCGACACCGATATTTTTATCTACCCGGGCTACCGCTTTAAAACCGTCGACCGCCTTATCACTAACTTCCACTTGCCTCAGTCCACGCTACTTATGCTCGTGAGCGCCTTTGTGGGCTATGAAGAAGCCATGAACGCCTATCGCGTGGCAGTCGCAGAAAAATACCGATTCTTTAGCTATGGCGACGCCATGCTACTGACACCTAAGGCGCATGCGCCGGAGTAAATATGACCAGAAAATGTTTTATGCAATTTGAGACCAGTGCGAGCGAAGGTAAAGCGCGCCGCGGCCGCCTTACGTTTCCGCGCGGTGTCGTAGAAACACCTGCCTTTATGCCTGTGGGTACTTACGGCACGGTGAAGGGTATTTTGCCTCGCGATATTGAAGCCACAGGGGCACAAATTGTATTGGGTAACACCTTTCACTTAATGTTGCGTCCTGGCACTGAAGTGATTCGCCAGCACGGTGACCTACACGACTTTATGCAGTGGAAAGGCCCAATTTTGACCGACTCTGGCGGCTTTCAGGTCTTTAGCCTTGGCAAAATGCGCAAAATTACTGAGCAGGGTGTGACTTTCCAGTCGCCTGTGAACGGCGACAAGGTGGAGCTAACACCTGAGCGTTCAATGGAAGTTCAGCGCGAGCTGGGTTCTGACATTGTGATGATCTTTGACGAGTGTACGCCTTATCCAGCCTCCGAAAAAGAAGCGGCGGACTCGATGCGCCTGTCGCTACGTTGGGCCAAGCGTTCGAAAAAGGCACACGGCGATAGCCCGTCGGCATTGTTTGGTATTGTGCAGGGTGGTATGTACCCAGAGCTTCGCGATGAGTCGCTTAAAGGGCTAACCGAAATTGGTTTTGACGGTTACGCCATTGGTGGTTTGTCGGTAGGCGAGCCCAAAGACGAAATGATTAAAGTGCTGGATCATTTGGCGTATAAAATGCCAGAAGATAAGCCCCGTTACCTTATGGGTGTGGGCAAACCAGAAGACTTGGTTGAAGCCGTTCGTCGCGGGGTGGATATGTTTGACTGTGTGATGCCAACGCGTAACGCCCGTAACGGTTACTTATTTACCGATACAGGTATCGTTAAAATCCGTAACTCGTCACACAAAACCGACACTGGCCCGCTTGACCCAACCTGTGACTGTTACACCTGTCAAAACTTTAGCCGAGCCTACTTACACCACCTCGATAAGTGTAAAGAAATGCTTGGCGCACAGTTAAATACCATTCATAACCTGCACTATTATCAAACCCTTATGGCTGGTTTGCGTCAGGCTATTGAACAGGGTACATTGTCGGCCTTTGTTGACGAGTTTTATCGCAAGCGTGGCCTTGAAACGCCTGAGTTAGACTCCATATAAATAAGCAGTATTCATTTAATTATTAGATATAACACACTGGAGTGAGCTAAATGAGCTTCTTGATTTCTCCTGCCTTTGCAGCAGACCCAGCACCAGCAGGTATGGACAGCGGCCTGTTTAACCTGATCTTCTTGGCAGGCTTTGCTCTAATTTTTTACTTCTTTATGTGGCGCCCACAAGCTAAGCGCGCTAAAGACCACAAAAACCTAATCAACGAAATGGCCAAAGGCGACGAAGTCATCACAGCTGGCGGTGTATTGGGTAAGGTTGTTAAGTTAAACGACGACTACGTGGTATTAGAAGTATGTGAAGGTACTGAACTAACCTTCCAAAAGAACCACGTTTCTGCAGCGCTTCCTAAAGGCACGCTAAAAAGCATCTAAAGGAACATGCAACAATAAAACGCCACACACGTGGCGTTTTTTTGTTAACGAGTAGGATATTTTTATGCTCAATCGCTACCCATTATGGAAGAACCTATTGGTTCTTTTTGTTCTTATCTTAGGCGGTATTTATGCAGCGCCTAACCTCTTTCCAGACGACTATGCGCTACAGGTAACGGGCAGCCGTGACCAGTACTCGCTAGACAGTAATCAACTAAACGACCTAGCGGACGAGCTAAAAAGCAAAGGCATTGCGGTTAAAGCAACTGAGCTTGACGGTAAAAATGCACTGATTCGTTTTGAAGACAGCGAAAGCCAGCTAAAAGCAAAAGCATTGGTGGGCAGCGAGTTGGGTGATAACTACGTTGTTGCACTTAACCTAGCACCAACCACGCCAGATTGGTTAACTGCGATTGGCGCAGGCCCAATGAAGCTCGGCCTAGACCTTCGTGGCGGCGTACACTTTTTGCTAGAAGTGGATATGGCCCAAGCTGTTGGTCAAAAAATGGCGAACTACTCGTCAGACATTAAGCGCAAACTGCGTACCGAAAAAATCCGTTACCGTTCAGTGACTACACAAGACGACGGTAGCTTGTTGGTTAAGCTGATTAACGACGAAAGCCGTGATCAAGCGCAGCGCTTTTTACGCGGCGAATACCCAGAGTTTTTAGTACAAAGCAGCGATCGCACCGATGGCTCTTTTGTTACGGTTGACCTAACAGAAGTCGCTAAAAAAGAAATCGAAGAGTATGCACTTAAGCAAAACCTTACCACCCTGCGTAATCGTGTAAACGAACTCGGTGTGGCTGAGCCTTTGGTACAGCGTCAAGGTAGCAACCGTATCGTTGTTCAGCTGCCGGGTATTCAAGATACCGCCGCCGCTAAGCGTATTATCGGTAAAACAGCGACCTTGGAGTTTCGTTTAGAAGCCGACAGCCGTAGCAACAGCCGAGGCGAGGTTTACACCTTCCGCAGCGAGCCGGGCCGCACAGCAACTCTTGAAACCGACGTAATTATCGAAGGTGACAACGTTTCTAATGCGCAAGCGGGCTACGACGAAAACGGCATGCCACAGGTTAATATCTCACTCGACAGCCAAGGCGGCGAGTTGATGAGCCGTGCCACACGCGATGCGATTCAGCGTCGTATGGCTGTTGTGTTTGTAGAGCACAAGAGCCGCACCTTGGTGACCGAAGTGAATGGCGAAGTGGTTGAAACACGTAAGCCATACGTCGAAAAGAACATTATTTCTTTGGCGACCATTCAAGCCGTATTGGGTAACAGCTTCCGTATCACTGGCCTTGATGGCGCAGGTGAATCGTCTGAGCTTGCGCTACTACTACGTGCCGGTGCGCTGGCTGCGCCTATCTACTTTGTAGAGGAACGTACCGTTGGGCCAAGCTTGGGTGCCGAAAACATCAAGTTGGGTGTCACCTCAGTACAAATCGGCTTGGCGTTGGTGCTTATCTTTATGCTGGTTTACTACAAGGTGTTTGGCCTGTTGGCGAACATTGCCTTGGCACTTAACCTAGTGTTGCTGACCGCACTGATGTCGATGCTATCGGCCACGCTAACCCTACCGGGTATTGCCGGTATCGTGTTAACCGTAGGTATGGCGGTGGACGCCAACGTGCTCATATTCTCGCGAATAAAAGAAGAGCTCAAAGCGGGCTTGCCAGCACAATCGGCGATTCACAGTGGTTTCTCTCGCGCCTTTACCACCATTTTTGATGCCAACATCACCACGCTATTGGCGGCGGTTATCTTGTTTGCGATGGGTACAGGCCCGGTTAAAGGCTTTGCTGTGACCCTGTCGGTGGGGATTATAACCTCGATGTTTACCGCGATTATTGTGACTCGCGCACTGGTTAACCTAGTGTACGGCGGTCGCAAAATTAACAAATTAATGATCTGATGGAGTGATTAACGATGTCAGATAAGTTTTTTGACTTTATGGCTTACCGCCGCTTTGCGGTAATTTTCTCGGCAATTTTGCTGGTGGTTTCTCTTGGCTCTTTGGCGGTCAACGGCCTTAAGTTAGGGCTCGACTTTACCGGCGGTAGCTTGGTAGAAGTAGGCTACGAACAAGACGCCAACTTAAACGACATTCGCGATACCCTAACAAGTGCAGGGTATGAGGATGTGGTGGTGCAAACCTTCGGCTCGCCAACGGATATTTTGATTCGCCTTGGTGCCGACCACGACCCTGCATTGGGCGATAAGGTACTAGCGGCGTTGCAAGCGGGTGAAGAGCAAACCATTACCCTGCGCCGTAACGAGTTTGTGGGTGCACAAGTAGGTGAAGAACTACGTGAGCAAGGCGGCTTAGGCATGCTGCTCGCGTTAGCAATGATCATGTTCTACGTTGCCTTCCGCTTCCAGTTTAAGTTCTCTGTGGGCTCGGTAGCAGCTTTGGCACACGACGTCATCATCGTGCTGGGCTTCTTCTCGGTATTCCAGTGGGAATTTGACCTCACGGTTTTAGCAGCGGTACTTGCAGTGATCGGTTACTCGCTTAACGACACTATCGTGGTTTCTGACCGTATTCGTGAAAACTTCCGCATCATGCGTGTGGGTACCCCGCTTGAAGTGATCAACGAATCGATCAACCAAACCCTTGGCCGTACCTTGGTGACCTCTTTAACCACCTTACTGGTATTGATTGCTCTAGCGGTATTTGGTGGCGAAATGATCCACGGCTTTGCCCTTGCCTTGTTGGTAGGTGTGTTTGTGGGTACTTACTCTTCTATTTATGTCGCGGCTAACGTGCTCGTGATGATGAATATCTGTAAAGAGGACTTGTTGCCTCCGCCAGAAGAAGAGGATGAAGAGGACGATCGTCCTTAATGAATAGCAGCTTTCGCTGCACTGAGGAGAAAGCGGAGCCATTTTTATAATGGCTCCGCTGCTTGAAGTGCGGTAACTTAGAACGAGTAGGTCACGCCTAGCGTTATTTGATTGCTTGCAAGGGTGCCCTTGAAATGTTCGTCTTGAGGGCCGAACTCGCTGATACCACTGTCTGCTGTACCAAGTGTTAGATATTTGTATTCAGCCGTGATGTTAATATCGTCAGTTACTGGAATAGCAGCCCCAGCTATTAGCGCAAATGAGACGTTAGAGTCTTTATTTTCTGCAAACGTATTATCGGGGCCAGAGTTAGCTTCTTGAGCTGCTTTGGTTGAGTTCTTCGCCACACCAAGCCCAGCGCCGCCAAAAAAAGTAATTTGGTCATACTGGTAATCGTAAAGTGCATTTAGCATCAAGTATTGTGACTCTACAGTGACTTTTTGGTAGTTAGAGAACGGGTCCCAAAAGCTCGTAAATGTGTGCTCCCCAACATCGCCGTATTCAAGTTCTAGTCGAATGGGCTGATCTGGAATTTTGGTTCCAATAGATAAGCTAGTGTAGGCAGCAGTCTGGCTATCGTTGCCTGAGTCCATATGGTTAATGCGTGGGTTAATGAACTCTATGTCGTTGTAATTAAATACAGATGCGTTTAACGCCGCACCAATGTAGAAGTCTTCAAACTCCATAGCATAAGTGTGTGAAGACGCGATGGCCCCAGCGACTAATAGAGCGGGTGTCAGTTTCATTGTAGATATTCCTTTGTCTTACTCGATAGTTGAAGTGTCTGACTACTCACAAAGACACCACATTATGTTACGGGTACGACAACCTCTTATAACTATAATAAGTTGTAATAGCTGGTTGCTGTTTATACATTAGTACACTAGATATTTGTTTCTTAGTAGTTTTGCCTTAGCAAAAGGGGGGGATAAAAAGCTCATATCGTTGTGTGAGCTGAAATTATCTACGCAAATGCACATCAAATCGCGCCAAGGCGGAGTACTTCATATACACTTAAGGCTTAACACAGCCACCGAGCGCGGTGGTTATGAAAGTTTTTGAATAAACGTGTCTAAATGTGCTTTAGCCTATGCTTGCAGCACATGTAAGTAGGTTGGTTTATTCATAGGCTTTCAAACTCATATGCCGTGCTCTGGTGGTTTTATATCACTCGACATAGGTACCTGCATTAATGCAAATAGATTGGAAAACCCTAGACCCCAACGCGGCCGAAGAGGCCAAAAAATATGGCCGAGCGACACCCAGTCGCGCATTTATTCTTAGCCAGCTAAATCAACTCGCCAAACCCGTTAGCCATGATGAGCTGATTCATCAGTGGATGATCGACGACGAAGAAACCCAAACTGCGCTGCTACACCGCCTTAAGGCCATGTGCCGTGACGGCCAGCTAGAAAGCAACCGCAACGATGAGTTTTCGTTAATCGACGAAAGCAAACAGTTAACCGGTGTGATGATTGGCCATCGCGAAGGTTTTGCCTTTGTGAAGCCAGAGAAGGGTGGTGATGACATCTTCTTACCGCCTAAAGAGGCTAAGCGTGCCTTTGACGGCGACAAAGTTTTAATTCGTCGTACCGGTAAAGACCAAAAAGGTCGCCCAATGGGTGCCTTGATTCGCGTTGTCGAAATGGCTCGCACTACCTTGGTGGGGCGTTTTAACGGTGATCGTGGCCGCGGTATCTTGATTGCTGAAAACCAACGCATCCCTCAAAACATTAACGTGGTGGATAACCCCGACAGTGGCTTGCGTTATCACCATGGTCAAATGGTGGTAGCTAAGATTATCTCGCCGCCGACTCGCAGCCGTTCTGCTGAAGTTGAGGTGGTTGAGGTGCTGGGCGATGCGATGGCGCCGGGTATGGAAATTACCGTTGCCCTGCATAACTACGATATTCCACACGAATGGCCTGCTGAGGTAAGCCAACAAATTGGTGATCTATCGGCTGAGGTGCAGGACTCGGATAAGCAAAACCGCGTGGACTTACGACACCTGCCGTTTGTCACCATTGACGGTGAAGATGCCCGTGACTTTGACGATGCGGTGTATGCCGAGCCAAAACGCGGCGGTGGCTGGCGTTTGTGGGTGGCGATTGCCGACGTCTCTTATTATGTTCGTCCGGGCTCGGCTCTTGATAACGAAGGCCGTATTCGTGGTAACTCGGTGTACTTCCCTGAGTCGGTTGTACCAATGCTGCCAGAGCTATTGTCGAACGGCTTGTGCTCGTTAAAGCCCAAGGTTGATCGTTTAGCTATGGTCTGTGAAATGACCATCAGCGCGGCGGGTAACCTGTCTGGCTACAAATTTTTTGAAGCGGTGATTCATTCCCATGCGCGCTTAACCTACACCAAAGTGGGTGCGATGCTGTCAAAGGATCACCCAGAGCGTGATGCTTTGCGCGCTGAGTACGCGCCGTTAGTGAAGGATATTGAAGCCTTACACGGCTTATACCATGTGTTGCGTGCATCTCGCAGCCAGCGTGGTGCCATTGACTTTGAAACCACTGAAACACGTATTCTGTTTAACGATGAGCGCAAAATTGACCGCATTGTACCTGTGGTGCGCAACGATGCTCACAAGCTCATTGAAGAGTGCATGTTGTGTGCAAACGTGGCGACGGCTCGCTTCCTTGAGAAGTTAAAAATTCCTGCACTGTACCGTGTGCACGAAGGGCCAAAAGAGCAGCGTTTGGCGAGCTTGCGCTCTTACTTAACCGAGCTTGGCTTGGCCCTTGGCGGTGGTGATAAGCCACAGCCGAAAGACTTTTTGCAGCTGGCGCAAAGCATTGAAGGCCGCCCAGATCGCCACATTATTCAAATGATGATGCTGCGTTCTATGCGCCAAGCGGTGTACACACCTGAAAACGAAGGCCACTTTGGTTTGGCCTACAAGGCCTACACCCACTTTACGTCGCCGATTCGTCGTTACCCAGACTTAGTTATTCATCGCCTGATTCGCGCTGCGATTCATTCAGAGAGTGACGACCGTGCTATTCATCGTCCAGAAGGCTTTGTGCACAACCCAGACTTTAAGCAAGGCTACTCGATGGAGCAGTTGCTAATTGTGGGTGAAAACTGTTCGATGACTGAACGTCGCGCAGACGATGCCACCCGTGATGTCATGGCCTTCTTGAAGTGTGAATACATGCAGCACCAAGTGGGCGAGGTTTACGAAGGCGTAGTGTCGGCGGTGACGGGCTTTGGCATGTTCGTCGAGTTGAAAGAAGTTTTTGTTGAAGGCCTTGTGCACGTCTCTAGCTTGCCTGGCGACTTTTATCAGTTTGATGCCAAAAAGCAGCGCCTAGTGGGCGAGCGAACGCGTCGTCGCTTTGGTATGGGCGATGAGATTGTAGTGCAGGTGGCACGTGTCGACTTAGATGACCGCAAGATCCACTTTGAGTTTACCGACCAAGCGCCCAGTGGCGGTGATCAAAAGCCATTAGCGACGCCTAAAAAGCGCCCCGTTAAAAAGCGAGACCTACTCGCAGCAGGGCGTTTAGGTAAAGGTGAAAGCGGCCCTAAAGGCTTTGTGGTAAGTGATGTGCCACGCGGTCGCACCTCGGGTGCAAAGCGCACTGAAACATATAGCCCAAATGGCGGCCGTGCTGCCAAAGACGAGCCAGCTGAAGCCAGCAAAGGCGACGGCAGGTCTGCGTCGAAGCACTATCGCACCAACCCTCTGTCTGCGGCAGAGCAAGAAGTGGCTGAGTTTACGACGAAGGTGCCCGGAAAAAGCAAAAAGAAAAAGCGTCGCAGCAACCTAAATAAAAAGGCAAAGGCGACGGGCCGCTCCACCAAGGCGGCTAAAGGTAAACGAAAGTAATTTAGGCTGTGGCTAAGTGCTGCGCAGGGTAAACAAACATGCTCGTGTCATCTAGCTTTGTTATACTCTGCGCCCACCCCATGACCGGTAACGGAACCTTCGATTAATGAACGAAATTATTTTATTGACCGTATCTGGTGACGACAAACCAGGTGTCACCTCTGCGATTACGGGCATTTTGGCGCAATACCACATCAATATTTTGGATATTGGCCAAGCGGTGATTCACGAAAACCTCGCACTGGGTATCTTGATAGAAGTACCTGTGGATGCAATCTCATCTTCTTTGTTGCGCGACCTGCTGTTTAAGGCAGATGAGCTAGACATGAAGCTGCGTTTTCAGCCAATCGAAGAAGGCGCTTACGAAGGTTGGGTAGAAGGACAGGGTAAAAGCCGTCACATCATTACCTTGCTTGCGCGCCGCATTTCCTCTGAATACATCGCGCGTGTGACTGAAATTGCAGCGGATCACGGTTTAAATATCGACAAAATTAACCGCTTGTCGGGGCGTGTATCGCTTAACGAGCCTAGTCCTCAAACTAAGGCGTGTGTTGAGTTTTCGGTGCGTGGTGCGCCGAGCGACAGCCAAAAGCTTCGCGCTGACTTTTTAAAAGCTGCTAGCGATTTGGATGTGGATATTGCCTTCCAAGAAGACTCTATCTACCGCCGTACTCGTCGTTTGGTGGTGTTCGATATGGACTCAACCCTGATTGAGGCTGAAGTAATTGATGAGCTTGCAAAAGAAGCCGGTGTGGGCGAGCAAGTGGTTGAAATTACTGAAGCTGCAATGCGTGGCGAAATCGACTTTAACGAGAGTTTCCGTCGCCGTGTTGCTTTGCTTAAAGGCTTGGATGCATCGGTACTTGAGTCTATCGCTCAGCGTCTACCCATGACAGAAGGGGCTGAAGAGCTGGTGTCTAACCTAAAAGCCTTAGGTTACAAAACAGCGATTCTATCGGGCGGCTTTACCTACTTTGCTAAGCGTTTACAGCAAAACTTGGGCTTTGATTATGTCTTTGCCAATGAGCTAGATATTGAAGACGGCAAGGTAACAGGCAAGGTTACAGGTACGGTTGTTAACGGTGAGCGCAAAGCTGAGCTGCTCCGTGAACTTGCTGCAAAAGAAGGTATCGACCTGCAGCAAACCATTGCCGTGGGCGATGGCGCTAACGATTTGCCAATGTTGTCTATTGCCGGCTTGGGTATCGCCTTTAGGGCGAAGCCTTTGGTTCGCGAGACAGCGAAGCAGGCAATATCTACCCTTGGCTTGGATGGTATTTTGTACCTGATTGGCTTCCGCGATCGCGATGCGGTGGTTAAAAAGCCTTAAGCCATAGGCAAGTTTGGTAATACCAACGAATAACAAAAAACGCGCTAGAGCTGAGCTTTAGCGCGTTTTTTTATGCTTGGCGTAAGTTGCTTTAGCTGTGACTTGGCAGCCAGTTTAGCTGTCAAAGTACTCGTAGTTCATACCGGCGCTTGGTGCTTGTAGGTAGTGGCCTTGCACAAAGTGAACGCCAGCCTTCCACAGGGTACCCATGACTTTGGTGCCTTCTACAAGCGGCGCAATCACCACTTGGTCGTTGACTTTAAGCTTGTGCAGCATACGCATAAAGGCTTTGTCGTCGGACTCTTCCTCGTTGAGCTCTTGAATGTAAGAACCGTCGAGCTTGACGTAATCAGGCGCAAGCTGAGTCAGCACGAGCTCCGAGTTTACCGAGGTGCCATAGTGTTTTACACACACTTGGCAGTGCAAACGCTTAAGGGTTTCGGCAAAAAACTTCGCATGCTTCAAGAAGGAAGAGGCATCCGACTCGCTAAATTGGAATACGATATTTTTAGCAGGCAGGCCAGAACGACGTAGCATTTCAGAGAACCACAATAGGGTTTTGCGGTCTTTTAACGTACGGCTAGAGAGGTTAATAAACACGCGGCTTTTGCGATCTTGTTTTAGCGCTCGCTGCAAGTGAATCATGCTTTCTTTAATCACCCACCGGTCGATCTTTACGTTGATATCGGCTTGGTCTAATTCCGCCTGAAAGTCATTAGGCGAGATTTCTTTACCGTCCGAGAGTAGTCGCAAAAACGCCTCATAGTGGTGATCGTTATTGTTAGGGTTAGACAAAGCGACAATTGGCTGGAACAGCAGCTTAAGCTTGCTGTTAGCAATGGCGTCTTCTAGCGTGGCGATCATATCGGTTTGTGTTTCGCTTAACTCGTCGTTGGCTTGATACAGCTTAATGCCGTTGCCGCGACTGTCGCTGCGTTGCACTTCTTCGGTGGTGGAGCGAATGCGCTCCATCAGTTCGCCTTTTGCTGGGGTGTTGTCGGTAATGGATGCGACACCGATAGAGGCGGTGGCTTTCACCATGGTGCCCGATGACTCAGACAAGTTGCCTTCAATGGCCATGCGCAGGCGCTCAGCGAGCTCTAGCGCCCTGTCTGGGTTTGAGTCTTTGAATATAACGGCAAATACATCATCGTCGATACGGGCGCTGTAGTGGGCGCTGTTAACGTGTTTGCGCAGCACTTGGCCCAAGTCGCGAATGAGCTGGTCGCAGCCTTCTGTGCCCACTTCAGAGCGAATATGGAAGAAGTTATCGAGGCTGATGTACAGCAGGTTACAGTCGGCTCCGCCATTAAGGGCAGCTTGCAGTGTTTGGTCGAGGGTTTCGTTAAAGTCCTCGGCGCTGTAAAGGCCAGAAACCAAATCGAGGCGACTTTGGAGTGCTTGCTCTTGTGCGTGTGTATCCAAGTGTACACTGACCTGAATGCACTGAGTGCCCTTGTGTCGTGCGCGACGCATGTTGATTTGGCACTCAAACTCAGTATCGTCTGAACGCAAGCCGGTGAGTTTGGCTTCGGCTTTAAGTGCCTTTTCTTTTTGTAGCGTTTGCAGGTGCTCTTTTAGGCTGTCTCGGCTGGCAGGTGAGAGGTAGTGGCTAATGTCAGTACTAAGCAGCGACTGGGCGCTGTCTTTACCTACAAGCGCGGCCAAACTCTCGTTGGCATACAAAATGGTTTCGCCATCAACAAAAGCAATACCAGTTTTGGAGCTTTCGAGTAGCTGCTGATAACGCTGTTCAATGTCTGAGAGCTCTGATGTCGCGGTACGTAAATTACGGCGCGCTTCCAGTGCATCGAGCTCACGGCGTACGTAAACAATCAGCAGCTCTTTTTCTTCAAGTGGCACTACCGCTTGAAAATTGGCTTTTAAACCCGCGAGTTGATAATGGCTGTCGGCATTGGGCACTAACTGAATAACGGGAATATCTTTACCTAAGCGACGCAAGTGATGCATCGCAGCCTTGGCCGGAAACAGGCTTTGGTTGGCGGTGCAAAAAATCAGGTCCCATGATTGTTCGCTGAGGGCGCTTAAAAAGGTCTCTTGGTCGTTTACTTGATGACCGCGAGGCGCCATACGCGACGCGCGCAATAGCCGAATGATCGGGTCTGACTCTTGGGCGGTCATCCCGATAAACATAATATGTAAGCTCTTTCTCAATTTCTTACGACGTCCTGTTGAAAGCTGTTCGAGCAAGCTATGGGTTGAGTGTGCAGGTGTTTGTGTCACAGTTCGTTTAAGTGGCCAATATTCCAGCTAAAAGCATGCCAATGAAGCGAGCACTGCTTTTGGTGGTGATTTGTTAGCGTGCAATGTAAGGCGACGCTGCCAAATATGTAAGCGGTTAACAGTATACTGGCGTTAGATTATAACCAAGTTATGGTCCGGTTAAAAATTGAACTCAGTAAAGGTGCTGAAACTTTGGTGGCGTGATGATGTAGCACAGGACAGCGAGACGCGATAAAGAGCGCGACAGCAAATAAAAAGAAAACGATTTAAAACAGTCGAAAGCTGATCTAGGGGATAGAAGCTAGGTAGCTGAGTGAAACAAAAAGTGAGATAAAACAGAAGAAAAAATGGCAGGGGTAGCTGGATTCGAACCAACGCATGACGGGATCAAAACCCGTTGCCTTACCGCTTGGCTATACCCCTACTCTGAGTTCGACATGGTGGCAATGGCGGGACTCGAACCTGCGACCCTCGCATTATGAATGCGATGCTCTAACCAGCTGAGCTACATTGCCATGTACCTTGTGTCGAGGTCGCGAATTATTCGCTTTTTTGGGGTTGCTGTCAACACTATGGTGGAGGTTTTTCTGGTTTTTTTAGAAAAAAACACAAGCAAATTCAGATGCTTGAAAAATAATTGGCAGGCTGGTGCGAAAGTGAACAGTACTGTATTAAAAGTGTACAGGAAGTGTGAGCTGTAGAAACAAATCAGCCGCTCGGTGGAGGCCGGCGGCTGATGAGGTGTGGCTATAAAAGCGAGGGGGCTTATACGTTAAAACGGAAGTGAACGACGTCGCCGTCTTTAACGATGTATTCTTTGCCTTCCAAACGCCATTTGCCGGCTTCTTTTGCGCCAGATTCGCCTTTAAATTCGATGTAGTCGTCGTAACCAATGACTTCGGCACGAATAAAGCCTTTTTCGAAGTCGGTGTGGATAACGCCTGCCGCTTGTGGTGCAGTTGCGCCAACTTTTACCGTCCAAGCGCGTACTTCTTTAACGCCTGCAGTGAAGTAGGTCTGTAGGCCAAGTAGAGCGTAACCTGCGCGGATTACACGGTCTAGGCCGGGCTCTTCCATGCCGAGGTCTGCCAAGAACTCGTCGCGCTCTTCGTCGTCTAGTTCAGCAATTTCAGCTTCTAGCTTGTTACAAATAACAACGACTTCTGCGTTTTCTTTAGCGGCAAGCTCAACAACCGCATCAAGGTGCTTGTTGTCTTCAAAGCCTTCTTCGTCAACGTTAGCAATGTACATGGTTGGCTTCACGGTGAGTAGGTGGAAGCCTTTTACAATCGCCATTTCTTCAGGGCTAAAGCCCAATGCGCGAACAGGTAGGCCCTGCTCAAGCTGCTCAATGATTTTTTCGAGCATGGCTTTTTGTGCAACAGCATCTTTATCGCCGCCTTTAGCAAGCTTTTGAATGCGTTGAAGCTGTTTTTCACACGAGTCGAGGTCAGCAAGCGCTAGCTCGGTGTTGATGATGTCGATATCGTCGAGTGGGTCGATGCGGTTCGCAACGTGCTGAACATCTTCATCTTCAAAGCAGCGTACAACGTGTGCAATGGCATCGGTTTCGCGGATGTTGGCTAGGAATTTGTTGCCTAGACCTTCACCTTTAGATGCGCCTGCAACCAAGCCAGCGATATCCACAAATTCCATAGTGGTAGGGATAACTTTTTCTGGCTTAACAATTTCGGCCAAAGCGTTAAGGCGTGGGTCTGGCATAGGTACAACACCAGAGTTTGGCTCGATGGTACAGAAAGCGTAGTTTTCTGCTGCAATGCCTGCTTTTGTAAGTGCGTTAAAAAGCGTTGACTTACCAACGTTGGGTAAACCAACAATGCCACATTTAAAACCCATAATATTGTCCTATTGATGAAAGTTGCTGGTTTAGCCTTTAAAACTGTGTAGTTGGTTCATGGCTTTTTGCCACTCGCCTTCAATAACCATTGGTGTGTAGCGCAGCGCTTCGTAGGTGGCATCACCGATTGATTGGCGCTCGGATACAGGGGCTTTGTTTAGTACAAAGTTTGCGACTTGGCTAGCGTGGCCGGGGTGGCCAATGCCTAAACGCAAACGATAAAAGCCTTTTTGGTTACCTAACTTGCTGATGATGTCTCTAAGACCATTGTGTCCGCCGTGGCCGCCGCCTTTTTTAAAACGAGCAACGCCAGGGTCTAGGTCGAGTTCATCATGAGCAACCAAGATAGCCTCGGGAGGAATCTTAAAAAACTGACTGAGAGCCGACACCGATTGACCGCTAAGGTTCATGAAGGTAGTTGGGATCAGTAGATGTACTGCTTGGCCATTGATAATGGCTTTGCCGTAGAGGCCTGAGTATTTTTTCTCGGGCTTAAGGAGGGTGTTATGCTGAGCAGCAAGCTGCTCAACATAGTCGGCTCCAGCATTGTGACGGGTATTAGCATATTGATCGCCGGGGTTACCCAAGCCAACAATTAGCGAAATTTTATCATTCATGCTGGAACCTTTTGCTGTCGCGTCAGGGATTAACCTGCAGCGCGAGCACCACGTGGAGCGTATACGTAGCCGATACCTTGGTCGTGGTCTTCACCGCGACGAAGAGCAACAACTTCAACACCTTCAGGTAGTTGGATGTCAGACAAGTGAAGAACTTGGCTGTCAGCAGCGTTGCTTAGGTCTACAGATAGGTACTCAGGAAGATCAGCTGCAAGACAAGTTACTTCTACAGTGTTCTTCTCTACAGCGAATTTAGCAGATGCTTTAGCTGCAGCAGACTTCTCGAAACCTTCGAACTTGATAGGAACGATGATTTTGATTTTTGAAGATTTAGTGATGCGTTGGAAGTCAGCGTGAAGCACTTCAGCACGAGCTGGGTGACGCTGAAGATCCTTGATGATCACTTGCTCTTCTTTGTCTTCTAGCTTCATAGTGATGATAGAAGAGAAGAAAGCTGGGTTCTCGATCATTTTGATCAATACGTTGTTCGGGATAGAGATCGCAGCTGGGTTTTTGCGCTTGTCACCACCGTAGATGATGCCAGGTACAAGGTTCGCACGGCGAAGGCGGCGGCTCGCACCTTTCCCTTCGTCTGTACGGGCTGTTACGTTTAGTTCAAATGACATGGTTTTTACCTTCATTTATTACGCTCTTGCGACCAGAGCGTAAGTGGGTGTCTCACGACACAAAAAGGCCAGCAGCTTTATTGGCCGCTGGCCACATATGCAGTGCTCCTTAACGGAACATTGCGCTAATTGATTCTTCGTTGCATACGCGACGAACAGCTTCGGCAAGCATAGGTGCAAGTGTTAGCTGACGAACTTTACCACACGCTTTGATTTCATCGCTCAGTGGGATGGTGTCAGTCACTACTAGCTCGTCTAGCTCAGAGTTTTCGATGTTTTTAGCGGCTGCGCCAGACAATACTGGGTGAGTCGCGTAAGCAACAACGCGTTTCGCGCCATTGTCTTTAAGTGCTTTAGCTGCCTTGCACAAGGTGCCAGCCGTGTCACACATGTCGTCAACCAATACACAGCTACGGCCTTCAACATCACCGATGATGTTCATTACTTGTGCTTCGTTCGCGCGCTCACGACGTTTGTCGATGATGGCTAGGTCGCAATCAAGTTGCTTAGCGACAGCACGAGCACGTACTACACCACCTACGTCAGGTGATACAACCAACATGTCTTCGTATTCTTGGTCTACGATGTCGTCAAGCAATACAGGCGAACCGTATACGTTATCTACAGGTACACTGAAGAAACCTTGGATTTGGTCAGCGTGTAGGTCAACGGTAAGTACGCGGTCGATACCTAGGTTAGACATGATGTCTGCAACCACCTTAGCGGTAATAGGTACACGAGCAGAACGTGGACGGCGATCTTGACGAGCGTAGCCAAAGTAAGGCACTACCGCAGTAATACGCGATGCTGAAGCGCGGCGTAATGCGTCGGCCATAACGATCAATTCCATGAGGTTGTCGTTGGTTGGCGCGCAGGTAGATTGAATAATGAAAACGTCTTTACCACGCACGTTTTCTTGAATTTCTACCGATACTTCACCATCACTAAAGCGGCTTACGTTCGCTTTGCCCATTGGGATGTCTAGGCGCTCAACGACTTTGTGAGCGAGTTCCGGGTTGGCGTTTCCGGTAAAGACCATCATTTGAGACACAGCAAGCACCTTACAATTGTTGTCAGTTGAAGAGTTGTTTAGTTCGGAAGCGGTCATTGGTTTGTCAGGACGTCTCTAACTAAAAGTGGTGATACACATCTAAATTGATACAAGTCTTTGAAATCAAAGGCTTGTAATGGCAATTTAGGCTTTGTTAAACCCAACAGGTATTACCCTGAGTCGTTTCCGTAAAAATAGAGGCGCGTATTGTCTTGTAACTACCCGTTAAAGTCAATATCTGTACGGGTTGTGAGGTCTTTCCAGTCACTGATCAATAGCACTAATTTAATGTCATTTCGTACCAGTATGATGCGCCTAGGCAGGCCGCTATCGTCACTGTGGTACTGGCGAAAGGTGACCTCCCAGCCGTCTTGGCTGAGTGTGGCCAGTCGTACTTGCGCTGGGGCTACCTCGCTAAAGCTGGCCTGGTAAGGAGTGTCGGGCGAGGGTAGGCCTTTTACCCACCAATGAGCGCTGTTGACGGGGACTGCCCAGCCCAAGGTGCGTTGCATCAAGGCTTCGGCAGTGAGTGCCATGGCTTGCTCACCTTTGCTATCGGTTAAGGTTACCCATTGTGGCGAGCCTTCGAGGGTGATCGTCCCTTGGCCCAGTGGCCCAGACAGTCGCAGGGTGTAGTCTCGTTGGTTTTGCTGCCATGTCATAAATGCGGTGTTGCTATCTGAAGGCAGGCGAATCGCCAGTTTGCCCTTTGCTTGCCAATGCGTCATGGCTTGTTGCGCGCTTACAAACGCCTGCCAAGAAGGGCTTTCTTCGCTTAGTGGCTGTGTAGGTGTTGTTGGCTGAACAGGTGCTTGGCTACAGGCGCTTAGGATCAAAGAGAGGGTAATAACAATCAGCGATTTCATGAGCTTTACTCTGGTGATCGGCGTTCGATTTGCGTGAGTGCATCCTGCAGGTAACTGTCATCCGGTGTTTCAGCGAGTCCATCGTTAAGTAACTGCTTGGCTTCTTCGGCGTCGCCCAGCTTCCATACAACCAAGGCGAGGTGGGCTAGCACCTCAGTGTTGGGGCTTTGGGTGTAAGCGGGCTGAATATAATCAAAAGCCTCTTGATAACGCCCTTGTTGGTATCGCAGCCAACCGATGGAATCCATATAGGCAGGTACATTGGGTGCAATTTTCATTAAACGACTGAGCAGTACGTCAGCTTCTTCTAATCGGTCGCCTTGTAACGTGTAATAGTAACCAAGGGTGTTCAGCGACTCTGGGTGGTTGGGCTCTTGTTCTAAAATAGCCAATAGGTCGATTTCGCTTTGGGCAAAGTCGGTGTCTAGGTTAAACAGAGCCCGAGCAAAGCGCAGGTTGACGTTGTTAGGGTACTGCTCAAGGGCTTCTCCTAAGGTTGCGTAGGCTTCTTCATGGAACCCCACAAAGCTTAACCAATCGACCTCAATGCCATAGAGGGTGGGCGCAGCGTTAGGTGCGCGTTTTCTACTATCGCTTAACCATGCTTGAAACTCGGGCTTATCTGCATCAGAGGTGAGTAGCTCACTTAGGTGGTAGGCCGCGAGAGGAATATCGTTGGCCAAAGTTACCTTATAAAAGTGCGATTTGGCTTCTTCGCTTTGGCCTTGCTCTAGCGAGATGAGCCCCAAGTAAATCTGCGGTTGCTGACCTAGTGCGCCGGTTTCCACTAATGCGCTCATCACTGCCTTCGCATCGGCATAGAGCTGACCATCAAAGAGTAAACGGCCAATGTAAAACCTTTGTGACGGCGTGGCGTCATAGTGGTTGAGGTAGGCTTCGGCCGCTTGTTGTGCGCGGGCGCGTTGGCCATTGTCCTCACTGCCTTTAAGTGCCACAAAGGCCAGCTTGACCTTAAACAGCCCCAAAGTGGAATGGTTGGGGTGCTGTTTTAGTGCCTGCTCTAGCTCGCGGCTGGCCTGACTGTAGTTTTGTTGCGCAAAGAGAACATCAAGTCGCTGAGCGGCTAGTAGCGGTGAATCGGGCTGATAGCCCAAACCTTTTTCTGCCGATTCCAGCGCACTGGGCAGTAGCCCAAGCTGTAATTGCGTAAGCGATAAGGTGTAGAGCAGTTCGCCCCTTGCAACAGTGTCTGTTTGTTCAGCTAAGTTCGCCTCAAAGGGCGCGAGTAGTTTGAGGTAGGCCTGTTTAGTCGCCACAGGCGCGGCCGAGATGTGGCTGCGCAATGGGGTAAAAAATGCCGATGGCGTAAGCTGGCTAATGCAGCGCGCCAAGTGGGCGGCGGCCTGAGAGTAATGCTTTTGCTGCATTAATGCCGAAAGGTGAATAAGCGCTGCATTTTGGCTATGAGGGTCGAGCTTAAACCACAGAGCGGAGGCCGCTTCGATATGTGCCATGTCGCCTTGCAAGCGAGCGATATCCGTGGCGCGCTGAGCAAGCTTAGCCGATTGTGTGTTATGAGCTTGCGCGATATAGGCGTCATACGCACTGTCCACATCGCCTTGTAGCCCCAATAACTCTGCCGCTAAGAGATCATAAACGCTTTTGCTTGATAAGGAATGAGCAACATGAGGTGCAGGGTTTAATGGGGCTGGTTCAAACTTAACCGATGTTTGGCTTTGCTGGGTGGCACAACCGACCAGTGAAAGCAGCAGGGCTGTCGTGGCCGTGGTTTTGATGTGGCGAGCGCCGAGTAGGGTGCGACTTGTCTTAGGGTGAGTAACACCGCCCTGCGGTGTAGAAACCTTGGCGAGCGTCATCGCCAGTTTACGAGCAAAATCAACCACGGGCTGTCCTTTCGTTAATTGAGCGGTTAAGTGGCATCTTACGTGAATAACTCAGCGCTGTTTAGTGTTTACGATAAGGGCAAGTGGTGCCGTTTTTGCTTACTCGCACTATAGTTAAGCCAATGTGTGGGCTTTTTAGTGAAGGCTTGAACCTGAATAGGTCAAAAAGCCACACAATATGTATTGAAAATGCGCGTTTAGCGGGCGAGACGTTTTTATCCTTGGGGGTAAACGTTGTATGATACGGCGCAACGCTGAGGCTTCATTGGGAATAGTTTGCTCAGCAGGTAAGGGTAAGCAGTAGATATTATGGCGTTATTAGCTCTTGGAATTAACCACAAAACGGCTCCAGTAGACGTGCGCGAAAAAGTTGCGTTTGCTCCCGACCGTCTTGATGAGGCCATGAGTGATGCTCAAGCGAAAGCCCGGGTTAACGAAATTGCCATTCTATCGACCTGTAATCGCACCGAAATCTACTGCAATATCGAAGGCCTTAACGGTCAAGACAACCAAGCCTTACTGGCGTGGTTGGCCGATCATCATGGTCTGCCCGAAGGCGTGTTGCAAGACTATGTGTATTGCCACTGGGATGACGAAGCGGTTCGCCACATGATGCGTGTGGCCAGTGGTCTCGACTCCTTAGTGCTCGGCGAGCCGCAAATACTCGGCCAGCTTAAAACGGCTTTTACCCAAGCCTCAACCGGTGGTTTTGCTGGCGGCCCGTTAGGTCGTCTATTCCAGCAAACTTTTTCGGTAGCCAAAAAAGTGCGCACCGAAACTGCGATTGGCGAAAACCCCGTATCGGTCGCTTATGCCGCAGTGAGCTTGGCGCAAAACATCTTTTCTGACCTTAGCGAAAGCCGAGCGCTTTTAGTTGGCGCAGGCGAAACCATCGAGTTAGTTGCTCGTCACCTTAAAAATGCGGGTGTGACTAGCCTAACGGTGGCAAACCGTACTTTAGCCCGTGGCCAAGCCTTGGTAGATGAGCTGGGTGGTACTGCGTGTTTACTTGAAGATGTGCCCGATGCTTTAGTAAAAGCCGATATTGTTATTGCCTCGACTGCCAGCCCAGATGCCATTATTACCAAACCCATGGTTAAGGCCGCGCTTAAAAAGCGTAAACACAGCCCTATCTTTATGGTGGATATAGCCGTACCACGAGATATCGACGGCCCTGTGGCCGACTTAGACGACGTTTATTTATACACCGTTGATGACTTAAAAGAAGTTATTGAAGAAAACCAAAAGTCTCGCGAGGCGGCAGCCTCTGAGGCCGAAAAGCTTATTCTCGACGGTGTAAGCGACTTTATGGCCCATTTGCGCAGCTTGTCGGCGGTCGAAACCCTGACGGCATTGCGTAGCCAAGCCGAACAAACCCGCGACGACGAACTGGCCAAAGCGCTTAAACAACTGCGCAACGGTAAAGATGCCGAAGCGGTGATGGAACAGTTGGCCAAAGGCCTCACCAATAAGCTACTGCACCACCCTACAATTCAAATGCGCAAGGCCAGTGCCGAAGGTCGCACTGAGATACTGCCGCTGGTACAAGAGCTGTATCAGTTAGAATCACCCACGAGTGAATAACCACGAATGAAAGAATCCATCCAATTAAAATTAGAAAAGCTAGCCGATCGTTACGAAGAGCTGGCGGCTTTGTTGTCTTCACCCGAAGTGATTGGCGACCAAAAGCAGTTTCGCGAATACTCCAAAGAATACTCAGAGCTAGAGCCTGTGGTTAAAGCCTTTGGCGAGTATCAACAAGCGGTCGAAAACCAGCAAGAAGCCGAGCTGATGCTGAAAGACTCAGACCCTGATATTCGCGAAATGGCGAAAGAAGAGCTGTCTGAAGCAAAAGACGAGCAAGAGCGCCTAGCAGGCGAGCTGCAAATTTTGCTACTGCCTAAAGACCCTAACGATGAGCGCAACGTCTTTGTTGAAGTGCGCGCGGGTACCGGTGGTGATGAGGCTGCGATTTTTGCCGGCGACCTCTTCCGTATGTACAGCCGCTATGCCGAGTCCCGTCGCTGGCGTGTAGAGTTGGTGAGTGCCAACGAAGGCGAGCACGGCGGTTTTAAAGAAATTATCGCTCGTATCGTCGGTGAAAACGTTTATTCGCACCTTAAATTTGAATCGGGTGCGCACCGAGTGCAACGCGTGCCTGAAACCGAATCCCAAGGTCGTATTCACACCTCGGCGTGTACCGTTGCGGTGATGGCCGAAATGGATGAAGTCACTGATATCGAAATTAACAAAGCAGACTTACGCGTCGATACTTTCCGTGCCTCGGGCGCGGGTGGTCAGCACGTTAACAAAACCGACTCTGCGATTCGTATTACTCACATCCCAACGGGTGTGGTGGTGGAATGTCAGGACGAGCGTTCGCAACACAAAAACCGTGCTAAAGCCATGTCACTATTGGCGACACGCCTACGTGCGGCAGAAGAAGAAAAGTACGCTTCAGAGCAAGCCAGCCAGCGTAAAAGCTTGGTGGGCAGCGGTGACCGTTCAGAGCGTATTCGCACCTACAACTACCCACAAGGGCGGGTAACTGATCACCGTATTAATCTTACGCTGTACAAGCTTAATGAGATTGTTGGCGGTGATCTTGATCTGCTAGTGAAGCCATTAATGAACGAGTACCAAGCCGAGCAGCTCAGCAGCTTGTCGGCTGAGAATGAGTAAGTCGCTCTAGGTTAGCTGCGTGCTCCAACAAGTCATACCTTAAAGCGGTGCCCAATAGGGCGCCGTTTTTTGTATCATATCCATACCTTTTTTATTGCCAAGGGTTGAGCCTCCTGTGCACTCACTTCACCACTTATTAACCCATGCCCCTCAGTTTTTGCCTTCCAGCGAGTCGGCGAAAGTGGATATGGAGTATTTTTTATGTGAGCTTTTAGGCCGTGGTCGTAGCTATCTGTTTACCTACCCTGAAAAGCAGCTTAGCGAAGATCAGTGGCAAAGTTTACAAGGGTGGCTCGAACGGCGTCAGCAAGGCGAGCCCGTGGCTTATATTCTGAAAAAACAGAGTTTTTGGAATCTATCGCTGCAAGTGAGCCCAAGCACGCTCATTCCCCGAGCCGATACCGAGTGCTTAGTAGAAACGGCACTAAACCTCGCCTCTCCTGAATGGCAGCAAAGTATACCCACGCCACTAAAGGTTTTGGACCTAGGCACAGGCACCGGCGCGATAGCACTGGCCTTGGCGAGCGAGCAGCCCCACTGGCAAGTGCTGGGTGTAGATCGTATTCCTGAGGCGGTCAGCTTGGCTCAAAGTAATGCCAAAGCTAACGGCATTGATAACGCGCGCTTTATCGAAAGTAACTGGTGTGAGCAGGTGCCAAAAGGTTTTGCGATGGTGGTGAGTAACCCACCGTATATCGATCCAGTGGATCCGCACCTTAGCCAAGGCGATGTGCGTTTTGAGCCACGTTCGGCCTTGGTGGCGGATAACCACGGCATGGCGGATATTGAACACATCTGCCAGCAAGCGGCAAACGTACTAGTCGCCAAAGGGTGGCTGCTGTTTGAACATGGTTATGACCAAGGCAAAGCCGTGCGAGACACCTTAACGCAAGCTGGCTATGTGGGAGCCACCACGCTAAAAGACTACGGCGATAACGACCGGGTGACTTATGCGCAGTGGCTTGGCAATGGGCCTTAGCTTGCGTTAGCAAAGGTTCAACAAAAAGGCTCCACAAAAAAACTCTAAAACTCATACTACTATTGAAACGGGAACACCCATGCTATCGGACGACCAACTTCTTAGATACAGCCGACAAATTATGTTGCCCAGCGTCGATATTGAAGGCCAGCTGGCTTTTGCTAACGGCCACGCGCTGATTATTGGCTTAGGTGGACTCGGTAGCCCTGTGGCGATGTATTTGGCTGCGGCGGGTGTTGGGCAGTTGACCTTGGTCGATGACGATATTGTTGAGCTGAGTAACCTTCAGCGTCAGGTCATTCATACCCAAGCGCGCTTGGGGCAAACCAAAGTGGCCTCCGCCGCAGAGGGAATTCGGGCGCTTAACCCAGACACGCAAGTCAACACGATTGATTGTCGTCTAGACGAAGCGGGCCTGAGTAAAGCGATTGCCAAAGCCGATGTAGTACTCGACTGTACCGATAACTTCTCAACCCGCTTTGCCATTAACCGTGCTTGTGTTGAGCATAAAGTGCCTCTGGTATCTGGTGCAGCGATTCGTTTAGAAGGGCAGGTGAGTGTGTTTGATAGTCGCCAAGACAATGCACCTTGTTATCAGTGCTTGTACGGTGGTGGTGACGATGAAAACCTCACCTGCGCTGAGTCAGGTGTTCTTGCTCCGCTGGTGGGTATTATTGGCTCCATGCAGGCGTTGGAAGCTCTGAAGGTGCTGGGCAGCGTTGGCGAAAGCTTGGCTGGCCGCTTGGTGTTGTTTGATGCGGCAACACATCAATGGCGTACACTCAAGCTACCTAAAGACCCAGAATGTGCGGTGTGCGGACACTAATACTAAACAGCGAAAGGAATGCACCTATGGCGACCACAATAGACGGCTTGAGTGACCCGCAGGTTGCTGAGCTACTTCTACAAACTCACGTGATTGCACTTTTAGGCGCCAGCGCAAAACCTCAGCGTCCTAGCTATGGTGTTATGGCTGCATTGCTAGCGGCAGGGTATCGGGTGTACCCCATCAACCCCGGCCAAGCAGGCGAGGAGATTTTAGGTCAGCGCGCTTACGCGAGCCTTGATGAAGTACCCGAAGCGATTGATATGGTGGATGTGTTTCGTGCGCCGGATGCTGCCATGGATATTGCCCAACAGGCGGTCAGTTTGGGTGTTAAAAGCGTGTGGTATCAGCTGGGCGTCATCAACGCCGATGCATTGGCTTACCTACAGGCGCGCTCGGTGCCTGTGGTGATGGATCGCTGTACCAAAATTGAAATAGCGCGTTTAATCTAACGCGCTGTCGCTCACCTTTATTCCCTTAAGCTTGCGCCTAGACTAGGGGCCGAGTAAGGCTCGCACTGCTTTATTGTCGGCACAGCGCTTTGCATATAACCAAATATCGTCAGAGCAGCCCTGTGGTTGCTCAGTGGGTAGCTCAGAGCCTGCCTCAATTAAGTAATGCACAAGATTTTGATGATCGTTGCGCAGCGCGGTAGTGAGTAGGGTGGGGTGCTGCTCTACGGCAAGGCCGTGTTCTGCTAAGCGGCTTATGATCATAAGCCAATCACCTTTGTCTTTTTGGCTCACCACTGCATCGATCAGTGTTAAATCGCTGGCTGGGACTTTGGCATGTAGTAGCTCTGTTAGCAGGGCTAAGGCATTGGTTTGCTCAAGGCTTACGAGTAACCATTGGCTATTTTTCTGACATACCGACTCACCCAGTGCGGCTAGCAGCAAGGATAGAATTTTAGAGTTGGCTTGCGATAATGCCGCGTTCACTAGCGTATTTTTTTCGTCTTGCGAAAGCTTTCCGAGCTTATCAAGGGTTAAGCGCTTGGCCACCACATCGGGTTTATCAGATTGAATGGCATCTATTAAGCGCGCGTCGTAAGGCTGGGTAAAGCGTTTAAGCATAGTATTTTCTCAAAGCGGGAATCGACAATACAGCGAGTACGGCAAGGCATAACCACTGGATCAAAAGCATCTCGTCAGTTTGGGTGCTCAGGCTAGGTACCGTGATCCAATGGGCGGGAATCACTGCGTCCACCAATAAGCCTAAACCCACCGAGGTGATGGCAATGCCCGAAAGGTAAGCGACGACGGTTTTTAAGCCAAGCTCTTTTACCAAAATACCGACACCTGCAATGTTAGTGGCTGGCCCCGCCAATAAAAACACCAAGACGACACCTGGCGATAAGCCTGCTAATAAAAACGAAGCGGCCAATGGCGTAGAGGCGCTGGCGCAAATATACAGTGGCATGCCAACCACGAGCATCATGAGCATGGCACCAAAACCACTGCCGTATTGGCTCAGCGTACCCGGATCGACCAAGGTAATAAGCAGCGCGGCCAAAACCAAACCAAAGGCGAGCCAATATTTAATATCGTCAAACAGCTCACCTAAATCGCCCGAAAAGCGTTTGACCCAATGACGCTGTTCAGAGCCAGGCTTCTCACTGTGACTGTGACTGTGACTGTGACTGTGACTGTGACTGTGACCGCAGCAACTATCTGGTGCAGGGGCGCAGCATCCCACCACCAAGGTGGCATCGGTAGGGGTGGGTGCTTTGCTGTTTTTGGTGAGTAAGGCCACTAACGAGCCAGTGAATAACGCGCTAATAATGGCAGAAATTGGCCGAATGATGGCCATGACAGGCCCAAGCAAAGCGTAGCTGACCGCGACGGAATCGACGCCTGTTTCGGGCGTAGAAATTAAAAAAGACGTAGTGGCTGGGCGAGAAGCCCCCGCGCGGTGTAAACCCACAGCTGCCGGAAGCACGCCACATGAGCATAGCGGCAATGGCGCGCCAATTAATGAGGCTCGCCAAATAGGGCCAAAGCCCGAGCCTCCGAGCCAGCGCTGTAATAGGTTGGTGGGTAAAAAGTGCTTTAATGCTGCCGCGAGCACCAAGCCTAACAGTAGCCAAGGTGCGGTTTCGAGGCAGATAGAGATAAGGTTATTGATAAACTCAGACATGCAGGCTGCCTCCGTCAGATTGGGAGCTTATTCGTTGCTTCGCTGTAGCCCATATTAGCTGTCGCTCATAAACCCAATGCGCTTACCAAATCGGTTGTTTTAAATAATACCGCAAAGCCTAAGCACGTAAATACCCAGGCTAAGACTGATGACCGAGCCTAAGGTAGTTGTCAGAATAATATTGGCCGTGAGCTGATCGTTAGAGCCCATACCTTTGGCCATGACAAAGCTCGCCGCTGCGGTTGGGCAGCCAAACAGCACAAAAAATACCGCCAGTGTTTCCCCTTCAAAACCTACCACCCAAGCTAAAAAGGTTAAGGCGATGGGAAAGACCACCAGCTTGATCCCTGTGGCCCAAAAGGCCAGCAGCGACGTGCTGGTTAGGCTGGCTAAACTGAGCGACCCGCCAATGCCAATCAAGGCCAAGGGCAGTGTCATGGTGGCAAGGTACTCACCGGTTTTGTGGGCAATGGTGGGTAACTCAATGCCTAACAGCGATACGGGAATCGCCAGGGCAACGGCGATAATCAGCGGGTTAGTGGCAATGGTTTTTAAAATCCGCTTTATGGTCACCGCATCGGTTTCTTTCAGCGGTAGCGTTAGGGTGATAATCGACAACACGTTATACAGCGGAATCACCATGGCTAGGAGTACAGAGGCTTTGGCTAAGCCCGAGGTGCCGAGTAAGTTGGCGGAAATAGCTAACCCCACAATGCCATAGTTTCCCCTAAACGCCCCTTGTACAAAGGCGCCTAAGTCTCGTCCGTCACGAATCCAGCGGCTGGCCAAAATAAAGAGTAGGGTAACACTTGCAAGGGTGCTGGCTAAAAAGAAGGTCAGCTGTTTGGGTTCAAAAACCTCGTCGAAGTGAGTGCCCGAAATCGCCATAAATACCAAAATAGGTAAGGTGACACGAAACACTAGGTCAGAGGATACATCCACAAAGTTACTGTTAATAATGCCTTTGTGCTTTAGGTAAATACCTAAAAAAACGAGTAAGAAGATGGGCGCAACGGTGTTGGCCGAAAAAGCGAGAGAGGCGAGATAAGCGTCCAATGGATAGGTTCTCGGTAAAAGGCAAAGTTTATCACAGTCGTGCCTAAAGAGACGCTTAGTTTAAAGAGGAGGTGATTGGTTTTTGCTGAAAACCGACCCCCTCACATCTGAGGGGGAGGTTCCCGTCTATAAACAGTTATTGCCCATTTACACACATGCTTAAAACGCATTCGTTAAAAAAAGCCCCTATTGCTAGGGGCAAAAATGCGATAAAACAGTGTGTTTATGAACGCTTGCCCCGTAACTTCTTCCACACCGGAGTTTGGCTAAGAAAAATAAGGCAAACAGCAATAAACAAGGTACAAGACAGAGGACTGGAGAGCATGCCGCCAAAGAAGGCAGAAACATCTTCTCGTTCAGAAATAATGGCACGACGCCAGTTCTCATCCATTAGGCGGCTTAAGATAACGCCTAAAATAATGGGGCCTACTTGGAAGCCGTAGAGCTTCATAAAGTAACCAAGTACACCAAAGCCAAGCATCCACCACACATCAGCAATTGAATTGTTGATGGCGTAAGCACCCACAATCGACAGCAAGAAGATCAGCGGGATCAAAATACCCTTAGGGCATTCAACAATTTTGGCAAAGAGCTTGATACCGGTTAAACCGAACACCAATACAAAGATATTGGCAAGGGTAAGGTTACCCACGGTAAACCAGAACATGTCAGGCTGCTCGGTCAGTAGTAGTGGGCCAGGGTTTAAACCGTGAATAAACAGCGCGCCAATAAATACAGCGGTTACAGCATCACCAGGAATACCCAAGGTCAGCATTGGAATGTAAGCACCACCTACGGCTGCGTTGTTGGCTGCCTCAGGTGCAATTAAGCCTTCTTTCGCACCTTGGCCGAACGGCACTTTCGGGTTTTTCGTTACGCGTTTTGCGTGGTCGTATGCCATCAAGGCTGCAATGTCACCACCTGTGCCCGGTAGAGAGCCGATGACCACACCAAGGCCCGAGCTTTGCAGGCTCAAAGGTAGGTATTTTTTGATGTCTGAGAGTTTAGGTACGATTTTGGTCAGCTTCTGGCGAATCGCCGCTTTGTCCATGTGGTGTAGTTGGATCAGTGCTTCTGAAATACCAAACATACCAATCATTACGGCCACAGGGTTAATGCCGTTCCAAAGCTCAACAACACCAAAGGTGAAGCGCTCTTCGGCGGTTAATGGGTCTAGGCCCACGGTGCCAATTAACATACCAAATGCACCGGCAAAAATGCCTTTAGCCAAGCTGCCGCCCGATAGCGAGCCTACCAACATAATGCCAAGAACACCTAGCAACATGTAGTCACGTGGCTGGAAGCTTAGGGCAAAGTCACTGACCAGTGGTGCCGCCACAGACAGTACAATGATGCCAACAAAGCCGCCAATCACCGACATAACGGTTGAAAGACCAATGGCGCGGCCTGCTTCACCTTTTTGCGCCATTGGGTAACCGTCAAGTGCGGTGGCAATCGCGGAAGGTGCGCCAGGAATGTTAAGCAAGATAGCTGTACGAGAACCACCGTACACACCACCCATGTAAATGCCCACCATCAAACACAGGGCGTTATCTACGTCCCATGAGAAGGTGAAAGAAATCAAGATAGACACGGCCATGGTCACTGAAAGACCAGGAATCGCGCCTACGTAAATACCTAAAAAGGTGCCTAATGCGGTGAGGGCCAGTAGCTCAATAGAAAGCCACGACGTCGCAAAATAACCGAGTGCTTCTAACATAATTAAGGCGCCTCGCTCGAGAAGAAGTTTTCAATCGCCGCCATAATTTCACGCTCAGGGACAATGCCTTCTGGCAATACAACAAGAAACACTAAACGGAATATGGTGTATACAAAGATCAATGCAATGACCGAAACCAAAAGGGATCGAGCAATGCCTTGCTTGTGTAAAAGCTGAATACTGAGCACCAAAAACACGAAGGCACTAATGATAAAACCAACGGTTTCGAGCAGCACAGCAAAAATAAAGATTAGGCCTACCATCACGGCAACAGTGAGAGGCAAAATTTGTTCTACAAAATCGCTCCAGCTTGACTCGGCTGAAGGCATTTTGGCGGTGTTAATCAGGCTAATGCAGGAAGAAATCAACATAATGGCCGCTGCAGCCATTGGGAAGGCACCCGCGGAGCTTAGGGCGCTGAAGCCTGCTATCTCATAAGATTGCCACAGCAAAAAGACGCTGAGGCAGACCATAGCAAAGCCAAAAATGGTTTCGCCCGGTTTTTTAGTTCTAATTTGGGACATACACAACCTATTGGATTTTAAAGCGACAAACCCCTGTATTTGGGGATATAACGCAACGCCCTCTGCTTGGCGACATGGGCTATTGGGTTGGGAAGGGAGTTGTCACGATGAGGTGCTCACCCGAGGGTGAGCACCGGACAGCGTTACAAACGCTTAGTTAGGACGCTTGATGCCAAACTTCTCTGGAGAGTGCTTCGCAAAACCTGCGTCGTAAACAATCCAAGAAGAAACAGCACGGTAGCTGGTTAGGAAGTCTTTCGCTTCGTCACCGGCGATACCCATGATAGTGAAGCCGCGTTTTTCCATTAGGGCTTTAAAGTCTGGGTGTTGAGCGCCTTGAGCGTAAGCGTTAGATAGCTTAGCCACTACGTCGTCAGGCGTACCTGCTTTTACGAACACACCGAAGAACGGGCCCCATGGAAGGATAGATTTGAAGCCAGGGAACTCTTCAGTGATAGGCTTAACATCAGGAACAAGGCTGTTTGCTTGAGTGTCTACCAAACCGATGATTTTCATACGACCGGCTTTGATGTGCTCAATGGCTGCACCCAATACCGCAGGCATTACGTCAATTGCGCCACCTTGCAAAGCCGTTAGGGCTGGGCCGTCACCGTTGTAAGGAACGTTGATAAGGTCAAGCTTAACTTGCGCGTCAAGCATCGCTAGTACGATAGACGTTAGACCACCAGGGCCAGTTGAACCTACACGCGCTTCACCTGGGTTGGCTTGTGCGTATTCAACAAACTCAGTCATGTTGTTGTATGGCGCATCGTTGTTAGCCACAAACACAGGGATACCACGAGCCAATACGCTGATTGGAATCATGTCGTTGTAGTCGATGTTAGATAGGCCTAACACCTTGTACATTTGTGGGTTTTCAGCACCCATAAGTAGGGTGTAACCGTCTGCTTTTTTAGCATTTACAAACTTAGTTGCAATGGCACCAACACCACCGGTTTTGTTGGTCATTACAATGTCTTCGCCCAAAACCTTCTCAGCGTGAGGTGTGACAGAGCGCATTACCGTATCGGTAGAGCCGCCTGCACCCCATTGGATGATGCCTTGAATGTCTTTTTCTGGGTATTCAGCGAACGCAGCAGAACTGCAGAAGGTTACCGCTGCAGCTGCAGCAAGAAGCATTTTTTTCATAACACACCTGTTTTTTTATTGTATGCATCGATTAGTGACGATGCGTTAAAAGTATGTGCGAGTGTCAGCACTTAACTAAATGGCCTTTTTTCATGAGCCAACATGTTTTGTTTGGGCAGTTTACCCACGCAAAAACGAGTGCTTGATAGTCTTTTATTACAGTACTACTCGTACTTTGTTTTTGTCTACCAAAGCAGATACTATGCTACTAAATAGATTTTAGTTGATAATTATCAATTTTATTAAAATATTAATAACTAAACATGAATAATAAATGGGACCTAAACGACCTCAGCGTGTTTAGCGCAGTGGTGCGTCATAACAGTTTTTCGGTTGCAGCCAACGAGTTGGGGTGTTCCGGTGCCTATGTGAGCAAGCGAATAGCCGACTTGGAAATCAAGTTGGGGGCCAAGCTGTTTAACCGAACTACCCGCACAGTGCAAATAACACCCGAGGGGCAGTTGGCCTTTAGTTGGGCGCAAAAGATACTCGAAGCGGTGGATACCATGTCGCAAGAGGTAGCTAACAGCCAAACCCTGCCGTCGGGCCGACTGCGTATTGCCACGAGTCTGCGCTTGGGTCGCAATCACGTTGCACCGATTTTGTCTGAGTTTGTTCGCGAATACCCCAGCTTGGATGTTTGGCTTGAGCTGGTGGATCGTCGCGTAGACTTGCTGGAGGAGAACTTTGACATCGACATTCGTAACGGTGCGGTGGATGAGCCCCATTTGATTTCGCAACATGTGACCAACTCGTTTCGTATTTTGTGTGCTTCCCCCGAGTATTTGGCCCGCAAAGGCGAGCCCCAAAAGTTGTCGGAGCTGGGGCAGCACAACTGCATGCTCTTTCGTGACGGTGACACCTCTTATGGTGTGTGGCGACTCGAAGGCCCCTTTGGTCAAGAAACCATTCGGGTATCGGGTAATAACCTGCGCTCGCATCACAGCGATGTGGTTAAAAACTGGGCCTTGGATGGGCATGGCATTATCCTGTTGTGCGAATGGGACGTTGCCGAACACATTCGTGATGGCAGCTTAGTTCGAGTTTTGCCGCAATACCAGCAAAGGGCTGATATTTGGGCGGTGACCCCTGCACGATTAAGTAGCACCGCACGTATGAAGGTATGTGTGGAGTACTTAGTTGAGCGCTTGCGTGAGGGGCCGTATGCATTAGACGTATTAGATTTAAATGAGCCGTCTAATCCACGGCAGTTGCCTCCTGACCCTGCGAAACAGCCTCAGGGTTAACGAGGAAATCGACTAAAATTTCGGCCTCAGCATTAAACATGCCTGCGCCTGTCATGGTGCGACATCCTATGGCTCGTGCTTGCTCCACCATTGGCGAAACTTCAGGTCGAGTAATGGCGTCGGCGACAAACTGGGATGCGACAAATTTGCTCGCATCGGCAGGGTAAGGGTCGCCTTCTTTCATACCCACTGGAGTGACGTTCGCCACGAGTTGATAACCACTTGGGTCTGGTGAACCCACGCCCACTCGCCCCGGAAAACGCTCGTTGAGTCGTGCAACAAGTCCACTCAAGCGTTGTTCATCCACATCGTATATCGCAAGATAGCTCGCACCTCGGGCTAAAATTTCGTAAGCCACGGCAGAGCCAGCACCGCCAGCACCAATTAATAGCGCGCGGTCGCCTTCGGGTTCATAACCTAGCTTTTTAATACCGTCTAAGTAGCCAATACCATCGACGTTATCGCCGTAAAGTAGGCCGTCGTCACCTTTGCGAATGATATTAACGGAGCCAACAAAGGCAGCCCGCTCAGATACTTGGTCACAGAGCGAAAGCGCAGGAATCTTGTGTGGAATGGTTACTACAAAACCACCCACACTTGGGCTGGCGCGTAACGATAAAAAAGTCGCTTGTAACTTATCAGGGGTTACATGTAGCGGCGGCACGATGGCATTAATGCCCCGCTGCGACAAAATCTCACTTAAGTACTGAGGCGAGCGCACTTGCGCAATCGGGTCGCCAACAATAGGAAAGAGACGGGTTTCACCGGTAATCGTGGTCATATTAAAGCCTTAGTGATGATTAGATTTAAGTGCGTGCTGGGTGGCCAAATAGGCAAATACAATGGCTGGGCCAATGGTGATGCCTGGGCCGGGATAGCGGCCGCCCATAATGGAGTGCAAGTCGTTGCCACAGGCGTAAAGGCCGTCAAGTGGCTGCCCTTGCTGGTTAACGAGTTGTGCTTGAGCTGTCGTCTTAAGACCGCGAGCACTGCCGATGTCGGTGACCTCAAGCTTGACTGCGTAAAACGGCCCTTGTGACAAAGCGCCTAACGTTGGGTTAGGGCTATGGCTGGGGTCGCCATTGGCACGTTGGTAGACATTACTGCCACGGCCAAAGGTGGTGTCCACGCCACTGGCAGCAGCTTGATTTATGTCTGCGACACTGGCTTCGAGATTGGCTGCGGGCACCTTTAGTTTGTGAGCCAGCTCAGCCAGTGTGTTGCCTTTAATGAGATAACCGTCTTTTAAGTAGGGTGCTAAGTTGTCACCCCCTAAGCGCACAATGCCCAAGCCGTATTTTTGGATGGCGGCGTGGTCCGCGATGATATACACCGCCCCTGTTTGTTGATGCATGGCCTTACCAAACTCGTGGTAAGAAAGGCTTTCGTTAACAAAGCGATGCCCTTCGCTATTAACACACAAAGTGCCGGGCTTACTGCGGTCAAAAACAAAATGCGGGAACATGGCCATGCTACCGTCTGCGCGCTTGCGACGTGAGCAAGGGGCCCAAAACGCTGCTTGGTCGTACTCCTCGCCATAAACGGCACCCAAGCTTTCGGCCAGTGTTTGTGCTTTGCCTTGGTTACCCTCTGCTGCGGGGCTTAGCTCGCTTACAGTACGGGGGTAAAAGCTGCGTCGTTTATCTGGATGATGACTAAAGCCACCCGAGGCAAAAACCACCCCTTTAGCGGCGACAATCTGCCTTTTAACGCCCTTTTGGTTAAGGCTGAGCTGGTGCTCGCCATGACTGAGTGACGCAATAGCTTCGGTCTGTGTATTCATCACCAGTGTGATGTTGGGCTGTTGCTTAATGGACGACAGCATACGTGCGATAAGGGCGTGACCCATAACGCTGCGAGCGGTTTGGCCAAAGCGAAGTTTGTCGATGGCATAACGCATCACCAGTTGGCCACTGTAAATAAACGATGACAGCGACTGGAAGCGGGCTAGCAAATGGTTGATGTCGAACCGGTTGACCATCATGCCACCCAGCACCGTAAATTCTGGGATGGGCGGGCGAAGTAGGGCTAAGTCTTCTTTTAAGTGGCGAGTGATAAAGGGCAGTGGCTCCAAGGCTCGTCCGCTTTCGGTTGCCCCTTCAAGGTCGGCCATATAGTCCGGATGGAACGGACACAATCTAAAATCCACATCGGTATGATTAACAAGGGTGCGAATGGCTTTTGCGCCCGTATTCAAAAAAGCGTCGCGATGGCCCTTGGGGCTAAGCTCACCCACGGCGTTATCTAAAAACTCACTGACCTTTTCGTAACTGTCTTCTTGTTGGCTGGTTTTAAAGTCGGACAGAGGAACCCACGTAGTACCGCCTGATAAAGCACTGGTTCCACCCACGTAAGCGGACGATTCCACCAATAACACCTTTGCTCCGTTAATCGCACCAAAAAGCGCGGCTGCCATACCGCCTGCGCCCGTGCCTAATACCACGAGGTCGTAGGTTTGTTGGTCGGCCAAAGTTTCGAGGGAGTGGGCTATGCGAGACATAGAGGCTTAAGTCCTTGCGTTTATTTTTATCGTTCACTTTTCGTGAGTAACGTTTTGTCAGTCACGGTGTTTAATCCAGGTCAAATGAGTGGTTAAAAATTGCTCATTTGCTGTGGTTGAGAAGCATATTTTCATAAAATGGAAATAGATTCAACTTTTAAATATATTTCAGTTTTTAAATTCTTTTGGTATATTGAATGGGTCTTCCGTAAAATTGCGCTCAATGATTAGTGATTGTGCGTGTGATTTTTCGGAGAGAAATAGATGAGTAGCGCCTTACAAAAAGCACTCTCGGTATTGGAGCTTTTGGTTCAAAAGCCAACCGGTGCACAAGTGAGCGAGATTGCAGCCGAGTTAGGCTTGCCCGTCAGTGGCATCCACCGGCTGCTAAAAGAGCTCGAAAGCATTGGTTATGTTCGCCAAGTGCGCGACATGGGGGATTACCAGCTCACCATGAAGCTGGCCTCGATGGGTTTGTCGTTTTTAGGGCAAACCGGCATTTGTGATGTGAGCCAACCTATTTTGGACCAACTGGCACAGCGCACCCAAGAATTGGTGCGTATGTCTCTGATAGACAACGGCAAGTTGGTTTGGGTGGGTGTGTCCCAAGGGGCGACATCGGGTTTGCGTTACGACCCTGGTAGCGAACAAGGGCAAGTGGTGCATTTGGCTTCGTCGGCGGGTGGTCAAGCATGGCTAGCGGCCATGACGGACGAGCAGGCTATTGAAGCTGTGATGAAGCAAGGCTTGCTTAAGGCAAGTCAGCCCGGTGCAGAAGCGCCACAAACTGTTGCTGATTTGATTACGGCACTGGCGCAAGTGCGCGAGCGTGGTTACAGCCGCAATGCAAATAGCTTTTTACCGGGTATGGCGGCCATGGCACATGTGGTGTTTAACCCAGACAGTGGTGAGCCGATTGGCACTGTGAGTATCGCAGGCCCATCGGTGCGCTTTACCAACGAAGTGATGGATCGCTACCACGAAGATTTAGCCCTCGCTGCACGTGAGCTAGGGGAGGCGAGTCGAGCATCTTTGTTCTTCTCGAAACAACAAACATAATACTGTAAAGGGACCAAAAACCCATGACCGCTCCGAGCCAAACACCACTGCAACAGCAGACGTATGATGTGATTATTTTAGGCTCGGGGGCCGGAGGGTTAGCAACGGCAGCCGCGGCTGCACAGCAGGGACTCAGCGTGCTGGTGCTCGAAAAAGCCCCGTGCCTAGGGGGCACTTCGGCATGGTCTGGCGGTTGGATGTGGGTGCCACGTAACCCGCTCGCACAAGCGGCCGGTATTCAGGAGCCCTTAGAGGCGCCTTTGCGTTACCTCGAAGAGCTCATGGGCCAGCCTGTGACCGACAAGCGTATTTTAGCCTACCTTGAGCAATGCCCCGAGGCGGTCGCTTTTTTTAAAGACACCTTGGGTATTCAGTTTATGGACGGCAATGCCGTTCCTGATTTTCATAACCTGCCTCACGGTGTTAAAGGTGGTCGCTCTGTGTGTGCGGCGGCTTTTGACGGCAAACAGCTGGGCGACTGGCTACATTGTTTGCGGCCACCGCTTGCACCTATGTCCCTTTGGGGGATGGGTATTGCCTCAGGTGCAGACCTAAAACACTTCTTTAATGGCACGCGTAAATTAAGCTCTGCTGTGCATGTACTTAAGCGTGTCAGCCGTCATTTATGGGACCTTGTGAGATACGGTCGAGCCACGCAATTGGTGAACGGCAACTCGCTGGTGGCGCAATTACTTAAAGCGTGTGTTGATCGTGGCGTTGAGCTGAAAACCTCGGCGCAGGTGCAAAGGCTGATACAACAAGATACGCGAGTAACCGGTGTAGAGGTGTGTGTAGGCAGCCAGAGCCACACCCTTGTTGCCCGTTGTGGTGTGGTGTTGGCAACCGGTGGTTTCCCTCACGATAAAGGGCGTCAGCAACAGTTATTTAATGCTTCTCATGGCCTGCAACACTTTTCGGCTGCGCCAAAAACCAATACGGGTGATGGCATGACCTTAGGCGAAACGGCAGGAGGTCAGGTGGCGAGTGACTTGGCTCAGCCTGGTGCTTGGTCACCCGTGTCTTTGGTGCCTAACGGCCAAGGAGAGTTTGATCACTTTCCCCATCTTATTGAGCGAGCAAAGCCCGGCATTATTGCGGTACTGCCCAATGGCCAGCGCTTTACCAACGAAGCCGATTCTTATCACGATTTTATGCAAGCCTTGTTTGATGCCACGCCCAAAGGGCAAGAGCCTTATTGTTGGCTACTGGCAGACCACACGGCGCAACGCCGTTGGGGCTTGGGGGCAGCGAAGCCGATGCCTTTTTCGCTTACACCTTACTTGCGCTCGGGTTACCTAAAAAAAGGTGACACCCTCGCAGCCTTAGCCACTGAATGTGACCTACCCGTGCCAGCACTAGAACAAACGGTGGCGCGCTTTAATCAACAAGCCTGTGCGGGGCACGACCCTGACTTTTTACGCGGTGTCTCACCTTATAACCAAGTGCAAGGCGATGGCGATCATCAGCCGAACCCAGCGCTGGGCGAGCTCAGCAACGGGCCGTTTTATGCCGTTAAGGTGGTGGCGGGTAGCTTGGGCACCTTCGCCGGTTTAAAGACCAACGCTCAGGCGCAAGTTCTTGACGCTAAAGGCGAGCCCATTGCGGGGCTGTTTGCTGCCGGAAACGACATTTCGAGCATTTTTAACGGCTATTACCCCAGCGGCGGAATCACCTTAGGGCCGGCACTTACCTTTGGCTACATTGCTGCGGCTCAGCTTGCTCAGTAGTGCACTGTCACCTTCTTTTTAGACCCAAATCTCACACCAGCTGTTTTTGCAGCGTTTTAATCAGGGAACTTTGTTATGCAATATTATGAAATCGCAACACTTCGTACACAGCTGTTTGGCGCAGCAAAAGCGGCACCGGGTATTCAAGCGTTTTTGGCGGCACCCGAAGCTAAAGGCCAGCTTCTAGGCGCTTGGTACTCAGACATAGGTGCTCTTAACGAGGTGTACTTATTACGTGGCTTTGAAAACTACGAAGACCTACTCGCAGAGCGAGATCGTGTGCGTTTGTCGGATAACCCCTTTGGCTGTGTTGATGTGCTTGTGGACTTAACCATGGACTCCTACAAGCCGCTCGATTTTATTGCGCCGGTGACTCCGGGTAAGTTTGGCCCTGTTTACGAAATTCGCACTTACCACACCAAACTTAACGGCCTTGCCCCTACCATCGAAAAATGGCGCGAAGCAGTGCCTGCGCGCACTGAGCTCTCTAGCTTAACGGTGGCCATGTATTCCATTGATGGCGGCCCTCGCTTTACTCAAATTTGGCCTTATGCCTCAGCGAACGAGCGTGCCGAAGTGCGCGCTAAGTCGGTGGCTGATGGCGTATGGCCACCCAAAGGCGGCCCAGATTGGTTGGCTGAAGACATGACCTCGACCTTGGCGATGCCACTGCCATTTTCACCGCTGCAATAAACGCGAGGTGCTTAGATGAGCTATCGTTACTCATTGGCTTATTTAACGGTGCACGAGGTATCGCCCGTTGAGGCCGTTAAGATTGCAGCGCAAACAGGTTACGACGCTTTAGGTATTCGGTTATTGCCCTCGTCTCCTACCGACGGTCCTTTTCCGTTATTGGGTGATGCCAAAATGCAGCGCGAAATGCATGCGGCATTAACCGATACCGGAGTGGCCTTGGCAGATATTGAGATTATTCGCATTGATCAAGGCTTTGACCCTGGCGCGTATGACGGGTTTTTGGACTTAGGAAAACGCCTAGGTGCTCAGCATGTGCTGGTTGCGGGTGATGACCCGGAGCAGGGGCGCTTGACCGAGTCTTATGGTCGTTTTTGTGAGCGGGCAGCCCAGTTTGAACTCACCGCTGATTTAGAGTTTATGCCTTGGACAGCGGTGCCTAACGTGTCTGTAGCTACCGAAATTGTGGCCGCGGTTGGCCAAGCCAATGCTGGCTTGTTAGTGGATGCCTTGCATTACGCTCGCTCAGATTCTCATCTTGAGCAGCTCGCCCAGTTACCTGCTGAATGGCTTAACTATGTTCAGTTGTGTGATGCGCCGAGTGAGTACGATAGCAGTGTCGCTGGCTTGATTTATACGGCCCGTGATGAGCGGCTGTTACCGGGGCGTGGGGGGATTAACTTGGCAGAAATGCTTTCGGTGTTACCTAAAGATTTGGTGCTGAGTATTGAGATTCCTCGTCGGGCAGAGGCGGCTAAGGTGTCGGCGGCTGAGCGAGCGGCTCAAGCTCTTGCGGCTTCCAAGGCGCTTGTCGAATCTTTGAGTTAGCTTGGATTAGCTGGGGTTAGCTTAGGTTAGAACAGCTAAGCGATAGCCAAAAAAAACGCCCAAACCACACCCTCGAGAGACAAGACATGCACAACGGCAGTGAGGGTGTGGCGGGCAAAAAGGGAATTAACAAGGGATGGTTTGGGTGCTGTTTTGGCTCCTAGTAGAGGTGTTGTCACTCGTACCTTGGGGGTGTGATTGAGCTTCAAGGCCGACCATGGCGTCGGGCTGGAATAGGCGAGCATCCATCAGCTTGAGGTTTTCAGAGACCTCAGGCTGAAACTCCATCAGGTCGAGTACTTGTGTTTGTAAATCCACACCCGGTGCAATTTCGGTGAGGGTGAGCCCATTAGCGCCTAATTCAAAAACGGCACGCTCGGTAATGTAGGTCACGCGTTGACCGAGCTGGTGGGCATATTCGCCGTTAAAGGTGATTTGCTGCACTTGGCTTTTAAACTTACCAATGCTGCCTTCTTCAACGATCTCTAAGCCTTTGTCTGTGACGTGAATGGTTTGCTTACCCGACAAAAACGTGCCCATAAAGTAAAGGTCTTGGGTGTTTTGCGAAATATTGATAAAGCCACCGGCACCGGCGAGCTTGCTTCCAAAGCGACTAACGTTAACGTCTCCGGTTGGGCCGACTTCTGCGAGGCCCAAAAAGGCTTGGTCTAAGCCACCGCCGTCGTAAAAGTCGAATTGAGCAGGTTGATCGATAATCGCATGTGCATGGCTTACAGCACCAAAGCTCAAACCGCTGGCAGGTTGACCGCCAATACCGCCGGGTTCCACTGTTAACGTAAACTCTTCTAAGCGGCCCTCTTCTTGGGCGACGCTGACAATACCCTCTGGCATGCCAATGCCTAAGTTAACAACAGCGCCCTTGGTTAAACTGAGCAAGGCGCGACGGCTAATCACTTTGCGTATATCCAGTGGTAACGGCTCGATAACGCGGTCAATGGGGCGTGTTTCGCCGGTGTACGCAGGGTTGTATGCCTCGGCAAAGGTTTGCATATGAAACTCAGGTGGCGAGACCACCACATGGTCGACCAAAATACCAGGAATGCGCACAGCCGAAGGCGGTAGCTGATGCTGATCTGTAACACGTTCAACTTGCACGATCACTTTGCCTCCTTTGTTCTTAACCGCTTGTGCAATGGCGAGTGCCTCAACCGGTAGGGCTTCGCGCTCCATTGTGATGTTGCCTAGCGCATCTGCTGTGGTGCCCCGTAGCAGTGCGACATCAAGGTGTTGGGCTTTATAAAATAAATAGTCCTCACCGTGGATTTGCATAAGCTCAACAATGTCTTCACCCACCTCTGGATTGAGCTTTCCGCCTTCTTGGCGTGGGTCGACAAAGGTATGTAACCCCACCTTGCTTAGGGTGCCCGGTTTGCCTGCCGCCATGTCGCGAAACATATGGGCGATGATGCCTTGCGGAAGGTTGTAGCCGCACAGCTTATTTTGTGTGGCAAGTTCTCCCAGCTTTGGGGCTAAGCCCCAATGGCCGCCAATCACTCGGCGCGTCATGCCTTCGTGTCCAAAGCGGTTTAAGCCTTTGTAACCGCCATCCCCTTGGCCAGCGGCGTAAAACAGGCCTAAATCTTTTGGGTGGCCCGTTTCTAAAAAGCGACGTTCAATCGCGCTTGCGAGGTATTCGGCAAAACCAATACCGATAAACCCTGCGGTGGCGAGGGTGTCGCCGTCTTTAATTAAATGGGCGGCGTCTTGGACATCAATAACTTTTGATGTCGTGAGTGTTTGGGCAGTCATGGGCAAGGTCTCTTTTTATTGTTAGGAGGAGGCTTGTTGGCGGCACCGTGGGCGAAGATAAAGCATCCGATATTCGGCTAGTTAGGTGTCTACTCTTGTAATGTCTCAAGTGCTGTAATGTAAACAGGCTTACAACTCATATAGCGCTATTATGTACAAAGAGTGCAAAACCTAAGCCAGCTTGCAGGAAGAGGAGATTAGCCGGATAAAACCCAATAGTGACGGGAGGTTTTTGTTGTCACTTGGGAAAGGGAGTGCCAGGTAAAGTGACTAGGGTGTATGGAATATCGTCAGTCTGTAGGGCTTATACGACACTTTTTAAGTTGGTCGTACAGTGTTGAACGCGAAATACCCAGTTGCTTGGCGGCCAAACTTTTGTTGCCCTTGGCGCGCGAAAGGGCGTTTAACAGGGTTTGTTTTTGTACATGAGACAGGGTGTCTTTGAGCCCCAAAGGTTTATCCATTGCAGGCTCGTTTGGAACGGTGGGTGGTGTTGGGGTGACGGCTTCGGGCGCTATGGGCTGAGGCTGTTGTAACAGGCTGTCTTCGGCACCCAGGTCATTGGGGCTAATAGTGCTACTTTCACACAATACACTGGCCCGCTCGAGTCGGTTGCGAAGCTCTCGGATGTTACCCGGCCAAGGGTGTTGGCACAGCCATGCCTGAGCTTCGGGCGAAAGTGGTAACGCGGGTAGCCCAGAAGTTTGCTGGATCTGGGTTAAAAAGTGGCTGCTCAAGTCCAAAATATCTTGTGGGCGCTGCCTCAGGGGTGGCAGGTGCACGGGTAAGACTTGAATGCGGTAATACAGGTCGGCGCGAAATTTTCCTTGATTAACCAACGTGGCGAGGTCTTGGCTGGTGGCTGCAATAATGCGTACATCAACACGCACCAGCTGATTAGAGCCCAGTGCTTCAACCTCACGCTCTTGTAATACCCTTAATAGCTTTGCTTGGCTGGCCAACGGCATTTCAGAAATTTCATCTAAAAACAGGGTGCCGCCATCGGCCAACTGAACTTTGCCCAGTCGTTTTTTACGGTCAGCACCAGAGTAGGCCCCTGGCGCGGTGCCAAATAGTTCAGACTCAACCAACGCCTCAGGCAAAGCCGCCATATTAATGCCCACAAAAGGCCCGAGGTGTCGGTGCGACGCTTGATGAATACCTTGAGCTAGTAGCTCTTTACCCGTGCCTGTTTCGCCGGTTAATAACACGGTGGTGTCGAGCTGCGCGGCTCGTTGCGCTTGGCGTTTTAGTTGTTGGGTGACCGGACTTTGGCCGATGACGTCGTCGAGGGTGTAGCGACTGAGTCGTTTGCTTTGGCCTGCACTTTGGTGGCGTTGAAGGCGTGCGTACTTTTCGAACAGGGGCTCAAGGCTGTCGAGGTCATCTGAGTAGACAAAGCCAATGGCACCAATCACCTGTTCGTTATCGTCAAAAATGGGTAAACGAGAAACAAAACACCAGTGGCTGTTAATTTCCATTAAATCGGCGAGCAGCGGTTTGCCGGTTTTGAGTACGCGAGGTAGCTGCGATTGGGGCAATACTTGCTCTATGGGTTTGCCAATGACTTGCTCTGGGTTACTGAGTGCCATTAGCTGCGCATACTTGGGGCTGAGCCACAGTACCTTACCCGTATGGTCGACGGTGATGGTGCCGTGGCACAGCGCCGAAAGCAGTGCCCATACGGGCGAAGACTGTGATGAGGAGGCGATAAATGCGTTTAAGTCCTTCATGGCAGAGCCTCCTTCATCGAGTGGTTTTGTTCGCCTCAACGAATGTTATGAACCCAAAGTTTAAAACGGCTAAAGGCGGTGTCGCTACCAATACCATAGCGGTTTAAATGGTAGGGGTAGGTTAAGTCGATGTTGTTGCCTGTGAGCATCGTGACTGCTGTTCTAAAGCCATTATCTTTTAATAAGCTTACTGTGGTTTGACTAAAGTCGCCACTTCCCCCGTTGGGGTATGCAAAGTGCTCACAAGGGGTGCCTGTAATGGACTCGATACATGCTTTTGATCGATGAATTTGCGCTTGCTGTTGTTCCTTGCTCAACTGCGCTAAAACCGTGTGATCATGACTGTGAGCACCAAACGTTATAAGACCAGATTTTTGAAGTGCTTTGATGTCACTGATGTTTAGAATACTGTGGGCCGAGTTATCCTCAACTGTCCACTCAAGTTCTACTTTTAGTAACTTTGCAATGTTTTGTATGGCTTCTATCGTTCGCTCCCCATTCATCCATTTTATTTCTTGTTGGATGCTTGTGCAGGCTTTCTTTTTATCTTCCTGTGTAGCGAGAGAGTAAAAGTGATTGTTCCATGTTATTTGATTTTTTTTTGTTTTTTCAAAAGCTTGTATCAAATACGAAAACCAAAGGGCTTGGTGAGTCGCGATTTTTTCCGTGACGAGGTAAATAGTGGCGGGCGCATTGTACTTTTGAAGGATAGGGAGAGCTTTTGTTAAGTTGTTGCGGTAACCGTCGTCAAATGTTATCACGGCGAGAGGAGTTTTAATGTTGTCGGCCTGTAAGGCCTCAACAGCTTCATCAATGTGAACAATTTTAAAATGTTTACTAAGGTAAGCTATCTGTTTCTCAAACTCAGTAACATCTAAAAAGCACCAGTCGCCAAACGGTAAGGGGGTTTCAACGATGCTATGGTAGGCCAGAATAGAAACGCCATTTCGCTTTAGTAGCCTTTGAAGTAGTTTGGGGATAGAGCCATATCCAAAGGCTTCAATAATTAAGTTCTTGAGCACGCAAAGTCCTTGAAGGCTCATACAGCAGAATGGTTAACGACTGAATGGCAAAATGAAAAATCAATAGATTCAAATTATTCTCAAGGAGGGTACCCCACAGCTGTTCTCGATTCAACGGACTAGAGGAAACGGTTAGTGGTAATGCACTTTTTAATAAACCTCTAATGGCGTGCGTGGCACAAACGCAGGGCGTTTTGCGGCGCGTTCGAGTAGCAACGGTTGGCCATTCTCACAGTAGCTTTGGATATGCGTTTCTTGGAAAAGATTTTCCAATCCGTAGGCTTTTTGTAGACGTTCGAGACACGCTTTTGCTCCGGCCGTAGAGGTGTTAAATAAAAAAATCGCCATTGACACATCACTGTCTAAGCCAACTTCGTCTGTTGCGCGTAGCTGGCCATAAAGCTTTTTCTCAATGCTGCCTAACAAAGTTTTTGTGTGAATTGATGCGAAAAACGGCACACGAATCACAGTGCACGGGCACTGGAATTGGTCGGAGCGCAGTTTCTCCTGACTCAGCAGCGCATCAAATTCGCTTTGGTTTAGCATGGGTTTGATGTTTTTACGTTGAAAAGGCCGTAAGCCCAATGAGAAAAAAGCCGACATCTTACTCCCTCCTTCAAGCCACTTAATTATTATTTTGTCTGTTGCTTATGGGTTATTGATCGTGTGATTGGCACGACCAAGATGGTTTAGTTTTTTACCTAATAACTAGGCAGCGATATTTGAACGATCTTTCGTTAATCAAGCTATCGGCTGCGATGAGCTTAGCTTTAAAACAGATGTTTAACTTTTGGCTTCCAGTCATTAAAAACTGCGATGCCGCTCAAGTGCTCTGCTTGCGAGGCTGATAGCTGCGGCCTGAAGTCACACAGGCTTTGATGTTGCCTTTTCGGGTACGTGAGGTGGTTACCTGATAAGTCGGTACAGGCAAACTCCCAAAAGCGAGCGTCTTTGTGTGGGTAAAAACAGCGTTGTTTTCCATCTTTACCGCGCCCGTGCATTTTGGCCCAACCGCTAATATGAGGCCCAAGCGCACAGTGCATATAGGCACAGTGGCCAATGGCATTTGGGTCTGCGTAGTCGCCGTCACTAAAGTGGCGAGTAGGGTGCCATGGTCGTGCCAACGCATAGCTGCTATCGCTAACCCTCGACGAAGCCGGCAGGATGCGGCAACGATGAAACACAAATCCAACCTCTTGGTGGTGTGGCGTACTCGGGGCTGCAATAAAGCCTGTGGACGAGAGTTGTGTGGTGTTTGACCTTTGGGTGAATGCTTGTTCGCGACAGACGATGTCGCTGTGCTCAAGTAACAAGGTGCCTCCACCAAAGATAAAGTCGATGGTGCCACTTATGTGGCAGTCGTAGCCGTAGCAGCGTTTGGCCTCGGTATAAAAGGTGTCTTGGTAGCCGTTGAGGGCAACGCTATTTAAAACAATCTGATCGGCCTGAGCGCCGAGGTGCAAGGCGACAGCTTGTAAGCCATGTGCCTTGGCAACCTGCTCTGGCTGATGGTTAGTTTGACTGGCGAGGGCTTTAGGGTAGTCAAAGCTGTTTTCGATACTAAGGTGAGTAAAGGTGACTCTGGGTGCGTTTACCGTCACTGTAGCAGTGCGAAACGTGCCAAGAGCCTCCCCCTTGCTGTCTAACTCAGCGGCATAGCGCCCCGCGCGAATGATGGTGTTACCTTTGCCCATGCCAACAAGGTGTGTATTGGCACGCTGTATGGTGAGTGTCTCTTGATAAACCCCAGACTCTATCCAAATGGTTTGCTCGCCGACTTGGGTATCTGCAAATGCCAAGGCTTGGCGTAGGGTATCAAAGCGCGGGCAGGGTGAAAGCTGCTCCCTTAGGGGTGATAAGGGGGAGCACACCAATGCATTAGGCAAGGTTTGAATTGGAAGTTGTTCCATAAAATCCATCTTTTTATTTTTATAATTAAAACGGTGTTTTTTATTTTGGTTGAGTAAACGCCATTTTACAAGCCAAGTGAGTAAAGAACCCTTGTGCTAATCAAGGTAAGATAAGTAAACCGACCAATAAGAAGAGCTTGAAGGTAAGCGTATGATGGCGAAGAAGTGTTTGTTTTCTGCGGTGTTTGTAGCCAGTGTGGCACTGAGTGGCTGCCAAACGGCCTACTACTCAGCAATGGAACAGGTAGGCGTACATAAGCGCGATATTCTGGTAGATCGCGTTGAAGGCGCACGAGATGCTCAGGATGAAGCACAACAGCAGTTTAAGGACGCTCTTGAGCAATATCGCTCGGTAGTGAGCTTTGAAGGCGATCGCCTTGATACGGTCTACCAAGCCCTCGATGCGGAATACGAGCAGAGCCTTGAGGTTGCACAAGAGGTGAGTGATCGCATAGAGCTGGTCGAAAGCGTAGCGGATGCCTTGTTTGATGAGTGGGCCGAAGAGCTTAACTTGTATACTAACCCTAAGCTGCGTGCCGACAGTGCGGCGAAACTGAAGCAAACCAAACGTCGTTACAATGGCCTGATTGCCTCAATGAAAACCGCTGAAAAGCGTATGCAGCCCGTTTTGGATACCTTGCAGGATAATGTGCTCTACTTAAAACATAACCTGAATGCACGAGCGATAGGTGCACTTAAAGGTGAGTTGGGCAATATTCAAAGTGATGTGGAATTACTGATTCGCGATATGAACCGAGCGATTGCTCAGTCGGATGCCTTCATTGCGGACATGGAACGAGGCTAAAAAAGGCTCGGGTGTAAAGAAGCGACCTTCAAACATTGGGTTGAAGGTCGCGAGTATTTACGTCGCAGCAGGGGGCTTAGCTGTGCGCTTCGAGGAACGAGGTGTCTAGTTTAAGCTCGTCGTTAGAGTTTACCGCCACACCGCGTTGTTTGATGTTGGTGGCAATGCTTTGAGCCTCATCAAGGGAGTGCATCGCGTAGGTGCCACATTGGTACTCGTTTAGCTCAGGAATTTCTTTTTGCTCTTTTACGTTAAGCACGTCTTCCATTGCCGCTAGCCAAGCAGCGCCCACTTCTTGCTCGCTTGGCGCGCCAATCAGGCTCATGTAAAAGCCGGTGCGGCAGCCCATAGGCGAGATATCGATGATTTCGACCTTGTCGCTGTTTAGGTGGTTACGCATAAAGCCAGCAAATAAGTGCTCTAGCGTGTGAATGCCACGCTCAGACAGAATTTCTTCATTAGGGATACAAAAACGTAGGTCAAACACGGTGATGGTGTCGTTGCTTGGTGTTTGCATGGTTTTTGCTACGCGCACGGCTGGTGCGTGCATTTTGGTGTGGTCTACGGTAAAGCTGTCGAGTAATGGCATGGAAGGCCTCATTTGATGAATCAATATTGGGTGTATTTTAAGTGAAAATACGGCAGACCCAAAGCATTGGACTTTGGTTTATCTTGACTGTTTTTTATCCACTTATAAATTTAATAAAAAATATTAAAAATCATGAATTTAAATGCTTGACAGTAAAAATTTTCGAGGTAATATATGCGCCCATCCTTAGGAGGGATGGCTGAGTGGTCGAAAGCACTGGTCTTGAAAACCAGCGGTCCGAGAG
>JBMYSW010000020.1:0-61700 GCA_049603715.1 Pontibacterium sp. | reverse complement strand
TTTGGTTTCACCCTAAGCATAGCTTAGGGGTGAGGCGGACCATCTCATTAAGCCCAGCAGAGCTGGGCTTTTGAGTTCCGCTCTAACCATCAGAGCGGTGTCACTAGCATTTACTATTAGGCAGCAACGATAATATGGTGCTTCTTCTTACCTAGTTTAACCAAGAAGTATTTACCAAAGAGCGCATTCTCTTTAGAGAAAACACTTTCAGTATCCATGTTGCGGTCACTACCTAACGCTTCGCCATTCACTACAACCGCATTGTTTTTCAGCGCATCCTTAACTTGCTTACCCGCAGATGCCATACCAGCATCAACAAGCAAACTGGTAAGCGGCAGCTCGGTCAAATCAGCAGGCAGTTCCGATGTCGGCAAACCATCTTGGCTTAGCTGCTGGTAGTCGCTCTCAGATAGATCTGCTGTATTTCCGGAAAATAGCGCTTCTGTAATACGGCGCGCAGCACTTACGCCCTCATCGCCATGAACAAGACGAGTTACTTCTTCTGCAAGAATAGCCTGTGCTTGTGGACGACCTTTCGCTTCTTTATCTTCTGCTTCAATTTCGTTAATACGATCAACGCTTAAGAACGTGAAGTAACGCAAGAAGCGGTATACATCCGCATCAGCGGTGCCCATCCAGAATTGGTAGAAAGCGTAAGGTGATGTTTTGCTCGCATCTAGCCAGATAGTTCCGCTTTCGGTTTTACCAAATTTAGTACCATCAGACTTGGTGATCAACGGCAAGGTCAAACCAAAGACTTGGTTGCCATTCATTCGACGAGTTAGCTCAGTACCGCCTGTGATGTTACCCCACTGGTCAGATCCACCGATTTGCAAAGTACAGTTATGACTCTTGTTTAGCTGTTGGAAGTCAAACGATTGAAGAATCATGTAGGTAAACTCTGTAAAAGAGATACCTTCGCCTTCGCGATCGATACGCTGCTTAACTGACTCTTTAGCGATCATTTGGTTTACAGAGAAGTGCTTACCAATGTCACGTAAGAACGTAAGAATATCGAGGTCTTTGGTCCAGTCGAGGTTATTAACCACTTCCGCTGGGTTTTCTGGCAGCTCAAAGTCGACAAATTGACTGACTTGCGCCTTAATTTTTTCGACCCAGTTGGCGACTACGTCGTCAGAGTTCAGCTTACGCTCTTGCGCTTTAAAGCTTGGGTCGCCAATAAGGCCAGTTGCTCCGCCAACCAGTGCCAACGGCTTGTGACCGAAAGACTGAAAACGCTTAAGTGTTAGCAAAGGCACTAGGCTACCAATGTGCAGGCTGTCGGCAGTTGGGTCGAAGCCACAATAAAGGGTCACACTACCAGAGGCGAGATGCTTTTCGAGATCTTCTTCGCTGGTCATTTGTGCGACCAACCCACGTGCTTGTAGGTCTTGCAATAATGTTAGTTCGGCCATGAGACTGTGTTTACCTTCAACGATTGGCTAATTGGTTAAATTTTAAACTCCCGCTATTAAAAGGCTATACTTTTAATAGGGTATTAAGGCTTAGTTACCCATAATGTGACTAATGCCCAAAAAATAGGGTCTGTATTCTACCCAGTGCACGCCGCTGGGACAAACGCTAGCGACTAAATTTGAAGAATTGTTCAATTAACTCGCGAGCTTTGATATAAAATGGCGTGACTTGTGCTGTAAAAAGTTTTTCATTGTTTTGTTTTAATCACGCCAGTGTTGGAGTGCGTTTTGTTTGCTTTTATCGACCGCTTTCGCGGCTTTTTTCCCAAAATACATTTAATCGCGGCGAGTGTATGCACTCTTTTAGTGCTAGCTGTATTAATCCTCTTACCGTCTCAAGAAGTATCGGCGACCCGCTCTACCCAAGCCCTAGTGCTGCCCACACCTGAATATACTCCGGCTCCGCTGGATTCGGCGCTGGTTTCAACCACCGGTCTTGAAACCAAAGCAGAAGAGTCTGCACTGCTTGACGATATCGAACCACAAGCGGCAGAAATTGAATGGCAAGAGTTCTCAGTACGCAAAGGCGACTCTTTGTCGCTGGTTTTTAACCGTGCGGGCTTAAGTGCACAAACACTTTACAGTGTCACCAACGCTACCCGTGATAACAAAGCCTTGTCACGTATTTACCCTGGCCAAAAACTATTTTTCCATATCACGGGCGATGACGAGCTTGCCGCAATGAAGCTCGAGAACTCGGTGACTAAAACCACCTATATTGAAAAGACCGATCTAGGTTATGTGACTCGCGTAGTCGAGCGCCAGCCTGAAGTTCAACATCGCTTTGCCAGCGGCATCATCAACAACTCGTTATTTTTGGACGGTGAAAAAGCGGGCCTTTCGAGCAAGATCATTATGGAGCTTGCTGGCATCTTTGGTTGGGACGTGGACTTTTCGCTGGATATCCGCGAAGGCGACAGCTTTAGCTTAATCTACGAACAAAAGTTTTTAGACGGTGAGTTTATCGGCGAAGGCGACATCATCGCTGCCGAGTTTGTTAACCAAGGTGATACTTTTACCGCTGTTCGCTTTACTGACAGCAAAGGCAACACAAGCTACTTTGCTCCCGACGGCAAGAGTATGCGTAAAGCCTTCTTACGATCGCCTGTGGACTTTACTCGCATTAGCTCTTCGTTCCGTAAAAACCGTTTTCACCCAGTTCTTAACCGTGTTCGCGACCACAAGGGTACCGACTACGCGGCAAGCACAGGCACCCCAATTAAATCCTCAGGCGACGGTAAAATTATCTTCCGCGGCAAAAAAGGCGGCTATGGTAACGTTGTAATTGTGCAACACGGCAGCTCGATTTCGACTCTCTACGCTCACATGTCGAACTTCAAACGCGGCCAACGCGTGGGTACCCGAGTTAAACAAGGCGAGGTGATTGGCTTTGTTGGTATGTCGGGCACCGCCACTGGCCCTCACCTTCACTACGAGTTCCGCGTAAATGGCGTACACAAAAACCCAGTAACGGTGAAGTTCCCACACGCGGCGCCGGTGGCCAAGTCTGAGCGCTCAGCTTTTGACGCCGTGGCGGGCACATTGACATCGCAGCTCAATACCTACAAGTCGAGCATGGTCGCTACTGCAGCCCCTTAAACCTAAGCCTTAGAGCGACCCAACATGCAAGCCGGCAACTACTATATCGGTCTTATGTCAGGCACCAGCGTCGATGGAATTGATGCGGCACTGGTGCGCTTTTCACCGCAATTAGAAGTTGTCGCGACTCATAGCCAAGAGATTCCTCCCAAGCTGCGTGATGCGATCCTTTCACTCGCCTTACCCGGCGACAACGAAATTGAACGCCTTGCAGAAGTAGACTTAGCCATCGCACGCTTGAGTGCAGAGGCCGTTTTGGCACTGCTCAAGCAAACATCGATCAGCGCCAGCGAAGTCACCGCTATTGGCAGTCATGGCCAAACCCTACGACACCTGCCGCAACTTGGCAGCACCCTACAAGTTGGCGACCCAAACCTAATCGCTGAGTTAACCCAGATAGATACCGTTGCCGACTTTAGGCGACGGGATATGGCTGCAGGCGGCCAAGGCGCACCATTAGTGCCTGCCTTCCATCAATCAGTGTTTCAGCAAGCCGAACACTCGACTGCCATTGTCAACATTGGCGGGATTGCAAACGTCACTTGGCTCGACCAAAACGGCGAGGTGCAAGGCTTTGATACGGGGCCGGGTAATATGCTGATGGATGCTTGGATCCATCAAAACACAGGCCAACACTACGACAAAGATGGCTTATGGGCTAACAGTGGAAAAGTAAGTGATGACTTACTCCGGACACTTATGCAACACCCTATCATTAGCGCTAAACCACCTAAAAGCACAGGGCGTGAAGACTTTAATTTGCCGTGGCTAACACAGGTTTACCAAGATTCAGGACTTGTGTTAGCTACCGAGGATATTCAGGCCACTCTACTCGCATTTACAGGTGAGAGCATTATCGCCAACCTCAACGCCCTCAACCCAGAGCAAACACCTGCGCCCCTTTATATCTGCGGCGGTGGCGCGCAAAACTCGGCGCTAATGGCTTATCTTAAGCAGCACTACACACATGGCAATGTCGACACAACTCAAGCCCTTGGGTTAGACCCGGACTGGGTAGAAGCTGTTGCATTCGCTTGGTTAGCAAAGCAGTTTTGTGAGCGCCAGCCGGGCAATGTACCCCAAGTTACCGGAGCCAACGGGCCCCGTTGTTTAGGCGCGTTGTTTCCCGCCTAAGCCCTCTCACTCCCCTACTCAGTTACATATAGGCACAAAAAAAGCGGCCTAAGCCGCTTTCTTGATACTCGCATTAACCTAACGATTAAATCGAGAATGACGAGCCACAGCCACAGGTTGTGGTCGCGTTTGGGTTATTAATGATGAACTGAGAGCCCTGTAGACCTTCTTTGTAGTCCACCTCAGCACCGGCAAGGTACTGAAAGCTCATTGGGTCAACAACCATACCCACGCCGTCTTTTTCGACAAGCGTATCGTCGTCTGCCACTGCGTCATCGAACGTAAAGCCGTAAGAGAAACCTGCACAACCACCACCAGTGATAAATACACGTAGCTTTAGGTTATCGTTTTCTTCTTCGTCCATTAGCAGGCGAACTTTGCGAGCCGCTGCATCTGTAAACAGCATTGCAACATTTGGATCTTCTGTAGCAACCATAATATTCACCTCAACTTAATGCCTAGCGCTATTATCCAATTAACCAACTAAATTAGTCAAGAATTAGCATTAAGGCATTAGCGCCGGCTGGCTTAAACCTGTGGTTTCGCCCATATCAAACATAATGTTCATACACTGAACGGCTTGACCCGCAGCACCTTTAACAAGGTTATCGATGACTGCAAGTACAACCACAGTGTCGTCGTTTTGCGGCTGATGAACGCTGATACGGCACATGTTTCCGCCTTTAACACTGCGTGTTTGTGGGTGGCTGCCGGCTGGCATCACATCAACAAATGGCTCATCTTTGTAGCGCTCTTCAAACAAGGCCTGCAGGTCGGTGCCTACTGGATCTTTTAAGCGACCGTAAAGTGTTGCATGAATACCACGGATCATCGGAGTTAAGTGCGGCACAAACGTAAGACCCACTGGGCGATCAGCCATTAGCGCTAATCCTTGACGGATTTCAGGTAAGTGACGGTGACCTGCTACGCCATAAGCCATAAAGCTCTCACTTGCTTCACACAACAAAGAGCCCACTTTAGCACCGCGACCTGCACCGGATACGCCTGACTTACAGTCTGCGATGAGGTGTCGGGTATCGATCAAGCCGTTTTCAAGCAATGGCATAAAGCCAAGCTGTGTAGCCGTTGGGTAGCAACCTGGGCAAGCAATAAGTGATGCGGTTTTGATGGCTTCACGATTAACTTCAGGTAAACCATATACCGCCTGCTCAACCGCTTCTGGCGATGTGTGCTCCATACCGTAAAACGAAGACCACACATCAAGGTCTTTAATACGGAAATCTGCACCTAGGTCGATCACACGGGTACCTTTAGCCACCAGCTCAGGCGCCATTTCCATTGCCACGCCATGAGGTGTTGCAAAGAAAACCACATCAACGCTCGCCAACTGCTCTACGTCGGGTACAGTAAACTCTAGGTCGTAAAAACCTCGCAAGCTTGGGTACATGTCGTCTACGCGCACACCGGCTTCGGAGCGAGACGTAATCACCGCCACGTCTACTTGTGGATGATTTGCTAATAAACGCAGGAGTTCTACACCTGTGTAACCGGTACCGCCAACGATTGCTGCCTTGATCACTGTGGTCTTCTTAACCTCTTAAATTGTGTAACATGTTCGCAACTCTATATAATACAAAGCACGAACAATAATAGCTACGCTCTACCTATGATGTGCTGTGAAAAACAATAATAACCATGCCCTTCATTGATTCCATAAGCCCAACGCTGCGCTCGCTCGACATAAAAGAGCCCAGCAATGCAAAAAAGAACTTAAGGACAGGTTTGAACATCAATGCTTAAAGATTCGCTCTCGCTCGAACATTTTCGCCATCGTTTAGGGCACGTTGAAGCACTGCCACAGCTGATCACCTTAGGGGTTTTAGCGGGCCTTGTGACAGGCCTTCTGGTCATTGCTTTTCGCCTGCTGGTTGACCATGCCCAAGACTTTTTAATTGCCGACGGTGGCCCCGAAGGGTTTGAGGCGCTCTCGCCTATTTTGCGCTGGGTTTACCCTATTGTAGGCGCGCTGATTCTAGCGGCCATCTTGGTACCGCTCAGCCCAAAGCAACGACGTACTGGGCCCGTTCATGTACTTGAGCGTTTGAGCTATCACCAAGGCGTATTACCCGCCAGCAACTTATTTGTGCAATTTTGGGGAGCTGCCATTGCGCTAATAAGCGGCCACAGTGTGGGCCGTGAAGGCCCCGCTATTCACCTAGGCGCAGCCGCGAGTAGCTTACTGGGTCAATCGCTGAGACTACCCCATAACTCCATCCGACTGTTGGTGGGCTGTGGCACTGCCGCGGCTATCTCTGCAGCTTTTAACACGCCACTCGCGGGTGTTATTTTTGCCATGGAAGTCGTGCTACTTGAATACACAGTCATTGGTTTTACCCCTGTGGTGGTCGCTGCGGTAAGCGCGGATGTGATTGTTCGACTCACCATCGGTGCTGAAACTTCTATTCGCGGCTCGATGTTTCAAATTGAGACCTTAAGCGAGCTGCCTTGGGTGATGTTAATTGGCGTTTGCACCGGCGCAGCTGCTGCGGCATTTACTTGGCTACTGACCCAAACCAGCCAAAAGGTCAAATTACACTTGGCCATCAAACTTCTCATTGCTGGCTTTTTGGTAGGTGCGACTGCGCAATATTACCCACAGGTGATGGGCGTAGGTTACGACACCATTAACGATCTACTCACCGGAGAGCATACGTTGTTGCTCCTATGCGGTTTGCTACTCGCAAAAGGCTTGCTGACACCTATCATTCTTGGCCTAGGCATTCCCGGCGGCTTGATTGGCCCTAGCTTATTTATCGGCGCAGTGATCGGCGCGATTTTGGGTATCATTGGCGATGCCTTTGCTCAGCAGCAGGTCTCCCACACAGGCTTTTATGCCATGTTAGGCATGGGCGCGATGATGGCCGCACTGCTTAACGCGCCCCTTGCCGCACTCATGGCTATGTTAGAACTGACTGCCAACCCGAATATTATCTTGCCGGGTATGCTGGCCATTGTGGTGAGTAACACCACCATGCGTTATGTCTTTAAATACCCCTCAGTGTTTATTACCTCACTCAACACCTTGGGGCTAGATTACCGTCACGAGCCACTATCGCAGGCGCTATCGCGTCGCGCCGTGGTTAGCAGCATGGACCGAAGCATTGCTTTGGTTCCCTATTGCGCCCTATCAGAAGACATAAGCAAAGCCACCGATACCGCACAGTGGCTTATCTTTGAAAAGAACCACCAGCTCAGTGCCATACGTACGAGCAGCATCAATCGGCTGACATCCGAGGATGACCACAGCCCCTACATTGACCTGTCGGAGGCTGCGATTGATCGTCACGACCTACGTCGTATTAGTTATCGTGCGACCTTGAACCAAGCACTGGAAAAAATGAATCGTCATAATATTGACGCCCTCGCGGTGAGTAACCTTAGCCATAAAACCATAGGCATTATTACCCGCGAAACCATTGAACTGTCTTACCGGAGCAATAATTAATGGCCCCAGTTCTTCATGGCGTTTATGCCATTACCGATAGCCAACTGATGCCCAACATCCTCGACTTGTGCGCCCATGTTTTATTGGCACTTGAGGGCGGCGTAAAAATCGTGCAATACCGCGATAAATCAGACGACCAACAAAAACGTATTGAAGAAGCGACAGCGCTCAAAGAGCTATGCCATGAGCACGGCGCAGTCCTGTTAATTAACGACGATATCAACCTCGCCCACTTTGTCGGTGCCGATGGCGTCCACCTTGGACAATCCGATGGCGATGTGCTTCAAGCCCGTGGCTTGCTTGGCGATAGCGCCATTATTGGCGTGACCTGCCACGACTCCATGGACTTTGCCCGTAAAGCCCAAGCTGAGGGAGCCAATTACGTCGCCTTTGGTGCGTTTTTTAAGTCAAAAACCAAGCCCAACGCCAAACCAGCACCGTTAAGCTTGTTAGCTCAAGCAAAAGCCGAACTGTCGGTACCCGTGGTGGCGATTGGTGGCATAACGGTAGATAATGCCAGCCAATTAACTGAACAAGGGTGCGATATGCTGGCAGTTGTCCATTCACTGTTTGCTGAGCCCGGTATCCGCGAGCGCGCCGAGCGCTTTGCTGCGGCGTTTAACGCCACACCTGACCGAATTACACATTAAGAGAGACACACCTATGTCACGTTCTGAAGCATTATTTGAAGCAGCCCAACAGCATATTCCGGGTGGCGTTAACTCACCTGTTCGCGCCTTTAAAGGCGTAGGTGGCACCCCAGTTTTCTTCAAAAAAGGTGAAGGCGCCTACATCTACGACGAAGATGACAAACAATACATCGACTACATTGGCTCTTGGGGCCCAATGATTTTGGGTCATGCTAACGAAAAAGTAATCAGCGCTGTTCGCTCTGCCCTTGATAACGGTTTAGGCTTTGGCGCACCCACCGCCATCGAAATCGACATGGCCGACAAGGTATGTGAAATCATGCCGTCGATGGAAATGGTTCGTATGGTGAGCTCTGGCACTGAAGCCACCATGAGCGCCATTCGCCTTGCCCGTGGTTACACCGGCCGCGACAAGATCGTTAAGTTTGAAGGCTGCTATCACGGTCACTCTGACTCGCTACTGGTAAAAGCTGGCTCTGGCGCACTTACCCTTGGCGAGCCAAACTCACCGGGCGTACCTGCAGCACTTGCAGAGCACACCATCACCCTTGAGTTCAATAACCTAGACGACGTGAAGCAAGCCTTTGCTGAAGTAGGTAACGAAGTCGCTTGTATCATTGTTGAGCCAGTTGCGGGCAACATGAACTGTATTCCACCGGTACCGGGCTTTTTGGAAGGATTGCGTGAGATCTGTGACGAGTACGGCACCGTACTGATCTTTGATGAGGTGATGACAGGTTTTCGTGTGGCTCTTGGTGGTGCACAAGCCGTCTACGGTGTAACGCCAGACCTAACAACGCTAGGTAAAATCATTGGTGGCGGCCTGCCTGTAGGTGCCTTTGGTGGTAAAGCCGAAATTATGTCGCACATTGCTCCACTTGGCCCTGTTTACCAAGCAGGTACGCTTTCGGGTAACCCACTTGCGATGGCAGCGGGTTTAACCATGCTTAACAACCTGTGCGAGCCGGGCTTTTACGAGGAGCTAAGCAGCAAAGTTGAGCTACTTACCGAAGGCTTAGAAGCAGTCGCTTTGGCCAATGGCATTCCATTCACCACCAGCCGTGTGGGCGGCATGTTTGGTTTGTTCTTCACAGAGCAAAAAGAAGTGACCGGCTTTAACGGCACCATGGCATGTGACGCAAAACGCTTTAGTGAGTTCTTCCACGGGATGTTGGAGCGCGGTATTTACCTTGCACCTTCTGCTTTTGAAGCCGGCTTTGTTAGCGCGGCCCACAGCCAAGCCGATATCGAAGCGACCATCGCTGCTGCCGATGAAGTGTTTGCCTCACTCTCGCGCTAACCTGTGAGCTAACACCTCAAACGACGCAAGAGAGCTGCCCGCTAAAGGCTTAGCGGGCATCGCAAACCAACGCGCTACCGTGCCAGTGACTCAAGGTAGCGCTCGATAAGAGCATTTATTTGTGATCAGCAGTATTGCTTTTGCTTTATTAGGACTGTCGGCCTGCCTCGCGGCGTTACGACACTACCGACTATGGAAAGCGAACGACGTGAGCGCCTTTGCGTTTTTTGCGCTGGCACTCACCATCACCGCCAGTGCCGCGTTTGCACAAACCATTTTTGGCCAATTTACATCCACCGATCTCACGACCTTTGTTCGCATTTTGCAAAACTTAACGGACTTTGTCGCTCTACCGGTAATCGCCACCGCCATGATTGCTGTTCGCTTTGACTGGCAGTTTGGCCGCCCCGCATGGGGACGATGGATTTTGGCACTGTGTGCCATGTTTGAATTACTTCGACGGGCAGATGCCGGTGACACCTATGCTTTGCTATTGCCACTAGCCTGTGTAGCCGCTATGGCGTTAGCCAGTATGGGACAAACTGAACGGCGCTCCGGTGCCGCTTATATGGCTACCACCCTTGCTTTTGCTGTTTCGGCTTTTGCGCCACAAATCAACCAAATGGTGTTTAATGGCCAGCTCAATGGCGACCTTGTGGCCAGTACCAGCGCAGCAAGTTTAGCCTTGGGCATCTTTGCTTTGCGCACCAGCCATTCAGCCCCTCTCGCCACATCGGCATAAGGCACTAACACACGCCTTTCACCAACCTGCCGAGTGTGATTAACGGTAGCGGCGAGCTTTTAAACGGGCTCGCTGCGCCCCCATCAAATCACCAGATGCATCGCGCACTTCTGCCATCAATGTCCACAAGTCCTTCAGCGCTGCTTTGCGCCCTCCTGCCACACTAATACCCCGCTGCAAGAGTGACTCTGCTTGTGCATAGGCATTTTGCGCCAGCTTTAAACGCGCTGTTTCGTAGTACACAGGCACCGCTTTAGGGGCCATACGCTGAGCCCTCGCGAGCAATCGCTCGGCCTGTGCATAGTCTTTTTGACTAATGGCGAGGCTGGCATCGTGCACTAGGGTTTTTGCCGCCACAGGCATTTGCTCAACACTCGCCGTATTCGACTTGTACCAAGTCCCACCCGTACTGGCCTTTTCTTTACTTTTTTGCTCTCGGGTTACCGGCGCTTCCACCAGCGGTTTAATTTTTGCGCCACTTTGCGAGATAAGCACCTCGGGCTGCTTAGGCACTTCGACAGTAGCACCGCTGTTATCCACCACAGGTGGCGGAGCTGGCAAGTTTTGCTGAGTCGCCATGGGCGCACACGCCGTAAGCAAAAGCGCAGCAGCTGCTACCGCTGAACGAGCAAGCATCGCCGATTGAGCATTAAGCTGATTCATAGTGATTACCTTGTATTGTCCCTTGTGTTGTTCTTGCATTGTTATTGGCCTTGAGACAGCCAGCGCTTAAACCACTGAAAAGCGCCTTTTACGCCCCGGTGCTGGCCGCAGTCCACTTCTTGAGTCGGCTCTGTGCCTGATACAAACGGCATAAAGCGCGCGCCCTCACACGACTCGTGCGACAGCAAGCCCGTGGTCTCATCGACCCAAGCATAAGAAATACCATCGGGTGACAGGTTGCGAAGCGACTGGGGCTTTTCTTGTCGCATAAACTCTATCCATGCAGGGAGTGCGCCACTTGAGCCCGTAAACGGCAGTGTACGGTTATCATCTGTACCTAGCCATACCACAGCTAAACGATTAGCACCGTAGCCTGCAAACCAACTATCGCGCTGGTCATTCGTGGTACCTGTTTTACCCGCCAGCTGTACACCCTCAGGTAACACTTGATAAGCACGTCGCCCAGTGCCTTCACGCATCACCGCCTGCATACCGTATTGCAGGACAAAGGCGTTGGCCGCAGACACCACAGGCTCTATTTCTAGGGTGTAACGCGACAACTCCTGCCCCTGAGCATTAGTCACCGAGCGAATAGCACGCACAGGCATATTAAAGCCATTGGCGGCTAAGGTTTGATACATTTGCGCCACCTCAACAGGCGACATGGACTCGGCCCCCAGCAACAACGACGGATAAGGCTTAACGTCGCGGTCTATGCCCAAGCGATCAAGCATATCCAACACGCGGTTTAGACCAATATCCATACCCAAACGCGCACTACTGAGGTTATATGAGCGAGCCAATGCAAGGTATAGGGGCACCTCGCCATGGCTTTGACCATCAAAGTTTTTAGGCACCCAAGTGCTACCATCTTCAAGGCGAACACTAATAGGGCTATCGTCGACCACCGAGGCTAAAGAGTAGCCTTGCTCCAGTGCAGCTAAATACACCGCGGGTTTAATCAACGAGCCGATGGAGCGATTGGCATCAAGGGCGCGGTTAAAGCCACGGTATCGGGTATTCCGACCGCCCACCACGGCAAGTACTTCTGCCGTTTGTGGGTCGGTCACCACCATCGCACCTTGTAAGCCCGCCACCTTTTTACCATGACGCTTTTCAAGTTGATTAATGGTGGTCACCAAAGACGCCTCGGCACGGGCTTGTACCGTTGGGTCCAAGGCGGTAAAGATACGCAAGCCCTCAGAGCGCAACTGCGACGCCTCGTAGTCTTGGCTTAATTGCCGCTTCACTAGGTCAAGGTAGGCAGGATGCGCCCCTTTGCGCAGGCTGCGCTGTTTTACCACACCTAAACCCCGTGATTGCGCGATTTTCATTTGCGCTGGGCTAATCACCTCAGCATCAGCCATAAGCCGCAACACCAAGTCACGACGAGTTTTTGCACGCTCTGGGTGACGACGCGGGTCATAGGCTGACGGGCCTTTTACCATTCCAGCCAGCAAAGCCGCCTCATGTAGGGCTAACTCAGACACGGGTTTGGCAAAATAGTACTGACTCGCCAAGCCAAAACCATGAATAGCCCGTGCGCCCGACTGACCGAGATAAACCTCGTTGAGATAGGCCTCTAGAATCTCGTCTTTGCTGTAGTGCAGCTCTAATAGCATCGCCATGGGAATTTCGAGCAGCTTGCGCGCAATGGAGCGCTCCGACGTTAAAAAGTAGTTTTTAACTAATTGCTGCGTCAGGGTACTGCCGCCTTGGGTGACGCGCCCTGCCTGTAAGTTGGCGACAAATGCTCGGGCAATGCCGCGTAACGAAACACCGTAATGGTCGTAAAAGTAGCGATCCTCTACCGTAATCAAGGCATCACTCAAGTGACTGGGCACCTGCGCCAAGCTAACAATTTCGCGGTCTTCGTTTTTGGTGGGGTAAATTCCGCCAATTAACAGCGGCTCCATTCGCAGTAGCGAAACCGCCTGATTTTGGTCATCGCGAAGGCTAATCACTTCGTTATTCGAAAACGAAACCAACACACGCTGCGCTGGTTCTGTGCCATCGGCAAATTCAAAACCACGGGTATATACACGAATACGACTAGACGCCACCTCCATCGTACCGGGGTGAGTAGCACGAGACACCGCTTGATAACCTAACCCTTGCAGCTCGGCCTTAAACTGCTCACGGGTAAGTGCTTTGCCTTCATAAACCTCAAGGGGGCGAGCAAACACTTTGGCAGGCAAAGCCCATTTCTGGCCCTCAAACGCCGACAGTACCTTGGCGTCTAAATAAACCAAACCCAAAGCAGCCAATACCAAGACCACCACACTCGCTTTGAGCAAAAACCTTACTAAACCTCGAAACACACACTTTTCCTGTAGTTATAGGACAAAAGCCGCAATACCAAATAAATTCTGCTTTTGTGGATGAGCCCAGTATAATAGCCCATACCTTTCGGCAACAGTGAAGCAGTATGACGCTTATCGACACCTTACAGCAGATGGACTCTTGGCCTCATGACGTTGCCGAGATTCAAGTCATTGACACCCACATCTCTTGGGTGATCTTAACGGGTGAGTATGCCTATAAAATTAAAAAGCCAGTGGACTTTGGCTTTTTAAACTTTACGACCCTCGAACAACGCAAGCATTTTTGCGAAGAAGAGCTTCGCCTAAACCAACGCCTAGCCCCCGATATTTATCTCGAAGTCGTGGGTATTAACCAAGGCGAAAACGGCATCAGTATTGGCGAGGTAGGCGAAAACACCCTCGAATATGCGGTTAAGATGCGCCAGTTTGCACAAAACCAGCGCCTCGACCAGCTCCTACAAGGCCAGCGTTTTGAGCTGCATTGGATTGACGACTTAGCAGAGCAAATTGCTGAGTTTCACCAAAACGTACCCATTGTAGGCCCCGATAGCCCTTGGGGCGAACCCGACACCCTTTGGGAAGTGGTCGCAGATAATTACCGCCACTTACTTAATGTGCTGGACGAAGGCCCTGAGCGAACACAAGTAGAGTCGCTTTACGCCCACGCCAAAGACAGCTTTCAACAGCTGCAAGACACCCTTGCCCTGCGCAAAGCCCAAGGGCATGTTCGTGAATGTCATGGCGACCTTCACCTAGGCAACATTACGCTTCACGAAGATACCCTTCGCCTGTTTGACTGCATTGAATTTAATTTGCAGTTCCGTTGGATTGATACCCTCAGCGACATGGCCTTTTTGTTGATGGATATTGAAGCCAACGGCCAACCGCGCTGGGCTAACCGCTGCATTAACTTATACCTAGAGCAAGGCGGCGACTACGAAGGCTTGCGCCTGCTTAACTTTTACAAAAGCTACCGTGCCATGGTGCGCGCAAAAGTCGCTACTCTTGGGCCTGTTCACGACTTGCCCCAGCTGCAACACTACCTAGACCTAACCCAAACTTACGCAACGCCACAGACACCTCAACTATTGTTAATGCACGGCGTATCGGGCACAGGTAAGAGCTATCTAAGCCAACTGCTACTCGACCACACTGGCGTTATTCGGGTGCGCTCTGACGTTGAGCGTAAACGCATCTTCCGCGAGCTCAGCCTGAAAGGCGAAAAGCTCGACATGTACGGTGCCGAAATGAATGTACGCACCCACAATGCGCTTATCGACCTCACCCGCGTGTTGCTAACCGCAGGCTATAGTGTGGTGGTAGATGCAACCTTTATTCGCCAGCGAGCCCGTAATGAGTTTCGTAAACTCGCCGAGAGCCTAGCTGTCGAAGCCCGCATTATCGCTTGCGAGTGTGACCCTAAGCTGGTGCGTGCACGACTTAATAAGCGAGTAGCCGAAGGCACTGACGCCTCTGACGCGGATGTATCGGTGATGGAAGCACAGCTCGACTTTTTGCAGCCAATTACTGAGGAAGAAGAGACCATTACCGTTACTGTGGATACGGACAATGATGAAGCGGTGAATCGGTTAATTAAGGCCTTAGATTATCCACAGGCGCGCGGTTAAGGTTCACTGCGCTAAAGAGCTTACTGCCTCGTTTATCGGGACCCTGCTGAATCGCTAAAGCACCGTTAAACGAGGCAACTCATTGACCCTGTCTGTACGAATTTCCATATCATACAACGCCGACAATAAGTGACTTTGCCAAAGCGCTTGGCACGGGCCGTTTGCTAACACCTCTCCTTGCTTTAGCAGTAGTAGCTCATGTCCGTATCGCGCTGCCAATTCTGGGTCGTGTAACACGGTAACGACACATAACCCCTCATCTGCCAGCTTGCGCAGATGCGCCAAAATTTGGTGCTGATGCTTTAAGTCCAGCGCGGTTAACGGCTCGTCGAGCAAAAGCGCCTTGGTCGTCTTGCCTACCTGCATTAACACTCGCGCCACATGTACACGTTGACGCTCACCACCTGAAAGCTGGGTATATGCTTGCTCGGCCAAACCCACCAAGTCACACACCTCTAACACCTGATCTAGCCTTTGTTGCAGCTCCGACACTGAGAGCCCTAAAGGATATGCTCCCATTGTCACCACATCTGCAACGCGAAACGCAAAGTCGAGTGGGTTTTGTTGGGTCAGCACAGCCAGCTGCTGAGCACGCTTGGCCAACGGCAGCTCACTGAGCACTAGGTCACTTGCTGTAAGGTCATTCGTGCCATTTTCGGGACTGAAAACTACGCGAGTGTGCTCTAAATCTGAGGTCAATGCAGTCCCAGCCAAAAGCGACAGCAGACTCGACTTACCTGCACCGTTCGCCCCCAACACCATGGTAAGGGCACCATTAGCAAAACGAATATCCACTGGTGCTAAAAGGGTCCGCTGGCCTCGCACCATACCTTTTGTTTCTAACTTAAGCATGTAGTCGCCCTCGGTAATAGGCCACAATCATCAACAAAAAGCAGGGGCCGCCAATCAGAGTGGTTACCACGCCAAGAGGCAACTGCGCTGGCGATACCAGCACCCGAGCTAACACATCAGCCAACACTAAAAAGAGCGCGCCATAAAGCGCTGAAAAAGGCAGTAAGCGCTGATGCTCAGGCCCCAACCACATGCGCACCGCATGAGGCACAAGCAAACTTACATAGCCAATTAAGCCACCCACACACACCACAGCGGCCACGCCTGCCGAGGTGGTTAATACTAGCCGCGTTTGTAATTGCGAGAGTGGTACACCCAAGAGTTTAGCCTGTTGCTCGCCAAGCAAAAGTAAGTTTAAACGAGCTGCAAAGCGAAGCATCAACCAAAGTACAGGTAAAAAGATCACAGTCAGCAAAGCGACTTCAGCCCATGTGACATGGGAAAAACCACCCATCAACCAAAGCACCACCTGCCGTAAGGTTAGGCCATCGGCAATAAACTTTAAGCCACCCATGGCAGCCACAGCCATGGCATTTACCGCAATACCCAGTAGCAACATGCCCATCACTGAGCCATTAAGTACCCGCCTCGCCAGTACTGCCACCAGCGCGGTGGTCACTACACCGCCAACAAACGCAGCTAACGGCATTAACCATGTCAGCCATTGAGCGGCGACCCAAGGTGACACTAGCACCATCACCACGACAGCCGCCAAGGCAGCACCCGAGGACACACCGATTAACCCTGGGTCTGCAAGTGGGTTACGAAACAATGCCTGCATGGCCGCCCCTGTTATCCCCAACAACGCACCTGCCAATAGCGTTACCAACAAGTGAGGCAAACGCAGTTGCCACAACACCTGAAAACCCAACGCTTGATCGTCCAGCACATCTGACCACCCCACTGACACTTCGCCTATGGCTAGAGAGCATATGCTGAGTAAGGGCAACAACACCAAAGCGAGTAAGGTCGCACCGTAAACCGATGACCGGCCGCGGGCCTGCCCTTTCAGCGTGTCTGCTGGGTTGTTTGTCATAGCTACCGTCTTAATAGTTACCGTGTGAAATGCTGCCTTTAAATATTGGCGTAAATGGTGATGCTTGAATTACTGTAACCGGAACTCATAAGGCACCACCACTGTCGCTGCGACGGCTTGGCCATGATGAATCGCCGGTTTAAAGCGCCATCGTTTCACGGCCTTAAGGGCCGCTTTGTCTAATAATACATGGCCTGACGACGATAAAAGCACCACTTTGGTTACTTTCCCCAACGCGGATACGGACACCGACACTTCAAGCTTACCCTCTTGGCCACGCTCCCGCGCCCGAGACGGGTACTTGATGGGCTTATGAATGTATTGCGGTGAGGTCAGCCCAGCGCTACCTGTTGAGCCAGTCGTTGATGCGACTTGTGGGCTTTGGTTTTGGTTTGCACCCTGGTTTGAGCTTTGGTTTGCACTCTCGTTTGAACTTAGGCTGAGGGCTGAGCTTGGGGCTTTACTCGTGGCTGTGGTCTTAACGCTATCCGGCTGATTTTGGTCGTCTACTTGGCTTATCGCGGTTGTCGCCTGCGGCATTTTTGCCACTTCTATAGAAGGCTCAGGCAATAGCTCCGACGCGCCTGTTGCGAGTAACGACGCTGGTTGCTCTGCCAGCTCTTCTTCAAGTTTTTTCTTGAGAGTAGGGTCGACCGTAGCTGGTTTTTCAACACTGGGTTTAGGTTTTGACACCGGTGTTTTGACTAGCTGCGGCGTTGCTTTTGGTATGAGTACGGGCTGAGGTTTAGGTTTAAGCTGAGACTTTGGCTTAGACTCAGATACGGACGGAGCCACCTTCACAGGCTGCTCGATCTTGGTTGAGCGAGCAGCCTTTTCGCCCACATTTTTTTGCTCGCTTTTAGGTGTTACAGGCAATGCACGTGTGGCCTTTTTTGTATCCTGCACAACGGGCAACGTTGGTGGTTCAGGCTCAATCACAGCCTCCAACTTTGATTCAGTAACCTCCGGCACAGCCAAGTGAGATGGAGTAACACTCGCAAGTGACACAAATTGCACAGCCACTGCCTGGTTGAGATAGGGTACAGCCCCTGCTAACCCGTGAGCACCTTCGCCCTCGTCGCCTTCTGGCCAAAACACAAAAGCCGTGGCAAGGACCAAATGCAAACCCACCGACAGCACAGCCGCCAGCGCCCATTGCTGGGAAAATCGCATTGGCCGCTGCGGTAAAGACATGATGAGCGCTTCTCTGGTTAGTCGTGGATTACATTTTGGTCAAATTTAAAGCGGCCCCAGTATAGTCGCTCAAGCGATGAGGGAAAAATCAAACGCTGCACGATAAGGTTAAAGTGATTCATAACAGGGGGCAATTCACCTAAAATGCCTCACAAAAGCCTAACTAGGCACTGATTAAAAGTGCACCGCTAAAGTGTGACCTAAAAGCATTGTGTCGCACATTCGCAAATTAAATACATTCCATCGGAGAACGACCATGAGCACCGACTTTTTATGCCACACCCATGACGTTGAAGAAGGCGATGCCCGTGGTTTTATGCATGAAGGCGTTACCTTGATTGTGGCGCACCGCGAAGGCAGCTTTTACGTGTATAAAAACCGCTGCCCTCACCGCTCTATTCCATTGGAGTGGAACCCCGATCAGTTTTTAGATACCGACCGTAACTTTATCCAATGCTCCACCCATGGTGCTTTGTTTCGCATCGAAGACGGCCTGTGTGTCACTGGCCCCTGCGTCAACGACCGCCTAGAGAGCGTGCGCTTTTATATCGAGGACGACAAACTCAAGGTGGGCGTTAAACGCGCATAAGAGTGCGCGTTATAGCTGCAAAGGTAACGCAGAGTCCAACCGAATCTCTTGCGTGCCGATTGTCGCACCATAGGCCATTAGTTCAACACCTTGTGCTTGAGCTTGGCGTAGCAGCTGCCCATATTTTGGGTCAACCATGTCGGCGACACCTGCCACCTTAATACCCGTGTGCGGCACACAAAACAGCAATACCGCACGATACCCCTGCGCTTTCATGGCCATAAGGGCCTCTAAGTGCTTAGCGCCACGCGTCGTGACTGCATCAGGGAAAACCCCCATCCCCAAAGGCGTTTGCTCACTGGCCGGCAATAAATAGGTCAGGCTTTTGACCTCAACATAGGCATCCGCCAAGGCTGAGTCACTGGAAGAGAGTAAGAAGTCGATGCGTGCCTTGTCGTGATACGGCACCTCGCGGCGCACGGTATCGTAAGTGCTTAGCTCAGTAATGACCTTATGCTCCAACGCCTCGGCCACCAGCGCATTGGCGCGATGAGTGTTTACACAACACAAGTATTGGTCATCCACCTCCACCAGCTCCCAAGTGTAGGCGTATTTGCGCTTGGGGTTGTCTGAATGCAGTAACCAAACCCGACTGTTTGGCTGCGCACAACGGGTCATGGATCCGGTATTGGGGCAATGCGCTGTCAGCACCGAACCGTCGGTCAGTTCGATATCGGCCAAAAATCGTTTATAGCGCTTAATTAAGCGCCCTTCCACCAGCCCATCAAGCTTCACGATAGGTCTCCAGCCACGCTTTTAAGCGGGTCAATGCCAACTCAATTTGCGGCAAGCTGGTGGTGTAAGAAAAGCGCACATGAGACAGGGCTTTGTGTTGCCCAAAATCGACACCCGGCGTGGCCGCCACAAAGGCTTCGTTTAACATTTGCCAACAAAAAGCTTGGCTATTGTTCGTAAAAGCGCTGGCATCGGCATACACATAAAAAGCACCTTCGGGCACCACCGGAATTTTAAACCCAAGGGCTTTCAGGCCTGCAATCAAACAGTCTCGACGACGGCGGTATTCATCACGTCGAGCATCAAAAACCGCCACAGATTCAGGCTCAAAGGCTGCCAAAGCGGCATATTGTGCCAACGACGGTGGCGAAATATATAGATTTTGCGCCATGCGCTCTAAAGCCGGCACCGCTGACTCAGGGGCGATTAACCAACCTAAACGCCACCCCGTCATACCAAAATATTTAGAGAAGCTGTTGATAACAAAGGCGTCATCACAAATATTCAGCACACTGGTTTCTTTCGCGTCATAAGTGATGCCGTGGTAAAGCTCATCAACAACCAGTGCGCCATCACGCTGGCGTACTTGTTCGGCAATCTCTGCCAACACGGCGGGGTCCACAATTGCGCCCGTTGGGTTAGCAGGTGATGCCAACAACACACCTGCGGTATTGCTTTGCCAGTTTTGAGCAACACTGTCGCCATCTAACTGGTAGTTTTGCTCAGGGCCACAAGGAACGTTGATGCTTTGCGCCTCAATAAAACGCAAAAACTGGCGATTACACGGATAGCCTGGGTCAGCCATTAATACGCTCTCGCCTTTATCGGCAATCACCGCAAACACCATCAACAATGCAGCCGATGCGCCGGAGGTTACCAGCACCCGCTCTGGCGCAATGGTCAAGCCATAACGCTGGAGATACCACTGAGCAATCGTCTCTCGTAATTCGGGAATACCTCCTGCCGGTGTATATTTTAGGGGAGTGTTTGCGAGCGCAGTTTGAGCAGCCACACGCACCGCATCGCTTGTGCCGAAGTCAGGCTCACCGGCTTCCATATGCACCACTTGATGACCGGCTTGGTCTAACATATGTGCCTGCTTTAATAAGTCCATTACCTTAAAAGACTCAATTTGCTCTGCGCGGGCACTCCACTTCGCTTTAGTCACAGCTTTCCTCTTTGGGTAGGTCGAATGGTCGCCTAGACATGATTAAGCCAAGGCTCAACCGCAAAAAAAGAGAGTATACCTGCCTTACAGCAATGTTGCGGCAAAAGCGTTACTTCGAATATCACCAACAAAAACGCTGTTATAACAAACCACTTTTGTCGTTTGCCTGTATAACGCTTGTTAATTTTATATATAAAAGCCCATCTTAAAATGTGTCAGGTATGAGGTTGCTTCAAGCCATTGCTCAGCCACAGCTAAACAAAGGCGATGTTCTTTTGAAGCTAAATATCAACCACTTAGCACCAAGTAGCGCCACTTAGACACACATTTTTTAGTATGACGCTGGATATTTTTTAAACTTTGCCAACAAAAAGACTAGTCTAAAGGGCAAAGTTCTGATAAGTTCCACGGCTTTTCAAGCGAGCGCGTTTCCGATAAAGGCAACGCAAAATAGGCGTTAAACCTTGTCTTATCCGCCTAAAACGAAGGATTTGTTCGTTGGTTTAATAGCCCCGTGAGCTGACTAATAATAACGTCAGAAGAACAACTTAGAGTGAGCGAGGCAGCCCTATGCCAAATAATTCAGCTAGTTTTTCACATTTTGAGCCGTACCCTCTCGACCGCGATGAAGAGTACATGTGTGAAGCGCAAGAAGACCATTTTCGCGCCATTCTTAACGATTGGAAAAAGCAGTTAATGGAAGAGGTGGATAGCACCATTCACCACCTACAAGAAGAAGGCTCTAACTTTGCTGACCCGAGTGACCGCGCCAGCCAAGAAGAAGAGTTTAGTCTTGAGCTACGCACCCGTGACCGCGAGCGCAAGCTTATTCGTAAGATCGATGAAGCCATGGAGCGCATCGACGACGAAGATTACGGTTACTGTGATGCCTGTGGTATCGAGATCGGCATCCGTCGCCTTGAAGCACGCCCAACGGCAACCATGTGCATCGACTGCAAAACACTTGCTGAAATTAAAGAGCGCCAAGTCGGCGGCTAAGCTAATTTAAGCATGACAAAGCAGCACCCAAGGGTGCTGCTTACACTTCTTTTTTGCCTTTCTGGCACTGCCAACCCCTTGATTCGCTCCTTACCTTGGGTAGGCTAACCTTTATGACTTCCGCTACTTCTTCTCAAAACGCCAACTATGTGGGCCGCTTTGCGCCGTCACCCACGGGCCAGCTGCATTTGGGCTCTTTAGTGACCGCCCTCGCCAGCTTTTTAGATGCACGAGCACACCAAGGCCAATGGCTTTTGCGCATTGAAGACTTGGACCCACCGCGTGAAGTCCCTGGCGCTAGCGACAGTTTTTTTACTGCGTTAGAGCACTTTGGTTTGCACTGGGACAGTACGCCTATTCGCCAAAGCGAGCATATTGAGCGTTACCATGCGGCGGTAAGTCAGCTCGCTCAAAACCAACAGGCTTATCCCTGCACTTGCTCTCGAAAACAGCTGCAGCAACGTGCAGGCAGCTCCGCCTATGACGGCTTTTGCCACCAGCAACTCAGCTACTCCCCGCTCTTAAAGCAGTTTAACCAAGCATTAATACACGGGGATACTCAAGCACTCCAAGGGCAAGCTGCCGTCCGAGCAGAGTTTGTTGATGGCGTCGAGGCCTGTGCCATGTGCGAACGCATCCAACAAGACGCACCCGAACCTTTAGCGGGCGACTTTGTTATTTTGAGAAAGGACGGACTCACAGCCTATCAACTGGCGGTTGTTGTTGACGATGCCTACCAAGGCATTACTCACGTGGTTCGCGGCTGTGACCTCATCGTTGAGACACCAAGGCAAAAGGCGCTGCAACGAATGCTCGGTTATACTTCGCCCAGCTATGCTCATGTGCCAGCCATTTGTTATCGCAACGGCCAAAAGTTAAGCAAACAAACCTTTGCGCCCTCACTCACCACCCATGATCGGCCAGAGCCATTGCTGTTACAAGCGCTTCAATTGCTGAATCAACAGCCTGACAGCGCCTTGACCGACGCCAGTCAACAGGAAATACTCCATTGGGCAATTTCCCACTGGGATATTGATAAAGTACCCAAGCAACCGACCATTTGTTTGCCCGAACTCGCGCAAGCACTCTCGGAGCAGCACCCCGCTGCACAAACAACCAAAGGGTAACGCCTGGCAATGAACCTTCACCGTTTTCTCTTGCTTCTTATCCCAGCGGTTTACATTGTGATTCCGTGGTGGGGCGACTTACTGAGCAGTTTCTCACTGCATTGGTCTGCCCCTTTTGCTATTTGGGGGCTGATTGTGGCACTGAGTTTTTACATCGAAAAAATACGAGGCTAGACCAGCAAATGGCGGATATTTGGCTTTTATTAGGGTTTGGTTTGACCTACTTGCTGTGCTTGTTTGGCGCTGCATTTTTAACCGAGCGGCAGCTTTTTCCGCCGGAGTGGGTACAACATCCGTTAATTCACACCCTTTCCATGGGCGTGTACATTAGCATCTGGACCTTTTATGGCGCCTTTAGCCTAGCAGGCCAATCGGGTTATTTGTTTTTAGCCACCTATTTAGGCGCAGCCGCAGCGTTTATGCTCGCTCCGGCTATTCTCACCCCCATACTCAAACTTTGCCGTAACTATCAGCTCAGCTCATTAGCCGACCTACTCGCCTTTCGCTTTCGTAGCGGCACCGTAGGCCTTGTAGTTACAGCCCTCACCGTATTCGCCACGCTGCCCCTTATTTCTATTCAGATTCAAGCGGTGTCCGACACCCTCCACCTTGTGGACAAAAATGTCCCTGCCGACCAACTTGCCTTGGGTTTTTGTTTGATCTTGGCGATTTTTTCGATGTTTTTTGGTTCTCGCCACGCCAGCGGTCGCCAGCCACACCCAGGGCTTGTGGTGGCGATGGCCATGGGCTCGGCGATAAAGTTATTGGCGGTGCTTTGCCTCGGTATTTTTGCCATTGCTTATGTACACAACGGCCTCAGCGGCCTAGAAGACTGGCTCGACTGGCATCCCGACCAATTAGCTGACTTGAGCCGCTCTGCAGACAGCAACACGTGGCGCACGCTGTTAATTGCCTGCTTTGGCGCGCTGGTGGTGATGCCTCATACCTTTCATATGCTCTTTACCGAAAACGAGTCGGATAAAACGCTGCTACAAGCCTCTTGGTCGATGCCGCTTTACCTTTTGCTATTGGCCTTACCTGTTTTACCGATTCTTTGGGCCGGCGAGCGTCTTGGGCTGGAAGCAAGCAGCGGATTTTTAATGATTCGGCTTAGCCAAGAGGCCCCCACTTGGCTGACCCTACTCACCTTTATTGGCGGTTTATCTGCTGCCAGCGGCCTCACCATTGTCGCCACCGTGGCAATGGCCTCCATGATTCAAAACCACGTTGTACTGCCGCGCTTATCCTTCCCTGACGGTCGCCGCTTTTACCTATGGCTACTGTGGATGCGCCGCAGCACCATGTTATTTTTGCTATTGGCCAGCTACTTGTTTTATCGCACCCTTGGCACCTCTCAAGAGCTACACCATTTAGGCATTTTAGCCGCACTCGCTTTTGTACAGTTTTTACCCGGTGTGCTGGCAACCCTTTATTGGAAAAGGGCGAACCGCTTGGGTTTATTGGTGGGCTTACTTTCAGGTACCGCTGTCTGGGTTATCAATCTTGCAGTGCCGATGGTTTTTGCAGACCAAAGCACGTTGGCTTTTGACCACACCGTGAGTAGTGACAACATCAATAAAACCGCCAGCTTGTCATTACTGCTAAACTGCTTATTCTTAATCACCTTATCGTTACTCACAAAACAAAGTAAGGCCGAATCAGACGCTGCCGATGCCTGCTTACGCAACACATTGTCACTGCCGTCTCGCTCAATGGTGAAAGCTACCCATGCCGACGACTTTGTTCGTCTGCTCACACCACGTCTTGGTCAAAGCACAGCGCAACGCGAAGTACGTACGGCTTTAAAACAACTGCGCCTGTCACACACCACACTCAAACCCATTGATGTGATACACTTGCGCAATCAGCTCAACCACAACTTAACGGCACTGCTTGGGCCAGTGGAGTCGCGTAACCTATTGCTGCCGCTAGACCATCTTGAAATAGAGATTAAAGAAGAGCGCCCAAGCCACTTGCTCGAAACCCAGTATGAGTCGCACCAACAAGCGCGCCTAACAGGCCTTGCGGCCGAGCTGAATATTTTGCGCAAGCACCACAAAGAAACCCTGCAACGTTTACCCGTGGGTGTATGTACGCTAAATCACCGCCACGAAATCGTTTTTTGGAACGCCGAGATGGCGCGCTTTACATCGCTCAGTAGCCACGACTGTTTTGGTCAACACATCAGCCAGCTACCCGAGCCGTGGAGTGATATTTTAAGTAACTTTGTCTACGTCGAAGCATCCACACTCGAGGCCCAAAGTGTCGATGTGGGCGATCAAGTCTACTGGTATAGCTTAAACAAAACCCAGCTAAGCCATGACAAAGCAGCCGACACCATTATCGTGTTAGAAGATGAGACACGCACCCGAGAGCTACAGCACAAGCTAGCGCACAACGAACGTCTTTCGTCGATTGGCCGCTTTGCCGCAGGGGTAGCCCACGAAATTGGCAACCCAGTCACAGGTATCGCCTGCTTGGCACAAAACCTCCAGCTCGAAACCGACCAGCCCGACATTTTAGAAACCGGCGACCAAATTGTGGCGCAAACCCAACGCATCAGTAACATCGTCCAGTCTTTAGTGCGCTTTGCTCACGTGGGCCAAGGCACCTCTACCCCTATTTACGGTGATGTAAATATCCACAGCTGTGTCGACGAGGCGATTTCATTGGTGTCCCTCGACCACCGAGAAAAGAGCATTTATTACCACAATGACACTGACCCAACCCTTGTGGTTGAGGCCGATAACCAGCAACTACTGCAGGTGTTTGTCAATCTACTCAACAACGCTCGCGATGCCTCGCCAACCAATAGCCGTGTGACCGTTCGCGCCAGCCACATGGGACGACGAGCCAAAATTGAAGTAGAAGACCAAGGTACAGGTATTCCAGACACCCTAAAGAGCCAGCTCTTTGAGCCCTTCTTTACCACCAAAGACCCAGGTGAAGGTACAGGGTTAGGCTTGCCACTGGTCTACAATATTATTGAAGAACATTATGGTAGTATCGACATATATAGCCCTGCCAACAATAAAGAAAACAAAGGCACGTGTGTGGTAATTACTCTGCCAAAGGTTGCAAACACAGACAGCCTCGAGCAATAGCATTGTTGGATAAAGGTACAATCGATGAACAGAATTCTGATTGTCGAAGATGAAGACATCATTCGTTCGGCCTTAAAAAAGCTTTTGACCAAAAGCGGCTACAACGTAGATGATGCTGCATCGATCGATGACGCCCTCGCACGATTTGCGCTCAATGACTATAACCTGATTATTAGCGACCTGCGTTTGCCCGGTCGCCCAGGAACTGACCTTATCCCATTGGCCAACACAGTGCCTGTGTTAATCATGACCAGCTACGCCAGCTTAAAGTCGGCCGTAGAGGCCATTAAGCTGGGTGCTGTGGACTACATTTCTAAACCGTTTGACCACCAAGACATGCTTAAAGCGGTGGCCCAGTTTATTAATAACCCCACCGATGTCGCCGACAAACCCAAGGCCATTTTGACGCCACAGGGTACCCAGATCATCGGCTCATGCCAGCCAATGCAGGAGCTGTTTAAGCGCATTAAAAAAGTTGCTGCCACCGATGCCACAGTACTTATTCAGGGCGAATCGGGTACGGGTAAAGAGCTAGCCGCTAAGGCCATTCACGAACAAAGCACACGCACAGATGCCAATATGGTGTGTGTAAACTGTGCCTCCATTCCTGAAACCCTAATCGAGTCCGAGCTCTTTGGTCACGAAAAAGGCGCCTTTACTGGCGCGAACAGTGCGCGACACGGCCTGATTGAAGCAGCCGATGGCGGCACCTTGTTTCTCGATGAAATTGGTGAACTTCCGCTTGAAGCTCAAGCTCGCTTGTTTCGCTTTTTACAAGAAGGCGAAATTCGCAGAGTGGGCTCAGTGCAACCTAAAAAGGTGAATGTCCGCCTTATCGCCGCTACTCACCGAAACTTAAAAGCCATGGCTAAAACGGGCGATTTTCGCGAAGACTTATATTACCGCCTCTACGTTATGGAGCTGCGTATGCCGCCCCTTCGCGAACGTGGTGATGACATCATTGAAATTGCGCAAAAGCTTTTGCAAAAAACCGCAAGTCGCATGGGCACAGGTGATATGCAATTTAGCCAGAGTGCACTCAATACCATGCGCCATTACAACTGGCCCGGTAACGTGCGCGAGCTCGAAAACGCCATTGAGCGCGCAGTGATTCTTTGCGACGACCACCTTATCGATACCAGCATCCTAGGTTTGGACTTAGAGCCACACAGTAGCCTGACGGGATTAGAGCAAACCTACGCACATAATCAGAGCTTACACGAGCAAGCACACCCTGAGTTATTGGCACCTGCACCCGAACCTGAAAACGTCAGCCTTTCCCTTGATGACTACTTTCAGCGCTTTGTGCTCGAAAACCAAGACCAAATGAGCGAAACCGCCTTAGCGAAAAAGCTAGGCGTAAGCCGCAAGTGCTTGTGGGAGCGTCGTCAAAAGCTGGGGATTCCTCGAAAACCTAAAGCGACAACCAAGTAACAGCCCAATGTTACTTTAGCTACACATAAAAAGTGTTACTTGAGTAACAGGTAACACTTTTTATAGAAAGTGTTACCTAAATACACAACAAAAAAGCAACTTTAGGTAACAAAATGTAACCATAAAGATTAAAAAAACTAACCTAAAATTAAAACAACTTACAAAACAATGACTTATAAAGTTGGCACACTGCCTGCATTATAAGAGGCACAACAACAACAAAGCTCACTTATACACACGTACCATCAATAAAAATAAAAATAGGTTACATGTGAATAAGACAATTACTCCGAATAAAAATAACAATGGAGTTTAGTACAGCTGATCGTTGAACAGCGTCTTCGCTTTCGACTGGTATCTGGGGCAATAAAAATAACAATCCCATAAAGACACCGACGGTTGCCTGCGAGGCGATCAGCTACTCGTACTTTCCCTTATCGTCTCCTTTATCTTTTACCTCTCGCTCGACCACTGGCTACTCTCTATTGGTCACAATACCCTTATCTTATACAGACCATCTCTAACGACCTATTACTTCTCTATGCGCTATAGTTTTGGACTTTGAGGCCGCAACACAGCGCCCAGCCTTCCTAACCATAGCTCGCAAGTGCTATCATCCTCACCTTAATTTATACATCTCCCTCGCATGCGTGTAGATCAACGCATCGACAAAGGCATTTTGGTATCCATGACTAAAAACTTGCTCAACCGTGTTACGGGTTTATTTACAGGACTGCGTCGCAACGCAGACAGCACAAACACCTCTGAGCACACACCAGCGAGTCGCATAATCCCTGAGGACATCCATCAGATTAGCCGTCATGACCTTAACAACAACGCGCTGTCTGTGGTGTACAACCTCAACGATGCAGGCCACGAGGCTTACCTTGTAGGCGGCTGTATTCGCGACTTGTTATTAGGGCAAAAACCAAAGGACTTTGACGTTGCCACCGCAGCTCACCCTGATGTAGCACAAAAAGCATTGCCACGCGCTCGCCTGATTGGCCGACGCTTTAAGCTCGTCCATGTGCGTTTTGGTCGCGAACTGATCGAAGTGGCCACCTTCCGCGCCGGTCACGAAGCCGACAACACCAGCAAGTCAGAGCACGGCAAGCAAAATGCTGCGGGCCTCATCGTCCGTGACAACGTATACGGCTCCATTACTGATGACGCCATGCGTCGCGACTTTACCGTTAACGCCCTTTACTACAATGTAAACGACCACAGCGTTTACGATTACGCCAACGGCTACGAAGATATTCAGCGTCGAGTGTTACGCATGATTGGCGATCCTCAAGCTCGCTATCGCGAAGACCCGGTGCGCATGCTACGTGCAGCCCGCTTTGCGGCCAAACTTGGCTTTGAAGTAGAAAAGAAAACCGCCAAGCCTATCCCTGAGCTAGCACACCTGCTTAAAGACATTTCGCCTGCCCGCCTGTTTGACGAATCACTCAAGCTTTTCCAAAGCGGCTACGGCACCGAGGTTTACCACCAGCTGCAGCGCTTTAACCTCTTTGTTCAGCTTTACCCGCTGACTGACGCCGCAATCAAACAAGGTGATACACCAGCTGAAGCATTGCTGCTGCGAGCACTGCAAAACACCGACAAGCGCGTGCAACAAGGCAAGAGCATTACCCCCGCCTTTTTATACGCCGCACTGCTGTGGTACCCACTTACACAAAAGCTCGCACAAATAGAAGCACAAAGCGACATGCCAACAATGGCTGCCTTCCATGAAGCCGCCAAACAAGTGCTTATGACGCAAGTGTCTTGCACTTCTATTCCCAAGCGCTTTAGCGCCACCATTAAAGAAATTTGGGAATTGCAGTTACGCTTCCCTCGCCGTTCGCCAAAAGCAGCAGCAACCAGTTATGAACACCCTCGCTTTCGTGCCGCTTATGATCTATTAATTCTGCGTGAACAAAGTGGCGAAGACCTCGACGGTTTAGGCCAGTGGTGGACTAACTACCAAAAAGAGCACAAGCCGCCTCAGCGTCAGCCACGTCGTTACGACAAACCGCGCAATGAAGGCCGTGGTCGCCGCCCACGGAGAGACAACCGTGGCTAACCTAAGCCGCAGCTACATTGGCTTAGGCAGCAACCTAGACCAGCCCGTTGACCAGCTCACCGAGGCCTTGGTTGAGTTAAGTGCGCAAGCCCATACTCAAGTGATTGCCCAGTCCTCACTGTATCGCAGCGCTCCTGTTGGCCCGCAAGACCAACCAGACTTCATCAACGCAGTGGCTTTGCTCGAAACAAGCTTAAGCCCTATCGAACTACTCGATTTTTTGCAAAGCATCGAGCAAGCCCACCAGCGAAAACGCATACAGCACTGGGGCCCACGTACACTCGACCTCGACATATTGCTGTTTAACAACGAGATCATTAACCAGCCTCGCCTCAGCGTGCCTCACCCTTTCATGAAAGAACGTGGCTTTGTTTTACAGCCATTATTTGAAATTGACCCCCAATGCGCTTTACCATGCGGCACCAGTGTTGATGAATTGATCAAACAGTGCGATGTCAGCGACCTTGTTCGCCTTAGCTAGCGCTAAAATCAGCCTTAAATTAAACCACCCAATTGAGTAGCTTATGAGTAATGTCACTTTGCACACCCTTAGCGCCTATAAACAAGCCGGCGAAAAGTTTGCGATGCTTACCGCTTATGATGCCTGTTTCTCCCATATCGCCAGCGAAGCAGGGGTAGAGATCCTGCTGGTAGGCGACTCCCTTGGGATGGTGCTGCAAGGCCAAGACAGCACCTTGCCTGTGTCTGTTGAAGAAATGGCTTATCACACCCAAAGTGTGGCACGAGGCAACCAAGGCGCCATGATCATGGCCGACCTGCCCTTTATGAGCTACGCCACACCTGAGCAGGCCATGGACTCTGCTGGCGCACTGATGCAAGCAGGTGCCCATATCGTGAAGCTTGAAGGCGGCAGCTGGTTATGTGAAAGCATCGCCCTACTGGCCGAGCGCGGCGTGCCTGTCTGTGCACACCTTGGCTTAACACCACAGGCAGTGAACAAGCTAGGCGGTTACCGAGTACAAGGTCGCGACCAAGAAAGCGCTGACCAAATGGTGGCCGACGCACTGGCACTTGAAGCAGCTGGCGCCAGCATGTTGCTTTTGGAGTGTGTACCTTCGGCACTTGCCAAACGCATTACCGAATCTGTGAGTGTACCTGTCGTTGGTATTGGCGCAGGCCCAGATACGGATAGCCAAGTACTGGTAGTGCACGACATGCTTGGCCTAACCCCTGGTCGCAAGCCAAAGTTTGTTAAAAACTTTTTAGAGGAGCAAAGCAGCGTACAAGCCGCTATTGCAAGTTATGTTAGCGCCGTAAAAGACGGATCTTTCCCAAGCAGCGAACACGAGTTTAACTAACATGCAGGTTGTAACAACAGTTGCCGAAATCCGCGCAGCGGTTCAAGAAGCAAAACAGCAAGGAAAGCGTGTAGGTTTTGTTCCCACCATGGGCAACCTACACGATGGCCACATTCAGTTAGTCCATCAAGCAAACCAAACCTCTGACTTTGTGGTTTCGAGTATTTTTGTTAACCCTCTGCAGTTTGGCGCTGGTGAAGATCTTGAGAAATACCCTCGCACCCTGCAAGAAGACATTCAAAAGCTAACGGAAGCTAAGTGTGATTTGCTGTTTGCGCCAACCGAGTCAGAGGTTTACCCGCACGGCCGTGAAGCGCAAACCGAAGTGGAAGTACCGGGCATCTCAGACTTGCACTGTGGCGCGAGTCGACCTGGGCACTTTCGCGGTGTCGCGACAGTGGTTTGTAAACTGTTTGGTATCGTACAGCCAGACACCGCCGTATTTGGTGAAAAAGACTTTCAGCAACTACGGGTGATTCGTCGCATGACCGAAGATCTGTGCATTCCCGTAGAGATTCAAGGCTCGCCCATTGCCCGCGCCCAAAGCGGCTTAGCGCTTAGCTCGCGTAACGGTTACCTCACAGCAGAAGAAAAAGACATCGCAGCCCAGCTTTTTGCGACGCTAACCGATATCAAGTCACGTATTCTTGCAGGCAACAAAAATTTCGCTGATTTAGCCGAAGAGGCGCTCACATCGTTAGAAGCCGTAGGCTTTAAGCGTGATTACTTTGCTATTTGTAATCAGGCGGATCTCACTGCTGCGACCCCAGACGATAATGACCTTGTGATATTAGCCGCCGCTTATTTAGGCAAGGCACGCCTAATCGACAACGTCGCCTTCTCAATATAAGTAAGCACCCACTTACACCCAACAGTAAGCCCCTACAAAGGTCTAACAAGGGGCTTACTCTGTCCTAAAGCACTTTTCCAGCTAATACTTCCCTTCCGTATCCCCAGCACTACAATTAGCTTTATTCATCGATAAGTAGTTCCAATTTGCCTAACACTCGTGTTATGTTGCGATGCGGAAGCACGAAAAAAGAATTAGATGTCGGTGTGAATTCATGGATCGAGTAAGCCCACAGTGGGTGGAGCGGCACTCTTTTTTACAACACATTTAGACCGATCATCGTATCTGGAACACCATACTTCATCCCACGAGATAAGAGGCTTACTCCATGCGTGACGTAGTAATTGTAGCAGCAGGTCGTACCGCTATCGGTACCTTCAACGGTTCTTTAGCTAGCATCCCAGCATCAGATTTAGGTGCCACTGTTTTAAAATCCCTTCTTGAGAAAATTGACCTCGATCCCGCTCAAGTCGACGAAGTTATCCTTGGCCAAGTCCTTGCTGCAGGCTGTGGTCAAAACCCTGCGCGTCAATCTGTGATCAACGCTGGACTCCCACAAGAAGTCTCTGCCATGACGATCAACAAGGTATGTGGTTCTGGCCTTAAAGCCGTTCAACTCGCAACACAAGCTATTCGCTGTGGCGACGCCGATATCATCATCGCAGGCGGCCAAGAAAACATGAGCATGTCACCACACGTGCTTCCAAACTCACGTAACGGTGCACGCATGGGCGACTGGAAAATGATCGACACCATGATTAAAGACGGCCTTTGGGACGCCTTTAACGACTACCATATGGGTATCACTACCGAAAACATCGTTGCTAAATACGGCTTCACCCGTGAAGAGCAAGATTCTTTTGCGGCAGCCTCACAAAACAAAGCCGAAGCAGCCGTTACCTCTGGCCGTTTTAAAGATGAAATTATTCCAGTAAGCATTCCTCAGCGTCGTGGCGACCCAATCGTATTTGATACTGATGAGCAGCCTCGTTTTGGTTGCACCGCTGAAGCACTTGCAAAACTGCGCCCTGCCTTCAAAAAAGATGGCTCCGTGACTGCAGGTAACTCATCGACTATCAACGACGGTGCGGCTGCTGTGATTTTGTGTTCTGCCGAAAAAGCAGAAGCGCTAGGCTTGCCAATTATGGCGCGCATCAAGTCATACGCATCTGCGGGTGTTGACCCAGCGATCATGGGTACTGGCCCAATCTGCGCTACTCAAAAAGCACTCGATAAAGCTGGCTGGACGGTTGCTGACCTAGACCTTGTTGAAGCAAACGAAGCCTTTGCTGCTCAAGCCATGTCTGTAAACAAAGACCTAGAGTGGGATACCAGCAAGGTTAACGTCAACGGCGGTGCGATTGCACTCGGTCACCCAATTGGCGCTTCTGGCTGTCGTGTATTGGTAAGCCTGTTGCACGAAATGGCAAAACGCGACGCGAAAAAAGGCCTTGCTACCTTGTGTATCGGTGGCGGCATGGGTACTGCACTCGCTGTTGAGCGCGACTAATCACACTCCTCCTGTGTTAGCCAAAGCAAACAGTTTGGCTAACACGCAAAAGGGCCAGCATTACGCTGGCCCTTTTTGTATCTGTTGTTCTGGCGCTATGCGCTCTATGTCGAGCAAGTGTTTAACCGCTTAAGCCTCGCGGCTGGCAATCGCACCTTTCGCAACACCTTCATACGCCACAACACGCACATGAGACTCAGGCTTTTGTGCCTTTATCTCATTCGCAAGGTGTTCAGCAATCAACTCAACCGTTGTCTCTGTATCCATGACATAACACACACGCTTTGGCAGCTTAATCTCAAACTCCCCTTGCGCCGCCGTGTAGGCAAAATGATAGTAATCATGGTCTGTGGTGTTTTCGAGATGGTAGTCGGTAGCGATGTAGATATCGCGGAACGTATCGGCCCACTGGGCCTCAAGAGCAGCATCACGCTCATCGTCAATGTAGATTTCAATCATCGATCGATGCCCATGAGCAATACGCTGACAGTTGCCATCATGTTGCTGTAAGCCATGACTGTAGTGGTAATAAGCACCATCAATTTTCTCCGGCACAAAGCGCAGGCTTAAGCCTTGTATTTCATCAGGAAATAGCGCAAGTAACTGCTCTTCACACCACGCCGCCAAGGTTTGCAGCGTCACTTCAGGCAAGTCGACAAATACAATCGCTTGCTCAGGTGAGCGACAACTAAAGGTTTGACCATTGGGGTACTTCCAACCCACCTGTGTATACCCGCCTTCAATATTTGTCGACAGGTGTTCTAGTTGCGATGGAACCACCAGCGCGTGATCAATCGAGTTATCAAACCACGCTTTAACGCGCTTTTTCACAATCGCAAAGTCGCAGATCATGCCTTGTTTATCAAGGGAGCCATCAAGCTCCAATTGCACAAGCCACGACTCCCCTAACAAGCCTCGCTCAGCATGCAGGTATGAAAAGTCGACGTTAGTCAGGTTGTTTACAAATAGTTTCACAGGTGTTCACAAACGCTAAAATAAAAGGTGGGGCATCATATCACACTCCAACCAGACGCCCTAGATCTAAGCCTGAGCTTCCTGTTCTTCACCCATGGGTAAATATACGATAAATCGCGTTCCCTGATTAATACGGCTTTCCACTTCGATTCGCCCACCATGCTGCTCGACAATGCCGTAAGAGATGGATAGGCCTAGCCCCGTTCCTTCCCCCAAAGGCTTGGTCGTGTAAAAGGGCTCAAATAACCGCTGTAAGGCATCGGGGCTAATACCACAACCATTGTCCTCTACCGTGACCACCACACAGCGATCTCGCACACAAGAAGCTACTTTAATCACTCCCTGCTCGGTATCACCTAAGGCTTGGCCAGCATTAATAATCAGGTTCATCCAAACCTGATTTAATCTCCCAATCTGGCAGTTAATGTCGGGAACGGGTTGCAAGTCGACTTGCAGTTCAGCCTTGTGACGAAATTCGTTTTCAACCATGCGTACCGTTAAAGAAAGACCGTCGTTAATGTCACCCATTTTCCACTCGCCAGAGTCTTGGCGCGAAAATGAGCGTAATGCTTGCACAATATCTTTCACTCGATCGAGGCCGTCGCGATTATCGGACAACAGCGACACCATATCTTCTCGGATATAGCTAATATCAAGCTCGGCCCATAAGCGACGCAACTCACCCAATCGCTCTTTACAGCTGCCCAAGTCAGGCGCTGCGTCCCCCTCGGCCATCATCGGCTCCATTACATCCAGCAACTCGGTTAGGTCTTTAACATAGTCACTTAGTGCGCTGGTGTTACCGAGTAAAAAGCTGACCGGGTTGTTAATCTCATGAGCCACACCGGCAGCGAGCTGCCCCACCGAGGCCATTTTTTCGGCCTGCATAAGCCCCGCTTCAGCTTTTTCTTTATCCGAGCGTAGCTGCTGCGCCTCGAGCTGTAATAACCGTGAAGAAACGCTCTCAAGTGTTTGTGAGGTGAGCCCCGTAAAGCGCGCAGCCAGCGCCTCATCCGACTTACTAAAGGCTCCTACTTTATCGGAGGTTAATACCAATACAGCGGTTTCGTGTTGTATCGGCACAGGGCAGTAGAGTGCCGACTTCGCTGTTGAGCCGGGGTTGGCCAGCGCAACTTGCCATTCTTTGAGATTGTCTAAACGAAACGTGGTTAAGGTATGCCCCGATAGTACCCGCTTGAGTACTGGCCCCAGCGGCCACTCAGTATCAATAAAGCGTTGGTGAGCACAGGCGGTGCACTTCATCACACCAGGCTCACTGCCTTGCAACACAAAGCAGTCCTCATAGGGAATGAGCTGACCAAAGATATCGAACATACCCGCATACATCGCCTCAGTGCTCTCGGCACTTAAGGTATGCTGAATGCCTTTGAGTAGCAGCTCGCTTTCCATTCGATAGCGCTCTGCCTGCTCTTTAAGCCGCGTGGTTTGCTGTAGCGATTCTCTTAGCTGTTCAGGTGTTTCCATACTCCCCTCCAAATACCACAGCCGAAATCATCAGATTACCGTGGCGATTACTTCGGTCAGAAAAACAGCCTTGTTCGCCAAAGGTAAACCCTCCCAGGTAAGGCGAGTCAAAGCTTTGATTAATCGCAGTAACCACTTGATGAATATCTTCATCCAGCGCCAACATACAGCCCGCACAATAAACCATCAAGGCCCCCGCAGGAGGAATATCTGGCGGCAAGAGCTGCTCTGCATTTTCCATGACTTTTGCACCGCGCATGACCAAGCTATCCCGACTGCCGGACATTAAGTAGATCCGCTCACCCTCTTCGATTTTTGACAGAGTAGTAAAGCCGCCTTGCGGGGTGATGTTAGCCAAGTGGCTCAACACATACTGGTCAATACCGTCGGTTTTGGCGACCACTCGCCCGATGGAGTGATAAGTGGTGAGCGCCAACAAACTTCGATCGTCCGTTACTTCATCAATTAAACCCGGCACCCACGACTTATATACTTCAGCGGCTGGCCTACCGTCGAGCTCAATGACCTCACGCCCCTCTGCTTTGGTGACCACTGCACTGGCTTCGGTTGGGGTATAACCACTCGAAAATGACACACCCACACCTTGTGATGGATACATGGCCACAACCACTACGTGGTCACCCACCAGCTGCCCTTGACTGAGCTGTAACCAATCACCCGAAATACTATTGTCACCTGTACTGCCACCCATAATGGGTGTTGCATCACCCACTAAAGCGCGCATCCCTTCAATCACCGCTTCTTCTTGCCCAGGCGGCATCGAACACCAAATAACATCAGGGCTTTGCCAGCTTTGCCCGGCCTGCTCGATAGCGCCCTCTAGCGCCGTGTAGCCCGCCTGCTTAGCGTCGTCGCCCAACGGATAACTGCCGATACCATAAGCGCCTTTAGGGTCGTAAAAGGCCAGTAAGCCTGTGCCAGTCGACACACCTTCTTGAGTCATAGCTCCGCGACAAGAGCTAGCCAGCAAAACATTGGAGGTCTTATCCAGCAACGCATCGGCCAAGGGCTGGTCGAGGCATTCTATATTGGCCCATGCGACCACAAGACTAGGGCGATTTGACGCAGGTAGCGGCGCCAGTAACTCGTCAATACGCTGACGGGAAGAGGGGGCATGACTTTGACTAGAAATAATTTTCACCGAGAGCTTCTCCTAAACCATCGTTTCTTACTTTCCTCAAAGAACATTTCGCACAGGGCTAAGCTGTGAGTGCTATACTGTGCGGCTCGACCTTGGCACTTTGCCACGGGGTCAACTTTCAGTTTTTAGCGCAGTGTTTAGCCCAAGGCCGTATTATGCGATTAGATAAATTCGTATCACAAAGTGCCGACATCTCTCGAAAAGACGTCAAGAAGTACTTAAAGCAAGGACTTATCAGTGTCGATGGCGAAGTCGTAAAGCACGCCAACCTAAAGGTCTCACCCTCTTCTTATGTAAGCTTAGACGGTTTTCCGCTAGAAGCACCTAGAGACAAGTACTTTATGCTGTATAAACCCGAAGGTTTAGTCTGCGCTAACACAGACCCTACCCACCCGACCGTCATTAGCTGTTTAGACGAACCTCGGGCAGACGAGCTTATTTTGTGTGGTCGCCTAGACATAGATACCACAGGGTTACTTTTGATCACCAACGACGGCGCATGGGCGCACAAAGTCACTTCGCCACGCCACAAAATGCCAAAGGTGTATGAGGTTACAACCGCCGACCCTATTGATCCCGAAGCCATCGCTCAGTTTGAGCAAGGTATTCGCTTAAAAGACGAGCACTTTCCGACCAAGCCCGCAATCTTAGAAATTACCGGCGAGTGCAGCGCCAATGTCACCCTCACTGAAGGCCGCTACCACCAAGTAAAGCGCATGTTTGGCGCCATCGGTAATCGTGTGACCTCGCTACACAGGCGCTCTATTGGCGATGTGGAATTAGACTACTTTCTTGAGCCGGGCCAGTACCGCGAACTCACTGACGAAGAGCTAGCAGCATTATCATGAGCGACTTAACCACCCTACTTCACCAACAACTCTCTGAAGCGCAAGGCAATTGCTTGTGGGTCGCAGACGAACACCCAATGCAAACCATCGCCGCCCCTGCTAAAGGCCAGGTGTTAACCAATCGCTTTGATGTTGCCGAACAACTCACACTGTCGGGCTGGTCATGCACTTTTAACGACTTTGATTTTGACGCACTGCCTGAGTCTTACTACGACACCATTGTGTATCGCGTCTCGAAAGAGCGCGCCGTGAACCACCACGTCATCAACCAAGCAAGTGAAAAGCTTAGCCCACAGGGGCAGCTCATTTTGCTTGGTCATAAGCAAGAAGGCATTAAAAGCTACCTAAGCCAAGCCAAAAAGCGCTTTGGCCATGGCGAGCAATCAAAAGTCGCTGGCGACTTATGGCTTGGTCGCTTCGAAGCAAGCTCATCATTGGGTAAAACCCTAGACGATAAGCGTTACAGCCACCTGCGCCAAGGCGAGATTAAAGGTCACTCAGACTACTGGAGCAAACCCGGTGTTTATGGCTGGAATAAAGTGGATCAAGGCAGTGCTTTACTGGTGAATGTGGTGAAGCAACAGCTCGCCGATTCACCTAAAGCGGCTCATTTGCTCGACCTTGGCTGCGGCTATGGCTACCTGTCTTTAAACCTTAACCACTTAGCCGACGCCACCATAGCAACAGATAACAATGCCGCTGCGATCGCCGCTTGCCAAGCCAATTTGGCCGAGGCAGCAAATACTCAAGTGATCGCCGCTAACGCTGGTGCAGAGCTGCCCGCCAAGCACTTCGACCTACTGGTTTGTAACCCGCCATTTCACGCAGGCTTTGATACCTCTAACGATCTCACCGAGAAGTTTTTACGTGCCGCACAAGAGCTGTTAAGCCCCCAAGGTCATGCTTATTTTGTGACTAACTTACACGTTCCTCTCGAGCAAAAAGCGGCGGCTTATTTTAGTAAAGTGGAAACGCTAGAAACCACGCCACACTTTCGCATCAGCCGACTAAAAACCTGATCATAAAATAAGCAATAATTCCTACTTATTGTCGAAAAGGTCAAGAAATACACTTTATTTCATCTATGTGAGCCGCTGGTTGTTTTATATTCTATCTCTACGTGACGACGTTATACTTTTGTAGATAAGGAGATACTAACAATGAAAGCGACTCACTGTAGTCAGTGCCAGTCGAATGCGCTCAATCGCGTTAAACGCGGCCTTCTCACTCGGATGCGCCACCCCGAGTCACGCTGCTACCAATGTGCTGAATGCGGCCACAAAATGCTCGTCAATAAAATGGGCGACCTTATTAACGAGCCGAAAGAAAAAGACGACAGTAACCAAACAAGCCCAACTTAATCGCACTCACCGCCCAAATTTTGCGCCCAAGCAACAAGTTTGGCTCCACGAGAGCACTGGCACTTACGCCTCTGTACTGTAAAATATGGCCGATAATTTGGCGATGCCTTGCCAAGGCGTCCTCGTCTAACGGACAGTTAACAGAGATTTAACCACTCGTGATCCCGACTAAGTACATTCAACAAAGCTGGTTTTTCTATCGCTCCCACTTTGCCATGCTAACCAAGCTGCACCTACCGTTTTTATTTCTACTGGCGGTTGTCGGCTTTATCACTGCACCGGCAAATCCAGAAGCACCTGATGCCAGCATGAGCATTCTGCCCTACTTAGCTACGGCTGCAGTTATTCTTCCCCTCGCTAAAGCAGTGCTTGTACTCTACTTTTCCGCCGCTTTGGGTGGCTACCAAGTCACACCTGGGCAAGTATTTTCAAAAGCTTTTCCATTGTGGCTTGGCGTATTGGCACTAAGCTTTTTAACCAGCATGGCCATCATGGCAGGTGCCATGATGTTTTTGGTCCCCGGCATTATTGTGGCCGTTCGTCTCTCTATGGCCGAATACATTTATATCGTAGAAGGCACAACAGTCATGGACGCCTTTAAAAGCAGTTGGGAGCGCACCGGCGCTTACTTTTGGCCACTCCTCAATGGTTTTGCGCTGCTCTTCATCGCTGTAAACCTCTTCGGCATGATAGCTGGGCAAGTCAGCAATGCGCCAGCATGGACAGCCGTTGTGGATATTATCGCAGGGCTTCTGCAGATGCTCATTACCGTTTTTGGCTTTCGTATGTACAACCAAATTAACGAGCAACCCACGCCACGCGACGAATAAACAACCTTGGGTGAGCTTACAGCCCACCTAAGGTTCACTGGCAATTAGCCATAAAAAAACCCCGCTGACATTAATATTGCCAGCGGGGTTTTTATTAGCGGTATATCAGCTTAACTTAGCTAACTGCATCATCCGCTTCTAGATCACGCATAGAAAGCTTGATACGACCACGTTGGTCGACATCAAGAACTTTAACTTTTACGATGTCGTCCATGCTGATGTAGTCAGATACCTTCTCAACACGCTTGTTAGCGATTTGAGAAATGTGTACCAAACCATCTTTACCTGGAAGAATGTTAACAAACGCACCAAACTCTTCGATACGTACAACCTTACCAGAGTAAACCTGACCGATTTCAGCTTCTGCAGTAATCGCAGTTACTTTGTCGATTGCCGCTTTAGCAGCCACTTTGTTGTCAGCGTAGATGCGAACAGTACCGTCGTCATCGATGTCGATCATCGCGCCAGTTTCTTCAGTCAAGGCACGGATAGTTGCGCCGCCTTTACCGATAAGATCACGGATCTTCTCTGGGTTGATCTTAAGCTGGTTCATAGCAGGCGCATTGTCTGGAAGCTCAGGACGTGCGTAGCCGATCACCTTCGCCATTTCGCCTAGGATGAACTTACGTGCGTTGTAAGCCTGCTCTAGTGCGATTTCCATGATCTCTTCTGTGATACCAGTAATCTTGATATCCATTTGAAGTGCAGTTACGCCAGTTTCGGTACCTGCTACTTTAAAGTCCATGTCGCCAAGGTGGTCTTCGTCACCCAAGATGTCAGTAAGAACGGCAAAACGCTCGTCTTCTTTCACCAAGCCCATTGCGATACCCGCAACCGGTGCTTTTAGAGGTACGCCCGCGTCCATCATAGATAGAGACGCACCACATACAGACGCCATAGAGCTTGAACCGTTAGATTCAGTGATTTCTGAAACGATACGGATGGTGTAAGGGAACTCTTCTTGTGTTGGCAATACAGCAGCAACGCCTCGACGTGCCAAACGACCGTGACCGATTTCACGACGACCCGCGCCACCCATACGACCACACTCACCTACAGAGTAAGGAGGGAAGTTGTAGTGCAACATGAATGGGTCTTTACGCTCGCCTTCAATCGCGTCGATCAACTGCTGGTCGCGGCTAGTACCAAGAGTACAAGTAGCAATTGCCTGAGTTTCACCACGGGTGAACAAAGCAGAACCGTGAGTACCGGTTAGCATGTTGATATCAACGTTGATTGGACGAACCGTTTGGTTGTCACGACCATCGATACGTGGAGCACCATCTAGGATACGGCCACGAACCGTTGTTTTTTCGATGCTGCTCAGTACGCCTTCAACTTCTTTAACAGAAGGAGCGTCTTCTTCGCCGATAGCAATGGTTTCGATTGCTTGAGCACGAAGCTTAGCCAAAGCGTCTTGACGTTGTAGCTTGTCAGCTACTTGGTAAGCTTCAGTGATACCTGCGCCTACTAGACCTTCAACTTGTGCGAATAGCGCTTCGTTTTTAGCTGCTGGTGCCCAATCCCATGTTGGTTTGCCAGCTTCAGCTGCTAGCTCTTCAACAGCGTTGATGATCACTTGCATTTCTTGGTGCGCGAACAATACAGCACCTAGCATTTCGTCTTCGCTAAGCTCTTTAGCTTCAGACTCAACCATCAATACGGCATCTTTAGTACCCGCCACTACCATGTCTAGCTCAGAAGTCGCTAGCGCATCGTAAGATGGGTTTAGGATGTAACCGTCTTCTTCAGTGAAGCCAACACGTGCCGCACCGATAGGACCTTGGAAAGGGATGCCTGAAATCGCTAGCGCAGCAGAAGTACCAATCATTGCAGCGATATCTGGATCGTTTGATTTATCGGCAGACATTACCGTACAAACCACTTGTACTTCGTTCATGAAGCCTTTCGGGAACAATGGACGAATTGGGCGGTCGATCAAACGAGAGGTTAGCGTTTCTTTTTCTGATGGGCGCGCTTCACGTTTGAAGAAGCCACCAGGGATACGGCCAACAGCGTAGTATTTTTCTTGGTAGTGAACTGACAGCGGGAAGAAGTCCTGACCGTCTTTAGCAGACTTAGCACCAACCACAGTGGTTAGTACTTGAACGTCACCCATAGTAACCAATACCGCGCCTGTTGCTTGGCGAGCGATACGGCCGGTTTCGATAGTTACATCTTGAGAACCGAACTTGAAGCTTTTAGTAATTGCTTGCACGTAATTATCTCTCTTTAGTGATAGGAAGTTCACCCAGAGGCGTTTGGCTATACCATCATTAATGCCAGTACTCAGCTACACTCTGCGCTAAAGGCAGCGACAAAATACAGTTGAGTACAGGCGGGACAACACAAACCAACCTTGGGCTAAGATACTGAGTCGTAAACTCAGTGATTTTTGCACAGAATAAATTTAGCTAACCCTGCACATAAAGCAAGGGCCATACATTGTATGGCCCTTTGGAAGATCTTAACGACGAAGACCTAGACGTTTGATCAACTCAAGGTAGCGATCAGCGTCTTTCTTTTTAAGGTAATCTAGCAACTTACGACGCTGGTTTACCATGCGGATCAAACCACGACGAGAGTGGTGGTCGTGTTTGTTTGATTTGAAGTGCGGCTGTAGGTTTTCGATGTTAGCTGTCAACAAAGCAACCTGAACTTCAGGAGAACCTGTATCGCCTTCACCACGCGCGTATGCACTTACGATTTCCGCTTTCTTTTCTGCACTTAGTGCCATAGTCTTTCTCTCCGTTTCAATATGCAAACAGCCAATAACGCTGCCGGATTAATAGAAACGATGCACCGGGCATATTACCAGTACAACGTGGGTGCCGTTTGCCTTGTGAGCAAACCGCTAAAAACTGTTTGGTTGGCTTAGTTAGTCGCCACCAGACGCTTAGGCTTTACTTGCCCTTCTTCGTCTAGTTCACCAATCCCTAAAAAGCGTTCAGTTGCAGCATCAAACAAGAGAATATAAGGCATCTCTTCTGTGACTGCTGGCGGCTCATCAGGAGTAAAAGCACGACCAAAACCCAACGCCTTTACGTGGGCTTCGCCTAGCTGGAGTGCAACGGCATCTTCCAATGCAACCCAGGGCGGCAATAATACCTCATCCAGTTGCGCTTGTATGCTCTCTTGATCGGTATTTTCATCGGATGTTTGCGCTAATTGCGCCAACTCATCCAAGGTGCGCATTTGGCTTGCCTTAAACGGCCCAGCTTGGGTCCGGCGCAGCATCGAAACATGGGCACCACAACCTATTAGCAAGCCCAAGTCTTCAACGATAGAGCGAATGTAGGTGCCTTTAGAACAGTGCACATCTAAGTCAATTTCATCACCGCGAAAGTCGGTGACTTTAATGTCGTAAATAGTGACTTGGCGAGGTTTCACTTCGACCTTAATGCCTTGGCGCGCCAACTTATAAAGCGGCTGACCATTAAACTTAAGGGCCGAAAACATCGAAGGTACTTGTTCAATTTCACCCGTAAAGTGTTCAGCCACTAAGGCCTCGACTTGCTCGCGAGTTAGATCACTAGGTACAGGTTTGGTTTCAACCACCTCACCGTCCGCATCGCTACTATCGGTACGCACACCTAACTTAGCTGTGGTTTGATAGCGCTTATCGGCATCGAGAAGGTATTGAGAGAATTTAGTTGCCTCACCTAAACAAACAGGAAGCAAGCCAGTCGCTAGAGGGTCAAGAGCCCCTGTGTGGCCGGCTTTTTGAGCGCCATAAGCGCGCTTCACCCGTTGTAAGGCAGCATTAGAAGAGAGGCCCTGCGGTTTGTCGAGAATAAAAATCCCGTCAATCGCACGACCTTTCGCACGACGATTGCCCAAGCTTATTCCTCGTCTTTTGGTGCGTCTTTACGCACCGCGTCCGAAATAAGAGTGTGCAAGCGACGACCACGATCTACGCTATCATCAAACGTGAAGCGAAGCTGCGGCATAATGCGTAGCTTGATCCCCTTAGCCAGCTCAGTACGCAGGTAGCCAGAAGCATCGTTTAAGATCTTCACAGCTAACTGGGTCGCTTCGGTTTCGTCAGCGCCATTCAGTGGCAGCACCGTCACAAAGACCTCTGCGTAGCTGAGGTCTTTAGAGATACGCACATGACTGACCGTGACCATACCTAAGCGCGGGTCGCGAATTTGGAACTGTATTAGCTGAGCAAGATCACGTTGGATCTGCTCAGCAACACGTTGTGTTCGGCTGTATTCTTTTGCCATATAGGTTACAGAGTCCGCTCTACTTCAACTGAGTCGAAGACCTCAATTTGGTCGCCCACTTTAACGTCATTGTAGTTCTTCACGCCGATACCACACTCCATGCCTTGACGTACTTCTTGCACCGCGTCTTTGAAGCGGCGAAGTGATTCAAGCTCACCTTCGTAGATAACCACGTTGTCACGTAGTACACGGATACGCTTGTTACGGTAAACCGTACCTTCAGTCACCATACAACCGGCAACAAGGCCAAGTTTTGGCGAACGGAAGACGTCACGTACTTCAGCAATACCCACAATCTCTTCACGGAATTCAGGTGACAGAAGACCGGTCATCGCTTGTTTAACGTCATCAATGATGTCGTAGATTACGCTGTAGTAACGTAGCTGGATGCCTTCACGCTCAATGATCGCACGGGCCTGAGTATCGGCACGAACGTTAAAACCAATCACCAAGGCAGAAGAAGCTAGCGCCAAGTTTGCTTCACTTTCTGCGATACCACCCACACCGCTCGATACGATGTTTACCTTCACCTCATCGGTAGATAGATCAACAAGGGCTTGTGATAGCGCTTGTAGCGAACCTTGTACGTCGGCTTTAAGTACGATGTTAAGCGACTTAACATCACCCGCTTGCATGTTAGCAAACAGGTTCTCGAGCTTAGACTGCTGCTGGCGAGCCAATTTCACTTCACGGTATTTACCTTGACGGAACAAAGCAACTTCACGTGCTTTCTTCTCGTTACTTACCATGGTGAATTCGTCACCGGCTTCTGGCGTACCATCAAGACCAAGAATCTCAACAGGGATTGCTGGGCCCGCAGACTCAACAGGGCGACCGTTTTCGTCAAGCATGGCACGAACACGACCGTAGTGAAGGCCTGCCAATACGATATCGCCTTTGTTCAGCGTACCATTTTGTACCAATAGTGTTGCAACCGAACCACGACCTTTATCTAGGCGAGACTCTACAACCACACCTTGCGCAGGCGCATTAGGCGCTGCTGTTAGTTCAAGTACTTCTGCTTGAAGTAGAACAGCGTCGATTAGCTCATCGATACCTTGACCTGTTTTAGCCGATACGTGAACAAACATCGTATCGCCGCCCCAGTCTTCTGGTAGCACATCGCGCTGAGCCAATTCGTTTTTAACACGATCAGGGTCAGCTTCTTCTTTATCCATTTTGTTAACAGCAACAACCAAAGGTACGCCCGCCGCTTTCGCGTGCTGAACCGCCTCTTCGGTTTGTGGCATTACGCCGTCGTCTGCTGCAACCACCAAGATAACGATATCGGTTAGCTTGGCACCACGGGCACGCATTGCTGTAAACGCGGCGTGTCCAGGAGTATCAAGGAAAGTCACCATGCCGTTGTCAGTTTCTACGTGGTATGCACCAATGTGCTGGGTAATACCACCTGACTCACCTGCGGCTACGCGAGTTTCACGAATGTAGTCAAGCAACGAAGTTTTACCGTGGTCTACGTGACCCATTACGGTTACAACTGGCGCACGGTGCTCTTGTTCGCCCTGTGCAGCCTCGATGCTTTCTTTCAACGCTTCTTCCACTGCGTTTTCTTGTAGCGGCTTAGCAATGTGGCCTAGCTCCTCTACCACAAGAACTGCAGTGTCTTGGTCGATGATTTGGTTGATCGTTGCCATTGCACCCATGTTGAAGAGTACTTTGATAACTTCAGCCGCTTTAATCGACATCTTCTTAGCAAGCTCAGAAACCTGAATACTTTCAGGAATCGTTACTTCAACAATCTTAGGTGCTGTTGGCTCGTTAAAACCGTGCTGGTTTGGCTTGTTAGTACCGCGTGTACGGTTACCGCCTTTAACGCGACCTAGCTTGCCACCGCCACGACGGTTGTCGTCAAAACGGCTGTTTTGTTTGTTAGGGCCAGACTGCTTTTTACCGCCGCGACCTCTTTTGCGACCATTATCATCATCTTTCATCGGTGCTTCACGTTCCCGTTTTGGCGCTCGAGCGGTCTCAGATTTCTTGGCCGCGGCTTCAGCTGCAACGCGTGCTTCTTGCTGCTTTTTCAGCTCGGCTTCTTCTTTCGCTTTTTGTTCCGCTTCTGCTGCCGCTTTTGCCGCTGCTTCAGCTTCGTCTTTTTGGCGCTGTTCTTCTTTAACGCGCGCCTCTTCCGCCGCACGTTGCTGCTCTGCTTCAGCTTCTGCTTGTGCTTTCGCCGCCGCTTCGGCCGCTGCAGCTGCTTCGGCTACGGCACCTTTTTCTTCTTCAAGTGCCGTACGCTTAACGTAGGTGCGCTTTTTGCGCACTTCTACATTTACGGTTTTCTTCTTACCAGATGAGCCTACCGCCTTAAGCGTTGATGTGGTTTTACGCTTAAGTGTAATTTTGCTTGGCTCTGCGCTTTGGGTGTCTTCACCGTGACTGCGCTTTAAGAAAGCCAACAGGCTAACACGCTCTTGCTCAGTTACATTTGAGGTATCGTTTTTGCCTTTGATGCCTGCTTCTTGCATTTGCGATAGCAAACGCTCAACAGAGACGCCAACCATTTCGGCAAGTTGTTTTACAGTGACTTCTGCCATTGTGGTTCTCCTCTTATCGTCTGCCTGAATTACTCTTGACCTTCAAACCAAGGAGCACGTGCCGTCATGATCAACGCGGCTGCTTTCTCTTCATCGATACCTTCAATATCAAGTAGATCTTCAACACCTTGCTCGGCCAGGTCTTCCATTGTGATAATACCTTTCGCCGCAAGGGTGAAGGCTAGATGACGTTCCATACCGTCCATTTCTAGCAAGTCTTCTGCAGGTTCAGTATCAAGCTTTTCTTCGCTTGCAATGGCCAAGTTAAGCAATGCGTCTTTCGCACGCTTACGCAATTCTTCGACCAGATCTTCATCAAACCCGTCAATTTCAAGCATTTCATCGACAGGTACGTATGCGACTTCTTCCAGCGTTGTAAAGCCTTCTTCTAGCAGTAGTTCTGCCAAGTCGTCTTCAATATCAAGGTGTTGTACAAAAGCAGACACCACCTCGTCGGTTTCGCTGCGCTGCTTCTCAGCAGCTTCTTCTTCAGTCATGACGTTAAGCTGCCAACCGGTCAACTCTGAAGCAAGGCGAACGTTTTGGCCGCTACGGCCGATTGCCATGGCAAGCGCGTCTTGAGACACAGCTACATCCATAGAGTGGGTTTCTTCGTCCATGATGATGGAAGCAACATCAGCAGGTGACATAGCGTTAATCACTAACTGAGCTGGGTTGTCGTCCCAAGTAATGATGTCGACACGCTCATCACCCAGTTCGCTAGAAACCGCTTGCACACGTGCACCACGCATACCAACACACGCACCGACAGGGTCGATGCGGCCGTCGTTAGTTTTAACAGCGATTTTTGCACGCGAACCAGGGTCACGCGCCGCAGCACGAATTTCGATAACGTCTTCTGCAATCTCTGGTACTTCGATGCGGAATAGTTCGATCAGCATTTCGTTACAAGAGCGGCTCAAAATAAGCTGAGGGCCACGCGCGTCTTCGCGAATCTCAAGCAGTACGGCACGAACACGGTCGTTCATGCGGAATACTTCGCGCTGAATCACTTGGTCACGTGGCAGTAGTGCTTCGGCATTGTTACCCAAGTCTACGATAATGTTGTCGCGTGTCACTTTCTTTACGGTACCCGAAAGAAGCTCACCTACGCGGTCTTGGTACATAGAAATAACTTTGCTGCGCTCAGCTTCACGTACTTTTTGTACGATCACTTGCTTCGCTGCTTGCGCTGCAATACGTCCAAAGCCCACCGACTCAACCTGTTCACGGTGAACATCACCAGGCTGGTAAGCTGCGTCAATTTCCAACGCTTCTTCCATTGTTAGCTCAGTACCCAGTGCAGGTACTTCGTCGTTGCTAACAATCAACCAGCTACGGAAGGTTTCGTAATCGCCCGTGCGACGGTCGATCTCTACCTGAATCTCAGCTTCTTCGTCGTAACGTTTTTTGGTTGCGGCAGCCAAGGCTACTTCTAGCGCTTCGAAGATTACGCCGCGCTCAACATCTTTTTCGTTAGATACTGCTTCAACAACTAATAAAATTTCTTTGCTCATGGATATGCCCCGCCTAAAAACCTAGGAAGCCCTCAGAACTGAGGAATCACATTTGCACGCTCGATATATTCGATCGGCAACATATACTCTTCTTCATCAACAACGAGAAGGATCTCTTCGCCTTCTACGCCGTTTAATGTACCTTTAAAGTTGCGACGCCCTTCAAATGGCATACGCAAACGCATTTTTACTTGCGCGCCCACATAGGCGGCATAGTGTTCAAGCTTAAACAACGGACGATCCATACCCGGTGAAGACACCTCAAGGTTAAACTCACCACTAATAGGGTCTTCCACATCCAGTACACCACTCACTTGGTGGCTGACTGCTGCACAGTCATCAACTGACACGCCGTTTTCTGATTCGATATAGATACGCAACGTACTAAAACGGCCTTGCGTCCAGTATTCAATTCCCCATAGTTCAAAGCCTAGTGCTTCAACACTGGGTGACAGCATCTCTTCGAGCTGCTTAAGTTTTGTAGACATCGCCACTTCCTATCTTAGTACGTGCTAAATGGTGCTTAATAAAACGCCAAAAACCTCAAAAGAGGCCTTAAAGACGGTAGCAAATGCGCTTTGCCAATACTTAAATACAGAAATTGGTAAACACCAGCTACGAAAAAGCCCCTAAAAAGGGGCTCAAAAACACAAGTAACACGAAGACTCAGTGTTACCTGCCTAATGGCTTGTTTACAGTGGTAGCGGGGGCCGGATTTGAACCGACGACCTTCGGGTTATGAGCCCGACGAGCTACCAGGCTGCTCCACCCCGCAACAATACTGCAAACATAAAGAAAGTATAAATAGGCTTTTAACTTTCTTCAACTTGGTGCCCAAGGCCGGACTCGAACCGGCACAACCGAAGGTCACTACCCCCTCAAGATAGCGTGTCTACCAATTCCACCACTTGGGCTAAACTCTTAATTGGCTGTAGGAATATCTGTTTCTGGTTTAACAGTATTCGCGTCAAGCGCAGGCAAAGTTGTTTCACTATCAGCAGCTTGGGCTTCGATCACTTCAGCTGACGGGATGCCCGCATCGCTTACGAAGTTAGCTTTGTCTTTGGCAAAAACCGCCAAAACAAAGCTCGTTACGAACAAACCGAATGCTAGAGCACCTGTAACACGCGCTAGGAAAGAGGTGTTACCAGAGCTACCGAAAACTGTCTGAGACGCGCCACCACCAAAAGAGGCACCCGCTTCTGCACCTTTACCTTGTTGCAACAATACCAACGCGATGATCGCGGCAGCTAAAACAACATGTACGATAAGAACGATAGTTTCCATCATTTATCCAATGATTGTAGCAATGCTCATTGCTGACTCTGTTAAATGCGACTCGTAAACAAGAGCGCATATAAAACAACTTTAAGAATATAGGGAGCTTTTTGCTGAGAGACCAAGAGGTAAATTTGGCTCTAACCTAAGACGTTGCTAAAACACTGCCTGTAGATTTACAAAAGAACTTAGCGCCCCTTTTCAAAGAGGCGCAAATATTAACCCTGTTACTTTTAACTTTCAAGCGTATTCAGGACTTTTTCTACGTCCTGAGCAAGGCCTTCACAAAGGGTCGCCACTTCCGCAGCATCCTCACCTTCGATCATGACACGCACCACAGGCTCTGTACCTGAAGGGCGTAATAGCACTCGACCACGCTCACCCAAGGTTTCTTCAACAGCGGCAACCGCTTGCTGCACTTCTGGGATGGATTTAACGTCAACTTTCTTAGGCATGTTTACGTTAATCATGGTTTGCGGCATTTTGTTCATACCCGCCTTCAAGTCCTCTAACGACTTACCACTATCAACGATTGCCTTAAGTACTTGTAACGCAGACACGGTACCGTCACCCGTAGTCGTTAAGCTACGGCAAATTAAGTGACCCGATGATTCGCCACCTAGTAACCAATCGTGCTCGGCCAGAAGCTCCATAACATAACGGTCACCCACATTTGCGCGCACAAACGGAATACCTTCACGCTTAAATGCTTGCTCCAAGCCAAAGTTCGACATCAAGGTACCTACAACACCACCCTCTAGCTCACCTCGTGCTTTTAGGTTAATCGCCATAATGTAAAGCAGCTCATCACCGTCTACTTCTACACCGTTGCGATCAACCATAATTAAACGGTCGCCATCGCCATCAAGCGCAATACCGACATCAGCGCGCATTTGCAGCACGGTTTCTTGCAACTGCTTGGTATGAGTAGCACCACAACGGTCATTGATGTTAAGGCCATCTGGGCTCGCACCAATGGTAATAACATCAGCACCTAGCTCCGCCAGCACTTTACCAGCGACGTGATAAGTCGCACCATTTGCACAGTCTAATACAATGCGAATGCCACGCAGGTCTAAGCCCGCGGCTGTTGCTTTACAAAACTCAATGTAGCGACCCGCAGCATCATCAATACGTCGCGCCTTGCCCAATTCAGTTGGGTCAACGGTGGTCATGGTTGACTCTAGCTGCGCTTCGATGGCCGCCTCAATTTCGTCTGGAAGCTTAGTACCTTCAGACGAGAAAAACTTAATGCCGTTGTCATAGTGAGGGTTGTGGGAGGCACTGATAACAATACCTGCATTGGCACGGAACGTACGAGTTAAGTATGCGACCGCTGGCGTAGGCATAGGTCCAGTCAACAAGACATCAACACCCGCAGCCGACAAGCCCGCCTCTAGCGCCGACTCAAACATGTAGCCCGAGATACGTGTATCTTTACCAATCAGAATTTTACTAAGCCCTTCACGCGCAAACACTTTACCTGCCGCCCAACCCAGCTTGAGCATAAAGTCTGGCGTGACGGGGTACTGCCCTACACGTCCACGAATCCCATCTGTACCAAAATAACGCTTACCCATTTATACCTCTCTCCTATGGACGTTGGCTTTTAACCGCTTCCGTCATCCTTACGACATCATATGTTTGCGCCACATCATGCACACGAATAATCTTTGCGTCTTGCATCACCGCAATGGTGACGGTAGCTAGACTACCATACAATCGCTGATCTACCTCTTTATCCAGCACCTGCCCGATCATCGACTTACGCGACGTACCTACTAATAATGGCAGCGCAAGTTGATGTAACGATGACAGTTTATTTAGTAGAAGCAGATTATGCGCCAAGGTTTTACCAAAACCAAAACCCGGATCTAAGATAATGCTTTCTTTTGCGATACCTGCCGCAATACAGGCATCAACTCGTTCCGTTAAGAACTCAGCCACCTCATCGACAACTGATTGCTCATAGGCTGGCGCTGCTTGCATGGTTTTAGGTTGCCCCTTCATATGCATAAGACACACTGGCACGCCCGCTTTTGCAGCAGCCTCTAACGCACCCGGACGCTGCAATGCTCGCACGTCATTAATGAGGCCTGCCCCTGCCGCTACTGCGGCCGTCATTACTTCAGGACTACTGGTATCAACTGAAATTACGGCTGGCAGTTTTTTTGCGACCAGCGCCTCAATCACTGGCACTACTCGGGCCAGCTCTTGCTCTAAGGTCACAGGCTCAGCGCCCGGTCTCGTAGATTCGCCACCAATATCAATCAGCGTTGCACCCTGCTCAACCATTTCAAACGCTCGTGCCACCGCGTGCTCGACATTGAGTGTCTGCGATTGATCGTCAAAGTCCTGCCCGCCATCCGAAAACGAGTCAGGTGTCACATTTAAAATACCCATGACTTGTGCGCTAGATAAGTCCAACCAGCGCCCGCCACAATCTAAACCTAATTGCTTCAAGGAATTGCCTCAGTACATGCAAATAAAAAAGGCTGATAGATATCAGCCTTTTTAATGTTAATTCACAAAGCCTTACGCTTTGGGTTCAGTCGCCGGTGGCGCGCTTGGCACGTCAGACTCAGTAGGCTCTTTTGCCTCTGCAACTGCACCACCATCATCGCCACCTTTGCTACCCGCATCGTCGCTCCAGCCACTTGGCGGATCGACTGGCTCACGCGCCATCAACTGATCAATTTGGCTGCTTGAGATCGTCTCATAAGTCATCAAGGCTTCACACATTGACTCAAGAATATCTCGGTTATCTTCCAAAATTTGCTCAGCTTTGGCGTAGCAGCTATCGATAATGGTACGAACTTCGGTATCAATGCGCTTCTGCGTCTCTGCAGAGATTGCACGACCCGGCTGGCCATAACCACGGCTAAATGGATCTGCTTCTTCGTCATCGTACAGTAGCGGACCAAGCTCTTCGCTTAAGCCCCACTTAGTCACCATATTATGAGCCAAAGACGTTGCACGCTGGATATCGTTAGATGCACCCGTAGTAACACCTTCTTTACCCAAGGTCATTTCTTCGGCAATACGGCCACCGTAGAGCGAACAGATATTCGAAATAATGGTTTGACGACTATGACTGTAACGATCTTCCGTTGGAAGGAACATGGTCACACCCAAAGCGCGGCCACGAGGAATAATCGACACCTTGTACACTGGGTCATGCTCAGGCATCAAACGACCAACAATCGCGTGACCCGCCTCGTGGTAAGCCGTGTTTAAACGTTCTTTGTGAGACATCACCATTGATTTACGCTCAGCGCCCATCATGATTTTGTCTTTCGCTTTCTCAAAGTGCTCCATGTTCACTTTACGCTGATCACTGCGCGCTGCAAACAATGCCGCTTCGTTAACCAAGTTAGCGAGGTCTGCACCTGAGAAGCCAGGCGTACCACGGGCAATCAAGTCTGGGCGAACATCGTCAGCCATTGGCACTTTGCGCATATGCACTTTAAGAATATGCTCACGGCCTTTGATATCTGGCAAGCCAACGTTTACTTGGCGGTCAAAACGGCCCGGACGTAGCAATGCAGGGTCTAGAACGTCTGGGCGGTTGGTTGCCGCAATAACGATAATACCTTCAGAGCCTTCAAAACCGTCCATTTCTACCAAGAGTTGGTTAAGGGTTTGCTCACGCTCATCGTTACCGCCACCCATACCAACACCACGGTGACGACCGACAGCATCAATCTCATCGATAAAGATGATACAAGGTGCGTTTTTCTTAGCTTGATCGAACATGTCACGTACACGAGAGGCACCGACACCAACAAACATTTCAACAAAGTCTGAACCAGAGATACTAAAGAATGGCACCTTGGCTTCACCCGCAATGGCTTTGGCCAATAGGGTTTTACCGGTACCTGGGCTACCCGACATCAACACACCACGTGGGATGTGACCACCGAGGCGCTGAAATTTGCCTGGGTCGCGTAGGTAATCCACCAACTCTTTAACTTCTTCTTTGGCTTCTTCACAACCAGCAACGTCGTCAAAGGTAGTTTTAATTTGGTCTTCGCCTAACATGCGCGCTTTAGACTTACCAAAGGACATAGGGCCGCCTTTGCCGCCACCGCCGCCTTGCATTTGGCGCATAAAGAACATAAATACTGCGATAATTACCAAGATAGGGAAGGACGCTACCAACAACTGAGTCCAAATACTCTGCTGCTCAGGCATTTTACCTTCGATCACTACATTGTGGTTGAGTAGATCATCAACCAACTTAGGATCTTCAAGTGCTGGGCGAACCGTCTCAAATCGCTCACCATCTGTATACTGACCAGAGATGATGTAACCATCGATCATTACACGTGATACTCGGTCACTTTGCACTTGAGATACAAACTCTGAATAGTTCAGACGGCCTGTATCCGTGTTCTCAGAAAAGTTATTGAAGACAGTTAATAGCACCGCTGCTATTACTAACCACAACACCACATTCTTTGCCATATCGTTCAAGAGAACATCCTCAATTATTTCTTCGGGCCATCATGCTGGGCCTTGATAGCCCCTCATCATAACATCACTTCAATTTTTGGCTAGCGAAGGTGTACAGATAGATCAACACCTCAGTCCTTGGCCTTATATCTATTCGTTATACATTGGACATGTATTACGTTTATCGGCGATAACAGCTCAAGGTTAAGCAAACAGCTCAAACACTATTTAAACGCTATACGCCTTTAAAACCTTTTCCGACCAAGTAAACTTCACGCGAACGGGCGCGAGAAGCATCCGGTTTACGCGTCACCACTTTGTCGAAGCTGCTGCGCAAATCTTTAACATAGGCATCAAAACCTTCGCCCTGAAAAACCTTAGCAACAAAATTTCCTTTAGGTTTAAGTACTTGGCGAGCCATATCTAAGGCCAACTCCACCAAATACATCGCCGCGGGCTGATCAATGGCCTGCATACCACTCATGTTGGGGGCCATATCCGAAATTACAAGGTCTACGGGTGAATCTCCAAGCACTTGTAAGATCTCATTGAGTACTTCTTCTTCGGTAAAGTCGCCTTGTACAAAGTCGACACCCGCAAGCGGATCCATAGGCAAAATATCTGATGCCACTACTCGACCATGGTCACCTACAAGCTGCATTGCGATTTGCGACCAGCCGCCTGGAGCCGCACCCAAGTCAACAACCGTCATACCGGGTTTAATCAGGGCGTCTTTTTCAGACAGCGCAATAAGCTTGTAGCTTGCGCGGGAACGGTAGCCATCTTCTTTTGAGCGCTTAACATATTGGTCATCCATATGTTCTTTCATCCAGCGCCCGCTGCTTTTTGACAGTTTAGCCAAACGGCTTTCCTCTCTTCATTTCGTTGCAAGTTGCTACTCACCTTTATGGAACTCAGGTAAACTAGCGGTTTAAACAGATTTCTATTGGCGTGCCTAGCAACACCCAATATTTAACGAGGCATGTATTCTAGTATGAGCTTATCTACAGAGCAAAAGAAGCAGTTCCGCACCATTGGTCACTCGCTTAACCCTATCATTACCGTCGCAGGTAAGGGTCTAACTGAAAACATTCAGCTAGAAGTCGATCGCGCATTAGACGACCACGAGCTAATCAAAGTAAAGTTTGCCGTAGGCGATCGCACCGTTAAGCAAGCATTGATTCGTGAGCTATGCGACGTAGTAGAAGCTGAGATTGTTCAGGAGATTGGTCACGTTGCGCTTATTTACCGCCCAGCTGAAGAACCAAACCCTAAGCTTTCGAACCTGATGCGATAACAGCAAAGGCAATCGCGCTAAGCACATAAAAAAGGCACCTTTCGGTGCCTTTTTTGATGATGCATTAGATATGCTCGACTAGCTCAATTTCGTACTCAGTCAAACCACCTGGGGTTTGAATCGCCACATCGTCACCTTCTTCTTTACCGATAAGGCCACGTGCGATCGGTGAGTTCACCGAAATCTTGTTGTTTTTGATATCCGCCTCGTCATCACCCACAATTTGGTACTTGGACTTCTCGTCAGTTTCCAAATTTAGAATGGTAACGGTCGTACCAAAGAACACCTTACCTGAGTAAGGAATTTCGGTAACGTCAATTACTTGACTGTTCGAAAGCTTGCTTTCAATCTCTTGAATGCGACCTTCGATAAAGCCCTGCTCTTCACGTGCCGCATGATACTCAGCATTCTCTTTCAAGTCACCGTGCTCGCGCGCTTCAGCGATGTCCGCGATAACACGCGGACGATCAACTGTTTTAAGCTGGTCAAGTTCAGCGCGAAGGGCGCGCTCGCCCCCCGCAGTCATAGGTACACGGCTCATGCGCCTACCTCACCGTGAATGTCTTGTAAGCTACGAACCTTCTTCTCTTCACCGTACTCTAGTGCAAGAGTAATCGCTTCTGCAGCTGCAAGCGTAGTGCTGTAAGGCACTTTGCTTTGCAATGCTGTGCGACGAATTTCAGCAGAGTCAGAAATCGCTTTACGACCTTCAGTCGTGTTTACAACATAAGCAATCTCGTCGTTCTTCAACATATCAACAATGTTTGGACGACCTTCCATTACTTTGTTTACCACACCTACTTCTAGGCCTTGCTCTTTAAGCAAGCCAGCAGTGCCTTTGGTTGCTACCAAGCTAAAGCCTAGGCTCACCAAGCTCTTAGCGATATCCACAACTTTAGTTTTGTCGACGTCGCGAACAGAGATAAAGGCTTTACCTGGACGCGGCATAGACTCGCCTGCACCCACTTGCGCCTTCATGAAGGCTTCGCCGAAGGTTTCACCTGTACCCATAACCTCACCCGTAGACTTCATCTCTGGGCTTAGGATTGGGTCAACACCTTGGAACTTGTTGAACGGGAATACCGCTTCTTTCACGTTGAAGTGCTCAGGCACGATCTCTTCTGTGAAGCCAAGCTCTTCAAGTGTTTTACCCGCCATGACCTGCGCACCGATTTTCGCTAGAGAAACACCGATACACTTAGATACGAAAGGCACAGTACGTGATGCGCGAGGGTTAACCTCGATCACGTAGATTTCACCGTCTTGGTAAGCCAACTGAGTATTCATCAAGCCAACAACGCCAAGTTCTAGCGCCATTTTCTTAACTTGCTCACGCATTTCGTCCAACACATCAGCCGATAGGCTGTATGGAGGGAAAGAACATGCAGAGTCACCAGAGTGCACACCCGCTTGCTCGATATGCTGCATGATCGCACCGATCACAACGGTCTTACCGTCAGATACCGCATCGATATCGACTTCTACCGCAGCATTCAAGAAGTGGTCAAGCAATACAGGTGCGTCGTTAGACACCTGAACCGCTGTGTTCATGTAACGACGTAGTTCGCTTTCTTTGTAGACGATTTCCATCGCACGACCACCCAATACGTATGATGGACGCACCACCAATGGGTAACCTAGCTTTTCAGCTTCGATAATAGCTTCTTCTAGAGAGCGTACAGTCGCGTTTTCTGGCTGCTTAAGACCCAAGCGTTTTAGCATTTGCTGGAACTGCTCACGGTCTTCGGCACGGTCAATCGCATCTGGCTGCGTACCGATAATTGGTACACCGGCCTGCTCAAGCGCTACCGCCAACTTAAGTGGTGTTTGACCACCGTACTGGACGATAACACCTTTTGGTTTTTCGACAGCAACGATTTCAAGCACGTCTTCAAGCGTTATTGGTTCAAAGTACAGACGGTCAGAAGTGTCATAGTCAGTAGAAACCGTCTCAGGGTTACAGTTAACCATGATCGTCTCGTAACCATCTTCACGCGCCGCTAGCGCAGCGTGTACACAACAGTAGTCAAATTCAATACCTTGACCGATACGGTTAGGACCACCACCAATGACCATAATCTTGTCACGGCCTGTTGGTTGCGCTTCACACTCTTCTTCGTAGCTTGAGTACATGTATGCAGTGTCTGTGGCAAATTCCGCAGAACACGTATCTACACGCTTGTAAACAGGGCGAATATCTAAGCCTTGACGGTGCTTACGTACATTTTTCTCGTTAACACCTAGCAAAGTCGCCAAACGCGCATCAGAGAAGCCTTTACGCTTAAGAGCAAACAAGCGGTCACGATCAAGATCAGACAGTGCCATTTTAGCTACAGCTGCTTCGTCTTTAATAAGATCTTCGATTTGAACAAGGAACCAAGGATCGATACCTGACAACTCGTAAATTTCTTCAACCGTCATACCTAAACGGAAGGCGTCGCCTACGTACCAAATACGCTTATCACCAGGCTGCTTCATTTCGCGAATGATGTCGCTGCGCGCATCTTCACTCTCAAGATCAACCACAGGGTCAAAGCCAGTCGAGCCAACTTCTAGGCCACGCAGTGCTTTTTGCAATGACTCTTGCTGAGTGCGGCCGATCGCCATCACTTCACCTACAGACTTCATTTGAGTCGTTAGGCGGTCATTTGCTTGCGGGAATTTCTCGAAGGTGAAACGAGGAATTTTAGTAACAACGTAGTCAATCGCTGGCTCAAACGACGCTGGTGTTTTACCACCGGTAATATCGTTTTGAAGTTCATCAAGGGTGTAACCCACAGCCAACTTAGCAGCGATCTTAGCGATCGGGAAACCAGTTGCTTTAGATGCCAATGCAGATGAACGCGATACACGTGGGTTCATCTCGATCACCACCATGCGGCCATCTTTCGGGTTAAGACCAAACTGAACGTTTGAACCGCCGGTCTCAACACCAATCTCACGCAATACTGCAAGAGAAGCATTACGCATCGCCTGGTATTCTTTGTCAGTCAGTGTTTGAGCTGGCGCAACGGTAATCGAGTCACCGGTGTGTACGCCCATGGCGTCAAAGTTCTCGATTGAACAGATGATGATACAGTTGTCGTTTTTGTCACGAACAACTTCCATCTCGTATTCTTTCCAACCAATCAACGACTCATCAATCAAGAGTTCGTTTGTTGGTGAAAGGTCTAAGCCGCGCTCACAAATTTCAACAAACTCTTCTTTGTTGTATGCAATACCACCACCGGTACCACCCATTGTGAATGACGGACGAATAATACAAGGGAAGCCAAGTTGAGCTTGAACTTGAATCGCTTCTTCCATGCTGTGAGCAATCGCAGCACGAGGACACTCAAGGCCGATGTTTTTCATCGCTTTGTCGAAGCGATCACGGTCTTCTGCTTTATCAATAGCGTCTTGAGTTGCGCCGATCATCTCAACGCCAAACTCAGCAAGAACGCCTTCGCGATCAAGGTCGAGTGCACAGTTCAATGCCGTTTGACCACCCATTGTAGGTAGCAACGCATCTGGGCGCTCTTTTTCGATAATACGTTTTACTGTTTGCCACTTAATTGGCTCGATGTAAGTCGCATCGGCCATGGCGGGGTCGGTCATGATGGTGGCTGGGTTAGAGTTAACCAAAATAACGCGGTAACCCTCTTCACGCAGCGCTTTACACGCTTGCGCACCAGAGTAGTCAAATTCACAGGCCTGACCGATAACAATCGGGCCAGCGCCTAGGATAAGGATGCTTTTTATGTCTGAACGTTTAGGCATAGCTAGGTATCCGTAAAAAATCTGTTAAGCGTAAAAGTGCGAACTTAAGCCTTTTTAGCTGCGGCCATTAGATCGATAAAGCGATCGAACAGCGGCGCAACGTCATGCGGGCCTGGGCTAGCTTCTGGGTGGCCTTGGAAACTAAAGGCCGGTGTATCTAAACGTTCGATACCTTGAATCGAGCCATCAAACAGCGACTTGTGAGTCACCGCCAATGTTTCTGGCAAGCTATCTTCAGACACTGCAAAACCGTGATTCTGCGAAGTAATCATCACATGCTTGGACTTTAGGTCTTGCACTGGGTGGTTAGCACCGTGGTGCCCAAATTTCATTTTTTCAGTTTTTGCTTCGCTCGCAAGCGCTAGCAACTGGTGACCAAGACAGATACCAAAGACAGGAAGTTTGGTCTCAAGTACTTCTTTAATCGCAGCAATAGCATAGTCACAAGGCTCAGGGTCACCAGGGCCGTTTGACAAGAAAACACCGTCTGGGTTCATAGCCAAGACTTCACTCGCTGGCGTTTTTGCTGGAACAACCGTTAGGCTGCAACCACGCTCAACAAGCATACGAAGGATATTGCGCTTTACGCCAAAGTCATAAGCCACGACATGGTAAGGCTGGTCAGCTTTTGCAATTTCAGCATGGCCTTCACCTAGCTTCCAAGTTGACTCGTTCCACTCATACGCTTCTGAAACCGTAACCTCTTTCGCCAGGTCCATACCTTTTAGGCCTGGGAACGCCTTAGCGGCATCTAGTGCTACTTGCTCATCGATATCGCCAGCCATAATGCAGCCGTTGAGAGAGCCCTTTTCACGCAAAATGCGTGTTAAGCGACGGGTATCAATATCAGCAATCGCGACGATGTTTTTCGATTTTAGGTACTCATCTAGCGACATTTCCGAACGGAAGTTGCTAGCAATCAGTGGCAAATCACGAATAACAAGACCGGAAACCCAAGTATTAGTTGACTCTTCGTCTTCTGGGTTAACCCCTACATTTCCTATATGAGGGTAAGTCAAGGTAACGATCTGACGGCAATAAGAAGGGTCCGTCAAAATCTCCTGATAACCAGTCATTGATGTATTAAACACCACTTCCCCACTGGACTGGCCGTCGGCACCAATCGCCACACCCTTAAAAACACTGCCGTCTTCTAGGGCTAAAATGGCTGGTCTCGTCAAGTGAACCTCCCCCCGCACTCTGCGAAATAAAATAAGTTACAAAAATAAATTACGATACGTGTAAAAAAGCGAGGCAAAATTGCTTTAGCCTCGCTTCTTAAATTTTCTTTAGGGCCGACACGCTTATCTTATAAGCTGTCGTTTGTGGGCAGCCCGCCCTTTTCTGTTTTAGCCACCCCTAGCCCAGCATTTCCCTTATCAGCTAACAACAGCCCCAAGAGTATGTGCGCCAAATCCTACTCGTTTGACCTACCGAGCTAAATTCTCTCGTTTAACAGGCAAACCGACGGTATTTTAGGCTAATCACCGTGCCGTGTCCATTAGCCCGTTAAACCTAACATCTAATAAACGAACATTTTTCAGAAAGCATCTCATCTAAGCCTGTGGTAAGGTTACAAGCTCATATTACAAGGCGCTGGCAATGCAACTGGAACGCTTCAACCCCATCGCTGATCGCGAAAAACTAGATAGAATTTGGCCGAGCTCAACAGCCTCAGAGCCCCACTCCTACTTCCTCTCTCGCCAATGGATTGACGCTTGGCTAGATACGCTGCCGCATAATGTAAAAATCGATGCTCATATTGTTTACATCAAGCAGAAGCGACTCGTTTTTTTTACTGGTCGCCACGAGTCCGCCTTCAAACAGCTCTCCCAGCAAAAGCGCATCACCCTCAACGCCACAGGTGCAAGCCATTTAGATTATGGCCTATGGATAGAGTACAACGGACTCATAGGTGAAATAGACAATACAACCGCCACTGAACTATCAAAAGACTTTGATGGTATCGCAGCGCAACTCTATGAGGGCAAGTGGACCGAACTTTATATTCCAGGAATAGAGGTTAACAACCCCCTCTATACCGCACTATTAGAAGGCAACAGCAATAAACAATACGAAACCTTTATCGAGAGCAGCTTACCTAGCTACTTTGTTGACCTTCAAAAAATAAGCACGCCCACCGCCTATTTGGCACAATTAAGCAGAAACACACGGGCACAACTCACTAGAGCCTACCGCGAATACCAAAGCATCTATAAAGCTCCTCTGGAGACACACTTCGCAAATACAACAGAGGAGGCCCTGAGCTTTTTTGAAGGCCTCGTCAAACTTCACACGCAAAGCTTCGAGCAAACCAAGCGCAAAAGCCACTTTACTACCCCGTTCGCACAAACCTTTCACAAACATCTGATTAGCGAACGTTTTAGCAGCGGTGAGATTCTTATCTCACAGACACGATGCGGCAACCGTATCGTAGGTTACCTTTACAACTTTATACATCACGGCAAGGTATCTTATTTTCAGAGCGGCCTACACTTTGAGAACAACAAGCACCTCAAGCCAGGCCTTGTATGCCATCACCAAGCCATTGCACATCTTATCAAGCAAAACACACAGCACCCGCTGTATGTTGAGTACGACTTCTTAGCAGGTCATGAGCGCCTCAAACGCAGCCTTAGCAACAACCAGCGCACTATAGAGTGGCTCACCATTAAAAAGAGACACCCACTACTCGGGCTACATAAGAAACAACAACGCTTAAAAGCACTTGCCAAACAGCGCCTAAGAAACACCTAGTCTCTTTTTTTAGTTTATTCTTCATGTAAACCAATATTCTTTAAAACGAAAAAAGCCGACCTTGTAAACAAGGTCGGCTTTTTAGGCTATTGAGTGAGCCAAGCTCACTCAATAATCAAACTCAGATTAGAATTTGATTTCTAGGCCAGCAATTAGGCCAGTGCCCGCAGCAGTATCAGCGTCGTAAACTTCGCCGTATACTTTAACGTTTTTAGCCATTGGGAAC
>JBMYSW010000019.1:0-72289 GCA_049603715.1 Pontibacterium sp. | reverse complement strand
TTTTTGTGCACCACTTCAGCCATAGTAACAGGCTTTTTCGCGTAATGGGGCTTTTGTTTACATATCTTTTCTTAGTTAGCGTTCCAGCTTAGTGCAGTAACATGACTTTTATATGAAAAGCCCCTAAATACGTGGGCTTGAACCATTTTAGTATTTGCCCTAATGCGCCTAGCCACTTAGTATAAGTTGAAAGAAAGTAAGCAAAGTGGTCGTCATTATTTGGCCATTTAGTTGCACTACTATTAGGCAAAACAGGCACAGCGCCTACAAGGAATGAGACCTACCCCTCACTGAAGACGCCCATATGATAAATGTAATCCGCGAACTAACCCGTATCGTCCAAGCCGTTGCTCAGTCTGACTCAGCGGCTGAGCAGGTGGACCTGGTGGTAAATTCCATCAGCGACGTCATGGCGGTGGATGTTTGCAGTTTGTATTTACTCAACGGCGCAGGTGATGCGGTGCTCGCGTCTACCAAGGGTTTAAGTAAAACCGCTGTGGGTAAGGTACGCCTTCCAGCCAAACAAGGCTTGGTGGGACGTGTTGCCGCCACTCGTCACTCGATTAACCTCGCAGATGCAGACCAGCACCCAGACTATGTTTACGTGCCCGAAACGGGAGAAGAGCGCTTTCGCTCGTTTTGTGGTGTGCCCCTAGTAAACGCCGGTGAAGTGTTGGGAGTACTGGTTGTACAGCAAGGGGTTGGCCGACAGTTTTCTGAGGATGAAGAGGCCTTTTTGGTCACCTTGGCGGCGCAACTGGCGATGGTTGTGCATCGGTTACCTAAGCGCGAAGACGAGGCAAAAGCCGATGAAGCGGCTATGACTCAGCGGCTAACAGGTGTCAAAGGTGCCTCGGGTGTTGCCATTGGTATATTGCGTTTGTGTGGCGAGGAAGATGTGGCCCATGCGGCGGATGCCCAATGTGAAGAGGTTGATGCTGAACTAGCTCAGTGGTATGAGCTGTTAGAGCGCGCCCGTGATGAAGTTGAGCGTGAACGCAAGGCCGTGGAAGCTAGGCTGACGGAAGGTGTGAGTGCTATTTTTGGTGCCTATACCTTACTGCTGTCAGATGCCATGCTGGTGGATCAGGTGGCAGAACACATTCGCGCGGGCTGCGCTTTGCCAACGGCTCTGCGTAAAACTATCAGCCAAATTGAAGAAGTTTTTCGGGCAATGGACGACCCTTACCTAAAGGCGCGTTGTGAGGATATTCACCAGCTGGGTAATAAACTGTACGGCTTATGGCGTAATGAGGGCGGTATAAAAGAGAGCCACGACGATACCCAGCCTGTGGTGTTAATGGGTCGTCAGGTCGGTATTTCTGATATCGCTCGGGTAAAAAGTGGCATGCTCGCCGGTATCGTATGTTACGACGGCTCCAGCTTGTCCCACTCGGCTGTTTTGGCAAACGCCATGGACATTCCAGCCGTCATGGGTGTGAAAGCGCCTAAGCGGGTGAGTGGTGGCGAAACGGTTATTGTCGACGGTAACCACGGTGTCGCCATCGTGAATCCTACAGATATGTTGGTGTCTGAATTTCAAAAAGTTGCAGACGAAGGCAAAGAGCTATCTGCGCAACTGCAGTTGCTGCGTGAAGCAGACTCAACCACGCCTGATGGTGTGAACATGCGCCTCTATACCAACACCGGCTTGTTAGCGGACATTGCGCCGGGCCTTAATTATGGTGCACAAGGCGTGGGGCTGTATCGCACTGAGATTCCGTTTATGGTGCACGAAAGCTTCCCGTCAGAAGAAGAGCAAATTGAGGTGTACCGCCAGGTCTTACGTGGCTATCGCGGCAAGCCGGTATATATGCGGGTGCTAGATATTGGCGGCGATAAGCAGTTGCCCTACTTCCCCATGTCGGAAGAGAACCCCGCGCTAGGTTGGCGAGGTATTCGTTTTTGCTTAGACAATAGCCCCTTGTTGATGACTCAAGTAAGGGCCATGTTACGAGCGTCTGAAGGGGTAAATAACCTTAATATCCTGTTGCCAATGGTGATTTCGGGCAGTGAGCTAGACCAGTTCCACGAGATTCTACAAGATGCACTTTCGCAGCTTGACGACGAAGGCTACAAAATTCAAACACCACCTGTGGGGGTGATGGTTGAAGTCCCTGCGACCATCTCGCAGTTGCCCTTCTGGCGTGATCGCATCGACTTTGTATCCATTGGCTCGAACGATCTTAGTCAGTACTTACTTGCGCTGGATCGTAACAATGCAAGGGTGTCTTCGCGCTACGATCACATTCACCCAGCGGTTTTGCATGAAATTCAGCGGGTGGTCAACACGGCCCGTATTCTTCATTTACCTATTAGCTTATGTGGTGAAATGGCGTCTGACCCTGTGGCGGTGGCGCTGTTGATGGGTATGGGTGTGACAACGGTGAGTATGAGTGCACCTAAGCTGTTGAGGATTAAATGGCTAGTGCGTACCTTGCCTGTCTTTCATGCCGAAAAAATTACTGCCATGGCGCTCAGCATGGACAGTGCACAAGAGATTCGAGAAATGGTGCGCCGAGAGCTGTGCCAGCTAGGCTTAGAGGCACTGTTCTCGGCCTAGCTTATAAGGGCTTTGTGGTGCGTTGTTAGTCTTTAACGACTTGTCCGCGATAAATACGCTGTGAGCCGCTTTTGGCGCTGGTGGCCGTCTCTTTTAAGCGCCTAATCTTTTGCCCGCGATAAGTGATTTCAACATACTCAGGCTCATTCGCTTGAGAGGCGGTTGCTGTGTCTTGTTCGGTAACTGCTTGTTGATTGTTGCTGATATGGCTATCAAAGGCTTCTTCAAAACCTAGTGAATCAAGCAGAACCTCGGCTTCGTGTTCTGATAGCTTAAGTGCTGAAGGGAATACTAAGTCGGGGCTAAACGAAAACTTGAGCGACTTGAGTGCTTTAAGCTTTTCTACTGCTTCTTGAGCAAATGCTCCTGCATAAACCACAGTAACTAAGCGACCATTTTCAACAACGACTTGACCTGACTTGTTTTCATCTGATGCTAAGAAATAGCTGCCTGTATCGCCTTTTAGGCAGTGCTCAAACACACTTTTCCACAAATCGCTGACTGAACTCATGTCTCACCTCGGTAGTACCATGCGATGCACTAAAATGTGCACTTGTGCTAAAAATCATGCAAATAATAGTCCAATAAAGTGTAATTACTACCGAAGAAGTAGAGGGCAAATTGCCAGAAACCTATTCGGCTGAGCGTTACCAGTAAGTGGCTAAATACAAGTGCTGTAGCGGATAATTGCCTAGTAATTGGCGAAAAAATTAAACCGAGGTGTCATTGGTCGACACCTCAGTTGAAGAAATAAGTGAAGGGATGGCCTGTTAGCAGGCGAAGGGACGGGTTTTGCCTTATATTGGTGCAGAGTTTGCGCTGTTTTTAATTCCTTGAAACTGGCCAACAATCTCTTCCAAGGCTTCCATATTACCTGTCAGCCTTTTCGATGAATCCGTCAGGCTTTGGTTATGTACCCGTGAGTTGTTTGCTAAGTCGTGAATATGCTCGAAGCGTCGTTGGACGTCAGTGGTAGCATTTAGTTGCTCCTCGGTGGCGCTGGCGACATGAAGATTCATTTGGGTGATGTTATCAACAGCTTGTGTAATGGCTTGTAGTGCAGCTACGGTGTTGTCGGTGTAGTTCACGCTGTCTTGTGCCAAACTTTGGCCTTGGGTCATGTCACTAGAAAGGTTAGTGATACTGGTTTGCAGGGCCCGAATCTTCACTTGAATTTCTCGAGTGGCTTCTTCCGTTCTGAATGCGAGCTTTCGGACTTCATCGGCTACAACCGCAAAGCCTCGGCCGTGAATACCTGCGCGAGAAGCTTCAATAGCGGCATTGAGCGCTAACATGTTGGTTTGTTCGGCGATATCGTGAATCAACCCGATAATGTTTTCGATGGACTGACTGCCTTCACTCAGTTCGGCAGCGGTGCTGGTGGCGGACTCAATATTGTTCGCCAGTGCATTAATCTTATCTTTTACGGTCTCGGCTAACTGCATACCTGAGTGAACCTCGTGCTGTGCCGAGGCTGCCGATGAGGCGCCCGACTCGGTGCTGCGGGCGGTTTCTTGCGACCCAGCAGCGAGTGCCGCGACGAGAGACTGTGCCTCATCAGTGTGGTTTAACTGGTTGTCGAGGTTTTCGATGGTACTCTGTGCGGAGCTTTTTACGGTTCGTGCGGTGAGTAACCCTTCGCGAGAGGCTTTGGCCATAGCAGCCACACTGTCTTGTAGGTCACTGAGCAAGCGGTTAAACAAAATCGCTGTTTCGCCTGCTTCGGTACCTAGCTCGACGGGTACTCGCAACGACAAGTCTTTATTGTTGATGATGGTATTAATGGTTTGAATGGTTTCAAGCCATGCGGTGCGTGCGTTGTGTTCACTCACGTTCATGCCTAGCTCTTCTTCTTCCTGAGTGACGCGAAGGGTGCCTGTAAGTTTGAGTAACGCAAAAATAATGAGGCCCATGACAAAAGCCCAAGCAAAGTAAGAGGCAGCACCAAGCAACTGAGTTATGAACTGTTCAAAAACGCTTACTGTGAATACCTCTGGAGTGGCAAAAAACACCCAAATAACAGTGCCTAAAAAGCCACAGGTGCCATGAACGGAGACCGCGCCAACAGGGTCGTCTAGTTTAAGTGTATGGAGAATAAAGCTTTCGCTCCAATACACCACAAAACCGGAGATGACGCCAATAATGAGGGCGCCGTTGGGGGTTACAAAAGCACAACCTGCCGTTATTCCTACAAGGCCTCCCAAAATACCGTTTAGCACGCGCGGAATTGAGATTTTACCGTGATCGATAAAATACGAAATTAACAGAGCTGTTAGGCCGCTTGCTACAGCTGATAGGTTCGTATTAATGAGTATAACTGGAACGGCATCGTCTAGGGCAAGCTCACTGCCTCCGTTAAACCCAAACCAGCCTAACCAAAGTAAAAAGACACCAAGGGCAGATAAAAGTAGGTTGTGTGGGGGGATTTCGACTGCCTTATTGTTGCTGTCAAAGCGACCTTTACGTGCACCTAACAAAATGATGCCTGCAAGCGCGAACCAGCCTCCTACGCCGTGGACCACACTAGAGCCGGCAAAGTCCAAGAAGCCTTGGTGCTCAAGCCAGCCACCATTGCCACCTAATAGTGCTGAACCCCACGCCCAATGCCCTGAAACAGGGTATACGGCGATGGACAGAAAAATAGAAACGATTAGGTAGCCCAAAAACGACATGCGCTCTGCTACTGCGCCAGCTACGATCGTGGCGGCGGTGCCAACAAACATCGCTTGAAAAAGAAAAAAGGCAAAGTCAGATGGTGATGATATCAACGTGTTTGCGTTGCTGAGTGTGCCCGAAAAAGCATTGAACTCATCAAACATTAATCCAAAGCCAACCAGCCAGTAAGACACGAATGCGATAGAAAAGTCGGCAATGTTTTTGATTGCAACATTGTAGCTGTTTTTTGCGCGGATCATGCCTGATTCAAGTAGCATGAAACCGGCTTGCATTAAAAACACAAGTCCAGCTGCGCTGATGACCCAGAAGATATTTAACCATTCGCTCGTATCGTGGGTCGATGCTGAAGCAAAAAGAGGAAATAAGGCCAAGAGGGCGGTAGCTAAGTGAATCACGCAGCGGCTCCTTGAAGTTAATCTGCATTAAAATTGACGCGTGTCATTTTGTTACAGCTAGGTTAACGGCGCGGTGTCTCAATTATTGAGTAATGATTTTAACTAAGGTAGGGCTTTGGTATTAGCTGTTACGATAAATGCAGAATTGGTTGCGACCAGAGCGTTTGGCGCGGTACATAGCAACATCGGCTAATTCTAATAGCTGCCCGGCTTGGGTGCCGTCTTCGGGGTAAATAGATACCCCAATACTGGCGCTGACGTAATGCTCCATTTCTTCGATGAGGTAAGGCATATCCGATAGCTGCGTAATGAGCTTTTCCACTGCGGTTACTACGTTTCCTTCGTGGGCAATGCGGTCCAGTACCACAACAAACTCGTCACCACCCAAACGTGCGAGTGTATCCGTTTGACGTAGCGTGCCCTTTAGGCGTTCGGTGACTGCCACGAGGAGCTTATCTCCGACACGGTGTCCATAGGTGTCGTTGATTTGCTTAAAGTTATCCAAGTCGATAAACAAAATAGCCACAATGCAAGCGTGACGGTAGGACTGACGCATGGCGTGCTCAATGCGTGCATTGAGCAGTAGGCGATTAGGAAGGCCAGTGAGGGCATCGTGATACGCTTTGTCGAGTAGCGATTCTTTGAAGGCTGACACTGTTCGTGCATCTGACAAGATAATTACATAGCCGCCAATTTGGTCGCTGGCTGGGATGCGGTTAACGGAGGCCATAAAGGGTAGGCCTTTACCCGAAATGTGGATGGCCATGAGTTCGCCGCGCCAGGCGTCGGATTCGAGTGCTTGTTTTACTGATGCGCCACCACTGGAGTCATATAAAAAATGACTCACATTCATCGACTCTAGGGCGCTGGCAGCGTAACCCAATGTTTGAACCAGCGCCGGGTTTGTTGCTTGAATGTTACCCTCTTCATCTAGCACTAGGCAGGGGTCTGAGGTGGCCTCAAATAGCAATGCCGCTTGAAACTTTTCACGAGCGACAAGGTGCTCAGAGGTGATATCACGGCCGATGCCCAGCAAGCCTTCGAGCTCGCCAAGTTCATCAATGATAGGCACCTTGTGCATATCGACTAAACGGCGTTCGCCGTTGTTATAAGTAATCCATTCTTCGATGTGACTTGCTTCTCGAGACTGCAGTACCTGTCGGTCTTTTTCGGCGATGTAAGCAGCCGAGCGTTCAGACATTAGGTCGGCATCGGTTTGCCCAATAATGTTTTCTTCAGTTTCGCCCACAAAGCGGGCAAAGGTGGGGTTACAGCTAAGGTAACGGCCCTCAGGGGTCTTTAAGAAGATAAGGTCAGGCGAATGCTTAACAATCGTCTCTGCTAACGATAGCTCGGTGCTTAACGCTTTCGTTGATGCTTGTAGGTCGGTGATGTCCCGTGCTGTGACGGTATAACCGACCAACGCGCCTCTTTTATTGAAGCTGGGTTGTACTTCAACGCTGATAATAAGTTCGGGCTGGTGCTCAAAAGAGAGCTTACTGTCAAACGAAAAGGCTTGTCCTTGGGAGGCGTTTAGATGCCTGATGAAGTCGTCTAGGTACTTTGAGTTCGCGTGTAGGCTGTGCATTTCTTTCCCGACCATGCTTTTAGCGGGTCGGCTCATATAATCCGCGAAGCTCTGACTGACCGCGCAATAAACCAAGCGAGTATCAACAAACGATACGAAATCACTTACGCTATTTAAGATTTGCTGTAACGATTGGTTATGAGATAAGTGCTTTACGCCTTTAAACACTTTGCGTCCTTTAAGTGTGATGTTTACCCGAGCCCTAGAGGGTAGTTCATACAAACGATTGTTCCACCTTACCATAGCTTTTTCTTTAAAAACATGGGCTTTTGATCAGTTTTTGGACAGATTCAAACGATTGTTTTAAAGCGGTGCTCCGTTCGTTAATTTGCGTCAGTGGATGTTTAAAACGCATAGCCTAAAAACAGATGAACAATACCCAAAATTTAAGTGTTAGCTGAAGTGTAAAGTCTGGTAAATGTCGGTGATTTGGCTTGGATTAAGCACGAATGGGTTTAGTATTTTAACTTCATACCAGCGCGAGAGGGGTAGGACGCGCTGCTCCCAACACAGGTAGATGGAGTTATATTATGGCAATAAATAGTTTGGGCAGTAGTGGCTATCTTTACAGCACGCAGGCGCTTTATGGCGCTACGTCAAACGCGGCGAGTAGTGCCGTTCAGGACGCGACAAAGCTAGCGAATCAGCTGATTTCGGCGGTTGAGTCAGGCGAGCTTTCGATCAGTGATCTAGAAGCGAGCTTATCGGAGCGCTTTGGTGAAGAGGCGGTTGCTTCGGTATTTACCGATGAAGGTATTGATACCGAAGCATTGACCGAGCTACTTTCGGATGCATTGGATGATGCTGAAGGCATGACGGCCTCGTCTGGGGCGATGCCTCCTCCGCCACCACCGCCGCCGAAAGAGGCAATGGATGTGGAAAGTTTGGCGCAAGAGCTGACCAGTATGTTCGGTGAGGAAGCGACTTCGACGGTGATCTCAGAAGATAATCAAATAGACTTTGAAGCCTTGGCAACGTTGTTGCAGTCGGCGTACGAGTCTACCAGTGGAACGATTATCGACACGAGTGCCTAAGGCGTGTGATTTGTAGTTAAAAACAAAGCCCCCTATCGCTAAGCGATAGGGGGCTTTTTAGTGGTCGCAGCTAATAGCCGTTGTTTTGGTTTTGAGCCTTTATCGCAGTTAAAGCTTACCAATCGAGAAGAACAGGGTCTCGCCTGAGCTGTCATCTACACCGTCGTTGTCGGTAACAACAAAGGTGTTGCCTTTGGCATCAATGGCAAAGCCTTCTACTTTATCCACAACAAAACCGTTGGTTGCTTTAAGGTCTGGGATGAAGTCATGTACCAAGGTCTTTTTAACCAGTGGTAGCTCGCTGCCCAAAGGTGCTGCTTTCATCTCTGCCAAGTTAACGCTGTAAAGGCGTTTGATTTTTGCAGCATCACCAATTTGGTTGTCACGTTCAACGATGTAGGCTTTATCACCTTTGATGGTGATTTCTGACAAGCCTACCCAGCCCTGTGTTGCTGCTTCGGTTGGGTAACGAACCGCGCCCCAAGCTTTGGTTTGAGTGTTGTAAGAAACCAGCTTCACGGTGTTTTCTGGGTCGTCTTTCCAGCTGCGCTGAATCGCAATCCACAGGGTGTCGCCTACACGAGAGACGCCTTCAGATCCAAAGCGAATTTCGTTGTCGAGAAGTGCTTGTGGGAAGCTTACGGTTTCAACAATTTCGCCTTTGGCGTTGGTGCGGTACAGCGCGTGTGGAATGTCTTTATCGGTGCGGCCTTCTGATGCTAGCCAAAAACCACCTTTACCGTCAGTGGTAATGCCTTCTAGGTCGAGGCTCTCAGCTGCTTTACCGCCTTGGGTAACACGAATGGCGTCGGTGATTTTAGCCGGTGTTTGTGTCGCATCAACTTTAAAAATAGTGGGTTGTGACTTGTAGAAGCTATCGCTTACCGCGTAAAGCTGGCCTGCTATAGATTCGTCGGCAACAAGGCCTGATAGTGCGCCCCAGCCAATGGGTAGGCCGCTTTCGTCACGTACCGCTTCAATGTGTGGGTAAGTAGCCGCTGCGTTTTGGTACTCAAATACCATAACGTGAGAGCCAATGCCGCCGTCTTCACGTAGGTCTTTTTCGTTCGCGCTCACCATAAGATTACGGTTGCCCAGTGCCACAGCTGATTCAGGTGCAATACCAGAGGGTAATAGCTGAACAAACTCTGGTGCTTTACCTGTGTCGCGGTAAACGCCAATAGCAGAGCCGCGCTCAGACATAACAAAGATGTAGGTTTCGCCGTTAAATACGCCAACTTCTAGGCCTTCTGGCTCGCCGCCTTTTTTGCCAGCACGTTTATCTGGGAAGTGGCCTGCTGCGGCAATACGGTATTCAAAGTCGAGGCCTGATTCGTAAAGCTCGGTGCCGTCTTTGTGGAAGATGGTAAAGCCACGAGAGCCGCCTTTGTAATCACCTTCGTTGGCAATTACAAAACGGTTGTCGTCTAACCACTTAGCTGCGTCTGGCTCGCGCGCAACGTTTTCAAGCGTGGTGTTAAATTTAAACGCACCATCTTTTTTGCCGTCTGCGTTGTGCAGCGTAACAGCACCTGCAGGGAAGTGATTAACCAACTCGCCTGTATGACCATTAACAATGGCAATGTGGTTGTTTTCTTGAAGTGTCACGACGACTTCGCCTTTGCTGTTGATATCAACAAACTCTGGCTCAGGGTCTTCAGCGCCTACATCAGCAAGGTCCGTTAAATTTACCTGCTTAATGGCAGCACAATCCATTTTGCCGTTTTTTAGTGGCACGATAGATAAGTAACCCGCCGGTAGCTGAGGGATTTCGCCGTCGTTTAGATCTTCGTCACGCTCATTTTCAATGGCGACCGCAACAAAGCTGCCGTCTTTGGCCGCTGCCACTGAGTCTGGTTGGCCGCCAAGATCACAGGTTGCTGCAACGGTTTTTGTGTTGATATCGATCATCGCCAAAAAGCCGCTTGGCGCGGTATAGCTTGATGAGGTGTTTACGCCAGTAAATACGCTATTGCCTAGAATAGTAACAGCCGTTGGCTCACCGCTTAGTTTTACAAAACCTTCTGCTTTAGGTGAGCTTGGGTCTTTAAGTGATAAGAAGCCAATGCCGCCAAGTGGGCTGTCTGAGTAGGCGAGCATCATGCCGTCTGCGGTGGCCGCAATAATTTCAGCAGAGGTTTCTGCGTCTGGAATATCGCTTGGTAAGTTGCTGGCTGTTGGGAAGCTAGCAATGCGATTAAAGTTGTTTGCCAGCGCAGGAGTGCTCATTGATGCAATAACAATGGCAGCGGCAAGTGCATTTAGGGGTTTAGCCAACATGATATTCCCTCGGTAAGTCGTGGTCGCTTTTAATAAGGTGGAGAAAAATAAAAAAGCTACCTTAGGCGTCCCTTGTGACACTCCAGTGAAGGGGATACTACCAAATCATGACAGGCTTTGAAGGGGAGCGTTTAAGCGGGCGTGCTTGCTGCGCTGGCGCTCGCCTGCTTGAACTTGTGTGTGCAGTTGTTCGAGGTTGGTGGGCTGTGTTTGGCCGATATCACCGTTGCTGTGGTAACCCACCCAACCGTTACGACCGCCATTTTTGGCTTCGTATAGGGCAAGGTCCGCCACTTTAAATAGGTCGAGCCAGTGCTGCTCTAGTTTTTCGTTACCTTGGGTTTTGAATGCAACCCAACCCAAAGATAAGGTGATTTTTAGTGGGTAAAGGCGGTTGCCAAAGGTTTTTAACTCACACTGGTTCCGTAATCGCTCGCAAAGGTTTTCGGCCATACGTACTGAAACACCTTCGCACACTATGGCGAATTCTTCGCCTCCCCAACGGCAACAAATATCTTCGCTGCGACACGTGGTTTTGATGAGGCTGGCCATTTGCGTCAGGACGATATCTCCCATGTCGTGGCCGTATTGGTCGTTAATGTGTTTGAAGTGGTCAATGTCGAGCAAAATAAACACCCACTGTTGCTCATAAGACCAGTAGCTTGGGGTGTCGAGTGTTTCGTTTAAATGACGGCGGTTGTGTAGCTTAGTAAGTGCATCTTTATAACTCGCGTCCATAAAGCGATTTCGTTCGGCCTCTAAGGTAAGCTTCATTGCGTCGACTTTGCGAACAATGGCGGTCATTGTTTTGGCCAGTGGTGCGACGGGGCTCTGCTCGTTAGGCAAGTAAAAAGCCGAATTGGAGCCAGATTGTAGGTAATCTTCTGCCTGCTGGTGAAGTTGACGAATAGGCGCTTCGTAGCGGCGTTTAGAACGAACCACCAGGGCTGTGCTAGTGATGACAAATACACTGATAAAGGTGGTGACGGTGAGTAAGTAGTCGGATCGATAGGATAATCGAACAGGGTTTTGAAAATAACCCGTGACCTTTAGGTAGCGGGGTGACTGGTGTTGTTGGCTAGGTAATAGCGGAAGTTCAAAGCTGCTAGAAATTTGGTCAAAGCGAGGGGTATCTAACGCCAAACTGTTGGCTAAGGCTTGGCTGGCTAGGGTCACACTTAGTGTAAAGTTTTGACTGTAGCTTAGGTCATTTAGGGGTAATGGGCTGGCGACAAGGAGTTTACCCGTTTGGTACGGCGTAATACTGACGAGGTAAAGTTCGCTATTAAGTTCGGTTAGCCCGGAAGACGAGGAGCTGTTTCGACTCAGCGTGTGTATCAGGTCGGCGATTTGTAAGCCACTGAGTGCTTGGCTTTGTTTGTAAATACGCACACCTTTAAAATGGCTGTTGTCCACATAGGCTATGAGATGAAGTCGCTTGGCTTGCTCTAACTGCGTACGGCTAAGGTGTTCGGGGGTGAGTAAGCGCGCGAGCTGTTGCAGTGCCCGTTGTGATTGCTCGAGCTGATGCTTCACCGCCAATAACTCGTTCACGGCCTGCTGCTGTGTTTGCGGCACAAGGTGGTTGAGCTCTACGTAGCGATAGAACAATAGAGCGCCTGCAGCCAACACAAGGCCGATCAAACCTATTTGCAAAAAGTGTTTTGAGTCGTGTTTCTTACCCACGCGTCACTCGCTTGCGTTATTCCATGGTTATAGTCGCGTAATTTAAGCGCGGCTCCTACGGTAACCGCGCAGATACGCGGTTGCGTGCTTTCGATATAAGGTATGTGAATGCTTATACAATAACCAGTTAAGCATAAAATAAAGGCAAGTGTTAGTGGTTAACTGTAAGGGTTAGCTGAGAAATATTGTTTGAATGGCTTATATAAGTTAATGATTTTAATGTTTTAAGGATATTTTATTAGTTTATTTTTGGTTTTAGATGTGAAGCTTAAAGGGCTAGCGCTAGCGCTAACGCGTTGAGGAGAGGGATGTTTATTCATAAGAGCAATACATTTAATGTGATGCAAATATATCTTAATGTTTCTTGATCTAGACCGTCTTTTTTACGTAATAGTAAGGCTACGGCATTCGCTGTGATTGTGCTTTATATGGAATCTACTGAGCGTGAAAGTATAGCACGCACCACACATTAAGCAGGGGGCAGGGTGAGTAAACAGTCTATCGCAATTATTGGAGCGGGTTTGTCCGGTGCGGTTTGTGCGCAGCAACTAATGCTCGCTGGGCACAAGGTAACGGTATTTGAAAAGAGCCGTGGTACGGGTGGGCGTATGGCTGCAGCACGCGTGGGTGAAACCAGCGTAGACCTAGGTAACCCTTGGTTGTGTGCTGAAGGGAATGGTGATTTTGAACATTGGTTAGCACAGCAGCCATCGTTACTTTCTTGGACGACTCATGTTGCTGACTTTAGTGGTGATTACAAAGCAGAGTTACCTGCTTATGTGGCACAGGGCCGACAAAGCGCCTTTACCCGCACATTGTTGGCAGGTGCCGAAATTAAAAACCAAACCCGTGTTGCTTATCTTTGGCGAGACGAAGCCGGCGTAGTGCTGCGAGACGAGCAAGACCAAGCCCTTGGGCACTTTGATGGCGTTGTTGTGGCGACACCCGCGCCACAAGCGGTGCCGCTACTAGAAATGACTCAGCGCTTTGCAAAGCGGGCCGAACAGGTAAAAACACAAGTGACTTGGGTTGTGGTCTGTCAAGGAGAGCCTAGCCAAGAGTTACCTTGGCAGTGCTTAGAAGGGCAGCATCCTGTGTTGGCTCGGGTTGTTAAAAACTCAGATAAGCCGGGTCGAGAAGGGCCTACAACTTGGTTTATCGAAGCGACAGACGAATGGAGCTTAGCTCATGAAGATGCACCCGCAGAGCAAGTTTACGAACACCTAACTCGTGAGTTAACTGACGTTTTACACCATCAAGGCGTGAGGATCACTTTGGAGGGTGGCAAAGCTCACCGTTGGTTATACGCTCAACATATCAGCGAGCTAAGCGAGCCTTGCTTATTTAGCTGGGATGATCGGCTGGGTGTGTGTGGTGATTGGCTGGCACATCAGGGGGCTGCGGGCGCTTGGCACAGTGGTCAGGCGGTAGCTAAAGCGTGGTTAGAAGCGCTTGATCGTCGCTTGTAAGAACAGCATTGGTACCAAATAGCCATAAAAGTCGTTAAAAATGAGGGGAAGTTTGTCGCAACCAGAGTGCTTCGTGCTATAAATAAAAGGTATAAAATTAACACCTATTAAGTAGCCTAGTGAACCAAGTGGCCTTTTTGCCTCTTTGTTAGGATGAAGCTTAAATGTTCCGGCATGGAGCCTCGTGTTTGTGCTGCGGCTTGTGGTCGGCTGGAGTAAAGGTGATGACGTGATGTGCAGTTGATAGCAAGTTAGCCCTCAGCTGCATTAAACAAGGGATGTAATCATGCAGCTGAACTACTCTGTGCTTATCGTTGATGATGTGGGTGAAAACATCCAGGTCGCGATGAATATTCTTAAAGAAGATAACTACGACTTATCTTTTGCCACCTCGGGTACAGCTGCGCTGAAGCTGGTTAACGCCCGAAAATTCGATCTTATTTTGCTCGATATTATGATGCCCGGTATGAGTGGCCTCGAAGTCTGTGAGCAAATCCGCAACGATCCTCAAAACTCCGACATTCCTATTATCTTTTTAACCGCAAAAGCCGACATCGACTCTGTGGCCGAGGGCTTTAAAGTTGGGGGTGTGGACTACATTATCAAGCCGTTTCATGCGGTTGAGCTGTTGGCAAGAGCACGAACTCACCTTGAGCTACACGCTGCCAAGCAGGTATTGCAGCGCCATAATTTGACCCTGCAAGCAAGGGTAAATCGCACAGAGCAACGCTTGTTGTCAGAGCTTGAGTCAACTCAGATGGAGATGATCCATATATTGACCGAGCTGATGGAGTCTACATCGGACGAAACTGGCAAGCACATCCGTCGGGTAGCCGAATACTCTCGCTTGTTGGCGCAATACCATCCAAGCTTATCCGAGGAAGATGCCCGCACCATTTTTCACGCCTCCCCCATGCACGATATCGGTAAAGTGCTGATCCCTGAGCGCATTTTGCACAAGGCGGGTCGTTTTACCGACGAAGAGTTTGAGGTAATGAAAACCCACACCACCAAAGCGCATAAGTTTTTATGCTCGTCTAATCGCCGTATTTTAAAAGCCGCAGATATTATCGCTCATGAACACCATGAAAAGTGGGACGGCTCGGGCTACCCACGTGGTTTGGCCGGCGACAAAATACACCTGTACGGGCGAATTGTGGCCTTGGCGGATGTGTTTGATGCGCTGATGCACAAGCGTGTTTACAAAGAGGCATGGACACTCGAAGCGACCGTTGACTACATTATTTCTCATCGCGGCAGCCATTTTGACCCTGAGCTGGTGGATATTTTTAAAGAGCATCTAAATGAGTTTATTGAGATTTCTCGCATTTAGCCTTTGCTCTCTACTGGCGCTAATTAACCCCGCAGCAGTGGCGCAGGTCACATTGACGGCCGAAGAAATTCATTGGGTACACCAAAACCCGAGTATTGTTGTTGGGGTTGAAAAAGATTGGGCTCCCTTTGATTTTGTTAACGATCAAGGGCTGCCTGACGGCTTTGCGCAACATGTATTATCCCTCGCATCTCAGCGTGTTGGCTTGTCTTTGGAGTATCGGATTGACGATTGGGGCGAACTGCTTGCTGGTGCGCGTAACGGTAACATCGATGTGCTGCCCGCAATTGGTATTACGCCAGAAAACGACACGTTTTTAGATTTTACCTCCCCGTATTACAAGCTGCAGGAGTACTTCTGGGGCCGGTATTCACTCGCCAGTTTACCCCGCGAAACGTTTGAGCAGCTAAGAGTGGCTGTGCCTGCTGGGTATGTTGTTGAGCGAACGCTGCGCCGAGACTACCCGAACTTTACACTGGTATCGGTGGCGTCATTAGATGAAGCCATTGAGGCTGTTATTGAGGGCCGCGCTGACCTAGTAGCTGATGTTTACTCTGTTATTGACTACAAATTAAATGCGCTAGGGAACGACACCCTTGTTCCTATTAAGCCCTTTAGCGTAGCCGACCTGCATATGGCCGTGCCCGAAGGGCAAGCCTTACTGCGTTCGATCCTCAATAAAGCCTTGGCTGATATTAGCTATAACCAAAAAGCAGCGTTGCTGGCCAACTGGGTGAGCTTGAGTGAGGTGAAAGACACCACAAAAAGCCTCTCGCCAAAACAGCTGGATTGGCTAGAGAACAACTCCCGCGTTACGGTTGCGGGCCGTACTGGCTGGATGCCCTTTGCTGACCTACAAGGTAAGCAGCTGCAAGGCTTAGTTGCTGACTTTTTAGATGCGGCGCAAAACCGGCTACCCATCACCTATGGTTTAAAAGCAAGCGATAGCTGGCAAGCGACACTGGCTGCGGTGGAGTCTAACCAAGTCGATATTGTTTACGGAACACGTGGTGACAGCCAAGACCTACCCGGATACTTACCACTCGATATTTTTGAGCAAATACCACTGGTCGTGGTTGGGCGAAGAGACACGGCGTTTATTGATGACCTCTCTCATTTGGGCTTTGCGCCAGTGCTCTACGTTGAAAACCAAGCCTATGGTCGAATGCTCGAGCAAAATTACCCACAAAATGCCTTTGTGTCGGTGCCAAGTGCGGAGCAGGCCTTATCGATGATCGCCAGTGGTGATGCCGTGGCTGCGGTTTTACCTGCAATGCAGGCGTCTTATGCGATGCAGCATCAAGGCTTTGAGAGTGTTCAAATTATTGGCCGCATTACTGAGCGCATTGCCATTACCTTATTTGTAAACCCAGACAAACCGGTGCTGTTTGATGCGCTTTTAACCGTGACAGCAAGCTTGGGCGCCGCTGAGCGAGCTGCTTTGGTGAATAAGTGGATCTCAGTGCGTTTTGCCAATAAAACCGATTACATTTTGTTAGTACAAATTGTTATTGGCTTTTTACTGGTGCTCCTGTTTGCACTTTACTGGAACCGACTCCTTCAAAAAGAAATTAACTCCCGCAAAGCAGCGCAAAAAGCCCTCGAAAACGAAAAAGAGGTGTTTAAAACTCTCTTTGATGAGGCCTCCGATGGCTGTTTGATTTTAATTAATCGCCAATGTGTGCGTTGTAATGCCTCAGCGCTGGCGATGCTGGGGTTGGTTAACAAACAAGCGCTATTGGGTACACGTTTAAGCCAATGGAGTGCCACGGAACCAGCCGGTGATGCCATGGCACTAGAAACCCTAGAAGGTTCCCTCGCGCTGGCTGAGGAAAAAGGGCATGCTCGATTCGAGTGGCGACTCGCCAGTGAGCAGGGGGCGTCGATGTGGGTGGACGTAAGCTGCACAAAAATTATCTATCACGACCAGCCGGCCATTTATGTGGTTTGGCGTGATATCTCTAAGGCCAAAGCGCAGGCTGAAGAGCTGGTGGCGGCTCGCTACAGCGCCGAAGTAGCAAGCCAAGCTAAGTCCGAGTTTTTGGCCAATATGAGCCACGAAATTCGCACCCCAATGAATGCCATCGTTGGCTTTACCGAGCTTTTGTACGAACAGGTGGACCAGTCTCGCCTTCGCTCTTATGTTAAAACCATTCGCAGCGCCAGCCACTCGCTACTCACCCTGATTAACGACATTCTCGACTTGTCCAAAATTGAGGCGGGTAAGTTAGAGCTCAGCCATACTCCGACTAACTTAAGTGACTTGTGTGACGACATTAGCAGCGTGTTTTTAATGACGGTGCAAAACAAGGGGCTAAAGCTCATTGTTGATGTGGATCGCAACGTGCCTGCGGGTGTCTTACTCGACCAAGTAAGGCTGCGCCAAGTGATGTTTAACCTGATCGGTAACGCCGTGAAGTTTACTCACGAGGGGCATATTAAATTATCCGTACAGGCCCTCGCCATTGATGACCACTTAAGTAAGGTAGATCTCGAAATTCGAGTCGAAGACACAGGGATTGGCATAGCCTCTGACCAAATTGAGCGAATCTTTGAAGCTTTTGAGCAAGCCAGCGATCAAAACATGACCCAGTACGGCGGAACTGGCTTGGGGCTTTCTATTTCTCGTCGCCTGATTCAGCGTATGGAAGGCCGCCTAACGGTCACAAGCCGAGTGGGTGTAGGCAGCTGCTTTACCGCCAGCCTATACGGTGTCGATATTGCCTCAATTGCCGTTAGCCAACACATTGAAGACGATGTGCAATTTAGCCACCAACACGTGGTGTTTGAACCGGCCACTGTGTTAGTGGTGGATGATGTATACGACAACCGAGAACTCATTGTGCGCAACTTTGCTAGTAGTGAGTTACAGGTTTTACAGGCCGAAAATGGCCAAGACGCCCTCGAAAAGGTGTACCACAACGATGTAGACCTTGTTTTGATGGATATTCGCATGCCAGTGATGGATGGTTATGCCGCTACCGAAAAAATGCGCGAAGTGGCACCGCACATCCCGATTGTCGCCTTGACCGCATCGGTGATGCGCGAAGATGCTGAGCGTGTGGCGCAATATGAGTTTAACGGCTACTTGCAAAAGCCTGTACTACGCAAAGACCTGTTTGCCATGCTGGCGAGCTTTTTGCCGCACGAATGTGTGGATATTCAGCAAGATACGGCCTCTAATGAGATGGTCGATAACTTGTCTTCGCGCAAAGCCAGTGATATTGCGATGCGATTACGCGAGGACTTTTTGGCTGAGTTTGAAGCGGTGTGTGAAGCCAATAACATGACGGATCTTAAACGCTTTGCGCAGGCGCTTTCGGAGTTTGCCGAGCAGCAACAGCACATGGGGTTGGGGCGTTATGCGCAAGCGCTCTTGCAGGCAATCGATGTGTTTGATATTGCCGAGATTCAGCAATTGCAAAGCAAGTTTTTAGTGATGATTCGCGAGCTAGAGGCTTATGCTGCGCAAGCACCTGCATCAACAGGTGTGGACCTAGTTTAGGTCTAAAGCAAAAGCCCCTTACTGAATACAGAAAGGGGCTTTAATGACCGTTTTAATAACCGCTTTAATAACTGGTTTAAGAGCAGAGGCATGAGTGCTGCCACTCACCTCACCCAGCGACTTCAAGCCTTCGTTCGCTTAAGGCTTAACCACTTTATCGGCGATAAACATACCTGCGACCATCGCTACGATAAATAGCAACGGCTGGTAGACCACTGCACCGCCCGAGGCAAGGGCGTCTAAGCTATAGGCAACAGCGGCAATCGCTGGGCCCGGGCAATAGCCGAGTAGCCCCCACCCCACACCGAAAAGGCCTGAGCCGATCAATAGCTTTTTATCGATGACGGTATTGGTGGGTGTAAAGAATTTTGACTCAAAAAACGGCTTAGGTTGTTTGAGTACCCATTGATTGGCTGCCATGGTGACGCCCACAGCGCCAGCCATCACAAAAATCAACTCTAGCTTCCAGTCGCCAAACAAGTCTAAAAATCCGACCACTTTGGTCTGGTCAGTCATGCCTGATAGAGCCAAACCCGCGCCAAATAACAGGCCTGCAACTAACGCAATGATCACTCTCATGATAAGCCTCCTGTAATGGCAACGGTGATGACACCTGTGGCGATAAAGGTGAGTGTGGCGGCAATAGAGCGAATGGATAAGCGGCCAATGCCACATACGCCATGGCCACTGGTGCAGCCGCTGCCAATTTTTACGCCAATACCCACGATCAAACCAGCGACAATAACTAGCCAAGGCGAACCTTGAGACTCAGGAATGGGAGTGCCAGCGACCTTGTGCATCAGCCAAGCGCCGATGGGCAAACCCACAATAAGGGCTAAACGCCATGCTTTGTCTGCTTGGCTAATAGCACCCCAAAAAATGCCGCTAATGCCCGCAATACGGCCATTAAATGCTAATAAAATAGTCGCTGACACGCCGATAATAAGGCCGCCAACTAACGCGGTTACATAGTCCATAATCTACCTATTGGTTGAAGAGGGTTATTCTTTGTTGGTGCGAATGGAAAAAATTCGGTATAGCGGGCAAAAGTTAATAAGGCCTGTGACAATAAATATAATTCCCACTAGGCCAAACAGGGTTTTAGGGCCTACAAACACCAGCGATAGCAGTGCAAGGCCAAGGACAATGCGTAGTGTTTTGTCTAGGTTGCCGACGTTTTTCATAAGGTTACTCCTTTAAATGAGAAGAATCGAAAGGTGTTCCATGTGTGAGCTGGCACACATGAGTAAACGCTTGGTATTGGGTTAAAAACACCTCGCCGCTGAGGTGCTCTAAAAAGCCTGCGCGCCCGAGGGTATCCATAACTCGCCCTTTAACTTCGGAAAGGTGCAAGGCGATACCTTGATTGGATAAACGTTCGTTCAGGGCTTCTAAGGTTTCGAGGGCACTAAAGTCCACTTCGTTTATAGCGCTGCACTGGATCACCACATGGGCGACGGCATCCCTTTCATAGACGAGCCGATTGATGACCTCTTCGAGATAAGCCGCGTTAGCAAAAAAAAGGCTCTCGTCGGGGCGTAAGCACAGTGCCCGAGGGCAGGTTTCTACTTGGTAGCGGCGTACATTACGAAAGTGTTCGGTGCCTGTAATTAGGCCCACCTCGGCGATATGTGGCACAGAGGTTTGATAAAGATGAATCCCCAGCGATAGAGCTACGCCACAGGCAACGCCTGGCTCTACTCCCAAAAACAGGGTGACGATAATGGTGGTGAGGGCGGCCCAAAAGTCACGACGAGAGATGCTCCATGTGGTTTTGAGCATGCTGAAATCGATTAGAGTAATGACTGCTACAATAATGGTTGCCGCGAGTGCTGCCTTGGGAAGGTAATAAAGCCATGGCGTTAGCAAAAGGCTGGCGAGGGCAATGCCCAGTGCAGCAAAAATACTAGCCGCTTGGGTTTGGGCGCCGGCATCAAAATTCACCACAGAGCGCGAGAAACCACCGGTCACTGGAAAACCTCCCGAGATAGCGGAGCTGATATTCGCGGCACCAAGTCCTAGTAGCTCTTGGTTCGGCTCGACCCGTTGAGCGCGCTTTGCCGCCAGTGTTTTACCCACAGAAATAGACTCAACATAGCCAATAATTGAAAGCATAAGTGCGGGTAGCGACAGTGCTTTAATCAGCTCCCAAGACGGTAAGCTAAACTGCAAGCTAGGCAGACCCGCTGGGATAGCGCCCGTCAGAGCGACTCCTTTGGCCTCAAGGTTGAATAGGGCGGCGGCGATAATACTGGCGACAATCACCAAAATGGGGGCGACTTTAACAAGGGTGCTCGCTTTTTGTTTGGCGATACCAAAGCCCGTTAACAAGCTTCCTAGTTGAGACCTGATTAACAAGAGCCCTATAAGTACTAGGGCGCCCAGACTTAAGCTAAAAAAGTTGAGCTCGGATACGTGTGACAACAAGCTTGGAATGAGCTCGGTGAGCGTATCGCCATGAGCAGAAACACCTAGCATGTGCTTCATCTGGCTCAGTGCGATAATTACGCCAGACGCGGTAATAAACCCTGAGATCACGGAATGGGATAAAAAGTTGGCGATAAAGCCGAGCTTGAGCAACCCCATGATCGTTAAAAACACACCCGACAATAACGCCAATGTGGTGGCTGCTGTGAGGTAATCTGCTGCAGCGCTACTGCTATTGGGGTCGACGACACTGCCTAAGGTTGCTGCTGTCATCAGTGATAACACCGCAACCGGGCCGACCGACAAGGTGCGACTGCTGCCCCATAATGCATACGCGATTAAGGGCAAAATGCTGGCGTATAAACCGACCTCAGGCGGAACACCGGCCAAAAGCGCGTAGGCTAGGGACTGCGGAATCAACAATACAGTTACGATGGTCGCCGCTGTTACATCGGCAACAAGACTCTCTTTGTTGTATTGGTTGAGCCCGTTGGGCAGGTTGCCCAGCTTTAACGCTTTGATCATTCGATGGTGTCCATGGAGCCGCCAAACCGTAACGCAAGGGCGGCAATGAGATTAGCCGTTAATGTCGTTAATCGACTTAGGTGCTGCGAGCCATTCGCGACCCTTCAGCATACCGTGCCAGTAAATCCAAGGCAGCATGGTGGCTTTTAAAAACCAAGCGCGTTGAGTCGGTGCTTTACCCTTATTTACCCACTCTGGGAAGGTCGGTGTTACCTTGCCGCCGTAGCTGAACTCAGCTAACAAAATTTTGCCTCGCTCGACCGTGAGTGGGCAGGAGCCGTAACCAAGGTAAGCGCTCGACGGCGTGCTACCAGCAAAGGCGTCGATGATGTTTTGCGCTACGACAGGCGCTTGTTGGCGTACAGCGGCCATGGTTTTAGCGTTTGCTGTGTTAGTCGCGTCACCTAGGCCCCAGATATTGGCTGCTTTGGTGCTTTGCAGTGTGTTTGGGTTAACGTCTAGCCAGCCCGCGTCGTCACTTAGTGGGCTGTTCGCAATAAACTCCGGTGCACATTGCACAGGGCACACGTGCAACATATCAAAGCTCATTTCTACGAGTTCGGCTTCGCCGTCTTCTTTTGCGACTTTAAAGGTGGCGACTTTGTTGAGGCCATCGACTTTGACCAAGTTATGGCCAAAGTTGAGCTCGGCACCGTACTTTTCCATATAGCTTTTGAGTACAGGAACATAGTCAGGTACACCAAATAAGCCAGGACCTGCGTTACAGAACTTGATGTTAATGTTGTTCAGTGCATCGGTTTTTAGCCAGTGGTCAGCCGACAAGTAAAGCGCTTTTTGTGGTGCGCCGGCGCACTTAATCGGCATAGGGGGCTGGGTAAAAATAGCCGTGCCGCTTTTAAGCGATTTGGCTAACTCCCATGTATAAGGTGCAAGGTCAAAGCGGTAGTTAGAGGTCACGCCGTTTTTACCGAGGGTTTCTTCTAAACCTTCAATTTTGCCCCAGTCCAGCTTCAACCCGGGCGCAATCACCAGCTGTTCGTACTCAACTTGGCTATTATCGTCGAGCACCACTTTGTTTTGCTCAGGTACAAAGCTCGCCACACCTTTTTTAAGCCACTCAACGCCACTTGGGATAAGCTCGCTCATATTGCGCTCGGTGCTTTGGGCATCGAACACACCGCCACCCACCATGGTCCACCCTGGTTGGTAATAATGTTTAGTGGCTGGGTCGATTAGGGCGATACGTAGTTGGCTGTCTCGTTTTAACAGGCTCGCAGCCACAGCAATACCACCGGAGCCTGCACCGACAATCACTACTTGGTAATGAGGTGTGAGTGCTTGGTTTGTAGGTGCTTGCGGTGTGGGTGCCGGTGCCTCTTGGCCTGCGTTATAGATGATGCTTGAACGGTTACCCGTCCGGCAGTAGGCATGAACTCGCTTGGCTTCACCTACCGCAGCCTTAAACTCGTTCACTTGCTCAGGCGACATTTTGCCAGCAACAAAGGGGATACAAAGGGCGTTAACACCTGCTGCATCGGCTGCTGCTTTGATGCTTTCAAAGCTTGGTTGATCGGCCGCTTCGTTATCGGGGCGGTTGCAAATAATAAGATCAACCCCTTGGGCCGCGAGGGCTGAAACATCAGAAGAGGTAATTTGGTCCGACACACTGACTTTATTATCGAGTTGTTTTAGGTTCATTGCTGGGCCTCTATTTGTTGTCGCCAAACGCGGCGGTCGAATCTTTTAACATTAATGAGTAAAAGCGTTGATGGGCACTTTTAAGTACACCATGCCGTTGTCGCTCGCAGGTGGAAAGTGCCCCGCACGCATGTTCACTTGTAACGAGGGCAAAATCAGGCGTGGCATACTTAATGTTGCGTCTCGGGCTTCGCGTAGGGCAACAAACTCATCACGTGACTTGTGGCTAATATGAATGTTGTCGGCCTTTTGTTCTGCGACCGTGGTTTCAAACTTGAGTTCACGGCCATTGGGGCCATAGTCGTGGCACATAAAAATACGTGTATCACTGCTTAGCGCTAGAATCTTATTTACAGAGTCGTAAAGTGTACCCGCATCGCCACCTGGGAAATCAGCACGGGCCGTGCCAGCATCGGGCATAAACAAGGTGTCGCCAACAAAAGCTGCATCGCCAATGAGGTGAGTAGTGCAGGCCGGTGTGTGGCCAGGTGTGTGTAGCACCTGACAGTGTAGTTCGCCCACTTGATAGGTATCGCCGTCTTTGAATAGGTGATCAAACTGGGAACCGTCGCGTTCAAATTCAGTACCTTCGTTAAAGATTTTACCGAAGGTCTCTTGTACGGTGATGATGTGTTCGCCAATGGCGAGCTTACCGCCAAGCTTTTCTTGAATGTACGGGGCTGCGGAGAGATGGTCGGCATGTACGTGTGTTTCGATCAGCCACTCAAGGGTCAAGCCTTCGGATTGAATGTATTCCACCATTTCGTTTGCCAAGTCGAACCCTGTCGTACCTGAGGCGTAATCAAAGTCCAATACAGAATCAATGACTGCACATGCCTTGGTTACTGTGTCGGATACAACATAAGAATAGGTGTTAGAGTCGGCATCAAAAAAGTGACGAACTTTCGCTTGGTTTTGAGATGGCTGGGAACACATGTTATGCACCTTGTAGCTGTTGAATTTGTATGCGGCTACTTTAAGCGAAAAAAACCATGTATTCAATTTAGTTATTAGTATATAGCTAAATAATATATAAGGCGCGGGACTCATTTCGTTGCGATCTAGCAACATTAAATCATTCGAATGGGCTCAAAAATGCAGGGCTTAGGTGATCTAGATGGCCAAAATGGCCGTTCAATCTCAGTTATCAATAATGCGACGATATGCGAGGCAGTGAGTTTGAAAAAGCAACTAACCATCATGTGGTTTAGACAGGACCTTCGGCTTAAAGATAACCCTGCGCTCCATGCTGCCTGTGAAGCTGGGCAAGTTTTACCTATCTTTATTGATGACGATACCGCACCGCGCCCAATCGGTGGAGCGAGTCGCTGGTGGTTGCATCATTCACTAAATGCCCTCAATAAGTCTTTAAATCAGCAGCTTCGAGTTTTTAAAGGCTCGCCACTGGCTATCCTAAAAGCGCTGATAGCCGAGACAGGTGCGCAGTCGGTTGTTTGGAATCGCTGTTATGAGCCTTGGCAAATTGCTCGCGACAAAGAGATAAAAGCGGCGCTTAAAGCGCAAGGTGTGGCGGTTAATAGCTATCAGGCGAACTTATTATGGGAGCCGTGGACGCTGCTCAACAAAACCGGAACGCCTTATAAGGTGTTTACGCCTTATTATCGTAAAGGCTGCTTACAAGCGCCTGCACCCAGAGAGGTGTTGCCTGCGCCCTCTTTCGATGACCGTCTATATGTCGAGGCAACGGCCGAGGCTCTCAATATTGGTGATCTAGCATTGATTCCCGACATTCCTTGGTATAACGAAATGGCCCAGCAGTGGGTACCGGGCGAAGAAGGGGCTGCGGATAATCTGAGTCGCTTTTTAAGTCGCCCTGTTGAGCGCTATGACACCGCGCGTGATAAACCTAGCGTAAAAGGCACCTCTCGTTTAAGCCCACACCTACACTTTGGCGAAATTTCGCCCAACCAAGTGTGGTACGCCGTTTTTAGTCAGGTCGAGGGCACGTTAGACAATAACCGCGATCGCTATTTAAGTGAGATTGGCTGGCGTGAGTTTAGCTATTATTTGCTTTACCACTTTCCTGAGTTGCCACAAAAGAACTTTAACCCGCGCTTTGATGCTTACCCATGGAAAGGTGAAAACAGCGATTTGGCTGCATGGCAAAAAGGCCAGACGGGTGTTCCCATTATTGATGCGGGGATGCGCGAGCTTTGGCAAACGGGCTATATGCATAATCGTGTGCGCATGATTGTGGGTTCTTATTTGGTCAAAAACCTAGGTATTCATTGGCACCACGGTGAGGCGTGGTTTTGGGACTGTTTGCTTGATGCCGATATGGCAGCCAATGCCGCAAGCTGGCAGTGGGTGGCTGGGTCGGGTGCCGATGCCGCGCCTTTCTTCCGTATCTTTAACCCCGTATTGCAAGGCGAAAAGTTTGATAAGCAGGGCGCCTATGTGCGTCGATACTGCCCAGAACTTAAAGACCTCGCCGATAAATATATCCACAGTCCGTGGCTAGCGCCAAGTGAAGAGTTGGAAAGGGCAGGAGTTACATTGGGTAAAACCTACCCTAAACCGCTGGTCGACTTAAAAGCCTCACGCCAGAGTGCGCTGGACGGCTATGAGGCGGTTAAAAATAGCGGTTGAGCGATGGACCTGTTACAGGCTTGAGCTGTTATTGCTCCCATTATTGTTCTAATGCAATCGACATAAGCGCAAAGGTGTGTTGTCCGCTCGCCTCAGCCAACTCTTTTAAGGTGCTGCTTTCGCTCGCGTTACTGATGCCACTGGCTTCAAAGCGACTAATAAGTACCTCAACCGGTTGGTTGTTTAATGCCGCCACTAGGGCGAGTGGTGCGTTTTCTACCTTACCCACCATACGTTTAGCAGGGTGGCCGCCTTCGCCTCCTTCGCTACCCATTAAGCTCGCACCCATAATGCCAAAGGTGATCACAAGGCAGGCCGCCATGATGGTATTGGCCATGCCTTGTGAAAAATAGCGAGTGAAGCCCTTTAGGTGATTAAGGATATGTAGCAGCATAGCTGCAACAAAAATGAGACCGACCCATTCGTGCGGGGTTTTTACAAACCCTTCGCCCAAATGAAAAAACAAAAGTACCCCAGTCACAGCCATAACCACAGAGCTGCCAATAACCATGGGGGTGGACCAAGTACGTGTTTGCCAAGCTTGCATAGATAATACTCCCTTAAAAGATAGGGGTATTTTATGGGTTATTAGGCGATGGTATAGATATGAAGATGTAAAGATGGGTAAACGCGGCTTGATCTTTTGCTTGGCAACCTGAGGTCTTTAATTTATGTTATTCATCATACAACCTGTGTTTTGGAGAGGCCTTGATGGATAAGGTGGAGCAAGTGAGTAGTAAATTACAAAAGCCAGAAGTCTTGGTGATGGTTGAGCAGCGGCCTAAGGCAATGGCGCAACTCGAAGCTCAGTATCAGCTGCATCGTTATGATCAAGCCGAAGACAAAGCAGCGTTTATTGCAGAGTTTGGCCCTCGTTGTGTGGCAGTGGTCACCAATGGCCATTGCCGAATTTCGTCTGAAGAACTGGCGCACCTGCCGCAATTACAAATCGTTACCTGCTCGTCAGCGGGCTTTGAGTACATTGATACTCAGGCACTGCAATCACGTGCTATTCCGCTCACCAACTCGTCACCGGCTTTATGCGACGATGTGGCCGATGCGGCCGTGTTACTCGCATTGGCAACACAACGAAAGTTGGTGCCTGCACATCATCATGTAACCTCCGGTACTTGGGCTAAAGAGGGGATGTTCCCGCTGACTCGTTCGATTAAAGGCCAGCGAGTGGGTATTGTTGGCATGGGGCAAATTGGTCAAGCCATTGCCGATCGTTTAACACCCATGAAAGCCGAAATCGCCTATATGGCCCGCAGCCCCAAAAGCCTGCCCTATCAATACGAGCCTGACTTGATGGCTTTGGCCACTTGGGCAGACATGCTGGTGGTGATTGTACCAGGTGGCCCAGAGACTCAGCAGATGATTAACGCGGAGGTATTAACCGCCCTTGGCCCGCGGGGTACGTTAATCAACGTTGCTCGCGGCACCGTGGTGGATGAAGCTGCGTTGGTTAGTTATTTACAGCAAAACCCACAAGCCTCGGCTGGCTTAGACGTGTATTGGAATGAGCCCGAGCCAAATGCAGAGTTAATCGCCTTACCTAATGTCACCTTATACCCACACCATGCCAGTGGCACCGTTGAAACACGTGACGCCATGGCGCAAACCGTTGTGGAAAACCTTGCTGCGCACTTTGCTGGGTTACCGTTGTTAACACGGGTGGTTTAAGTTGAACTGAAGCGCATCCCCGCTGTTTGTTTTTTGATCTAACGCAATACTTTTTTGTGTGCTTATGCTGTATTGGTAGTAAGAGCCAATGCAGCTTTTTGTGCTCGCCGCCTATAAACCCAGCTTGCCGTTTTGGCAAAGGAGGGTTGTGCGATGGGAGCTCCCCTTCGGTCAACTCAAGACCTATTATCCTCTCAATTGTTTTCTACTCATCAAAGCCGAGCCGAAGGCTTAACGACGGAAGAAGTGGCTGAGCGACAGCAGCGCTTCGGCTTAAATCAACTCAAGGCTCGTCCACTTACTCCAAGCTGGAAGCGTTTTTTATTGCAGTTTAAAAGCGTGCTGATTTATGTGCTTTTATGTTGTGCGCTTCTCAGTCTATTTTTAGGTCACTCCGTTGATGCCGGTGTTATTTTTGGTGTGGTGCTGGTTAATGCAATCGTAGGGTTCATCCAAGAAGGTAAGGCTGAAAGTGCACTGCGTGCCATTGTCGCCATGACACCAAACCAGTGCTTATGTATTCGTAACGGTGAGCTTAAGACCATTAACAGCATCGAGCTTGTACCTGGCGATGTGGTTATGCTGCAAGCGGGTGATCACGTACCGGCTGACGTGGCGCTGTTTTTTGTGAAAGACCTTAGGTGTGATGAGTCCGCGCTTACAGGTGAGGCTCAGCCTGTGAGCAAATCTGATCGAGCCGCTCCCGATGATGCACCCTTAGCTGAGCAGGTGAATCGGGCATTTATGGGCACACTAGTAACCTACGGCGTCGCACGGGGTGTGGTGGTGAATACAGGCGCACGCACCGAAATTGGCAAAATTAGTCAGCTAGTGAATACGGTCCCTTCGTTGCAAACACCGCTACAAGCTCAGCTAGGGCGGTTTGCTTTACAGCTTTCTGTTGTTATTGGTTTATTGGCGTTGTTTTCAGCGTTGGTCGGTGTGTATGTTCACCAACAAACATGGCCAGAAGTGTTCCAAGCTGCCATTGGTATTGCGGTATCGGCTATGCCAGAGGGGCTGCCTGCGATTGTAACCATCGCGTTAGCCGTGGGTGTACAACAGTTGGCTCGCCATAATGCGCTGATTCGCCGTTTACCTGCATCAGAGGTGTTGGGTGCGGTGGATGTGATTTGTACCGATAAAACGGGCACCTTAACCGCAAATGCCATGACGGTACGAGAGTTGGTGACTGGCTCGGGCCGTTATCGCGTTTCAGGAGAAGGTTATGGCCCAGACGGCGCAGTAACCCCAATAGATGATGCGCCTGCACAAAGTGAGGCGGTCGTACAAGCGGCTAAGGTGGCAAGGCTTTGCAATGACGCTAGTATCATCCAGCAAGGTGGTGAGTGGTTAATGTCGGGTGACCCTACAGAGGGAGGGTTGCTAAGCTTTGCGATGAAGCGATTACCTGAGGCCAGTCTTATGGTGGCTGAGTGGCCACGAGTAGATGAGTTACCTTTTGATAGTAAGCTGCGTTACATGGCAACGCTTCATCATAACCACGAAGGGCAATCGTGCGTGATGGTGAAGGGGGCTTTGGAGCAAGTATTGGCTTTTTCTGTAAGCCAGTGGGAAGGTGACAGCTCTAAAGCTCCCCTTGATGTGGATTATTGGTTTGAAGCGCAGACAGCCTTCGCCAACCAAGGCATGCGAGTGATTGCGTTGGCGGTGAAGTATTTCGACAAAGGTGAAGCCCCTGCTGTGCTTACGAAAGAAATGGCCGAAACATCGTTAGTATTGGTGGGGCTGGTGGGCATTACTGATCCTCCCCGCCCAGAAGCGAAAGAGAGCATTCGTTTATGTCATGGTGCGGGCATTCGGGTAAAAATGATTACAGGCGACAGCCCAACCACTGCCGCGGCGATTGGGGCAGAGTTAGGCCTCGATAACGAGCGAGTGTTAACTGGCCAAATGCTGGATGCTATGAGCGCTAACGAGTTAGCTGATGCTGTCGAGCGTGTGGATATTTTTGCGCGCACCAGCCCTGAAAATAAGCTTCAAATTGTGGCTGCGCTCCAGCAAGCAAATCACGTCGTGGCCATGACAGGCGACGGCGTTAATGATGCCCCCGCGTTAAAGCGCGCAAACATCGGTATCGCAATGGGTAACAGTGGCACCGATGCCGCAAAAGATGCGGCAGACTTTGTGCTCGCCGACGACAACTTTAGCACCATCGCAAAAGCCGTCGCGTTAGGTAGAACGGTATACGACAACATCGTTAAGTCGATTGTGTTTGTATTGCCTACCAACCTTGCTGAGGCCTTGGTGATTGTGGTGGCTGTGTTGCTGGGCTGGACCTTGCCCATTACACCCGCGCAAATTTTGTGGGTGAATATGATTACTGCAATTACCTTAGCACTTGCACTCGCGTTTGAAGGGGCGGAAGAGAATGTAATGGCCAAACCACCAAGGCCTGTAGATCAAGGGTTGCTTACTTCGTCATTGGTCGTAAGGATGCTTGTGGTGGGTGGTATGGGCGCCTTTATCGTCTTTGGATTATTTAACAGTGACTTAGCTAGTGGCGCGAGTCTGGAGCATGCTCGAAGTTTGGCGATCAATGGTTTGGTTATGCTTGAGGTCGTCTATTTGGCGAGCTGCCGTTTTATGCGCCAGAGTGTTTTCTCTGTGTCGTTTATGAATAACAGTCGGCCGTTTTTTGTTGCTGTGCTTACGGTTATTTTGCTACAGCTTGGCTTCACTTATCTGCCTTTAACTCAGGAGTTGTTTGGAATAGAGGGATTGAGTTTGGGGGATTGGGGAATGCTGCTCTTGAGTGCTTTGGCGGTTGTTGCTTTGGTGGAGCTAGTCAAACAGTGGGAGCGGAAGGTTACTGTGGCGCATTAGTATAATAGCAGCGGCAACAAAAAGCCCCAGTTGCTTCCAACTGGGGCCTTAAATGTGGTGGAGGTGGCGGGTTTCGAACCCGTTCAGACGCTGGCTATAAATTAAAATACCACGGTATATAAGGGATTAAAGCGGCGTTGGTGCCAAAATTTAAACAATTGCGGGCGCTATGTGGTCATAATGTGGACACATATTAAACCAGTGCGGCAAGTGGGTTAAGTGTGAGTGCATCTTTAAGGTGTTCAGGTGAGAGGTGGGCGTAGCGCATTGTCATTGTGATGGTACTGTGCCCTAAGATGTTTTGTAAGGTGATAATGCTGCCGCCGTTCAGCATAAAGTGACTGGCAAAAGTGTGGCGTAAAACGTGGCTTGCTTGACCTTTGGGTAGCTCTATTGTGGTTCGTGCTAGGGCGCGACGAAAAGCCGATAAGCTAAAGCCAAAGAGTTGACCGTGGGGGCGGGCTAAGATTTCATCCTCTAAGGCCTTGCTAATAGGTACTGATCGGTTCTTGCCGCTTTTTGTATCTGTAAATGTGATAAGGCCATTACTTACATGGCGTTTATAAAGCCCCTCGGCTTCGCCCCAGCGGCAGCCAGTGCTTAGGCAAATTCGCGCAATAAGGTTTGCGTCATCGTGCTTCAGCTCTGTTAGTAATTCATTGATTTGCCCGTGTGTTAGGTATGTTAGTTCTGTTTGTTTGATGGATACAGGGCGCACATGGGCTAATGGGTTGCTAAACGAGATAGCATTACTGCGGGCCAGCTCATTAAATACGGCATTTAGGTAGGTTAATTCGTTGTTGGCTGTTTTGCCTGATAACCCTTCGCTTAGTCTATGAGAGCGGTAGGTAAGGTAATCGGTGCCTTTTAGGTTTTGGCCTGAAGGGTCTCCTAGTGATTCGGATATCCGTAAGAGAGCAGTGAAGCGGCGTTTTCCATCTTTTAGTGTTTGGCCGTGTGTGTGATACCAGAGATTAATTAGCTCAGAGAGTTTTCGCTTGTCTTGCGAGGGGTTCCAATCTTTACCCTGTGCCGCTTGGCCCATAATAAACGACTCATAGCGCGAGGCCTCGGCTTTGGTGGTAAAGCTTTTGCGAACGCGCTTGCCGTTGCGGCCATTAGGGCGACAGTCTACTTGCCACCCCTTGTCTGTCTTTTTGATACTCAATCGTTTAAATCGCTCCAAAGCACGGTTTGGTTTTCACCCATGCCCGAGATTTTGTAGCCCTCGGCAGACAAGTAGAGGTTGAAAACAACATCAGGTTCGCCGATCGGGTTATTGATGGGGGTGCACTTTACGCTGCTTCGCATACGATCTTTGACGAGTTCGTAGATTTTGAACTCCCTTGCAGAAGTAAAGCCGATAAAGAAATCGCGGGACATGGTGCCGTCATTTGGGGCTTCTGATGTAATCAATACCTGAACACTGTTTTTGCTGTCTTTACAGCGTTGAAGCTGCGAGTAAAGCATCTTCTTTTCGGTCATGATGACACGGTCTTTCTTCATCTCTGCTTTGTAGTCAAACGCGTGTGCGCTGCTTGCAAGCGTGAGCGCCAGTAGCGCTGCTAGTTTTTTCGCCATCTTTCCATAATCTCCTTAGCTAATGTAAAACCCTTTGGCGTGGCCGTTAGTCCGTTACGTCTTCTATCCTGCTGCCCGGCTGCCTTCAGTTTCTATTTCGGGTGAAATCTGCCCAATTTCTGGGGCGGTTTGGTCTGTTATCAGCCACAGCGCATACTTTTTGAAGCGTGGGTGATTCGTCACCTTCAATATATTTTGCTCAGAAAGTGTTCTGACGCCTGTCTCATACTTTTTGAGTGAATTTGCTGAAATATCAACTAGTTGGCTGAACTCTTGACCAGTCAGGCCTTCGCTCTTGCGAATTATTCTGAGTTTTTTTCCAATCATAGGGTTGACTGCACCTAATTAGGTACTTATTATCCGTCTTGTTGCACCTAATTAGGTACATAATTTAAATTATCTATACAACCAAACAGCATAACTCTAGCCAGTTAGCGCATCAAGGAAACTTTATGTCTGAGCCAATTTCTACAGAGCAGTTTTACGGTGTTGAGCGCGCAATTATGTGCCCTTCGCCTTATGTAACCGCCCGAGAATTTGCACGGGTATCGGGCCTTACTTACTCATCAGTTAAGGCAAAGATGGATCGCGGCGAGCTGCCTACCTATCGCCCAGGCGATAAAAAAGGCGGCACCGTATTTGTAAACATGGCCGCGCTCATGCGCGACGCTCTTGAGCAGGAAGGTTAAAGCGCTATGTCTGAATCAATTGTGAACAGCCCCGAAGTCACGCTTGCCAAGGCTTTGCGGCTTGAGCAGCTCGAAAACCGCCTAGATCGTTTGGGTAAACACCTACAACGCATGCCGCACAGCTACGCCGAATTAGAAGAGCAGTTTTTAGCAATGGTGGATGAAGCAGCCCTCCTCCGCGCGGGTTTGGTTAAGGAGTTGGGCAATGAGCTTTGAGGTTGACGATATCATCTGTGCATTTTCAGTTGAAGAATACGAAAAGTTTGAGCGTGTTTCGAAGATGCTGGTTGAGTGGAAGGATTTAGGTGAAAGGCTGGATCGTCTTAAATTGTTTTTGGATGGCGTAGACTTTAGTAGCCAGTCAGATGCTATGCAAGATTTGCTAAAGCAACAGGCTAGCGCAATGGAGGCTTATAAAAAGGTTCTGACTAATCGCTTGATTGTTGATGCGGGTGAAATGTTCTTGTCATTTGGTCAAAGGGAGTTGGGGTTATGAGTTTTTTCTTCGGACGTGTAGTTATTGATCTCGATGACTCATTAGAAATGATAGCGGAAAGCGATAAGTGTGGCTTCAGAGTCATACTCGAAGTGAAAGATGAGTCGTTAAATGGTGGGTCGCTTGTTGTTAGGTTTGATAGTAAAGACGCTTTCAATGCTTTTTGTGAAAAGCATAACCTCGTGATTAATGAGAAAGGGGGGTTGTGAGAAATGAATCATAATCAAACGCTAAGCCAAAACGAGATCGAACACCTTAAAGACCAAGTTCGCGTCCATGCTGCGCGAGCTTACCAACTTCAAATCGCTATCGATCAAGCTATTGTGATGCTAAACGCTGGCAATATTGGCCAAGCACGTCGTGATCTACTGAATTCTAAGCGCCCAGTGCGGGGTGTGAAATGACCGCCGTATTATTTGCTCGTGTTGATTCAATTTATAAATCGATGCCGGCGTGCGATGTTTTTGATAAGGATCGCGACGCGCGTAGCTTTAAAGGTGGTGATGTTGTGATTGCTCATCCGCCTTGTCGTGCGTGGGGGCGTTTGCGGAAGCTCGCGAACCCAGAGCCAGGCGAAAAGGAATTGGCATTGTTTGCTGTTAAGTGTGTTCGTGAAAACGGGGGTGTTTTAGAGCATCCAGCGGGTTCAACGCTGTGGGGTGTGGCGGGTTTGCCGGAGCCAGGTGAGCGAGATGGGTTTGGTGGTTGGACGTTGCCGATACATCAAAGCAGCTTTGGTCATCGAGCAGAAAAAGCGACGTATTTATATATCTGTGGGATTGAGCCGGCGGACGTGCCAGTAATGCCATTGGTGCTTGGGCGTGCATCGCATGTGATCGCGTGTCCAGGGCGAAGAAAGGATGGAAGCCGCCTAAAGAAAGGTGACTTTGGGTATCGTCCCGAAGTTTCCAAAGCTGAGCGGGAACACACACCGGCGGGCTTGGCATTTTGGCTAGTGGAGCTTGCCGAGTTGATAGCAAGGGAGAGAGCTGCGGCATGATCGACTTAAACCCACAAAAAGCACCTTTCACCCTCTTGCCAAATGATGGCAAGGGGGTTTTTTCTTCTGGCCTTAAAACAAACCGCCAATTAGTTAACGATTACCTTTATGCCAAAAAGAACCAAGAGAACTTGGCGGTATCTGGTTTTTCATCGTCTGCCTTAGATGCGGAGGTATTAAAGCTAGCCGGCGCGGTAAAGAGTCGGCAGCACGCACCAGCGCTGAGCGAAGCGACGCGCAATAGGCTAGTCGAGGGCTGCAAAAGTCCGACACAAAAAAAAGAGCTAAATTCTGGTGATATTTTGGGGCTTTCCGAGGCACAAGAACGCCAGTTACACCCCGAAACGGCTAAAGCCTTTGCCAAGCGAGCCTTGGCGCATTTGCCCACCGAAGCCCAGAAGCAAGCAGAGCATGAAAAGCGCCAGCGCCAGCGCGAAATGGCCGATTATTTGGTTGAATCCGGTGCGGTAACGGCAGAAGAGGCCGACGCGCAATGGAAAAAGCGACTAACCAAGGCTGACATTGAGGCGCCTCGCTTCGCGGGTGTCGATTTTGACACGGGCGAGCTGTTGCGCGTGGCACCAAAGAGCCAAAGCGGTGACGGTAAGTTCACGGTTATTTCTCATCGTGAATGGTCTGGCGAGTACCGAATCCGCACCCAAGCCGAAATGCCAGCTGGTTTGCCGCCGATGCAAGAGGGCGTCCGTATTTCTCATCACCTGAGCGAGCGCGGGGCGCGAAATATCGCCGATTCGTGCCACTTTATGCACCTTAAACACGGCGGTTACCGCACGTTTATGACGCTCACGCTAGATGATGCGGGGCGTTGTCGTGTTGAAGAGCGTGTCGCCGATGGTCCTTGCTGTGAGGTTGAACTGGGCAAGGTCAATCGCTTGGTTAAACCTGCGGAGTACAAGCCAAAAACCACGCACTGGGTTGATGATGTGCCGCTTAACGTTGCCAAATTCGATGGTCCAGCGTGTGAACTCGTTGCGATCGATGGGCGTTTGTACGCTGCAGCCAATGCCGAGGCGGGCGACGATATGACATACCAAACCATTCAAAAAGAGCTAAGCCGCTTTTTGGACGGTATGCAGAAGATGAAAAAGCGCGGTTGGATTGCCGCTAAAAGTTACCCGTGGGGCGTTGTTACCTGTTACGAGCGTGAAGGTAAGCGAGTAGAAGAGAAGCCGAGCAAGGTTGTAGGCATTAAGGGATTTTTGGCTGATAAAAAAATATCGCTAGTGCGTGAAGGTGTTAAATACTGCTGGGTGGTCGAAAACCCGCTGAACGAAAAGGGCAAGCGCAACCCGCATATTCACTTGTTATGCGATTGGCGCGTTAAATACAGCCGATTTGCAAGCTGGGTAAAGCGTTTAGAAGAGCTTTGGGGGCATGGCTTTAACCACGTTGAGAAGATCAAAGACACGGCGTCAGCGGGTGCCTATATCGCCAAGGCGTGCGGGTATTTGAGCAAGGCGGCTGATGAAGACCAAGGTCCAGTGCGTGGCAACCGATACGGCATATCAGCAGCGAGCCGTGCGCCTGAATGGGCATGTATTGGCCGTTATGAACTTTCTATTATGGGGCACCTGATTAAAGATGTATCAGAGTATTTTACTCACTCCTACGCCTCAGAGCTGCGCCAGCGGCGCAACCTAAAAGACGCTTTAGACAACACACCCAAAGACGAAAAACACAAGCGTGACCGCTTGAAAATTGGCCGTGCGCTGTCAAAGGTTCGCGACAAGATTAAGGCGTTACCCGCTATCCCGTCCAAATTCCAATTAGTACTCAAAGGCGCTGAGCCGTTCGCCGATTTTATGCAATGGGCCAAGGGCCAAGACGTGGCCGCGCCTTGGTTGCCAGAGAAGCACAAAGACGACGTTTGGCAGCACGATAAAAAGCCGGACGGTCTTTGGCTTTCAGAATTTCAATTTCGACTATTTGCACGAAAAGCGGTACGCCGTTGGGCAGGCATACCGCTTTCGGTCTATTCAAGCTGGGAGCTTGAGGGCCAAGAACAGGAGACGCCCACCATAGGCCATTGGCTCGAATATGAGTCGATGGCCGCTTAATCCACAACCGAGGTGTATTTATGACTTCAACCATTGCACAACAAGTCGCGGACGCCAAAGCCGTTCGCAAACTACAACGCGAGCGTGACGAGCTGGGTATTGATGCCGCTTCGCTTATGCAAAACCCTATGGCGGCTATGTCAAAAATTGGCGAAATCGGGAAGGCCATTGAGCTGAGTACCGAGTTAGAAAAAGCCTTACTTAAGGTGGCTCGCCACAACGAAATGATGGTGCTAGCCGCTAAAAAGGTCGCTGATGGTACCGCCACCTTTGAAGATTCATTTTCGTTCTTGGAGGGTTAGCCATGGCTGAGCACCTAGGCTTTTTGCCGTGTCTAGAATGCGGCCGACAAATGGACGTAATGAGCGATAAGCGGCAAAAGCTTTATGGTGTTTGCCGCCATATGGACGCCGGAAAAGACACGGGTTGCGGTGTGTTCAAATACCAAACTCGTTCCGGCCAAGCCCGTTTTGTGAAGCGCTATGAGCGTGATGGTGTACCAGTCGGTACCCAAGGTTTTGAGAAAACGCCAGAAACTGATGTTCTGGTACCGCCGGAGGTACCCAAACCAAAACCGACGGAAAAACCCGAAACGGTACCCACTGAAAAACCCGTTAAAAAACAAAGCTTTTTTAAGAACTTGTTCGGTACCAATGCACCTTGGGAGGCTGGCCAATGAGTAACTTGGTAGACCTATCGGATGATGCTATTAATCGCGAAGTACTGGCGATTTGTAAAACCCACGGGCTAGACCCAAAGCGCGTTTTCGATGATTCGGTACCCAGTGCCGAAAGCGCGATCGATGACGAGCTAGATGCCCTCTTTGGTGAAATCGAAGAAGCACAAGCCGAGCCGATCGGGGAGGGTTCCGAAGCGCCGGAAGGTGAAGCCGAACCGGAAGCCGAAACGAGCGGTTTGATTAAAGGCGGTGTTTGGAACTGGTCGGCAGCGAAGGCCCAGCGGGACGTTACCAGCGAAGAGGAGGAGGCGATGTGCGCCTTTATGATTCGCGGTGGCGTTTATACGGTGTTCAAGTTGTTTTTTCGGTCGGCTCCTGTCGATGACGAGTTGATTACCGAATTTGCCAGAAGGTGGGCACGGGTCATTTGTAAGTACTACACCGGAGGTGTGCTGGAGCTGTTTGCACGCTTTCAGGAAGAAGGAATGGCTATTTTGGCAACGCTGGCAATTATTCAAGCAATTCGAGCGCCCAAGCAGGTGCCTGTAAGTAAAGGTGATGAAGATGGAAACTAGGCCAGATGGTTCATTAGGCATTGCGATCGGCGCGAGCCGCTCGGGTAAGTCTGTATTGGTAAAACGGGTGGTTGAAAATGCTGAACGTGCTTTGGTGTTTTGCCCTAAAGGCGAATATGCAAGCCAGTTTGGCTTCGAGCGTATCACAAACAAAGAGGCGCTAATTAAGCGTGTGCGTGAAGTGGGAAAGGGTAAGGCGAGGGTTAACTTTATCGCCAACTCTAAAGCAGATTTTGATTTCTTCTGTGCTGTGGCCTTTGTTTTTAATATGGCAGCTCAAGCAACGATTGTTGTTGAAGAGGTCGGGCAGTACACAAATGCCGGAAAGGCCATTGGTGCATGGGGGCGTTTAATTACTCAATCCCTCGCCTATGGTCCGACGATTTTGGCAACGGTACAGCGAGGCCAAGAGGTTGATAAAACGATATTGGGTAACGCTACCTTTGTGCATGTGTTGCGTCATGCTAACCAGCGTGATCGTGAAGATATTGCTAGTCGCCTAGATGTACCTGTTGAGGCGGTGCCGGATGAAAAGCTTAAGTTTTTCCAATGGAGTTCGGCAAAAGGTGTTGTCTGTTCGGGCTCAATCGACTTTCCAAAAAACAAAGCAACCAAGACTTGGCCAGAAGGAACGCCCCGATTCCGAGAGAATGACAATGGTCGGGCGTATATGACGCTGGAGCCAACGGCGAAATTCAAAGGGTATGAGTACTAAAGCAAGGGGCCAATTGGCCCCTTTTTTCCGAAAAGTTCCGAAAACCTAAAATTCACTTTCCGAAAAGCCTTTGAATATCAAAGCTTTCGCGACCACTGTTAACCCACGTTTTTAAACAATTCAATTACTAACTGTGGGTACTAACCAATGATTTTTACTGTAGCGCTTATCGCTGTAATCGCGTTCCTTATGGCTCTAGTTGCAATGGCTGCAGCTCGAAAAATTGACTGGCTTGGCAAGCTGGTTAGCCTTGGCTGGCTCGCGTAAGAGTTCACGGCTTTCAATTTTGCGCTGACAAGAGGGTTATAAAGTGCGACTTACAAACAAGAAAATGAACAAGATTTTTGGTCTGGCTTACTCGGGTACGTCTGAGACTGAATTAAAAACAGGTGCGGGTGTTGCTCGTATCCATATTGATACCCGAGACGCCAACGGCGACGCCACTTTAGACGCCGACCAGCTGTCGATTTTGTTAGAGCTAAATGGCGATGCCATTATCCCTAACATGACTGGCACCGAAATTAATTTATTCCGCCTATTTGACAAGCAAGTTGTTAAAGATGGTGTGTATGTAATTGATTTTTGGGACTTTAAAGCGGTTTCGATTCAAGGTGAGCAAGAGGGTACTTTGCTTACAAACGGCACTGATAACTTGGTGCTGAAGGTAACCGCAGGTGCCAAGAAGGCAGACCAGCCAGACCTACCATCGCTCAAAGTCAGTGTGAAATATGTGGACGTGGTGGGCGCTAATGGTCAACGTGCGGTGCGTACTGCGGCGACCCCCATTCGCGTTTTCCGTCGTAAAACCCTAACCACCAACACCACGGGCGAAATCGAATGGCCGATTAAAGACGGTATGCCAGTGGTTAAGCGTGTGGCTTTCAAAGGCAACGTGACAGACCTATCCGTCAAAATCTCGGGCAAAGATAACCTCGATAAAATGAGCGCTCAAGAAATTGCCGAAGAGCAAGAAGACTTCGGCCGTGTTCCTCAAGCGGGTTGGTTGATGTTCGATCCGGGCATTACGGGTCGCAAAACAGTAGACCGCCTTGATGCTGCTAAGTTGGATTTAGAAATTAATCCATATGCCGGCGCGGCGGGTTCTATCAGTGTGCTAATGGAAAACTTCGAAACAAGCCGTGGTATCTAACCACGGCATAGGGGGTTTCTATGTCAGTTGAAAAAAACAAATTTTTTGAAGCTGCGGGCGCTTTCATTGATGGTATTAAAGGTACGGCGATTCAGTTGCTACAGTCGAAGATGGAATATGACCTAATCGAAAGCCAAGGAAACGGCGGCGTGACGGGTGTTGCGGCCCAGCCTCAATACTTTATCGCACCTCAAACAGTAACCGAGCCAACCGAGCAGCCAGTAGCCTACGCCGCCAGCGGTGCTAACGCCGAGGTGGTTGATGCGAAGCCTATTTGGCCGTGGGTTGTGGGCGCTGCTTTGGTGTTTTTGGTTGTCGTACTTATTCTGATTTTGAAGTTTAAGTAATGCCTATTCTGTTTATTTTTGCAGCGGGTGCGCTGCTGGGTAGTGCGGGTACATTCGCATTTAGCAGCGCAAGTAAAAACCTAACATGGTTAATTGTGGCGGCGCTTTTGCTGGCCATGGTCGCTAAGTTTTTGGGGGTTGTATGAGTACACCCATTCCTATTCCTGATCTCAATTTAGACGTAACGCAAGAGACTAAATCCACGGCACAAGTGGGAGCTGTTAGCGTTGGCGGCTTGGATATGAGCACGGCTGCGCCTAATAAAATGAACTGGGCGCTAATCGCTGCCATGGTTTGTATGGTGTTAGTCGTGTTGATTGTTGTGTTGGGAGGTCGCTGATATGGGGCTTTTCTCGGGTCTTTTTAGCAGCAAATCAAGCAGCGCTAGTACAAGCCGGACGGACGTTAAAACAAATAACGTTAACGCTTCTAACAATGAAGGAACGGTCGTTGCGGGTTTACAAAACTCCACTGTCAACATTACTGACGGTGGGGCATTTGGCGTTGTTGAGCGATCAACGGAGCGCCTCATTGATTCAAATGAGGACGTAACCCGAGCGGCTTTAAATTTTGGTGAGGACGCGCTCGACTATTCGGCGTCTGTGACGGGTAAAGCGTTAAATTTCGCTGATAACGCCAGCGATCGTGCTTTTGACTTTGGCGAAGAGGCCTTAAACGAGGTGGCCGAGTCAACCGCCACCGTTGTTCGTTCTAACGCTAGCCAACTCGCCGCTATTCAAAGTCTTGCCGAAAGTGTGAGCGTTGGCGATCGCGAAACGGCCGCCGAGATGGGTAAGTGGTTGATCGTTGCGGTTGTTGTTATCGCTGTGTTGGTGTTGATTTTTTTAATGGTGTTTAAATGATTTTTAATTTTACGAGTTACCAAGAGCGCCAAGAGGTCAGCGCCAGCGGCGAATATGTACGCATCGTCGCCGCCGATTTCCCCGTAGAGGTTTGGGGTGATGATCGCCTATTGCAAACAATTGTTGAAGGCCAGCAAGTAAAGGCTAACAAAGAGTTTAAGCGCCTTGCACTCGTAAACACTGGCAACGGTGCAAACGCCGTTGAAGTGCAAGTGGGTTATGGTGAGTTGGCGGGTAATGAAGTTACGATCGCTGGCCAGCCAACGGTAAAAATCGCACCCAATCAACAAGTTGAAATTCCTGCAGTTACAATCGCGCCAGATCAACACGTCATTGTTGATGAAATGCCAGATATCACCGTTAACCATTCCCACACTGTTAACGTTCCCGAGTTTGAACAGCCCAACGAGTCGCCAGACACGCCAGATGTTCCTATTGGCGCGGGTCAAACGGTATTGATTCACGATCCGGCGGTTTACGAATGCGACACCGTGGAGTTTTACTCTGATATCGATAACGTCGAGGTATTGCGCGTGTGGCCAGAGTCGCCAGACGGGACGGGTGCGGTTATCCAAGGTGGGTATCTCTATCCGATGACCAGCGGCAAATACTCAGGGCGCTTGAAAATTTACGCCCACAATGCGAGCGATACCGAACAGATCATCAACTTGGTTAAAACTAAGGTGGTGAGCAATGCTTAATCTAGCCAACGCCATTCGCCACCAACTTAAGCAGCCCTCGGGCGCTAGCCTTGTCGGCTATCTGAAAGAAACAATCGCGTCTGCACTAAGCAAACGCCCCGCCGAATATGAAAGCGTCGCGCTAATGATCGCAGCGGCTGAGGCAGGGTTAATCAGCGTCGGCGAGCGTGTTAAAACCGTTAGTTACCATCTTGGATTAAACAAGGGCGGCAATGCGTATGTGCTTCAGGATGCTGGCAGCGCCGAGGCTCGACCAGCTGATGACGATGGTTCGGTTATCTGGGTGGGTGATGCTGGGCTTTATTTTATTGCGTTGTCTATGGATAACGCAGATCAATGTAATGGCACATACCTTCCTTTGCTTTCTGAACTAAAAGCTGGCCGAACATTTGAGCTGAGAGACGCAGTCAGTTCGAGCATTTACAACGACATCTTGAACAGCTCAAACAATGATGATTGGTCTGATTTGATTAATAACGTTTTTGAAGATGCGAAATCATTAAACATAAGTGACGGGTTGTGGTATTTCGGAGAAAGTATTCTTGTGCCGTTCGGCGGAAAGCTTACGGGGAATGGCCACGAAAACAGTATTTTGAGACTACAGGATGGTGCTAATTTAACGAGCGCAGCGATGCGGGTTAGGGATGGATCACACGTTAGCTCTAAGATAGTTTTGTCTAATTTCCAGTTGAACGGTAATAGAGATACTCAGACAACGGGCGCAGGTTTAATTGACCTTGCACACACCAACAGTGCAGCATTAGCGAGACTGTTTTTAAGTCAATTACTAATAATCAACTCGAAAGAAGATGGACTGAGAACTGGCGCATTTACGCGAGATAGCATTATCTCAAATAACGTCATCTATGGTTCTGATGGAGTGGGTGCGAGAATCACAGCGGATATTATCGTAAACGGCTTGAACGTCGGAAATAGTGGACTGCAGGGTTTAATTGCTCAGAACTCATGTAGTATATCAGCGCTCAAAGTTTGGGAGTCCGCGAACATCGACGCTTCAAAGGCGCAGTTAGAGATCACGGCGCCGTCTGTAAAATGTGACGCATGGTTACAAGATGGAGCTGGCGATGGTCTGTGTATAAACGGCGTCGGTCATCCGAGCGGTGTTGAGAGTTGTAATTTAAACATTATTAGTGAGAACAATGGCGGCGATGCTGTTGATATTGATACAGCGAACTACAACAGAGTTAGTGTAACAGTTCGTGATCGAAACGGCGGTTTTCCGACTCATAGCGCCGGTGTTCGTTACAGGAACGGGTCTGAAGGCAACGAAGTTAATATTACGTCTGCTAATACAACATTTACGTATCTAATTGATAATGCTGATGCAGATAACAACATCACAAACATCACTAAACGCAAAAGAATAAAAGAACAGCCGTACGCTTTTACGTTCAACCCGAATGCACTAGAAACAGAAACGTTCAAGATGACGCTATCAGGCGGTGGTGTATCTGTCGGAGCTCCGAGCGGTGCGTATAAAAACCAAAAGTTGAGTTTTATCTTCGTGCAGGATGCAACGGGTGGCCGGAGTATTTCGTTTAACTCTGTATTTAAAACGGCCGGTACAGTGAGTACGACGGCTAACAGTACATCCTATTTTGAATTTGTGTTTGATGGCACAAGTTGGATACAGCAGTCGTTCCAAACGGGTCTGTTATGATGTTTTACAGAGCAATTGCAGTTGCCGTACCAATAATCCTCCTAATCGTGGTGGTAAAAATGTTTAGCAAACACAACCTTAAATACTTCAGCGCTGCCGAGTTTGGCGAATACGCCGACCAGCTAGCGCCTAGCCTCCTAACCTCGCTCGACAAATTCCGCGAGCTATGGGGTGCACCTGTTCTTATTTCCCCTGTAGATGGGGCCATTGGTCGCCACCTTGGCCACGACAACCTTAGTCAACACAACATTGATCGCTGGGGCGAAGTGCGAGCCGTGGACGTGTTTCCCGAGGGGCTAAACTCGCTCACTGCCAAACGTGCGTACGAATGCGCCAAAAAGGCAGGGTTTACGGGTATTGGGCTCTACTCAGACACCCGCCCGAGCTGGATGATGCACCTAGACGTTCGCGACGGTAAGTTGGCGACGTGGTCGCGTGTGGCGGGTAACTATTTAGGAATCAACGAGTTAATCGCATGACCTTAATGCAAATTCTCTTATCTATCATTATTGGCGTAGTCGTAGCCGTGCTGGGTGCATGGGTAAAGCAGCGCCTCAACTTGGAGTAACTAACATGCCTCGTAAACACCCAGGTATTAACCAAAAAACTGGCCGACTCAAAAAAGGCTACAAATACGGCGCTAACGGCAACCCCGTTAAAGCTGGCACCACTACAACCAAGCGTAAGCGCAAAGCCTCGCCTAAAAGCGTCGTGTCGAAAGTCAAAACCGCCGTGCGTAAGGTGGGCCGAAAGCTAAAGGTGGCTTAAATGCTTGTGTCATTAATTGCCGCATGTACAAAGCTCGCTGCCATTGCAAAGCCTGTCAAAACGGTGGTGGGCGTGCTGCTTGATGACTGGAAAACAGGCCGTGAAAGCAATCGAAAAGTTAACCAAGCGATCAGTGATAACCGAGCACGGCTTGCCTTGTCTGAAACCTCGCACAATAGTGAGTGGGAGTTAAAGACATTAGAGCAGCCGTCTGTTTGGCTACGCCGCTTTACTGCTTTCGTGTTCTTTTGGCCGTTAGTGTGGGGCTATTTCGACCCTGTTGGTGTTAAAGCCTATTTTGAGTTGATCGAAGAGTACCCAGAAGCGTATTGGGCGGGTGTTGCCACCATGATGGCTGTCATTTGGTCTAACAAAAGAATGCAAGAATGGCGAGCGGGTAAGTCTCATGGAAATTGATCTAGCAAGCGTACTGCAAGCCGTAACCGCTGTGGCGGTCGTCGGCGTAGCTAAAACACTGTACAACGTGACAGTGTTAGTAAAGCTCCACGACTGGCGGCTTAAGCAACTTGAAGACAAATAAAAAGCGCCTCTAGGGGCGCTTTTTTGTGGTCACAATGTGGACATTAAATAAATAAACTTCTCTAACTATTTGATTTAATGGCCTAAATTGGTGGAGGTGGCGGGTTTCGAACCCGCGTCCGCCAGTCCGCTGCCTTAAGCTCTACATGTTTAGACATCTCTATTGAGTTAACCCGCAACGGCCCGAGAGTCAGGGCGTATAGGGCGAGCCCTTTTAGTTTTAACCGTTCAGCTTAGGGCGAAGCCTCCGGGCGATTCTGTCTCGGATGACACCACAAACCTTCTAGTTACAGACACCTAAAAGTGTGGCGTAGCAGACTTATGCTGCTAGTGCGTAGTTATCGTCGTTAGCAACTATAACTGTGTAGTAATTGATTTACGTGATTCACTACACTCACGACATGCACCCAAGGTTTTGTAACAAGCGTCGAAGCCAAGTCACCCCCGAGGTATTAGCCAGTATACATGAGTACACCGGCCGAAAGCTATTGATTTTATTGGGCGGCCATAAGGCGCTGCTTTTGTCGTGCCCAATCTTTTTCTTTTTCGTCTGCCCGTTTGTCGTGCAGTTTTTTACCTTTTACGAGGGCGATTTCGCACTTAACGTGGCTACCCTTCCAGTAAAGCGCCAGTGCCACACAAGAATAGCCTTTGGCTTGAACCGCGTTTTCTAGCTTGTAAATTTCACGACCGTGTAGCAGCAGTTTGCGATCGCGTATTGGATCAGCGACAACGTGGGTACAGGCGGTTTTGAGTGGCGTCATGTGAGCGCCAACGAGCCACGCCTCGTTGTTTTTAAATACAACGTAAGAGTCCACGAGCTGCGCACGACCTTCTCGAAGGCTTTTTACCTCCCAGCCAGCCAGCGCAATGCCTGCTTCGATTTTTTCGTCAATGGTGTACTCGTGACGTGCCCGCTTGTTAAGGCAGATCGTCGAGCCATTGTTTTGAGATTTTTTCTTCTTTGCCATGGCGAGGATTATAGACCTGTGCTGTGCGCTTGGGAATGAAAAAGCGCGGTGGAGTTTTACACACCTTGCGTAAGGTTATTGATATACTGAGTTTTTATTCCTCACAACAGCGTTGTTGGGCAGTCTGTTATGCAAATTAAAAAATTGGTTTCTGCGACACAAGGATGGTCGAGAGCACATATTTTTGTGTTTGCCGCTACGGGGGCGGCTGTTGGCCTAGGCAACGTCTGGAAGTTCCCCTCATTGTTGGCTGACCACGGCGGTTCGGCGTTTTTACTTGTTTATGTTGCTTGCTTGCTACTCATTAGTTGGCCCCTGCTTATCTTAGAGGTATTGGTTGGGCGAGCCTCTAAAGGCAGTATTGTTGAGGCTATTGGCCAGCTTGCACGCTCTCACGGACTTTCACCCCGTTGGGGTTGGATAGGCGTAAGCGCCTCCCTTGCGGGGCTCATGCTCAGTGCGCTCTATACCGTTGTGGCAGGGTGGGTGCTTTATTTTACCTGGCGTATGGCATCTGGGGCTTTTGTCGCTATGCCTCAAGGCGATGTAAAAACAGAGTTTGTGGGCTTGTTAGCTAACTGGAACGATTTGCTCTTTTGGCAGACAGCTTTCGTAGGCTTACTCGTTGCGGTTGCCGCCAGTGGTGTAGTGCGAGGCATGGCCCATGTGGTGTCGTTGCTGGTGACGCTGATGTTTGTTGTTCTGGCGATTATGCTGGGGTTTGGCCTAACCACCGGCGAGGTGTTGGTGGCGAGTGAGCGACTTTTGGCCTTTCGGGTAGAGCAGCTCAGCTTTGAAGCGGTATTACTCGCCCTTGGGCAAGCCTTTTTTACCTTGTCTTTAGGGATGGGTGCGATGATGGTCTTTGGCGCTTACATGCCCAAAGGTTCATCCTTGGGGCTGAATGCATTCAAGGTCGTGTTTTTAGATTTAGCCATTGCGGTGGCGCTGAGTGTACTTGTGGTCGCGCTGGTTACTAAAGCTGACTTAAACCTCACTTCAGGGCCTGAACTTTTATTTGTTGCGCTGCCTTCGGCCTTTGGTGCGATCGAAGCTGGCCAAATGTTTGGTGTGGTCTTTTACTTTTTGGTGGTGTTAATTGCGTGGACCTCGGCGCTTGCGCTACTGGAGCCCACGATCGCATGGTGGATGCAACGATTTGATCTAAACCGGTTGGTGGCGAGCTTTATTACCGCTTATGCAGCTTGGATGGTTGGTGTTTTGGCGCTTAGCTCTTTTAATCTCTTGTCGGGTTGGAAGGTAGCTGGGCTGTCGCTGTTTAATTTGGTGGATTTTTTAGTGGCCAATGTACTTTTGCCACTATCGGCGTTTGCGCTGGCTATTTTGGCCGGCTGGCTGGTATCGCCTTTAAGCCTAAAGCAGCTCCACCAGTTTACGTTCCGTTGGGGCTTTGCGCTTTGGTTTTATGCTTTAAAGTTCGCTGTGCCCGTCGCCCTTGTCTCTATCTTTAGTTTTAACTTACTGCAAAAGTTGGCTCTGAGCAGTGCGGGCTAGTTCGCACCTTTATACGCTTTTACGTATAATGCGCAGCGACCGAAGTTTAGAGGCGTAGTCATGGGGCAAATTAATCGCACGGCACTTGTAATGCATACGGCAGAGCAAATGTTTGAGTTAGTGAACGATGTGGAAGGTTATTCCGCTTTTTTGCCTTGGTGCCAGTCGGCCGAGATTATTTCATCGAGCGATGACTTGTTAGAAGCGCGTTTGCATTTACACAAGGGTGCTCTTTCTTACAGTTTTGCTACGCGTAATCACTTAGAGCGTCCACACAAAATGACGTTAAGCTTGATGGAAGGCCCCTTCTCAGACCTTCAGGGGTGCTGGGAGTTTATTCCTTTAAGTGAAGAGGCGTGCAAGGTTAACTTTTCTATGTCTTATAGCTTTGCCAATAAACTGGCCTCGTTGGCCATGGGTAAGGTTTTTAACCAAGTGGCGTCGACCATGGTAGATGCCTTTGTTAAACGCGCTGACGAAGTTTACACCTAGGAGACTCTCATGCGAGTAGAAGTGGCTTATGCCCTCCCTAATAACCAGCGTATTGTGACGGTAGAAGTGCCAGAAGGCTGCACAGTTTACGATGCGGCGGTGGCCAGCGGTATCGCGAATATCTTTCCCGACATTGACTTAGAGTCAGTGCCGATGGGTGTGTTTGGTAAAGCGGTTCCTAAACCCAAAGAAGAAGTTTTAAAAGAAAATCTCCGGGTCGAAATCTACCGCCCATTGATTGCAGACCCTAAGGCTTCGCGTGCTAAGCGGGCCGAGAAGGCAAAGAAAAAGGCGCAGGATTAACTGCGCCTTTTCTTGTGAGAGCCAGGTGCTTAGCGAGATACCTCGCTTTATTCGCTTGGCTCGATACTTACGAGTTGCTCACCATCAAAGTAAAGTGATAGGTTAACGGGCGGCGCAGTCGCTTCATCGTTTTGGATGGTGCGGCTAAGGTAAATCCAGTGATTTGGATTCAGCGTGTCGACAAGTAATGGCGAACCTAACACATAGGTGACTTGTCTTTTGCTCATGCCGGGCTTTAGTTGGCTCACTTGCTCAGGCGAGATAATATTGCCTTGCTCTATTTCTAGCTTGTATACCCCTGGGAAACCAAGGCAAGCAGAAAGGGCGCCGGTAAGCGCGAGAGTGGCAGCGAGACGTGCAATAAGTTTATACATATAAATGATGCTTCTTTAAAATAGACAGCTAACATATTAACAGACGGGCTGATTCTAGCACTGTAGGTTAAAGACGAACAACTTAGAGAAAAATTATGTCTAACGAAAACCAAGAGCTGCGCAAAGCTGGCTTAAAAGTGACTCTTCCACGAGTTAAAATTTACCAAATTTTAGAGCGTGCGGGTGAGGGCGATCACTTCAGCGCAGAAGATATCTACAAGCTGCTTATGGCGCAGGGCGAAGACGTCGGCTTGGCAACAGTGTACCGCGTATTGACGCAATTTGAAGCGGCTGGCCTAGTTTGCCGTCACCACTTTGAGGGCGGTCACTCAGTATTCGAACTTACTCGTGATGACCAGCACGACCACGTAGTATGTGTTAAATGTGGCAAGGTTCGTGAGTTCTCTGACCCAGAACTTACTCGCCGCCAAAATGAAATCGCTAACGACCTTGGTTTTAAAGTGACAGACCGTACACTTTACCTTTACGGTGTCTGTGCTGAAGGTTGTGAAGAAGAGTAACTTTTCTTTACTGCGAGTGCTTGGCTAAGCAAGTGCTTGATAAAAAACGCCCCTTGTTACGATGGTAGCAAGGGGCGTTTTACGTTTTACGGTTTAATCGGTAGCCGAGCCAACTTTTATCGACATGGGGCGTTAGATTTGCCCTAACATTTCCTTCGCATGCTCTAGAGAGCGGTTGGTAATTTCGATACCACCCAACATACGAGCAATCTCCTGTACGCGATGTTCGGACTGTAATCGTGTGATTTTTGTGCGCGTATGGGTGCTGCTCGATGATTTACTCACAAATAAGTGTTTGTGACCTTGTGAGGCCACTTGTGGCTGGTGAGTTACGCATAAAACCTGAGCTCGCTCGCCCAACTGGCGCATGAGCTTACCCACCACCTCGGCGATAGCGCCGCCAATTCCCACATCCACTTCATCAAAGATGAGCGTAGGTGTTGCACAAGACGCAGCAGTAACAACCTGAATCGCCAAACTCACTCGCGATAGCTCGCCGCCTGAGGCCACTTTTGATAACGGCTTAGGCGGTTGGCCTTTGTTGGTGCTAATTAAAAACTCGACGGCTTCGAGGCCGTGTAAGCAGCCGGTATCGAGTGGCGTGAGAGCAACCGACAGAGAGGCGCCTTTCATGCCCAGTGCTTGTAGTTGTTTGTTAACCGCTTTAGCCAGCGTGCTAGCAGCCTTTTCGCGTGCTTTAGACAGCTTTTGTGCGGTATCAAAAAAGAGGTTCTGTGCTGCTTTTGATTGTGTTTCTAGCTCAGCGGTTTCAACTGATGCGTTTTCAAAGCGCGCTAACTCGGCTTGGCGATCTGCCAAAAACTGCGGGAGCTCTTTAACCGCTACTTTATGTTTGCGTGCCATGTCGTATAGCGCGCTCAACCGGCTTTCAACTTCGGCAAGGCGAGCGGGGTTAACGTCCACGGTATCTAAATAGCGACTGAGCTCGTTTGCGCCTTCTTCGAGCTGGATTTGAGCGTTGTCAAAGAGCTCATTAATAGGGCTTAGCTGCGGAATATCGCCCAACTTGGCGAGTGCCTGTTGGCATTGACTAATGAGTGCCAAACAGTTGCCTTCGTCGCTCTCGCTGGCCAAACCCAGAGCCCAATGGCCTGCTTGTAAAATGTTTTCTGCGCTCTCGAGTTGCTTTTGTTCGGCTTCGAGGGTGTCTACTTCGCCATCCTGAGGGGTGAGCTCGTTTAGCTCTTCAATTTGATATTTGAGTAGCTGGATTTGAGCGTTTTGTTGCTCACCTGCGTTTAAGGCGTCTTTCCATTGTTTTTCGATATTCTGCCATTGGCGAAAAGCGCGTTGAACTTTGCTTAGCAGAGACTCGTTTTGATTAAACGCATCAAGTAAAACACGATGATGTTCACTGCTCATTAAGCGTTGGTGTTCGTGCTGGCCGTGAATATCGATTAAAAAACCACGGAGTGCTTTAACCGTGGCGATAGGGCTGGGGCGGCCGTTGATGTAGCAGCGTGAACGACCTTCTTTCGTGATTACGCGGCGTAAAATACATTCGTCGCCCGCATCAAGTTCTTGCTGCACCAACCATGCTTTAGCCTCTGGTGCGTCGGTTAAGTCAAATACGGCGGTAATATCCGCTTTGTCGGTGCCGTATCTCACTTCGCCGCTGTCACTGCGGTTGCCCAATGCCAGTCCAAGTGCGTCCAGCATAATGGACTTACCCGCACCGGTTTCACCGCTTACTACGGTCATCCCTTTAGTAAGGTCTAGGTCGAGTTGGTCAACAATGGCAAAGTCTTGAATAGAAAGTTGACTTAACATAAGGCCCCCATATCGCCGATTGGCGTTAATGATTGCAATGCATCAATGGATATTAAATATGGTTAAATATACAGCTGTTTATCTATACAGTATTTATAATGCATGCTTGGTTATTTATCAATCACTCAAATAAAAACTTTTTGCTTCTTTACTGTTGAAAGGTGGCCAGCAAACCCCATATAAAAGCCAACGCAAATATTTGACCGCATGGGTGGTCGTTAAAGGTTATGGAGTTTTCCAATGGCTAACGAAGATAAGTCTAACCCTGAAGAAGTGGTAGAAACCGCTGAAGTAAGCCAAGAGGCAGAACAAGCCGAGGCGCCAGAATCGACTGTTGAAGAATACGGTGAAGAAACGCACGGTAGCCCAGAGCTAGCCGCTAAAATTGCGTCTGCTAAAGACGAAATTGCTGGTCTGCATGATCAGCTGCTACGCGCACAAGCAGAAATGCAAAACGTTCGTCGCCGTGCACAACTAGATGTAGAAAAGGCGCACAAGTTTGGTCTAGAAAAGTTCGCCAACGAAATGATTTTGGTTGTAGACAACCTAGAGCGCTCAGTTGAAGCCTTTGGCGACGACGAGTCAGTATCTGCAATTAAAGAAGGGGTAGAAATGACCCTGACCATGTTTAAAAGCAGCCTAGAAAAGTTTGCTGTGGTTGAGGTTAACCCACAAGGTGAGGCCTTTGACCCCGAGAAGCATCAAGCCATGTCGATGGTGCCAGGTGGTGAAGGTGTTGCCGCAAATACAGTCGTGGCAGTGGTGCAAAAAGGCTACGAAATGAACGGTCGTTTGTTGCGCCCAGCGATGGTTATGATCGCACAAGGCTAAACGCACGATAGCGTAACTTTTTTAGATTTTTGTCTAAAAAGGGCCTTGAAAACTGCACTAACGGGCCCACATAGACATTAACCAGTTAAGAATTTTAAGCGAGCTGCTAAGGCGGCCGCTAAGGTTAATCGGAGTTTCAAAAAAATGGGTAAAATCATTGGTATCGACCTAGGCACAACCAACTCTTGTGTTGCTGTTCTAGATGGCGAAAAAGCAAAAGTAATCGAAAACGCAGAAGGCGATCGTACTACTCCTTCTATCATCGCTTACACAGCCGATGGTGAGACACTTGTAGGTCAGCCTGCTAAGCGTCAAGCGGTAACCAACCCAGACAACACACTATTCGCAATCAAGCGTTTGATCGGTCGTCGTTTCTCTGACGATGTGGTTCAAAAAGACATCAAAATGGTGCCTTACAACATCGTTGAAGCGGACAATGGTGACGCTTGGGTTGAAGTAAAAGGCAACAAGATGGCTGCGCCGCAGGTATCTGCTGAAGTTCTTAAGAAAATGAAGAAAACAGCAGAAGACTACCTAGGCGAAAGCGTAACCGAAGCGGTTATCACTGTACCTGCTTACTTTAACGATGCGCAGCGTCAAGCAACGAAAGACGCAGGTAAAATTGCTGGTCTAGACGTTAAGCGTATTATTAACGAGCCAACTGCAGCAGCACTTGCTTACGGTATGGATAAGTCTCAAGGCGATAAAACCATCGCGGTTTACGACTTGGGTGGAGGTACTTTCGATATCTCTATCATCGAAATTGCAGAAGTTGATGGCGAGCACCAGTTTGAAGTACTCGCGACAAACGGTGACACCTTCCTAGGTGGTGAAGACTTCGATATGCGCATGATTGAGTTCTTGGTAAATGAATTCAAGAAAGACAGCGGTATCGACCTAAACAACGACCCACTTGCACTTCAGCGTTTGAAAGAAGCAGCTGAGAAAGCAAAAGTTGAGCTTTCTTCTGCTCAGCAAACGGATGTAAACCTTCCTTACATCACAGCTGATGCAACAGGTCCTAAGCACCTTAACGTGAAGATTACTCGCTCTAAGCTTGAGTCTTTGGTTGAAGACCTTGTTAAGCGCTCTATCGAGCCTTGCCGCGTGGCGTTGGCTGATGCGGACCTATCTGCAAGCGAAATCGACGAAGTAATTTTGGTGGGTGGTCAAACCCGTATGCCTTTGGTTCAAGCAAGTGTTGCTGAATTCTTTGGTAAAGAGCCACGTAAAGACGTGAACCCAGATGAAGCGGTTGCAATGGGTGCGGCGATTCAAGGTGCGGTACTTTCTGGTGACGTGAAAGACGTTCTACTACTAGACGTTACGCCACTAACACTGGGTATCGAAACTATGGGTGGTGTTGCGACTCCGCTTATCGAGAAGAACTCTACGATTCCAACTAAGAAGTCGCAAATCTTCTCTACTGCTGATGACAACCAAACTGCAGTAACCATCCACGTTGTACAGGGTGAGCGTAAGCAAGCGGCACAAAACAAGTCTCTTGGTCGTTTCGACTTGGCAGACATTCCGCCAGCACAGCGCGGTATGCCACAAATCGAAGTAACCTTCGACTTGGACGCTAACGGCATCCTAAACGTGTCTGCTAAAGACAAGGCGACGGGTAAAGAGCAGTCTATCGTAATCAAAGCCTCTTCTGGTTTGAGCGATGACGAGATCGAGCAAATGGTTCGCGACGCTGAAGCTCACGCTGAAGAAGACAAGAAGTTTGAAGAGCTAATGCAAGTACGCAACCAAGGTGACGCACTTGTACACTCTGCTCGTAAAACACTTGAAGAAGCGGGCGACAAAGCGACTGAAGAAGAGAAAACTGCGATCAATGCAGCGATCGAAGCGCTAGAAACTGCACTTAAAGGCGACGACAAAGCTGAAATCGAAGCTAAGTCTGAAGCATTGACTGAAGCGATCTCTGGTGTTGCTCAGAAGATGTACGCTGATGCAGCTCAGCAAGCAGAAGCGGGCGAAGGCGCGCAAGCTGATAACGCAGCTGACGATGTGGTAGATGCTGAGTTCGAAGAAGTGAAAGACGACAAGAAGTAAGCGATTACTTCGCCTGCAAAATGCACTGCTTTGCTATCGCTTTGCAGTGCCACAAGGCTTCGCGGGCACTATGCCCGCGTTCTTGTCTCTGCCATTTATGAATATTAGCGAGTCGCTTTACACTAACTCGCTTTAAATAAGCCAATGTATTAACAGAGTAACTATGTCTAAACGTGACTATTACGAAGTGCTAGGTGTCTCTAAAGGCGCTGATGATCGCGAAATCAAAAAAGCGTTTCGCCGCATGGCGATGAAGTATCACCCAGACCGTAATCCCGACGATAAGAGTGCTGAGGACAGCTTCAAAGAAGTGAATGAAGCCTACGAAGTCTTGTCGGATAAGCAAAAGCGTGCAGCCTATGACCAATATGGTCACGACGCTGGCCAACAAGGCTTTGGCGGCGGTGGCGGCTTTGAAGGCGGCTTTGGTGATATCTTTGGTGATGTTTTTGGCGACATGTTTGGTGGTGGGCGCGGTGGTCGTCAAGGCCCTCGTCGTGGCTCTGACCTGCAGTACACCATGGAGCTTACGCTTGAAGAAGCGGTACGTGGTGTCGAAAAGAATATTCGCATACCTACGCTAGTGAACTGTGACCCTTGTGGCGGCACTGGTGCTAAAAAGGGCTCTTCGCCTGTTACCTGTACAACCTGTAACGGTGTGGGCCAAGTGCGTATGTCACAAGGCTTTATTCAGTTCCAGCAAACTTGTCCGGCATGTAACGGCGCTGGTCAGGTCATCAAAGATCCTTGTCCGTCGTGTCACGGTCATGGTCGTGTTGAAAAGACGAAAAACCTATCGGTTAAGATTCCTGCAGGCGTGGACGAGGGCGATCGCATTCGCTTGTCTGGCGAAGGTGAAGCCAGTGCCAACGGTGGTCCAGCGGGCGACTTGTTTGTACAGATGCACATTAAGCGTCACGAAATTTTTGAACGTGACGGTACGCACCTATACTGTGAAGTGCCTATTAGCATCATCGACGCAACCTTGGGCGGCGAGCTAGAAGTGCCGACTCTTGATGGTCGCGTGAAGCTTAAAGTACCTGCCGAGACTCAAACAGGTAAGCAGTTCCGCTTGCGTGGGAAGGGTGTGAAGTCGGTACGTGGCGGCCCAGTAGGTGATTTGCTTGTTCGCGTTGTGGTTGAAACGCCGGTTAAGTTAAGTAGCCGTCAGAAAGAATTACTGCGCGAATTCCAAGAAGAAATGGAAAGCGGCAGTGGCAAAAACAGCCCACGTAAAACGGGTTTCTTTGATTCAGTGAAAAAGTTTTTTGAGGATGTAAAATAACCTCAATTAACCAAGTGCCCCACACCTAGGTGTGGGGTTACTTATTTGAGTCACCCAAAGAATGAGACGTTTATGTCCTCAGATGCAATCAGTGTTGAAGCGCTTTGGGCTTCAATTCAAGATGAAGCGCGCCAAGAGGCAGTAAAAGAGCCCTTCTTAGCGAGCTACTACCATACCATTATCATTGGTCACAAAGACCTCGCATCAGCTTTAGCCTATCTACTAGCGGTTAAGTTGGCTGACGATGTGATGCCTGCCGTTACGCTACGCGAGCTGATCGACGAAGCGCTAGAGGCAGACCCTGGTATCCTTAACAGTGTTTGTTACGACTTGATTGCCGTTCGCACCCGCGATGCAGCGGTTGATAACCTTTCGACTGTGCTTTTGTATTTTAAAGGCTTTCATGCGCTGCAGGCCTACCGTATCTCTCACTATCTTTGGAAAAATGACCGTCATGCCATGGCGCTCTACATTCAAAGTCGTGTGAGTAGTACCTTCCAAGTAGATATTCACCCAGCCGCCCGCATAGGCTGTGGTGTTATGTTTGACCACGCAACGGGCATCGTCATTGGCGAAACCTCGGTGGTAGAAAACGATGTATCGATTCTGCAATCCGTTACCCTCGGTGGTACGGGTAAAGAATGCGGCGATCGCCATCCAAAAATTCGCGAAGGTGTGCTTATTGCGGCCGGTGCCAAGATTTTTGGCAACATCGAAGTGGGCGCGGGCGCCAAAGTGGGCGGTGGTTCAGTCGTCCTCGAAGATGTGCCGGCCCATACTACGGTGGTAGGTGTTCCAGCAAAAGTCGTGGGTCGCCCCGAATGTGATAAGCCAGCGCTCGATATGGGCCATCAACTTCCTTTTAGGTGTAATAAAGATGACAGCAACGAATAATATCCGCATCGCCGTTGCAGGCGCAGGCGGTCGTATGGGCAAAGCCCATATTGAAGCCATTAACCTAACCGAAGGCCTAGAGCTTGGCGCAGCCATTGTCAGCCCAACAAGCTCACTTAAAGGCGTAGACGCAGGCGAGCTAGCAGGTGTTGGTCGTTTGGGTGTAAACACCGTATCTAGCTTGGCGGATGTGGTTAACGACTTTGATGTATTAATCGACTTCACCACGCCAGAAACAACGCTTGCTAACCTGGCAGTGTGTGTTGAGGCGGGTAAGGCGAGTGTGATTGGTACGACTGGTTTAACCGATGAAGACAAGGCAGCGCTGGCTGCGTTTGCCGAGAAAACACCCGTGGTGTTCGCCTCTAACATGAGCGTTGGCGTTAACCTTAGCTTTAAACTTCTAGCGTTAGCGGCCAAGGCTTTGGGTGAAGATTACGACATTGAAGTGATTGAAACTCACCACCATCATAAAGTGGACTCGCCTTCAGGTACCGCATTAAGCATGGGCGAAGCCGTTGCCGATGCGCTAGGTAAAGACCTTAAAGAGTGTGCAATTTACGGTCGTGAAGGCCAAGTGGGCGCGCGCCCTAAAGGTGAGATTGGTTTTGCTACGATTCGTGCAGGCGACGTGGTAGGCGATCATACCGTGCTATTTGCCAACGAAGGCGAGCGTTTTGAAATTACCCATAAGGCCAGCTCACGTATGACCTTTGCGAAAGGTTCGGTTCGTGCAGCCAAGTGGCTGGTTAGCCAGCCTGCGGGTCTTTACTCGATGCAGGATGTACTTGGGCTAAACGATCTTTAATTCGTTTAGTTTTCTAGCTCGGCCCTAGATTGGCCAGCTGAACAAAAAAGCCGCTCACCTAAAAGGTCAGCGGCTTTTTATTTGCTTAAAGAGAGGGAACTAAAGCACTTCGATTGTTTTTGTACCTTTTATTTGCTCGCCCGGAGCCAGTTGCCACACATCTGAAAACGCACAGCCACGCTCTACACACACGTACCCTGTTGATGCCTCACCGCCGATATCTGCAATGCCTTCGCCTTTTTCGGTGCCAATGTTCCAAACAATGGCGCTCGGTGCGTTGTCGCCGGTAATTGCGATAATGTCTTTGCCGTTATCATTGATGGTTTGACGTGCAGGTGCTTCAAAGAAGGCCATATCCACCTCGCCGTTAAAGGTGATATCACCGGCTTGAGTCGCAATCGCCAAGCCCTTCGTATTGTCACGATAGCTAACGCCATCAAGCCCCGATACCGATACATTGTTAACGTTGGATACAGCAAAGTAGGTATGTAGTGCCCAGCGAATAGGGTAAGGCGTTGTACCTGTATTGGTAACGTCGAGGGTCATGCTTAGGGACTCACCGAAGGTTAGGTCCAGCTTTACCTTAAACTCGCCTTCAAAGTGTGCTTTGTCTTCAGGTTGGCTTTGGTAGACGAGGGTAAGTTTGGTTTCGCCCTTGTCTGTTTGCTCGCTGCTTTCGAGTGTCCAAAGGCGCTGGCGAACGTAGCCGTGCTTTGGTTTACTCGGGTCGTCTTGGTTTACGGCAAACCAAGGAAAGCACACAGGTACGCCACCACGAATGGCCGTGCCCGCTTGAAACTTGGTATTGGGGCTAATCCAAAGGGCTTCGCTTTTGTCTTTGGGTTTAAAGGACAGCACATGTGCGCCGTAGAGGCTCACGTTAGCATCACAGAGGGCGTTACTTACTTGTATTACGGGTAAGGCTTCTTCACCCTGATAAAGTTGTTGGGTGTCGCTCAGTGTGAGGTGGGGATGAGACTCAATAATTGATTCAAGCGCTGTCATAATGATCCTTGCCCTTTAATAATCTGCTGATGTTGCGCTTATGTTAGCCTAACCGGGCAGGCGCTTCAGCTATTGTTAATCGAATAAATAGATACTGTGTATGATCAAAGGTAGGTGCCATGTATAAGCTTTGTTTTTTTGTGCCCGAGAGCCACTTGAGTGAGGTTAAAGCCGTACTCTTTGAGGTGGGTGTGGGTAAAATTGGCAATTACGATCAATGTTGCTGGCAGGCCAAGGGCATTGGCCAGTTTCGGCCATTGGCGGGGAGCTCTCCTGCGATTGGCGATCAAGGTCAACTAGAGCAGTTGGACGAATGGAAGGTGGAGATGGTGTGTGACGATGCGTTGATTCGCCAAGCCGTCGCAGCCTTGCTGTTGGCGCACCCCTATGAAGAGGTGGCCTACGAAACATGGCAAGTTAATCAGCTTCCGGAATAAAGGCCTGCTCGCTGATATCCACACGTTGCGGCAGGCTTTGGTTGCCGGCCAATTCAAAGTGGCGTAGGGCAAAGCCCTGTCCTTGTTTGCGGTCGGCAAAGTATTGCTTAAGTGCGCTGGTAATGGTCGTAAAGGCTAGGTCTTGCCAAGGAATCTCGGCTTCGTCAAAAAGGGCGACTTCTAGCGACTCTGACCCGGGGCCAAACTCAGGCCTGGACAGTGTGGCTAAGTAAATCAGCTGCACTTGGTTTACATGCAGGATAGAGGTGCTTGCGTACAAAGACTCCAAGACGACATGGGCGTGAGCTTCTTCGTAGGTTTCTCTTAGTGCCGCTTGCTCAGTGGACTCGCCGTTTTCCATAAAGCCCGCTGGTAAGGTCCAGTAGCCTTTACGGGGCTCAATGGCACGCTTACAAAGAAGTACTTTGTCTTTATAAACAGGCAATGTGCCGGCAACAATGCGGGGGTTGTCGTAAAAAATATGATGGCAGCTTTGGCAAATGGCGCGCACTTTATTGTCACCTTTTGGCACAGCCATGTGAGTCTTTCCGCCACATTGGCTACAATACTTAAATACTTGCATAAACACCTGCTAACCAAAACCTGTTGAATGATGAGAGCTTAGCTTTGCTTGTTGATAAAAGCGAGGCTTAAGAGGGCAAGCCATGTTATCTCAAGTGTATGAACGTTTAGAGGACTTCCATCGTCAGCACACTCGTGCGCCTTGGCAAGATAAAGGTGCTGTGGGCAGTGCCAGTGTTTTGGTGGCTATTACTAATGAGCAAGAGCCGAAGGTTGTGCTTACTCAGCGGGCGGCGACCTTGTCGAGTCATGCAGGGCAGGTGGCTTTTCCGGGGGGCAAGCAAGACCCAGAAGATAAAGACAGCCTCGAAACTGCGCTACGTGAGGCAAATGAAGAAGTGGGCCTAGATCCTGAATTGGTTGAGGCGCTGGTGCCACTCAAAAGCGTTCGTTCAGTTAACCAGCTATCCGTGACCCCTTGGGTGGCGGTCATTCCTCCTAAACTTCGCTTTGTGGCAAATGAAGGGGAACTAGACGAAGTCTTTTCTGTGCCCTTGCAGTTTTTTTTAGAAACCGATGTGAACGAAGGTTGGCGTAAGCACCCTCAGTACAAACGTTATGGTTTGCCCGTTTGGGAGTTTCAAGGGTTTGTGATTTGGGGGCTAACGGCTTATATCATTGCAGACCTGCTCAATATTTGTTTTGACGCTGGGTTCGAAATCTCTCACCGAGCAACAAAGCACAAGGAAGGCGCGTGAGCCAATCTAAGAAAAAACCGGTGCAAGGCCTTGAGTTTAATGGAGAAGGTCACTTTATTGCCGAAAGCGCGGTGATCGACGGTAACGTGAGTTTGTCGAGCCATGTCAGTATCTGGTTTAACGCCACGGTTTCTGGGCTCGACGAAACGGTGAGCGTGGGTAAAGGAAACCAAATTGAGAGCGGTGCTACCCTCGAAGCGGTACAAGGCCATAGCCTTCGCTTAAATGACTATGTCATGGTGGGCGAAAACGCTCATTTAATGGGCTGTCACGTAGGCGAAGGCTGTTTAATCGGTCGGGAATGTGTCATTGCTCCCGGTGCGGTGGTAGGCAAATATTCGATGATCGCTGCCCAAAGCCATATACCGGCTGACATGGTGATTCCCGACTATGCCCTAGTTATGGGTCAGCCTGCGGTAGTGGAAGAAGTGCTTACGCAAGCGCAAATAAAAACCGTAGAGCAAGATGTGTTACAAGCCCAAGATGTTATGATGGGGCTTTTTAAAAGCCTAGGAAAACACTCATGACCACTCAAGCTAATTCTCCAGCCAAGCCTGTCCGCAGCCCTTGTGTGGGTGTATGTGCTCTTGATGAGCATGATGTGTGCATTGCCTGTCATCGTCACGGCATGGAAATCGCCGAATGGGGCACTATGAACGATGACGAAAAGCGTGCCGTTTACGCCAAAATTGTTAAACGCGAAAAAGGCGAAATCGTACCGCTATGAGAGTGATGATTGACTTGTGTGTGGTGCCGATGGGTGTCGGTGTATCGGTTTCTAGCTACGTTACCCTCTGCCAAAGGATTATTAAAGACGCCGGCTTAGATCACCAGATGCACGCATTCGGAACGAACATTGAGGGTGAGTGGGACGAAGTGTTTGCCGTCGTAAAAGCTTGTCACGAAGCGGTACATAAAGCGGGTGCCGATCGTGTGACCACCTCCATGCGTGTAGGTACACGAACGGATCGACTGCAAAGCATCGAAGATAAAATCGAAAGTGTGAACCGCAAGCTAGCCGATAGCTAACTTGCGAATTTTGGCCTACTTGTACTTAATAAACCGAATGGTTTTAATTAAGTTGTCGGTAATTTGCAGTGTTTCCGCTTGGTATTTACCTATGCGTAAGCACACGTTGCCATCAGGGATGGATTCTAAACGCTCGGTAATGAGGCCGTTGATGGTTTTTGGCCCATCTGTGGGTAGTTCCCAATCCAAAGCTTTGTTTACTTCACGAATGTAGGCAGAGCCCTCGATGAAGTAGCTGCCGTCGTCTTGGCGGTGCACGTCTTGGTTCTCTTCGTTGTTGTTAGCCGATAGCTCGCCAACAATCTCTTCTAGAATGTCCTCAAGGGTGACAATGCCCTGAACATCACCGTACTCATCAACCACTAAACCAATGCGGCGTGCCTGCTTTTGAAAGTTAAGTAGCTGTGTTTGGAGAGGGGTGCTCTCTGGAATAAAGTAAGGCTCGTGGATCACCTGCACAATTGCGGCTTTTGAGATGCTGCCTTGCTGGAAAATCTTCGCCAAGTTGCGCATGTGTAAAATGCCCACAACTTTGTTGATATCGCCACGGTATACCGGCAAGCGGGTTTGGTTGGCAGTACAAAGACGCTCAATAATGGCTTCGATATCGTCGTCTAGATCGATACCAATAACGTCGTTACGCGGCACCATAACGTCGTTCACGGTCACTTCAGATAGCTCTAATACACCCAATAGCATCGACTGGTTGCGGTGAGGCAATAATGCGCCAGCTTCGTTTACCAGTGTGCGTAGTTCTTCGGTGCTGAGGTTATGGTCGTTTGCGTCATTGATGTTAACGCCAAATAAGCGCAAAAAGTTGTTAGTGATTCCATTGACCAGCCAAACAAGAGGGTAGGTGAGCTTAAGCAGTGGCTGAAGTATCAGTGCAGCAGGAAATGCGACTTTTTCGGGGTGTAGCGCTGCGACAGTTTTGGGTGAGACCTCGGCAAAGATAAGGACAACAAGCGTTAAGCTTCCTGTTGCGATAGCGATGCCGGTATCACCCCAGATACGTACTGCTAAGACAGTCGCTATGGAAACAGCCAAGTTGTTTACGAAGTTGTTTCCTATGAGGATAACTCCGATTAGGCGGTCGGGGCGTTCAAGTAGTTTGCTGGCTCGCTTGGCACCACTATGGCCTTTTTTGGCAAGATGCTTTAACCGGTATCGGTTTAAAGCCATCATGCTCGTTTCGGAGCTGGAGAAAAAAGCAGAACAGAAAATAAGAGCGACTAGGATGCCCAGCAATAGGCTTATCGAGGCTTCGTCCAACGGAAAGACCCTGTGGTTATAATTGGGCTAGCTATTGTTAAGGCTAGGGCTAGGTGTGTCAAGCGTTGCGGCTGCTACTTTTGATCCGAGTAAGTCGAGGGGTAGCAGGTCGTCTCAGCTATGTATAAACCAGTCGAGGATGAGCTTGGTGCCAAAGAAGCCTACGGCTAAAAAGATAAAGCTGCCAATGGTCCAGCGCACGGCCGTACGGCTGCGCCATCCGAGCAAGATTCGACCGGCGAATAGTACGCTGTAGCTTAACCATGCGATAACCGAAAATACGGTTTTGTGCGCCAAGTGTTGGGCGAGTAGGTCGTCTACAAAGAGGAAACCGGTAATTAACGAGCCGGTGAGTAAACCTAAGCCAATGGCCAATACCTCAAACAGCAAGCGCTCCATGGTTTGCAGCGGAGGCAAGGCTTTAATAAGGCTGCGAGAACCGTGTTTTTTTAGTGCTTTGTCTTGCAGGTAGAGCAGTAAGGCGTGGGCCGTTGCAATAGTAAATAAGCTGTAGGCCAAAATAGACAGCAGAATGTGGCTGACTAAGCCAACATCGTAATGGCGACCGGCGCTTGGGTCTTGGTCAAAAAGGGCATAAACAATCGCCATAATAGCCATGGGAAACGCGGCTAAAAAAATAAGGTGGATGGGAATCCGAAAACTGCTAAAGAGGGTAATCATGGCCACAAGCCATGTGACCAAAGAGGCAAGGTTGCCAGTGCTGAGGTCGATGCCATTGCTGTGGTGTAACAGTAGATAAATACTCACCGTGTGGGCGAAAAAACCCGCTAAGCCAAGCCCAGTTAACCATTTAGGTTTGTTAGGTTCTTGGTTTTTAAAATGTCGTGCTTCTTGAAAAGTGGCCAATGCGTAAAAAAAGATGGCGGCCAGCGAAAACAAATACAGCATGGTTTAACGTCCTAGTGCCTAATATAGGTCAAAGAGGGCAAAGTGTTAGCAGCAATGGCGAATAGATTCAGCGGCTTATTTGTGCTGCGAGCAATACTGCCTAGTTTGGCATAATTCGTTTTACACTGAAATACGGGGTGGGGTGATAGCGCTGCCTGCGGTATACTTAATGTCAAATAAAGGCCGATCTTTTGGGGTGTTATGTAAAAAGCCCGTTTCGGTCTGCTACGAATTCATTTTTTACTAGCCACGGCGCTACTCGCATTGCTTTACAGATGAGGGTGTTGATACACCCTAGTTCCTGTTTAGGCGCGCCGGTACAGAGATAGATTATGTTCGAAAATTTAAGTGAACGTTTAACGGCCTCCCTTAAAAGTATTACCGGCCAAGCGAAACTAACGGAAGACAACATTAAAGGTACCCTACGCGAAGTGCGTATGGCGCTACTAGAGGCCGATGTCGCCTTGCCTGTTGTCATTGCTTTTGTTGAAAAGGTAAAAGCGCGCGCTATCGGCCAAGAGGTGACCTCTAGTCTGTCACCGGGTCAGCAGTTCGTGAAAATTGTTAACGACGAGCTAACCCAGGTGATGGGTGAAGCCAACGAAGCACTTAATCTAGCGGCCACTCCACCGGCTGTGGTAATGATGGCGGGTTTGCAAGGTGCGGGTAAAACCACCTCTGTTGCCAAATTGGCTCGCTTTTTAACCGAGCGTGAAAAGAAAAAGGTATTGGTGGTGTCTGCCGACGTTTATCGTCCGGCCGCGATCAAGCAGCTCGAAACCTTAGCGAACGAAGTAAGCGTAGACTTCTTCCCTTCCACGGTTGAACAAAAGCCAATCGATATCGTTAACAGTGCCTTGTCCCATGCGCGTATTCAGCACCATGATGTGCTACTTGTGGATACAGCGGGTCGTTTACACGTAGACGGCGAAATGATGGCGGAGATCAAAGATCTTCATAAAGCTATTAAGCCTGTTGAGACCCTCTTTGTTGTTGATGCAATGACAGGTCAAGATGCGGCGAACACCGCCAAGGCGTTTAACGAAGAGCTGCCGCTGACCGGTGTGATCCTTACCAAAACCGATGGTGACGCTCGTGGCGGTGCAGCGCTTTCGGTTCGTCAAATTACCGGCAAGCCAATTAAGTTCTTGGGTTCGGGCGAAAAAGTTGACGCTCTTGAGCCGTTCCACCCAGACCGTGTCGCGTCTCGTATTTTAGGTATGGGTGACGTGCTTTCTCTTATTGAGGAAGCAGAGCAGAAGATTGATAAGCAAAAAGCCGAAAAGCTCGCTAAAAAGCTTAAAAAAGGCAAAGGCTTTGACCTTGAAGATTTCCTAGAGCAGCTTCAGCAAATGAAGAACATGGGCGGCATGATGGGTATGCTGGATAAGCTACCTGGCATGGGGCAAATGGCGGGTGCTATTCAAGCGTCTGATGCTGAAAAAGGCATGAAGCAAATGGAAGCCATTATTCAGTCAATGACGCCAAAAGAGCGTCGTACGCCCGATATTATCTCTGGTTCGCGCAAAAAGCGTATCGCAGCCGGTTCTGGTACCCAAATTCAAGATGTGAATCGCGTCATCAAACAGCATAAGCAAATGGCTAAGATGATGAAGAAAATGGGTTCTAAAGGCGGCATGGCTAAAATGATGCGTGGCATGAAAGGTATGATGCCACCGGGTGGTCCAGGCGGTATGGGTGGCATGGGCGGCCCAGGTGGCTTCCCTCGCTTCTAACCCGCGGTGGCAATGAGCTAAGAACGTAAAGCTTGGGCTCATTGCGACACAATAACCGGTTTGGTTAGCTTTTATACATATTTTACTTTCTTAGGGCGGGGTTTTCGCGTAGAATCTCCGCGCTGATTTTTGTATTTAACCCTCGTTTTTTGGTTGTTACGGCAAGGTCGCAACAAGCGATTAATGGGGTTTAGGTAAAGCTGTGGCGTAAAAAAACACAGTTTTTGATCGATAATTGTGGGCGACACCGAAACCCACTCAATAAGGGGACCATTCACATGGTAACAATTCGTCTTTCTCGTGGCGGCTCTAAAAAGCGTCCGTTTTACCACCTCACTGTAGCTGATTCACGTAACCCACGTGATGGTCGCTTTATTGAGCGCGTAGGCTTTTTTAACCCTATCGCTCGTGGCCAAGAAGAAAAGCTACGTGTAAACCTTGAGCGTGTTGCTTACTGGCAAGGTAAGGGCGCTCAGCCAACTGAGCGTGTTGCTAAGCTTCTTAAAGAAGCTGCTGCAGCTGCAGAGTAATTGGACGAACAGGTTTGACACAGTTGACTAATAACCAAGTAACTCTCGTTGGTAAAATATCAACCGTGTATGGCGTTAAAGGGTGGGTGAAGATTTATTCTTACACTGACCCGATGGAAAATATTCTGTCTTATTCGCCTTGGCTGATCAAAGTGCAAGGCACTTGGAAGCAAGTCAAGTTAGAAGCGGGTAAGCGTCACGGCAAAGGGCTTATCGCCAAAATTGAAGGCATTGACGATCGTGAGATCGCTAAAACCTACAATGGTGTTGAGATTGGTGTATCTGAGGATGTGCTACCTAAGCTAGATGATGGTGAATATTACTGGAGCCAATTAGAAAACCTGAACGTTGTGACTGTTGAAGGGCAATTGCTTGGAACAGTCAGTCACTTGATGGAAACCGGCGCGAATGATGTGCTGGTGGTAAAAGGTAACGCGCAAAGCATCGATAAAGCTGAACGCTTAATTCCTTACTTACCAGAACAAGTGATTACTGAAATTGATTTGGTAACAGGTACCATTCGGGTCGATTGGGATCCGGAGTTTTAAACCGTGTGGTTTGGTGTAGTGAGTCTCTTCCCAGAGATGTTTGAAGCGATTAGTCGCTTTGGCGTGACGGGACGAGCCGTAAAAAACAACCTGATATCGCTTGAGTGCTGGAATCCACGCGATTTTACGCACGACCGCCATAAAACAGTCGATGATCGACCTTATGGTGGTGGCCCAGGCATGCTGATGAAGGTGCAACCGTTAAAGGATGCCATCGAAGCAGCCAAAAAGGCCTCAGGTAGCGACAAGACCAAGGTGATTTATATGTCGCCGCAGGGACGTCGTTTGGATTATCAGGGTGCGACAGAACTTGCCACCTACGAAAAAGTAATTTTGGTAGCTGGGCGCTATGAAGGTATTGATGAGCGCCTGTTTGAAAGTGTTATTGATGAAGAATGGTCACTTGGTGACTTTGTGTTAAGTGGTGGTGAACTACCCGCGATGACACTCATTGATGCAGTTTCTCGTCTGGTTCCGGGTGTGCTCGGGCATAAAGACTCTGCCATTGAAGATTCTTTTTCGGATGGGTTGTTGGACTGTCCTCATTACACTCGGCCTGAAGTGCTCGGTGAAGAAAAAGTACCTGAGGTGTTGTTAAGTGGAAACCACGCCGCGATTAAACGCTGGCGGCTCAAACAACAATTAGGACGCACTTATGAGCGTCGTCCTGACTTGTTAGAGCAGATGGAGTTATCCACCGAGCAGCGCGAACTATTGGAAGAATATATCCGAGATTCCAACGTCTAAAAACGGGATCCGGTTGAATATTTAGGAGCGAGCCATGAGCAGCAAGAACCTGATTATTCAGCAAATTGAAGCTGAACAGACATCTAAAGAAGTACCAACGTTTGGTCCTGGTGACACCGTTGTTGTGCAAGTACGTGTAACTGAGGGTAACCGTACCCGTCTACAGGCCTTTGAAGGTGTTGTACTGGGTGTGCGTAACCGCGGTCTAAACTCTGCATTCACTGTGCGTAAAATCTCTCACGGTGTAGGCGTAGAGCGTACTTTCCAAACTTACAGCCCAATCGTAGAAGAAATTCACGTGAAGCGTCGTGGTCTTGTTCGTCAAGCCAAGCTTTACTACCTACGTGAGCGTAGCGGTAAGTCTGCACGTATCAAAGAAAAGTTGGCTAAGTAATTTTTACTTGCTGATTGTTAAAAAGGCGACCCTCGGGTCGCCTTTTTTGTGTCTCAAAATTGGCGCGAAAGGGACCTCCTTGTTACACTGCCTGCACAGAGCTAGATTGGCCGGTGCACTGGCAGATAAGTTCAGTACTGAGTTTACGCTCGCTGTGGTTTGGAATAAGGATGGTGATATTCGCTCATGCGTCGCTCAATGTATAAATTTGCGCTTTTCGTGACATTGGCGCCCATAATTCTCTTCTGTGTTTTTTCTCTTGCTGCCTATTTGCTGCTGCAGTGGCAAGTGTCTAGCTTTGCACAATCTTTGTCGCAAAAAATGGCTCCTATTGTCTCCTTGGGTTACGAAGATGTATCCCTTGACCTTACTGAGCGAGCGCTGACCTTCAAGGCGCCCACCTTGACCTTTAGCCAAACGGGGGAAGTCGTTCCTCTAACTGCGTTGACGGTAGCAATACCTAACGTACATGACCTTATTTTTAGTGGTTATCGTATGTCGCAAGATGAGTGGCCTCGCGGACTGTTGGTGTATTACGAAGGTTTTGCGCCGGCCTTAGAGGGGGCCTTTGCGAGTGCGGGCTATGAATACCTCAAACCTTTGCACGACCATAACTTGTGGCCGCACCAAAGCTGTGGTCGTTATGTTGATGAAGGCCTTATGCGAGGTATGGCCTACAATAAGGTTAATATCAGTGGTAGCGCCTTGTTGATTTTAGATGATGCTGATCAGGTGCTGGATATGGGCTTAGTTGCCCATGCTCAAGGTATGTTTGATATCAATGTCCAGGCGGTGATGGAGTGGCGTTCGGCAGAGCAAATGGGGCAGGCAAAAATGCGAGACATGCAGCTGACCCTTCAAGATGCGGGTTTTAATCGTCGTTATCATGCCTATTGTGCGCAGCGTAAGCAGCACGCCGAAGCGCTTTATCTGAATATGTTGTCGGATGAGATCAAGGGTTTGGCAAAAGCTCAAGGTATGAACAAGGAAGGTTACGAAACTTGGCGAGCGCTGTTTCAAGACAATGCATCAGCGAGTTTGAAACTGCCCGTAGAGGGTTTGGCTTTATCTGACTTAAGTGCGGCCTTTGCGGCCAGAGTGTCGCAGCCACAATGGTGGCAAGGGATGTACATGCAAGTACAACACAAGCCTGTTCGGTGGAATGAAGTGATAGACCCGGGCTATGTGTGGCGTCAAAAAGCTCCAGCAAAAGTGGTTACACCAACGCCAGCGGCTCGCACAGTAAAATCACAGGCCACGACAACAAAATCGAGTGAGCCAGCGGTACCAGCACCTGCTCGCCCTCAGTTTCATGACCACCCTGTGTCGAGCATGGCCAAGTTCGTTGGTTACAATGCGCGTCTAGGTACTTATTATGGGCGCAATGTCGAAGGCAAACTTTTGTCGGTTACAGCCAGCGAAGTGAAAATTGAACAACGCATGTCCAAAGGCGTCGCTGTGTATCGCTTGCCTGTTGATAAGGTCAGCTATTTTGAGGTGTATTACTAGTGGCACTTAGCCCATCCGATGTCTTGTTAATTGATGAGTATCTTGACAATGTGTGGTTAGAAAAAGGCCTAAGCGATAATAGTTTGGCGGCGTATCGTCGTGATTTACAGGGGTTTGCTCAGTGGTTATCTGAGCGAGGCGCGACACTGGAAGCGGCCCTCACACCTGAAATTCAAGGCTACCTTGCTCATCGAGTAGCTCAGCAGAAAAAGCCCGCTTCAAATGCACGATTTGTGTCTACGTTACGGGGCTTTTATCGCTATCGCTTGCGTAAACAGCAAATAGCTACGGACCCTACAGAAGGCTTATACAGCCCTAAACGTGGCCGGCCTTTGCCAAAAACCTTGAGTGAGGCCGATGTTGAGGCCTTGTTGGCAGCCCCCGATATTCACCTTGAAGTTGGCTTGCGCGATCGAGCGATGTTAGAGGTTTTGTACGCTACGGGCTTGCGAGTGTCGGAGCTGATATCCCTGACGTATGAGCAGGTAAACCTGAGAGCAGGTGTTATTCGCGTGGTGGGTAAAGGCGATAAAGAGCGCTTAGTGCCTCTTGGAGACGAAGCAATTACTTGGTTAAAGCGCTATGTCACAGGTGCAAGGCAGTCATGGCTAAATGGTGGTGCTAGCGAGCACTTGTTTTTAAGTGCCCATGGTAAGCCGATGGTGCGCCAAACCTTTTGGCATCGAGTTAAGAAATATGCACTGGCGGCAGGTATCGAAAAGGCCTTGTCGCCCCATGTGTTGCGTCATGCGTTTGCGACTCACTTACTTAACCATGGTGCAGATTTGAGAGTCGTACAAATGCTGTTAGGGCATTCTGACTTATCTACAACGCAGATTTATACGCATGTAGCACAGCATCGTTTGCAGCAACTGCACCAAACTCATCACCCAAGGGGCTAGTAAAAAGGGCGGTGCTTGTAAGTGAGGCCTTACCTGAGCGACAATATTTTCCAAATCTACACAGATGAAAGACGGCCTGTGGCCTAGGGTGGGTGTGAAGAGCAATAGCCCCACAAGCATCCTCCTGCTTTTGTTATGTTAGTGTCTGATTTAAGTGTTTTAGAACGAATAAGGTAATTTTATGATGAATCGAGTGTTTTCGTCGTTGGCGATGTTGCTGGCGTTTACAAGTGTGTCGGCCAGCGCGAATGATGCGTTCGATGCGATATCAAAAGCCTTTGCTAAAGTGGATAGTCGTATTTCCGTTGTCCGAGTGGCCCCGAGTGTCATTGAGGGTTTATACGAAGTCGACCTTGATAGCGGCGAAGTTATTTACGCCGACGCTACGGGAAAGCACTTGCTCGTGGGTAACTTGCTGGGGGTGACAGAAACAGGTTTGGTTAACTTAACCGAAAATCGTCGTCAGTCGCAGCGTGCTGAGGCGCTTGCTGCTCTATCGGAAGAGGATATGGTGATATTTCCGGCGCAAGGGCAAAAAACAGCGACTGTTCATGTCTTTACCGATGTTGATTGCTTCTACTGCCGTAAGCTCCACGATGAAATCAAGCAAATTAATGGGCTAGGTATTCAGGTTAATTACCTTGCTTTCCCACGTCAGGGTATTGGATCGGGTGCTTACAGCACGATGAACAAAATTTGGTGTGCCGATAAAACTGCACAACCGAGCTTGATGACTAAAGCTAAAGGTGGCGACAACCTCTCTTCGATGAGTGTCGAGGGCTGTGTTAGCCAAGCCGTAACGGACCAGTATAACTTGGGCCGCAAAATGGGTGTGACAGGTACACCTGCACTTTTGCTACCCGACGGAAGCTTACTAGCAGGCTACCGCCCTGCAGATAAATTAGCTGAGCTTTTGGGCGTCGCTCAGTAATGTGATGTCTCAAAGCATTTGATGGACTACACAGCCGTTTTTGTGAGCTTTTAACAAAGCCTTCAAAAGCGGCTTTTTTGTGCCTTATCCAAAGTTTCTGGGTGCCTTATAATTTCTTGGTGCCTTCGCGATAAGAGTTTCGCGAGAGTAAAACAGGGTGCGAAATACTCCGCAGCCCTCCGTAGTGCCCGCCGTGGCTTTAAGCTATAATATCCCCCTTTTTTGGCAATAGCAGCCGATTCATAGTTAACGCGTATAGAGGTTAATAGTTTGAAACCTGTAAAAGTCGGTATTTGTGGTCTTGGCACCGTTGGTGGTGGCACTTTTAATGTTCTTCAACGTAACGCAGACGATATTAGCCGTCGCGTAGGCGTTGATGTAACCGTTACCCATGTGGGTGCTCGTCGTGATAACCCTAATTGCGATACATCTGCCATTACGGTATCTCGCGATATTTTTGACGTAGTAACAGACCCAGAAATCGATATTATTGTTGAGCTTATTGGCGGCTACGACGTTGCACGTGAATTGGTACTCAAAGCGATCGAAAACGGTAAGCACGTTGTTACTGCAAACAAAGCACTGATTGCGGTACACGGTAATGAAATTTTCGCCGCAGCTGAGGCAAAAGGTGTTGTGGTTGCCTACGAGTCCGCCGTTGCCGGCGGTATTCCAATCATCAAGGCGCTTCGCGAAGGCCTTACAGCAAACAAAATCAACTGGTTAGCAGGTATCATCAACGGTACAGGCAACTTTATTTTGACAGAAATGCGCGACAAAGGTCGTGACTTTGCTGATGTGCTCGCCGAAGCCCAAGCGCTAGGTTACGCCGAAGCGGATCCAACGTTTGACGTTGAAGGTATTGATGCGGCGCATAAGCTCACCATTCTTGCGTCTATCGCCTTTGGTATTCCGTTGCAGTTTGAGCGCGCGTACACCGAGGGTATCACTAAGATTACCCGCGAAGACGTAGAGTACGCTGAAGAACTTGGCTACCGCATTAAACACCTTGGTGTTGCAGCGCAAACTGAGGACGGTGTTGAGTTGCGTGTACACCCAACCTTGATCCCTGAATCTAAGCTATTGGCTAACGTTAATGGCGTAATGAACGCTGTATTGGTTGATGGTGATGCTGTGGGCCAAACCATGTACTACGGTGCGGGTGCGGGTGCTGAACCAACGGGTTCTGCTGTGATCGCTGATATTGTTGACCTTGCTCGTGCTGTTGCTACAGGTACTGCGCCTCAAGTGCCGCACTTGGGTTACCGCAGTGATGCCTTGTCTGACACTCAAGTGGTGGATGTTGAGAAAGTACAAACCTCTTACTACTTGCGCATGCAGGCACTAGAGCAGCCAGGTGTGCTGGCTAAAGTAACGAATATTCTTGGCGAAAAAGGCATCAACATTGAGGCCATCAGCCAAAAAGAAACGCCTGAAGAATATGTGCCAGTGATTATCCTGACACAGTGTGTTCAAGAACAAAAAATGAATGAAGCGATCGCGGCGATTGAAGCTTTGGATGCGATCATTGGCTCGGTAACACGTATCCGTGTTGAGCACTTTTCAGATAAGTAGGTTTAAACCCATGAAATACATTTCTACGCGTGGCCAAGCGCCAGCACTTAACTTTGAAGATGTTTTGCTTGCAGGTCTTGCAAGTGACGGTGGCCTTTATGTGCCTGAAACTTTGCCAACATTCTCAAAAGAAGAAATTGCCTCTTGGGCGTCCCTTTCTTACGCTGAATTGGCTTACAAGGTCATTCATCCGTTTGTTGCTGGTTGTGTTGAAGACGACGCACTGAAAGCGATGATTGATGAAACCTACGAAGGTTTTAATCACAACGCGGTTGCTCCACTTAAAGAGCTGAACACCAATGAGTGGGTGCTTGAACTATTCCACGGCCCTACCTTGGCGTTTAAAGACTTTGCACTTCAGTTGCTAGGTCGTTTGATGGACTACGCTTTGGCTAAACGCAACGAGCGTTTGGTAATTATGGGCGCGACCTCGGGTGATACTGGCTCTGCAGCCATTGAAGGCTGCCGTCACAGTGATCACTTAGATATCTTTATTTTGCACCCTTACCAACGTGTGTCAGACGTTCAACGTCGCCAAATGACCAGCGTGATTGCCGATAATGTGCATAACATCGCACTGGAAGGTAACTTCGACGACTGTCAGCAAATGGTTAAGGACAGCTTTGCTGACCAAGGTTTCCTTAACGGTTTGAAACTGGGCGCAGTTAACTCGATTAACTGGGCGCGTATCATGTCGCAAATCGTTTACTACTTCAGTTCAGCGATTGCTTTGGGTGGTCCACACCGTCCAATCTCTTTCTCTGTGCCTACAGGTAACTTTGGTGACATCTTTGCCGGTTACTTGGCGAAGCAAATGGGCTTGCCGGTAGAGCAGCTAGTCGTTGCTACCAACAAAAACGACATTTTGCATCGAGTTATTTCTAACAACGACATGTCGAAAGGCGAGTTGGAGCATACTATGTCTCCATCCATGGATATCATGGTGTCGTCTAACTTCGAGCGTTTGTTGTTCGATGTATACGGTCGCGACGGTGCTGCCATCGCAGACCTGATGGATCGCTTTAAGTCAGGCCCTGTTTCTCTTGAAGAAGGCAACTGGGAAGGCGTGAAAGCATTGTTCGACAGTGCGGCTGTTGATGATGAAGCTACCTGCGAAACCATTAAGTCGGTATTTGAAGAAACAGGTTACCTACTTGATCCGCACACTGCGATTGGTGTGAAAGCTGCACGTGAGTGTAACCGCAACCCAGCCGTGCCTATGGTGGTGTTGGCGACAGCTCACCCAGTTAAGTTCCCAGAGCCAGTGGTTAAAGCGGGCCTAGAGTCACCAGCTTTGCCAGAGCACATGGCTGACTTGTTTGAGCGCGAAGAAAAGTACGACGTGCTGCAAAACGACTTGCCAACGGTACAAGACTACATTGCGAAACGCGTAGGTTAATAGACCTAAACTCATCGCTCAAAGGCCTGGTGTTTGCTAGGCCTTAATGAGATGGTCCGCCTCACCCCTAAGCTATGCTTAGGGTGAAACCAAACCA
>JBMYSW010000018.1:0-75516 GCA_049603715.1 Pontibacterium sp. | reverse complement strand
TTGGTTTCACCCTAAGCATAGCTTAGGGGTGAGGCGGACCATCTCATTAAGCCCCCGCTATCCGAGCGATAACGAGGGCCAAAGAGCGGAGTGCTAAAGTAAATTAACGACGCAAGTGTTAAACAAACTTACCAGACACAGTGCCAAGGTCTTGGTATTTCACACAAAAGTTATCGCCTTTGTTTACCTGAACAGCTGCTGTGATAGCGCCAATCATAATAAAGGTACCCGCTGGGATTTCTTCACCACGTTCACCTAGCATGTTGGCTAACATAGCTACGGATGCCGCTGGATGACCAAGCACAGCTGCGCCCGCACCGGTTTGCACCACTTCACCGTTAATTTCCATCACCACACCAAGGCTTTTAAGGTCTAAGTCTTGTGGCTTAGCCATCGTCCCACCCGAAATAAAGCGAGTAGAAGATGAGTTATCGGCGATGACGCTTTTAAGGTCGAACTTAAAGTCTTTGTATCGAGAATCTATAACTTCAACCGCAGGCATAACAAAGTCTGTTGCGCGCAGCACATCCGCAATGTGGACACCCGGCCCCTTAAGTGGCTTGTTGGTCACAAACGCAAGTTCAGCCTCGATTTTAGGATGAATCAGCTCATCGTGTTTAATTTCGCCACCGTCAGGTACCGCAAAATAATCGGCTAAAAATCCGTAACATGGCTTCTCTACACCCATTTGAGCCATTTTCGCCCAAGAGGTTAGCCCCATTTTCATGCCAACAATTTTGGTGCCACGTGCTTCTTTGCGGCGACGAATCTCCCACTGAACATCAAAGGCATCTTCATAGGTCATTTCTGGGTAGTCGTCTGTCACTTTGGTGACTTCGAATGCTTCTAGCTCTGCCTTTTCAAGGTGTTCCGCCAGCGCGCTGACCTGTTCTACTGTTAGGTTACCCATTAAATTAATCCTTTTGCTTTTGCCATTGTTAATGCCAAGTCTTCAATCATGTCTTCTTGCCCGCCGACTGTGCCGCGCTTACCAAGCTCCACCAGAATGTCTCGTGCTTGTACGCCATATTTAGCTTCGGCACGCTGAGCAAATAGTAAGAAGGAGCTATAAACACCCGCGTAACCCAGAGTAAGCGCGTCTCGGTCAACACGGATCGGTTGGTCCATTAGCGGGAACACAATGTCTTCCGCCACGTCCATAATTTTGTACAAATCAATGCCGTGGTCGGCTTCCATTCGCGTTAATACCGCCACCAGCACTTCTAATGGTGTATTGCCCGCACCAGCGCCCAAGCCAGCAACTGAGCCATCGATACGCGTAGCACCGGCATCAACTGCTGCCAATGAGTTGGCGATGGCCATACCCATGTTGTGGTGTCCGTGGAAGCCAATTTCGGTGTTTGCATTTAGTCCATCGCACAGTGTCGCTATTTTTAACGACACTTCCTCTGGCAACATAAAGCCTGCAGAGTCAGTACAGTAAATGCAGTTAGCACCGTAGTTTTCCATGAGCTTCGCTTGCTCAAGGATTTTCTCTGGTGACGCCATATGCGACATCATCAAAAAGCCAACGGTGTCCATTTCCATTTTTGCAGCCATACCAATGTGTTGTTCAGACACATCAGCTTCGGTGCAATGGGTCGCCACACGGAGTGTGTTAACACCACAGTCACGCGCCATTTTCAGGTGATCAACGGTACCGATACCTGGTAGAAGCAGTGCCGAAACCTTTGCATTTTTTAGCTTAGGCACAACCGCATTCAGGTATTCTTCGTCGGTATGGGCCGGAAAACCATAGTTCACTGAAGCACCGCCTAGGCCATCACCGTGGGTAACTTCAATGAGAGGCATACCCGCTTCATCTAAGCCTGTCGCTACTGCAACCATCTCGTCAATTGAGATTTGATGGCGCTTAGCGTGCATACCGTCACGCAAGCTCATATCATGTAAAGTGACTTTTTTACCTTTTAAATTCATCACATTAACCTCGCGCTGGTAGAGTAATTGAGCCGTTATTTGCTTCTTCAGCAAACATTTCAGCGGTACGTAAGCCTGCGGCCGTCATAATGTCGAGGTTGCCTGCGTACTTCGGCAAAAAGTCGCCTAAGCCTTCAACTTCCATAAACATAGACACACGGTTGCCATCAAAAACAGGACCATTCACTAGCTTGTAGCCCGGTACATACTTCTGCACTTCTTTAACCATTGCATGAACAGATGCAGTGATAGCCTCTTGATCTGGCTCTCCTTCAGTTAGGCAATGAACAGTATCACGCATCATTAACGCCGGCTCTGCTGGGTTAATAATGATGATTGCTTTACCCTTTTTCGCGCCACCGACTCTCTCTACTGCACCAGCAGTGGTACGAGTAAACTCATCGATATTTTGACGTGTACCAGGGCCCACTGAACGAGAAGATACAGTTGCGATAATCTCACCATATTCCACTGGTTGAACGTTAGACACAGCGGCCACCATTGGAATTGTCGCTTGGCCACCACAAGTCACCATATTGACATTCATTTCTAACTCAGCGGCATGCTGCTTGAGGTTCACAGGCGGAACACAGAAAGGACCGATAGCCGCTGGCGTAAGGTCAATCATGATCACGCCCAGTTCATTTAACTTGCGGCTATTTTCGGCGTGAACGTATGCCGAGGTTGCGTCAAACGCAATGCGAATATCGTCTTTAACGATATGCTCTAAAATGCCATCAACACCTGTGTGTGAGGTTTTTAGGCCCATCTCGGCAGCGCGCTTAAGGCCTTCGGAGGCAGGGTCAATACCCACCATCCATACGGGCTCAATCCATTCTGAGCGCTGCATTTTCATCAACAAATCGGTTCCGATATTACCCGGGCCGATAATGACCGCTTTCAATTTTTTACTCATGGGGGTTCCCTTTGAATACAGAACGTTATTAGGTAAAGCGCACAGAAGCTGAGCCAATGCCGCCAATGCTGACTGTCATAAAGTCACCGGCTTTGACCGGCTCAAGTGGTACGAGCGAACCCGATAAAATAACCTCTCCTGCTTTCAACGGAATGCCAAACTCACCAAGGGTATTTGCAAGCCAAGTGACACACGTAACTGGGCTACCCAACGCGGCTGCACCTGCACCTGTTGAAATGATTTCGCCATTTTTCTCAACCACCATACCGCAAGTTGATAGGTCGATATCTTCAGGGCTCACTGCTGTATCCCCCAAGATAAACAAGCCACACGAAGCGTTATCTGCCACTGTGTCTTGTATTTTGATTTGCCAATTCTCAATACGAGAATCCACAACTTCAAAACAAGGCATAACAAAGTCAGTGGCTGCCAGTACATCTGCGTTTGTTACGCCTGGGCCCATAAGGTCTTTTTTGAGAACAAAGGCCACCTCACCCTCTGCTTTTGGCGCAATAAGGGTGTCGCTAATTTTCATTTCTTCGCCTTGGCTAAAGGCCATGTCATCTGTTAAAAAGCCAAAGTCAGGCTGATGAACGTTAAGCATGTTTTGCACGGCTTTAGAGGTAACACCAATTTTTTTGCCAATGATTTTGGCCCCAGCCTCAACTCGGCGTTCCACCATACGCAAAGAGATGTGGTAAGCATCTTCTAAGGTGATACCTTCAAAACGCTCAGTCAGAGGCTTAACCGGTGTTTTTGAAACCAAAGCTTCGTAAAGCTCATCACCACAACGCTCAATTAATTGTTTATCCATCGTTATTTCCTTCTCTATCGCGATCGGGGCGATAAAGGCATGAATGCTATTCAAATTGGATTCTCGTCAGCGCTTGCTCATAGAAAGAAGGCTGTGAGGGTATAAAAAGCAGGCCAGTATTCACTGCTACCTATCTCGAGTTGTTTAGGCCTATTCCGTCCCCGTGGCCCCTCTCAAAAGTCACGTCGAGCATCAATGCTCGAACCTGCATAAACGGTTTTCAATCCACCGCCAGGCCCTAACGGCCTAGCGACTTAGCAGTGACCCCTGCCTTACCCCAATGGCTTGCAGGCACTTCCGAAATCACAACTCGAATCGCCTCTTTAGGAGCGCCCGACGCCTCAGCAAGTGCATCAGTAACCTTTTGAATGACCGTCTCTAGCTGCTCTTCTGAGCGGCCTTCGATCATGTGAATTTGTGCGAATGGCATAGTCATTTACCCTTTTGAAGGTTTTTAAGCACAAAACATCCCCTTGGCAGCTAAAAAGCCGCCAACAAAAATGCTTTGTTTGAAAAATTTAGTGGTTAAGTAACAACCGTGAGGAACCGCTCATTAAGTTGGCGGGTGTGATAAAAGACCGCTGTCCCCATCTCATCTTCTGTCCAAACATAAGGTTTCATATCTGGGTAGAAGTCGTAACCGCCGCAGAATGTTTCAAAACGATTGCCCGAGGGGTCAAAGGCATAGATGGTGGTACCCCGAGTGATTCCGTGACGTAACGGGCCAATATCGATGGAAACCTTGTTATGAGACATAATGTCTGCAGCACGCAAAACTTGCTCCCAAGACTCGAGGAGGAACGCAGTATGGTGCAGGGTGTTATCACGTTCATCCCGCACAAAAGCTACATCATGCGCTTTAATCGAGCAGGATAGCCAAACTGCCAAATCGGTTTGCCCATCCTCTGATACGATTTTTTCAACCAGCCGAAAGCCCAATACTTCGGTAAACAGCTTGAGGCTGCCATCTAGGTCGCTTCCGTGGATTTGCCAGTGGTCCATACGAACAGGAGAAATGCCTTTACGATCCGCCACGATAACATCGGGGTTAATGTAGCCATCACCGTCGCCGTATTCTGACTTTTCAGCGTAGAGTTCGAAGATATGTCCAGTTGGTGCGGTAAAACGCACACGCTCTCCAGTTTCTAGCAACTCTCCAGCTGGAATGCGCTGAGTTTCTACGCCGTAGGCGTTTAAGTCCTGCTCAAGCTGATTTAGTGTCGCTGTGTCGAGCACTTTAAATCCATAAAAGTCCATTCCTGCACGGTCGGACTGACGGATAATAAAACTGTGGTGGTCACGCTCGTCGTGCGTCTTAAAATAAACACGTCCTTTGTCGTCACGCCCTGTTTCAACAAGACCAAAAATTTCGGTGTAAAACTTCACCGACTCTTCAAGGTCTAACACTCTGAGCAACGTATGCCCGGGGCGTAAAACGCCTGTCATAGCCATAATTGTGGAACCTCAATACTGTTTTTATATTTAGAATGTGGACTCATAGTCCTATCAAACAGCATGAGCGTCCAATATTATTTCAGTAAACAACTATACCCATAGGGTATGGTTTGTAAAAAGCAGCCGACTCCCTAGCCTTTTCCGTAAAAAACTATTATTTGTTGTAGCCTTATTCATATAAGGCTGAGACATTTTGCTGAAGAAACTCGATAAACTCGCCTACATGACTGCTTTGCTCATTTTTCCTTACTGACATAATAAGCGGCGTAGTCATACCGTCATCTTCAACATCCAGGTAAGCAACATCTCGACGCTCTAATACCCTTACCGATTCGGGAACAAGCGCAACACCCATACCCGCTGCCGCGAAACCTATGGCTGACTGTACGCCGCTCGCTTCATAGGTATTGAGCACGGTTAGACCACGCACTAAAAACTGCCTCAAAACGTGGTCAGCAAAACTGGGACGTGGCGATGCAGGATAGATAATGAGCGTATGCTGAAGAATTTCTTCTAGGCTAATAGAGGCTTGAGAAGCAAGAAATGAGTCCGAAGATACGGCTAAAACCAGCTTTTCATCTCGTAAAACAATGTCTGATATTGACTCGTCCTCTAAGGGCAAACGCCCTATACCCACATCAATTTTTCCGCTTTTTAACGCATCACACTGCTGAGCCGACACCAGTTCAAGAAGTGAAACATCAATATTTGCATGGCTAGAGCGCCACGTATGAATAAGACTAGGCACCTTGCTGTAAAGAATAGAGGGCACAAAGCCAACGGCCATCCAGCGACGACTCTCTGACCCTAGTTTAGTGGTTGAGCGTTTTACCTCTTCTATTTTGGCAAGTAGCTGCGACGCTTGCTCATGAAAGAATAAGCCCGCATTAGTTAGCTTCATGGGCCGTGAGCTACGATCGAGTAACAACACGCCTAACTCTTCTTCTAAGTTTTGAATTTGCCGAGAGAGCGGCGGTTGGGCGATATGCAGCTCTTCTGCTGCGCGACTGAAGTTCAGCGTTCGCGCAACGGCTTCGAAGTATTTAAGCTGCCTTAATTCCATAAGTATACCTCTCAGGTATAGTTTCAGACGAAATCCATATTAGACTCGCTGCCCCTTATTGGCAACTATAAGCGTCATGCCAAGGGTCATGCGTTAGCTCCTTTCGCACGACAACACTGGCCATCGACCACATAAAAATAAAGAGTAGATGAACAATGACAACCACTACACGCCGAGGATTTTTGAAGGGTGCGCTTGCCGCGTCTGCTGCATTAGCCACCGTTAAAGCACCGACTGTTCAAGCGAGCGAAACCTTCCGTATTGGTTTTGTAAGTCCACAAACAGGACCGCTGGCAGCATTCGCAGAGCCTGACAAATACATCCTTAATCACGTTAAAGAAGCAGTAAAAAATGGTATTACGGCCAACGGTACTCGCTTTAACGTTGAAGTAGTTTACAAAGATACTCAATCAAACCCAAACCGTGCAGCCGAAGTCACAGCAGAGCTGATTCTTCGTGATGGCGTCGACTTAGTTGTAGCTTCTGCAACACCTGCAACCACCAACCCTGTGGCAGACCAATGTGAACTCAATGGTGTACCTTGTATTACCAATGACGCTCCTTGGCAGCCTTATTTCTTTGGTCGCCAAGGTGATCCTGAAGTTGGCTTCGAGTGGACCTACCACTTTTTCTGGGGCTTGGAAGATGTCATCGCATCTTTCTCTAACCTTTGGGCACTCACTGACACTAATTTAAAAATTGGCGCACTTTGGCCAAACGACGAAGATGGCAATGCATGGGGTAATGCCCAACACGGCTTCCCACCGACATTGGCGAAAAAAGGCTTCCAAGTTGTCGACCGTGGTCGATTCCAGTCACCCATTAACGATTTCTCATCGTTTATTTCGGCATTTAAAGAGCAAGAAGTGGACATCGTTACAGGCGTAATTCCACCACCTGACTTTGCTAACTTCTGGAACCAAGCAGGCCAAATGGGTTTTGAACCTAAAATTGTCACCGTGGCAAAAGCAACTGAGTTTCCACAATCGATTGCCGCTTTTGGCGATCGCGCAGAGGGCCTAACAGTCGAGATGATGTGGAGCCCTGCGTTCCCATTTGACTCCAGTATCACAGGCCAGTCAGCACGCCAGCTATCTCAAGATTATGTAGCCGCAACCGGAATGCCTTGGACAGTTACCTTGGGTATTAAGCACTCGCTATTTGAAGTGGCACTTGATGTCATTAAACGCGCAGGCAGTAAAGACCCTGAGGTTATTCGTGACGCGATTGCCAGCACAAATGTGACCACCATCGCTGGCCCCGTGAACTTCCGCCATGGCCCCGTGCCTAACGTCGGCAAAACACCTTTGGTATCAGGGCAGTGGCAAAAGCGCGGCGGCAAAATGGAACTAGTTGTGGTTGAAAACAGCCAAGCGCCTATGATTCCGCTGGAAGCCGAGCTGCAACCTATCAAATACAGCTAAACCTAGCGAAGCCTTCAAGCGGCCCAATACGGGTCGCTTTCAACCAAAATTTCATCGTTTAAACGCAATGTCTCACTCGCTTGAGGGCATAGCTGTGCTCGCAAAACGACAAGCACCTAGCGAGAAGCAATATTTTTAGGAGAACCCTGATGCTGTTAAGGGTAGAAAATGCCAGTAAAAGCTACGGCGCACTCAAAGTAACTCAAGACGTATCTTTTACGGTAAATGAAGGAGAAACCTTGGGCATTCTGGGCCCCAATGGAGCCGGAAAAACCACTCTCTTCAACCTCATTTCGGGTGATGTTGGCCTAGACCAAGGCGCCGTTTATTTTGATGGCGAAAACGTGACCGCCCTGCGACCGTTCCAACGTTGCCGCGCGGGTATTGGACGGAGTTACCAAGTTCCCCACCCCTTCGGCAACATGTCGGTTTTCGAAAACCTTGTAACAGCCGCTTGTTTTGGCGGAGACATGAGCGAAAAAGAAGCCTACCAAGTAGCAGAAGAGGTTTTAGAAGCCACAGGGCTCACTGAATACGCAAATCAGCCTGCGGGGGGAATGACATTACTTAATCGTAAACGACTCGAGCTCGCTCGCGCGTTAGCCACCCGCCCTAAGCTTTTATTGTTAGATGAAATTGCAGGCGGGCTGACAGAGCCAGAAGCGGTGCAACTCGTTGATGAGCTAAAACGCATTAAAGCCAACGGCACCACCATGATTTGGATAGAGCACGTCGTGCATGCATTGATGTCCATTGCTGACCGTTTATTGGTGATTAACTTCGGCGAAAAGCTCGCAGAAGGCTTGCCAGAAGAGGTGATGAATGACCCCGAAGTTAAGCGCGTTTACATGGGGATCGAAGCATGAGTCACCTTATTGAAACCAATAACCTCAATGCCTTTTACGGCGATGCCAAAGTACTTTTCGATATTGACTTTAAAATCGCAGAAGGCGAAGTCGTGGGCGTCCTAGGGGCAAACGGTGCTGGTAAATCTACTTTCCTTAAAGCCGTAACCGGTTTGCTGCCCGTCCCAGAAGACATGGTAAAGCTCAAAGGCAAAGCCATTGGTGGCCATGCGCCCGGCGAAATCGTTCGACAAGGTGTCGCCCTTGTTCCTGAAGGCCGTCGGTTGTTCCCTAGTATGTCAGTAGAAGAAAACTTGCTGATGGGTGCCTTTGCAAAACGCCAAGGCCCTTGGGATTTAGACCGTATCTATAGCACCTTCCCTATTTTAAAAGAAAAGCGAAACAACCCAGGCACCTCCCTTTCAGGCGGTCAGCAACAAATGGTAGCCATTGGCCGAGCGCTGATGAGCAACCCAGACGTGCTGCTGTGCGATGAAATTTCACTTGGCTTAGCGCCTATCGTCATCAAAGACATTTACGACTCTATGGAAAGCATCGTCTCTGAAGGCATGAGCGTGGTGATCGTAGAACAGGATGTCACCGTGGCGCAAAGCGCTTCTCAACGTCTCTACTGCTTACAAGAAGGGCGCGTATCCCTCGAAGGCGAGAGCGACACTCTCAGTCGAGATCAAATCAGTAAAGCTTATTTTGGTATTTAAAAATGATAGAAACCATTATACAGGGCCTCTTTCTTGGAGGTTTATATTGCATTTTTGCCCTTGGTCTTTCTTTGATGTTTGGTGTTATGCGATTAACCAACATCGCATTAGGTGACCAAATTATCGTATCTGGCTTTATTGCGGTGGGTATCGCTGCCGTTTTACAGCTTAATTTTGTGCTCATTGGTATCGCCCTTTTACCTTGTGCTTATATCAGCGGGTATTTGTTCCAAAGCTTGGTGCTCAACCCCACCATGTCGAAGGACCCCTTACCTTCTCTAGTCGTGACCTTTGGTCTTTCGATTGTGATTCAAAACGTACTGCAGGAGGTGTTTTCTGCTAACCCTCGCTCGTTAGACAGCAATGGTCTTAATACCCAAAGCTTTAACATTAGTGACCTTTCGATTGGTGTTTTACCGCTGATTATTTTTGTAACCGCCATTTTCGCAACCTTCGGTTTGCAACTGCTCTTTTCAAAAACGTCACTGGGTCGCTCCTTCCGCGCTGTTTCAGACGATCGCGATGTCGCTGAGTTGATGGGCTTAGACTCCAAAAAAATCTTTGCTACCGCCACCGCCATTGCGTTTTGCCTTGTAGCCGTTGCTGGTTTATTCCAAAGCATGCGCACCACTGTCGCTCCGGCAGACGGTCCAACACTGCTCTTGTTCGCATTCGAGTCCGTCATTATCGGTGGCATGGGTTCGTTTTGGGGTACGTTCATCGGCGCGATGGTACTGGGTATTGCACAGCAAATTGGCTTTCGTTTTGACCCGGGCTGGGGTATTTGGTTCGGCCACATCGTTTTCATCATTATTCTTTTTATCAAACCCAATGGTTTGTTCCCAAAAACAAAGGGCTAACCTATGAACGCACAAATCACCAGAACTACAAAAAACAATTATTGGGGACTGGGCGCAGCAGCCTTAGCTGTGGTAGCCGCAGCTACCATGCCATTTTGGGGCAACCCTTATTGGATGTATGAGTTCGTTAACATCGCTTGTTTCTTCATTTTTGCGATGATGTGGAACCTGCTTGCAGGATACGGCGGTATGGTATCTGTTGGGCAACAAGCTTTCTTTGGCATTGGCGGCTACGCCATGCTCGCCATGGGTAACTTAGCCGGCGTGCACCCGTTTATTGCGATCCCATTAGCCGCAATATGCGCAGCCCTGCTGTCTTACCCACTGTCTAAATTGGCATTTCGGTTACAGGGTGGTTATTTTGCCATCGGCACTTGGGTTATCGCTGAAGTTGTGCGCCTGACCGTAGCGAATATCCCCGCGGTTGGCGGTGGTTCAGGCACCAGCTTAACGGCATTCCGTGGTGTTAGCCGCGTCGTTCGTCAATACGGTACGTTTTGGATTGCATTGCTTTGCGTTGTTGCCACGATTGCGCTGGTTTACTGGTTCTTGCGCAGTAAGCAAGGCTTAGCCCTTCAAGCAATTCGCGACAGCGAAGTAGCAGCAGAAAGCCAAGGGATCAACGTACAAAGAATGAAGCTTGCGGTTTATGTCGTAGCTGCTTTTGGCTGTGGCCTAGCAGGCGCACTCTATTTCGTTAGCAACCTACGTATTAGCCCTGAGGCTGCGTTCAGCGTTAACTGGACTGCATTCGGTATCTTTATCGTCATGATCGGCGGTATTGGCCGCATTGAGGGGCCTATTATTGGCACCCTTTTCTTCTGGGTGATCAATCATTATTTCAGTGACTATGGTACTTGGTACCTGATTGGGCTTGGTTTGCTGGCTATCGGAATGACGCTTTTTGTTAAAGACGGTATCGCTGGCCTGATTCATAAGCGCCTTGGTATCGACCTAATGCCCACCCAACGCATCTTTAAGCCTTAAGCTGTTCGCTGGTCGCCGCCACGGCCAGCACCTAATCTATTTGCTTAATTTCACTATGAATAAAAACAAAAAACATACCATTACTGTTATTAATCGCGACACTCAATACACCTGTGCAGAAGACACCAACTTGTTAGTTGGCATGGAAAAAAAAGCCCAAAGCTGTGTTCCTGTGGGTTGTCGCTGCGGAGGTTGTGGCGTGTGCTTAGTCAAAGTGGTCTCGGGCGATTATGAAAAGAAAGTAATGAGCAAGGCCCATATCTGTGAGCAGAAACTCTCTGACGATATTGTGCTTGCTTGCAGAATCTTTCCACGCAGCGACATGAAAGTGGAAGCCCTACTCGACAAGTTTTGCAAACCAAAACCCAATGAAAATTGAGAACTATTAACTAAGGAAGTTTATGTCTTTTACAAAAAAAGTAGCCATTATCACAGGGGCTGGCTCAGGCATTGGTGCAGCTACCGCAAAGCGCTTTGCCAATGACGGTTTCTTTGTAGTTTTGAACGGGCGTGACCCAGTAAAGCTCGATAAAACAGCCAATGCCATTGGCCCTACAAGCTGTTTAGTTATCGCTGGCGACATTTCAACCACAGAAGTTGCCAACAAAGTCGTTGATCAAACCCTAACCCTCACGGGACGTATCGATGTTTTGATCAATAATGCCGGTATTGCAAACTTTAACGCCATTGAAGAATTTAGCGACGATGAGTGGGACGAGCAGATGCGCATCAATGCAAAGAGCGTTTTTTTGATGACAAAAGCTGCGCTTCCCGCATTGAAAGAGACCAAAGGCAGCATCGTGAATGTTTCTTCAGCCTCTGGCTTAGGTGGTGATTGGAACGGGTTTAGCTACAATGCTTCAAAAGCAGCCGTAGCCAACTTCACCCGCGCCATGGCATTAGATCTCGGCCCAACAGACGTGCGTATAAATGCGGTTGCACCTAGTTTAACGGACACAGATATGGCAAAAATGGTGATGGATAATGCCGATGTGCTCGATGCGTTTTTGCAGCGCATTCCCATGCAGCGTGCAGCTCAGCCGGAAGAAGTTGCTGACGTAATCGCATTTCTTGCGGGATATGACGCACGCTTCGTGAACGGTGCTATTTTACCCGTCGATGGTGGCGTGAGTGCCTCTAACGGGCAGCCTAACCTCACGTAATTATAACCAAAACGAAACTCTAAGCGCAGCGGCGTTCATACGCTCTGACTTAAACAAGGAAAGGAACAATGAGAATTGCAATTTGGGGTGCAGGCGGCATTGGCTGTTATTACGGTGCCAAACTCATCGAAGCAGGCCATGATGTGGTTATGATTGCCCGTGGTGCGCACCTCAAAGCAATGCAGCAAAATGGCCTCAAGCTCTCACATCCAAACTTTGAGTTTAAAGCACCTGTCGAAGCCATAGACCAAGCAACATGGAAAACTAACTACCAGTGTCAGCAGTTTGATCTCATTATTATCGCGTTAAAGAGCACCGCCACAGCTGATGCCCTCTCTTCAATGAAAGAGTGGTTGGTAACAGGTAACTGCCCTCTTTTGTCTTTACAGAATGGCGTCGATAACGAAGAAACGATCGCCCAATTTGTGGGTACAGAGCGAACACTCGGTGGCCTAGCTGTCAAAATTGGAGCACATATTTTGGAGCCGGGTGTGGTAGAGGCGACCGGCGTAGCCCACATCATTTTCGGCCAGTGGCCCACCGCGGATGCCGCTTTATCATTGGGCTTTGCACCAAGCATTAATGAGCTTTTAGCCAACGCGAATATTCTCACCACTATGAGCCCCGATATCCGAAAAGAGCTTTGGCGCAAGCTTTTGATCAATAACGGGGTAAATCCCCTTTCCGCATTAACTGGGCTGAATACCAAACAACTCACTTCACACCCCGTACTGCGCAAAACAGTCTACAAACTCATGCTCGAAGCTGCTCAAGCAGCAAAGTCAGAAGGTGTTGCCCTTATGCCCGACGATATTGATGACATGTTCGATTTAATTAGCCAGTTTGACGCAATTAAAACATCCATGCTGGTCGACTTTGAAAAGGGCCGTCCTTTAGAGCGCTCGGCTATTTGTGGTGCTGTGATTCGACGATGTGAAGTTCGTGGTATTCCTGCGCCTCAAACGGAGCTAATTGACGCTCTATTGGCTGTTAAGTGTGAAGAGGCAACCACTCCCCCTGCACCGTAACCACAAGCCTACGCGCGCCACCGTGGTTGCGGTGCTCACACAAATAAATACCCTGCCACGTGCCTAAGTTGAGCTGGCCGTTGGTAATAGGGATACTCAAGCTTGCCCCCAGCAAGCTGCTTTTTAGGTGTGCCGGCATGTCGTCGCTGCCCTCATAAATGTGTTCAAAATAAGGCGCATCTTCTGGCACGGCGCGATTAAAGTAACGCTCAAAGTCACCTCGCACCGTCGGGTCGGCATTTTCGTTGATTGTTAGCGATGCCGAGCTGTGCTGGATAAACACATGCATCAGGCCGACCTTTACACGAGAAAAGTCAGGTGCGCCCGCGAGCACCTCATCGGTGACTAGGTGAAAACCGCGCGATCGTGCACGTAACGAAAATTGAGTTTGAAGCCACATATATTCCCCTACAGCCCTCTTGGTTTAGCGCGTTTCGCCAAACCATCGCATAAAAAGAAATACGCTAACCCAATCGCCGCAGAAACCCAAGCCCTTCTCTGATGAGCTTTCCCTTATTAACTAAGCGAGCGCTTCTCAACGCGATTACGCTTAAAGCGTTTAGGTAACAATGCACGATAAGCCATGGCAAAGGGCTTTAAATACAAGGTTTTTAGATGTTGCTCGTCTGCTTTGGGTACTTTAGTCACACCAAAGGTCAGCTCTGTGTCAGGTTCAGATGGGTGTAGGCTACCTCCCAAGCGGTCCCAAACGGCTAACACCGCGCCAAAGTTACGATCGTAATGTCGAGTTAACTGGGAGTGGTGAATTTGGTGTTGGGCAGGTGAGATAAGCCAGCGCTCTAACCACGGCCAATAATTGATGGGCACATGGGAGTGACGCAGGTTAGCCCCAGCCACATTAAACATAAATACAAAGATATTCACGCCCAGCACCGTCACTAAGTCGACTTGGTTGCCAAACAGGTAGATGAACAAACCAATTGAGATGCCCTGCACCAAGACACTTCGCAGCGTAAACAAAAAGCTCTCGACAGGGTGTGTACGCAGAACGGTAAAAGGTGTCATTACCCGGGCGGAATGATGCACTTGATGAAAAGCCCACAAGGCAGGAATACGATGCATCAAGCGATGCAGGTAATATCGCGCAAAATCATCGAGCAAAAAAAGAAAAACAGTAAATGCGATAGGAATCGCCCATGAGGGCAGCCAATCATTCCCCGGCGGCGCACCGACATGGCGAAACAGCATTTGGAACAACCAAGTCGCCACCGCTAGCTTTGTGAGAAACAGCGGCACCACCAGCAACAATATGGCTTTATTAATAAGTAACACTTTGTAGTCGCCAATAACCGACGGCGACAGCCAGATATCGCGGCTCAAAACAGACTTAACGCCCTGACCAAAGGACTGTCCACGTTTACACTTTAGCCATACAACCGCGGTGGCTAGAGCGAGCAGGAGATAACCCCAGTACACTCGCTTGCGCGGATTAGCACTGGTCTCGTAAACGCTCGACCAAAGGTCATTGAAGTAAGAAAGAATCAATTCGCTCATAAACAAAAAGCCTAGGCGATTAAGGATACCCTTGTCACCTAGGCTTTACTCACTACTAAGGATACGACGCTAACGCACCGATACGCTTAGTTGTATTAGTCGTTTTCAGCTTCTGCTGCGTTACCTAGTTTTTCAATAAGGCTACCCATGCCAGCAAGCACGTCGTTACCGCGCGCTTCAACGCCAAAGGCGTCAACCAATAGCTGCTGAGTTTGCAACATTTTTAGCATGTACTCATCCAGTGTTTGAGTGCTGCTTTGAACGTAGTTGCCCTCTGCGTCGATACCTGTCACTTGAGTGTTACCCAACAATACAGGACCGAAACCGATCAAACGGTTTAGCTTAACAGACGTTTCGCCTAGATCTTTACCGCCCGTTTGCAATGCCATTGCAAAACCTTTTAGCTCGCCCCAGTGCTTAGCGTAAGTACGCATGATTTTGCTTATATCTGCATTTGCATCAAGCGCTGCGTTTAGCTTTTCGATATCTTTGTAAACAGAGCCTGCGTATTTGAATGCTGCTTCTGCGATTACTTTTCCCCAGTTATCGCCAATCACTTTAGCGTAAGCTTTTAGCTGAGCACGTTCTTCATCACTCAACTTTTCGCCGTTCGCGTCGGTAATCAACTGACGGCCATCGATGAAGGCCTCAGAGATATCTTTTAGGTAAGTAGTTTTACCGCTTTTATCTGCACCCGCAGCGTAGTAAGCGTGTGCGTAAACTGACTCAGTGTACAAGCTTACTTTGCCGTCGTTGTTAGCGTCAGCCAAAGCAAAGGCTTCTGATTTAAGCTTTGCGATGTTGTAGGCTTGTGCAGGTGTCAAAGACAATACGTTTGCAGGCGCGCCGAAGTAACCAAACGCCTCATCCCAAACGTGCTCTTTACCCGTGTAAGCAGTACCTGCTTTGTAAGGCTTATCGTTTGGCTTAGTGTCCGCTTCTAGTTTTTCGTCTAGGTAGTTATCAACCGCTTGGTTGTAGAACACCGCACCCATCGCAAACTTAGAAATAAGCTGGATGTAGTCTAGGCCGTTTAGTGGGTCGTAACCTTTTTCAGACGACGACGCTTTGTCGATCATGAAACGTAAAACTTCTGGGCCTGTCATGTTACCCGGCCACGCTGTGATCGCGCCTTTGTAAGTTTTACCAGAAAGGTTTTTGCCTTTAGAAAGCTCTTCTACTCGCGTTTGTGCAATAACAAAATCACCTTTGGTTTTTGGTGAAATAATCGCGTGGCCCTCTTCACTGCCTTCGTAGTAAGCCAACATTTGAGCTTTTAGCTCTGGGTTAGCTTCACCTGTGCCTTTACCAGACAAAGATTTTAGCGAGGTGTGTAGTACGTGACGCGCCATTTGGCCGCCGTAAGATACAGAGCTCTCAGCTTTGCCTTCGTAGCCTTTAACAGTCACTGGGAAGTCGGCGTACGCTTTGTCTTGAGCCAATGCTTGGCCAGTGGTCATCATTGCAGCCAATGCTACGGCAGATACTAGGGGATTAAGTTTCACAGTTTTACTTCCTATTAGTTCTTCTATTCATTTATCTATTAGGGATAGTCTGTTGGAGCGATACAAAATTTTGGTCTAGGCCTATGGCCTGCTTCCATCCAGCCTTGAGCAAAAGCAAACATCAACGATCAGCGCATTTAGCAAATATTGGCTCACCCCAAAATTATGTAGGCCGAAAATTATCACAGCTAAATCTAAAACGCTAATGATAATGATTACTATCATTATAAACACCTACAACTCGCTTACAGTTTGCTTTCATTTTCCCTGTTCGTCTAAAGATCCGCTATGCCTTAGTGACTGGACGGCCGAGATGATCAATCGACTCTTAAAGTCATTCCTAAACGACGCGCCAGCCCACACTAGACGACACTCTGATATCCAAGCTGATATACACAGGCTTAGCACCACCTTTTAGATTTAATTTTTAACGTAAATTTCTATAAATATTTCAGGTTATTTTCATATTAACCCTGATAAAAACCAATCAAACCCACCAAAGTAAAATTTAAAAAACAGAATTTAATAAAATTAAAAAAATTTAAAAAAACTTTGTAAAGTTATGTAAGCAGGCTAAAAAACCGACGACCTAAAAATCAAATAAACACTCAAACATATAATCAATGATTGGATATGTATGGGTTTTATTTTTACTCACATCACCTTCTAACAAAAAAAGGAAAACGACATGAACAAGTCAACAATCGCTCAAGCACTTCTTGCCGGTGCTGTTACTGCTGCCGCTTCAACGTCAGCAATGGCTAAGCCTAATAGCCAGCTAACGGTTGCAGATGGCGCTCCCGCTAAAGCGGCGATGGAAATTAACAATTGGATCGCCAGCGGCGAAGCCCCACGTGGCCGCAAGGACAAGTGTTACGGTATCGCGCTAGCGGGTGAAAACGACTGTGCGGCGGGCGCTGGCACCAGCTGTGAAGGCACGTCAACCATGGACTTCCAAGGCAACGCTTGGACCTATGCACCAAAAGGCACCTGCGAATTTATCGAAACACCAAAAGGCAAAGCATCTACGATGCCTATCGATCGAATGTCTTAATTGCCTTAGCGGATAAGGGGCTATGATAACATCAGCCCCTTATCCAAGAGGCAAAATCCAAATATCAGAAAAAATTCATATTTGAAAAATTATTAAATTTAAACAGACGCCCTTTATTCAGGTTATTTTCATAAACACTTAAATAAAAGCTATTATTAACTTTCATCTTATTTTCAGATTTGAGCCAATTTAGTATTTAAATTATCATCATTAAACTCTCACATTTAAAATAAAAAACTACAAGTGCACATCGCGTATGAACTCAACCAATGCACCTCATCATGCTCAGTCTAAACTCTCTAATTATGAGCCCTCTACCCCAATTACTCGCTTGCCACAAACAGCAGGTATTGGCTTTAAGCCCGAGCATTTAGACGAAACACTCGCCTATAACAAAGACCTACTTTGGTGTGAGGTGCACACCGAAAACTATTTTCTAAACCACGGGCCGCGACTCGCCGCGCTCGAAGCCATTGCACAGTGCCATCCGCTTAGCTTTCACGGTGTGGGTGGTTCGTTAGGAGGCGCAGAGCGCCCAGACCCTAACCACCTCGCAAAAGTAAAGGCACTCATCGACCGCTTTAATCCAGCAGCCGTGTCGGAACATGCCGTTTGGTCGAGCAACGGGGGCCATTATTTTGCTGATCTTTTGCCGCTACCCCGCACCGAGCAGGCGCTAGCGCAGCTGATCAACGGTGTAGATGCTTACCAAAACGGAATTGGTCGATCGATATTGATTGAAAACCCAACCAACTACCTCGACTTTGTTAGCGAAATGGACGAGCCGGAGTTTTTGGTAGCGGCCGCGCAAAAAAGTGGCTGCGGTCTTTTGCTCGACATCAATAATCTATTTTTGAGCGCCCATAACTGCAAAATGGACCCATATGCCTATATCAAAGCATTGCCGCCTGCACTGGTTGGCGAGATTCATATTGCGGGGCATGTAGCAGACGAACACCTAGGCGACAGCTTACTCATCGACAGCCACGCTCATCCAGTAGCACAGAGTGTGTGGTCATTACTGGGGGTTGCCCTTGCTCACCTCGGCCCTAAACCGGTGCTACTTGAGCGCGATGCCAACTTGCCGCCATTTGCAGAACTCATTGCAGAAAGAAACCAAGCACAGGCCATAATTCTAGCGGCGAAAAGCAAACAACTGAACGGCGATGACGCGCCCATTCAGCCAGCATCGGCTTGGCTAACACCCACGATGGAGATATTGTGATGTCGACGAATGCTCACCCACAGTTTTTAGAGGCCTTTGCTCAGTACCTCACCAGCAACGATCACGCATCGCTACGCGATTATTGTACTCAGCCCGAACACTTGCAGCGACTCGCGGTTTATCGCAACGGCTTTTACAAAGCCTGTTGTGATGCGCTCGCTGCGAATTTTCCGACGGTGCTAAGCCTTGTTGGCAGAGATTATTTTTACGCCTTGGCCAAAGCCCATGTCTCAGACGCCCCACCAAAAACAGGCTCGCTGGTGGGCTACGGCGATACGTTTGCAGCTTACTTGCACACACACGAGCAAGACCACCAGCTTCCGTATTTAAGCAATATCGCTCGCTTAGATTATGCCTGGCTAACGGTATTGCATGGTTTGAACATGAACACCGCCAATAAACGCACCGCGCCACTTACACCCGAAGGTTTTGGCGAAGCCATGGCCCATGTGGGCCAAGACCCAAGCCAGCTTTTTGTCGCACTCAGGCCAGACCTTGTGCTTCTCACACTGACATGGCCCGTTAGCGACCTATGGCAACAGCTTAAACTCAATAACCAGCTACCCAAGCGCTTGTCCCTAGAGCCGCAGCCACAAACAGTTCTGTTTTGGCACTCTGAGTCACAAGTCTTTTTTAATCCATTAAGCGCCACCGAAACGGCTTTTTTGGCTACGCTCGCCAACGGCGAGCCCCTAGCAACCGCCGCAGAGCAGGCCCTGTTCATCGACCCAAACTTCGATTTATCTACCACCTTTGGCCACTGGCTGGCCGAGGGTTTTTTCACCCTTCCTTCGCAGGCCTGTTAAGACAAGGAGCGTAACATGACACCTTCATCCTCTTTTTTTGCTCAAAGCCTAAAAGGGTATCAATCACTCTCAGGGGCACTAGACAAGTGGCTATCGCCCCTGACTTTACTCAGTGCTCGTTTGCTGGTCGCCAAGGTATTTTTGGCCTCGGGCCTTTCAAAGTGGAATGGTTTTTTAGACTTTAATACCGACAAGTACGACCTCTTTTTATACGAGTTTTTTTGCCCTGACCCCATTCGCCCAGGCGCTCTGTTGCTGTGTGACCCAACCACCCTAGACTACCCCGAGGGCAGCTGGATCATCAGCGCCATTGAAGGATTGGCCGTTACCGCTGGCGTCCTCGAAATCGTACTTCCTATTCTGTTAATTGTTGGTTTTATCAGCCGACCCGCTGCCCTCGGTCTCCTTGCAATGACCTTGTTTATTCAGCTCGCCGTCTTCCCAACCTGGTCTCATTGGTGGAACCCAGCGGCTTGGTGGGCCCTGTGTTTATTGGTCATTATTGCCAAAGGTCCCGGCAAACTGTCACTAGATACCTTGTTTAAAGTCGAGCGCTGACAATAAAGTCGCAAAAACCTGCGGAGAGGCGAATTAAAACTCATAGTTTTTACGTTGCACTGCATCATTTAATCGCTAAATAAGGTATAACTGAGCGTATATTTTAAGGGCACAGAACCACACCCTTTTTCGCACAGCATGTCCAAACAACGGAGTTAGTTTTTATGCTCGAGCTCACCCCCGCAGGCCAGCAACTCGTTGCTGATTTAGCCTATCGTTACGCCCTTCAAACCGACACCGTTGAGCACATGCTCATCGCCGTCAATAACGGTGGCGGCACCATGGCACAATTTAACGTATGGGAACTCGGCGGTTCGGGCCAGTGGATGCAAGGCGGCATGACCATGGTGGGCGACATGTTTAACATGCAGCTTAAAAACACCGTTGATAACTTGTGTAACGAACTATCAAACGCCTTGGCAACAACACAAATTTTCCCTGTGTACCGTGGCAACAACAACAGCCCACAACACTGGTGGCCAAGCGAACTAGACCTTGGCGCGCCTCACAGTACCGGCAGCCAAAACAGCGCCGAATACGCCATTTTTAACGGCCGCTTAGCCGTTAAAGTTTTTGACGAAGTGACCGTGTATAACACACTGGACCACCATATTGGCGGTGTAGGCCAGCAACAAGGCGGTAACGATCAAATGACCTTTACCAGCCAATATGGCGTTGTGCCTGTGGCCACCTTACCTGTGGTTTACAGCAATAAAACCTCAATGGCTCCCGTAGCCGAGCCTATGGGTGTTGCCTCTGAAACACCACCACTGTACCCAACCACCACATTTGACGAGCCCGCGCCTATTGAGCCAGAAACCAGCCTTTACCCCGCTCAGCCAGCGGTGGAGCTAGCACCTGCTCCCGAGCCTGTTGCCGTACCACCTGCACCTGTGGCTCAAAGCGTAAATGTTGAAAGCTCGATGGAAGCGTTGGCGCTTATTGAAAAGCTAGGCCAGCTTCACGCGGCGGGCGTGCTATCAGAAAGCGAGTTTCAAAGTAAAAAAGCCGAGTTGTTGAGTCGTCTTTAATCTTGGCTGGGCACAGTGCAATGCGCTGCGCCCTTGCTCGTTTAAAGATTCAAAGTGCGCTTATTGCTTCCCCTCTCGCAATAGCTGATGCACAAAGGCTAGTTTCTCTCGCACCTTAGGCACCAACACAAATGGGTATAGATCAGGCTGTCCCATTCCTCGATTCAGGCTGTTCACTGCAAAGGTGAGTGGCAAATATTGACTCATCAAAGCATCAAAGTCCGACACTTCGTATGGGTCGGCCAGCAATGGCATATACACGTTGGGGTGCGTACCCGAGGCCGGATTTAAGCTCATACCTAACGCATGGGCTGTTTCAAGGGTGTCCATCAAATGGAAGTAATGCGCCCAAGTCTCGGCCCAATCTTCCCACGGGTGCGACGAGGCATAAACGCTGATATGTGAATCACGCCAATCTGCTTTGGGGGTCGCATAATGTTGCTCTAATGCCTCGGCGTAGTCTAATTGTTCATCACCGAATAAGGCGCGAAATGCCGCTATTTTGGTCTCATCTGCGCCAATCAGAACATCCCAATAATAATGGCCGACTTCATGGCGAAAATGACCAATAAGCGTACGGTAAGACTCGTTCATGTCTTCGCGCATTTGCTCGCGTTCAACCGCATCCGCTTCGGCCGCATTAATCGTGACTTGGCCATCGGCATGGCCTGTGAGTGTGCTGGCCTCTTCGGGCACTTGGTTCTCTTCCGAAATAAAGTCAAAAGCGAGACCGTCGGGCGATGCCACTTTACTCACCACAGGCAGGTTTAAACGCAACAAACTGTAAACCAAACGATGCTTGGCAAATTCTAGTTGCTGCCACGCCTCTTTCTCCTCAATGCCATTGAGGTTAGGGATATAGCGATTAAGCTCGCAGGCAGTGCAAAGTTGATCCTCACCCGTCACCAACCAGTTACATGCACCGTGTTGATGGTTATCGCAATAACGCCAAAGGTTGCCCGAGGTGTCTCCCAGTAACTGAAAACCACCTTCCACAGGTGTTAACGCGTGCAAGCTTAACGAGGGAGCAACAAAGCCCAATGCGTGGCCACAGGCCTCGCACTGGGTGTTTTCAAACATCAGGGTTTGGCCACACGACTGGCAATTAAATAACTTCACGGGTGCTAGTCCCCTGTCCACTGAATTTTGTATAGATCACGACGACGGTCGAGGTAGTTTCGCACCGAGCCCTCATTCTGCAGCTGATTTAGCTTATCCAAGTCGAGATCGACAATCAGGGTCATTTCGGTGTTTGGTGTGGTCTCTGCCATAATGGCATCGTGCGGGAACGAGAAGTCAGACGGCGAAAATACCGCTGACTGCGCATACTGAATATCGGCCCCATCTACATTCGGCAAGTTACCGACACTACCGGCAATGGCTACATAGCATTCGTTTTCAATCGCACGTGCTTGGGCGCAACAGCGAACCCGCAGGTAGCTGTTTTTACTGTCAGTCCAAAACGGCACAAACAGCATTTGCATACCGTGCTCTGACTGCAATCGCGCCAGTTCAGGAAACTCCACGTCGTAGCAAATCAAGATGCCAATTTTACCAAAGTCGGTATCGAATACTTTGAGCTCGTTACCACCTTGCATGATCCAAGCGCGCTTTTCATAGGGCGTTGGGTGCAGCTTGTATTGGGCATCGATGGTGCCATCGCGACGACAAAGGTAGGCAATGTTCAGTAGCTCATCGTTATCAATGACCGGCATAGAACCAGCGATAACATTGATATTGTAAGCCACCGCCAACTGCGAAATCGCCTCGACAATTTCGCCACTGTATTGAGCCAAAGCTTTAATCGAGTCCAGCGAGGTTTTGTGATTATCCAACCCCATTAACGGCGCACTAAAAAACTCAGGGAACAGCGCCAGGTCACACTGATAGTCCGAGAGTGCGTCTACAAAAAACTCTACCTGCTGTAAAAAGTCTTCAACCGACTCAAACGGACGCATTTGCCATTGCACACACCCCACACGAGCTGTCGTGCGCGTCGCACCCACCAACTGTGTTTTCTTCGGTTCGTAATAAAGGTTGGTCCACTCCAGTAATACCGCATAGCCATGAGACTCTTTATCTTCGGGCAAGTAGTCAGTCAGAATCCGCTTGGCCTCAAAGCCGTTTGAGATTTGAAAGGTTAAAATCGGGTCGTAGATTTTTTTACGCTTAACTTGGTCAAGGTATTCTTGCGGCGAGAGCTCTTTACTGTAGTTTTTGTAACGCGGGATACGACCACCCGCCACTATCGCCTTGAGGTTGAGGTTCTGGCAAAGTTCTTTGCGCCCTTCATACAAGCGACGGCCCAAACGCATATCACGATAGCGTGGCGATACAAACACATCAACGCCGTACAGCACATCACCTAATGGGTCATGGGTAGTTAGGTAAGCATTACCGGTGATTTGGTCATAGGTATGGTGGTCGCCAAATTTATCGTAATCGACGATAACGGCAAACGCAGCAGCAACGACCTCGCCGTGGTCTTCAATACAGATTTGCCCTTCGGGGAAGACGGTAAGCTGAGCGCGAAATTGTTTTTCAGGAAACGCGCCCCCCAAATCGGGATACACCTCATCCATCACCTTTTTAATGGCAGGATAGTCCTCAAGGGTCAGGTGTCGAAGATTAAGTTTGTGTTCGGGTTGGTCGAGCAGGGTATCGTCAGACATGAAAGCCACCTACGGGCGAAGAAACGCAGCCAAAAACCATCGCGCTGTTTCAACGCTAAAAAGCTACAAAAAGGCGAAGCGGCCTCGCCACTTCACTTTTGGCATTAGAGCATAGACTAGGCAAACTGCCTCATGTTTTTTATATTGTGGCGCTATTTTTTTATTCATTGTTCGCCTGTGCCATCTGGCATAAAATTTATTGAACTAAACGCTGTACACAGGCTTAGCTTTTTAGGGCGACTGAGCCAAGCTGGCATCAAAACTCGACTGAAATTGCTCATACCCTAACCCCGCCACAGGTGCTTGGTGGACCACGCTTAATCGCACTAGGTCTTTGAGGTTAAATACCAACTCGCCACTGTTTTCACCATCGCGATAGTTTTGAATGCGTTGCTCATCATCCCAGTACTTCACATCGTGTAGGCGAATAAAGCCGCGACTACCCTCGGGGGTGGTCAGGGTCGCAAGCCGTTCGCGACTGACCTTGGCATAATAAAAGTAGCTTTTAGGGCGCTCTAGCTCGAGCACATTAAAATGCACAAACACCCACTCGGTAGGTGTTTGATGGGTTGAAGTTCGCTCTGGCTGAGGTGTACAACCAGATAGCGTTAATACGATGAAACAGCCTATCCATGGCTTCATATTTTGGCTCCTTTTATAAGCTTTCTCGCTTTTTTTTGCGCTTTCTCGCTTTTTAAGCTTTCTCGCGTTCTAAACTTGCTCGTTCTTTCCTTTTTAAGTGTGCTTTGGCGTTAGTATCCAATGCTTGAGGTACCTCACTGCCTCCAGCTGTACAAAATACGACCAACTCAGATTAGCAACCTTAGATACCGCAAGCACTGCTGTTTTGTGGCAAAATGTCGCCCGTGTTTATAGCGACCTACCCACATCCACCAGCTCGATAGACTTATGAAACTAGGCAAACGCCTTCGGACACTTGCAGCGCTTGTGCCCTCAACCACCGATGCAGCCGATACAACTGCGCCCGCTTATCATCACCTGTGGGATGTCTGCTGCGACCACGGCCACCTAGGTTTAACACTGTTTGAACAACAAAAAGCGCCGTATGTGCATCTGGTCGACTGTGTCCCAAGCATTACCGATAAGCTGCAACCCCAATGCATTTCACTCGCAAACGGTGAACAACGGCAACTGTCGGTACATTGCTTAGACGCTAATCAACTGCCTCTAGCCCACTACCAAGGCCGACATCTTGTCATTATTGCCGGGATCGGTGGCGATTTGGCTGGCGACCTAGTAGCAAACATTTGCGAATACAACCCCAACACCGACTTTGATATTCTCGTTTGCCCTGTGCGCTACACACCAGAACTACGGGGGCAGCTAGCCAGCAAAGACTTTAGCCTGCGCTTTGAGCACCTCGTGGAAGAGCGCCAACGCATCTACGAGGTCATCGGCGCTAGCCGAAGCTGCAACCAACCAGCCAAGCCAGCTGTATCACTCTGTGGCGATCAGCTCTGGCAATATCACTGTGCCGACTCGCGAGCACGAGCCTTAACCTACGCACAGCAACAGCTTGCGCATTATCAACGCAAGCAAGCCACAGGATGCCCCGACAACCAACGACGCATAGCCGCCTACCATTGCATCGCAGACAAGCTCGCCGCGTTAGATTAGACTGCAAGAACTGTTAAAACGCTTTGCATTCAATAACGAAAATAAAAGAATAAATACGCGAGTAAAAAACGAGGGAACCGCCATGCCGTTTTCTGCCAACCTTGGCTTTTTATGGAACCACCTACCACTCGCCGATGCGATTATATTAGCGCACCAAGCGGGCTTTGCTGCCGTTGAGTGTCACTGGCCTTACGAGCACAAAGTCGCTGATGTAAAAGCTGCGCTAGAGACCACCGGGCTGCCGATGTTGGGCATTAACACCCACCCAGGCCAATTGGACCAAGGGGAGTTTGGCTTGTGTGCGCTACCCGACCAAGTGGAACGGGCCAAAGCATCAATTGATCAAGCACTGAGTTATGCTGCAGAAATAGGTGCAAAAAACGTCCATGTGATGGCTGGTAACGCCACAGGGAATGAAGCTAAAGAGACCTTTATGAGCAACCTCGCCTACGCGGTAGAGCAGGCCAAAGCCCATAACATCACCTTACTGATAGAGCCGCTAAACCACCGCGATGCGCCCCACTACTTTTTAAAAACAACAGGCCAAGCGATAGAAATTATCGAAGCGTTGGGGTTACCCAACCTAAAGCTGATGTTTGACTGCTACCACGTACAAATTATGGAAGGCGATATTTGCGAGCGCTTAATCAGCCTTTTACCACACATCGGCCACATTCAGTTTGCCTCAGTGCCTGCACGGCAAGAGCCCGATACAGGCGAGCTTAACTACGCGCATATTTTTGACCACATTGCCCAGCTAGGTTACAAACAGCCACTAGGAGCTGAGTACAAGCCCAGCCCGCAAGACCACCCAGATCAGGTTGACCTCAATTGGATAACACTGCTTCGCCGCGACCGTTATTTACCGGCTTAACGGCTAACAGTTAAAAAGAAAGGCATTAACACCGCCAAAAGCGGCTAAGCACAGCTAAAGCAGCACATAAGCCTGCGGGAACTAACAAAGCGCCATAGTGCAGCATGTTAAACACAGTCGCGCCCAAACCACCGCCTGCTACAAAGCCAATAATTAGCAAGGTAAATGCTGCGACACGCCCGCCGTGTAAACGCACTCCGCGCATACGGGCGCCAAGCATTAAGCCTAAGTCGGTAAATAGCCCGGTCACATGGGTGGAACGAATTTGGCCACGACTGAGCTGCGTGGTCATAGCGTTTTGTAAGCCACAAGCTGCAGACGCCGTGTAGTGGCCAATCGCCGACCCTTCGGCCAAAATCCAGTACGATGCCGCAAACAGCAGCGCTTCAAATGTGAGTAAAATCGTATCGCAGCCTTGGAGTAACATTGGCCCTTGCCGCTCACAGGTTGCCGCCAAACGCGTGCCAGAAACAACTGCACCGAGCCAAAAGCAAATAACAATGGCCAGTAGGTGTAACCCCTGCACGCCCTGCCCTTGAGCGCCCGCCGCGCCCAATAAGGTCGCCAACCCCGAAAGGTGCGAGATAGACTGGTGCTCAAACCCAAAAAGGCCCACAGCATTCACCCACCCCGCTACTAAGGCTAAGGTCACGGCTCCCCAAGGCATCCGTGCGACCGATCCCATGGTTATTTAGGGGTAATGGGGTATTGGTCAAACCGAGGCGCTTTTTGCCCCTCTTCAAACCAGCACACGGTTTCTTCGGTAAAGATATTCGCCTCAGGGCGAATCATCGGGTCGTTATCTAAAAAGCCCGCTGGAACTGACAACACTCCAGGGCGACGACTTAAAAAGGGCACAGGCGAACCACAGTTCGAACAAAAAGCCGTGCTAAAGACCTCAGCTTCTGGCAAATCAAATCGCTTCACCAAGTCCTCACCTTTAAGCCACTTAAGGCTCTCTGCAGAGGTAAACAAGAGTGCGGCAAATGCACCACCGCTCTTTTTACGACAGCGGTTGCAGTAACATTGAAAAAAGCGATTAAACGGAACCGATACTTCGGCTGCCACTTGGCCACATAGGCATTGGCCACGAACCACCGAAGGCGTTTGTGTTTGATTGTCTGACATGTTGTTCTCCACGGGAATGATTAGCAAGGTTTACTCCCTCGTCGCTCAGACTGCAAACATTATTACCTTATCAAAAGGTATTAATGCCGAGCTGAGCATTAGGCAATAAAAAACCCCGATGTAGCTGCTTTTGTAGAGCAACCGCATCGGGGTTGGGCAATCAATTACTTTCTGTCGTTAGCGATCAGACTTCCAGCTCTCGATTAGGTCTTTGTATGCAACTGTCTTACCCTGCGGCTTCTCATTAGCAAGCTTCGCTTTAGGTGCACCAGGCTTAGACAACCACTCTTGTGGATCAACCTTCGGATTTAGCTTAGGGCCACACTCAGGCTGAACCTTCGCACGTTCCAAACGCTGCAGCACCTTGTCTTGCGCAGCCGCTAGGCCATCCAGTGCTTGTTGTGGGGTTTTTTCACCATTCGCTGCTTCAGCAATGTACTGCCACCAAAGCTGAGCCAGTTTCGGGTAATCCGGAACGTTGGTGCCAGTTGGTGTCCATTGTAGACGTGCAGGGCTGCGGTAGAACTCAACCAAACCACCTAGTTTTGGAGCCGCTTCGGTCATTGCTTCAGAGAAGATATCAGACTCACGAATTGGTGTGAGGCCAACCAAAGTTTTCTTCAACGAGACTGTGCTAGACACGGTAAACTGAGCGTACAACCATGCAGCCAAACGACGCTTGTCTGGAGTAGATGTCATGAATGTCCAAGCACCGGTATCTTGGTAGCCCAGCTTCATGCCCTCTTCCCAGTATGGACCTTTTGGTGAAGGCGCCATACGCCATTTTGGTGTGCCATCTTCGTTCACTACAGGCAAGCCTTCTTTTGTCATCGCCGCTGTGAACGCTGTGTACCAGAAGATTTGCTGAGCAATGTTACCTTGTGCAGGCACAGGACCGGCTTCAGAGAAGGTCATACCTTGTGCTTGCGGTGGCGCATAGTCACGCAACCAGTCAACGTATTTAGTCGTCGCGTAAACAGCGGCTGGGCCGTTGGTCGCACCACCACGCTCAACACTCGAGCCCACTGGATGACAGTCTTCCACACGAATACCCCATTCATCTACTGGCAAACCATTAGGCAGACCTTTGTCGCCCGCGCCTGCCATAGAGAACCAAGCATCGGTGAAACGCCAGCCCAATGATGGATCTTTCTTACCGTAATCCATGTGACCGTAAACAGTCTCACCGTCGATCTCTTTAACATGAACCGAGAAGAATTCAGCGATGTCTTCGTAAGCAGACCAGTTCACAGGTACACCTAGGTCGTAACCATAGATACCTTTAAACTGACTTTTTAGGTCTTCACGTTCAAACCAGTCAGCACGGAACCAGTAAAGGTTAGCAAACTGCTGAACCGGCAACTGGTAAATTTTACCGTCTGGGCCACGCGTAAAGTCCAAGCCAATAAAGTCATCGAGGTTCAAGGTCGGCAACGTGTAGTCTTTTGCATCACCCTTGATCATGTCAGAAATTGGAACCACTTTACCGTACCGGAAGTGAGTACCAATCAAGTCAGAATCGCTGATAAAGGCATCGTAAATGTTACGACCAGACTGCATTTGCGTTTGCAGTTTTTCAACCACATCGCCTTCTTGGATCAAATCATGAACAACTTTAATACCTGTAATCTCTTCAAATGCTTTCGCTAGAACTTTTGACTCGTATTCGTGAGTTGCAATCGTTTCAGACGCCACATTAATGGTCATGCCGCGGAAAGGCTCAGCTGCTTTTGCAAACCACGCTAATTCTCTTAGCTGTTGCTCTGGCGAAAGAGTTGACTCTTGAAACTCTTCAGAAACCCATTTTTTAGCCGCATCACTGTATTGATCCGCTTGGACGTTCGCACCAAAAACAGCTAAAGATACCGCAGCACTTAGTAGAACTCGTTTAGGCCAGTTTTTATTTTTGTTCATATTAACCTCATAAGTAAAACTTAGATTTTGTAGCCCAAGCTTATTTAAAACTCGGGCTGTTACTCCTTTAAATTATTAAAAGAGAATTAACCCCACTTTAAGACTATAAAAAGCCAAACAGTGGAAATTACTAGCGCTAACCAAAGCGCTAATCCGGTAAAGCCTGCAACTGCCAAGTGAATATATGCACTGACCAGCAAGCCAATAAATAGGCGATCACCACGCGTGGTTGAGATAGGTAAAAAACCTTTACGCTCAACACACGGAGATTTTATTTCGTAAACAGTCATAGCCACCAAAATACATGCAATTGTTGCGAAGAAAATTGCAGTAGGTAGAGTCCAAGCCATCCAATTCATCATTAGTCTCCTACACTCGACCTAGGGCGAAACCTTTAGCAACGTGGTTCCGAACAAACCAAATCACTAACAATCCCGGAATAATTGTGAGTACACCTGCAGCAGACAAAACACCCCAATCGATACCATCTGCACCTACGGTACGCGTCATAATTGCACCAATGGGCTTTGCCTCAACAGAGGTCAGTGTCCGTGCCAGCAACAGCTCTACCCAAGAGAACATAAAGCTGAAGAATGCAGTCACACCAATACCTGGACCGATGAGAGGAATAAAGATCTTCACGAAGAACTTGTTAAAGCTGTAACCATCGATGTAAGCCATTTCGTCAATTTCACGTGGCACACCCGACATAAAGCCTTCAAGGATCCAAACCGCGAGCGGCACACTAAATAGGCAGTGAGCCAAGGCAACCGCAATGTGCGTATCGAATAAGCCAACCGACGAGTAAAGCTGAAAGAATGGCAACAAAAATACTGCAGGCGGCGCCATACGGTTGGTCAACAACCAGAAAAATAACTGCTTATCGCCAACAAATTTATAACGGCTAAATGCGTAAGCCGCGGGTAATGCAACCACCAACGTAATAATTACGTTTAGGGTTACATAAGTAATAGAGTTGATATAACCCATGTACCAAGTAGCATCGCTAAAAATAGTGATGTAGTTATCAAAGGTTAAATTCTCGGGCCAAAGTGTTAGCTTTCCTAATATTTCTTCGTTTGTTTTAAACGACATATTAACAAGCCAATAAATGGGCAATAAAACAAATGCTATATAGGCACAGATGCCAATTTTACTTTTTATTGTGTGTTCCATGACTATTCCTAAAATGAAATAAGTTATGTTTTTCGCAAACGCAGACGATTAGCTCTTTTTATCCAAGTGAGAAATAGTGGTGAAGAATAACCAGCTCACTAAAAGAACAATCAAGAAGTAGATCAGCGAGAATGCAGCTGCTGGTCCAATATCAAATTGACCAATGGCCATTTGCGTTAACGTTTGACTCAGGAATGTTGTCGAGTTACCCGGGCCACCACCGGTCAAAACGAACGGCTCGGTAAAGATCATGAAGCTGTCCATAAAGCGCAGCAGAATACCGATTACAAGTACGCTGCGTAGGCGTGGAAGCTGAATGTATTTAAAGATTGCCCAACCTGAAGCACGGTCGATACTTGCTGCTTGGTAGTAAGCCTCTGGAATGGCACGTAAACCCGAGTAACACAGCAATGCAACCAACGATGTCCAGTGCCAAACATCCATTAGCAGAACGGTAAACCAAGCATCTAAAGGATTAGAGGCATAGTTATAATCGATACCTAAACCGACCATCGCGGCACCAAATAAGCCAATGTCAGTACGACCGAATACCTGCCAGATAGTACCCACAACGTTAAGTGGAATAAGTAGCGGAATCGCTAAAAGAATCAGACATGCCGAAGCACCCCAGCCTTTTTTAGGCATCATAAGTGCAACTGCTATACCCAAAGGAATCTCAATCAGTAAAACGAAGAATGAGAAAATAAACTGGCGAACTAACGAATCTTGAAGACGGTCGTCTTGTAAGATTTCGCGGTACCAATCAGCACCCACAAAGAATGCCGTATTTTGGTCAAAGATATCTTGAACCGAATAGTTAACTACCGTCATCAAAGGAACGACTGCCGAAAAGGCAACCAACAACACAACGGGTAGGACTAAAAACCATGCTTTATTGTTTTCTACCTTAATCATGCTTGCGCCTCCTCTACCAAGTACTCGTCGACGTAGACCTTTAACCACTGCGAAGGGAAACTCACATAGGCGGTTTCTGCAGGCACGGCTTGGTCTTCTTCTAAACGCGCTTTTAACTCGATACCCGACAGGTTTAGGGTCAAAATTTTGTAAGTACCCAAATCTTCAATGTGTAACACGTCACATGGGTACGCCCCTTCCATCGGGTTAATCGAGGTATGGACAAACTCTGGGCGAATGCCCATTTTGATATTTTGGGTATCGTACTGCGCGACTTCTTTTGCTAACCCGTCGCTCAACGTGAAACGATGACCTTGAAATACCAAGTCGTTGCCATTGCGCTCCACTTCAATGATGTTCATACCTGGGCTGCCAATAAAGTAACCAACAAAGGTATGGTTAGGTTTTTCAAACAGCTCACGGGGGGTACCAAACTGCACGATGCGGCCTTCGTACATCAGCGCAATTTTGTCAGCGAACGTCGCAGCCTCTAGCTGGTCGTGGGTCACATACACCATGGTCAGGTTAAACTGCTCATGGATTTGCTTAAGCTTACGACGCAATTTCCACTTTAAGTGGGGGTCGATCACCGTCAGGGGCTCATCAAAAAGAATCGCTGATACGTCGTCACGAACAAGGCCACGACCCATGGACACTTTTTGCTTTTCGTCTGCAGTCAGGTTTTTTGCTTTTTTGTAGAGCAAGTCTTGAAGCTCAAGAATCTCGGCGATCTCAAGGACTTTCTTCTGAATTTTTGACTCGGCAACTTTCATGTTCTTTAACGGGAATGCCAAGTTGTCGAACACCGTCATCGAGTCGTAAATCACAGGAAACTGAAAAACCTGCGCAATGTTTCGCTCGGCTGGCGACATGTCGTTCACACGCTCGCCATCGAATAGTACCTCGCCTTCTGAAGGCGAAACCAAACCCGAGATAATGTTAAGCAAGGTACTTTTACCGCAGCCCGACGGGCCTAACAGTGCATAAGCACCACCCTGCTGCCATACATGCTCCATTTGCAAAATTGCATAGTCTTTTGGTGATTTAGGCTCGGCAAGATAACTGTGAGCCAACTGCTTCAAATGAATCTCAGCCATCGTTAAACCCCTTTATTTAGCTGGTTCGGGGCTTTTAGCATTTTGCCGTCGAGGCCAAATACAAAAAGCTTATGAGTAGGTAAATACACTTTGATCGGCGTATCCGTGTGGTATTCGTGGACACCCGACAACTGTAGAACCAAGCTAAAGTGGTCGTTCTTAACGTGCATGAAAGTCTCGGAGCCACTGATTTCAGCGACTTCTACACGTACTGAGACTTCTAAATCATCATCCGCATGTGGAACCAAACCAATGTGGCTAGGGCGAACACCAAAGTAATAATCGCCCGGACGGAAGCCCGAAAGGTCTTGGTTAAGTGGGAAGTGAGCCGTGTCATCAAAGGTCACTTCGGTTTCAGAAATAAAGCCTTTAATCAGGTTAATTTGCGGCTCACTGAAGAGTTTTGCGGCATCCATATCAACCGGATTGCGGTAAACCTCTGACGCCTGCCCCGACTGAATAACACGCCCTTCGTGTAGCAAAGTCGTTACACCCCCTAAAGCGAGTGCTTCATTAGGCTCGGTGGTGGCATAAACAGCAATTGAGTTACGTGCTTTAAGCAATTGGCGAATTTCTTGGCGCAACTCTTCACGGAGTTTGTAATCCAAGTTCACCAAAGGTTCATCAAATAAGATAAGGCTTGCGTCTTTTACAAGTGCACGCGCCATTGCCGTACGCTGCTGCTGACCACCCGATAGCTCAAGGGGCTTACGTTGCAAGTAAGGTTCAATATGCAACATCTCGGCAGTCTCAAGCACACGGCGCTTGATTTCATCTTCTGGGACACGCTCTAAGCGTAAAGGTGATGCGATATTTTCAAAAACAGTCCAGCCAGGGTAGTTAATAAACTGCTGGTAAACCATTGATATGTTTCGCTGCTGAACAGGCACGCCAGTCACATCGACGCCGTTCATTAGCACAGATCCTGTGGTTGGACGGTCTAAGCCTGCCATTACTCGCATAAGCGATGTTTTACCGGCAAGTGTACGTCCAAGTAGCACATTGAATGAACCAGCCTCAAGTGTGAGGTTGATGTCATCTAAATGACTCTCACCATCAACCACCCGTGACACATTCTTTAGAGAAAGAGACATGGTGTTGTCCTTTATTTTTCTTATCTTCGGTTTAGTAAGACCAAAAACGCTTGTTACATTTTTGCAATCACTGATAACGAACCACCAAGTTCGAAATCGAAAACCGATAATGCCATAAACAATAAAAAATGGAAGAAAAAACTAATATTTTTTAAAATGAAGCTAGTAACTGAAAAAAACGAATAATTAATTTTCGTTTTTAGCTATTTTTGAGAGAAAATGAAAATCACTGTTCAGTACCTAAAACGACTTTGAACACTATTGAACACTTTAGATGAACAGTTAAACTAACGATCTGAACACTTTATGCAGCGGTGAACACCATGAGCAGTACAAAGAACAACCACAATCAAATTATTACCGACTCATGGAAGCGCTCCGAATCACATGGCTTAACCCATGAAACAAAGCCGACGGCTGAATGCCTTCAAACCGGAGAGCTAAAAGACGTTCAGCACGAATACAACTTCCTTTTAGGCACTACCAGCGAAGACGTACTCCCCCACTACGCCAGTATGCTGTCCAACTCAAGCTGCCTGGTCATGATGGCTGACCAATACGGTCATATTTTGAATTGCTGGGGCGATAAGCGAAAAATCAAAGGCGAAAACGGCCAAACACTACACGAGGGTGCGAACTGGTCTGAGGAAATTAGGGGTACAAATGCCATTGGCACAGCCATTGCCACCGGCCAAGCCGTTCAGGTACAAAGAGACGAGCACTACTTAAAGTACAACCGATTTATGATGGGGTCGGCTGCGCCGATTTATGACACCAACAACAAACTCGTTGCGGTGCTTGATGTATCCAGTGATGCTTACCTGCCACAAATGCACACACTGGGCATGGTGAAAATGATGTCTCAGTCGGTAGAAAACCGACTGATTCAAAGTAAGTTTTGGACCGACGACTTTTTACTGACCTTTAATACCAGTCCAGACACCCTCGACAGCCAATGGATTGGGCTCGTTGCTTTTAATGAGAGCGGCACCATTATTTCGGCTAACCGACGAGCCCAAATGCTGCTGCGTCATGAACTTGCATTACAAAGTGTTGAAGAGATCTTTCAATGCCGCCTATTCGAATTAAAGAACGCCCCCGAAGGCGGTGTTCTTGAAGTGATGGCATTAGGAAAGTACAAGATGTATGTCACCATTCAAAAGCCTGCAAGGCCGTTTACCGTTGCACCCGACTTTCGCAAAACCCACACACCTAAGGAACCACATACCACGGTAATTAATACTCAAGAGATATACCAAGATCAACGCCTGCAACGAAATTTTGCGATGGCGCAATCTATCCTTGATAAAAACATTCCCGTGCTACTCAACGGCGATACCAGCACAGGCAAAGAGACTTTTGCGCGCAAGCTGCACGCAAATAGCACTAAAGCGGCCTATCCGTTTATTCAAATTAACTGCTCTACACTAGAGTACGACAAGCTCGGCAGACTCCTGTTTGGCATCGATTCCGAGGAGTTTGAGCACATTGGTGCTGTTCGCCAGTCGAACAAAGGCATTTTATTCCTGAATGAAATATCGGAGTTCCCGCTGTCTCACCAAAGCCGTTTACTCGAGGTGTTAAGTGATGGCGCTGTCACACCTATTAATGGCGACAAATCCTATGTCGCAAACCTAACGGTCATTACCTCAACGCAATGTGATTTAAAAGCACAGGTCAAAGCAGGCAAGTTCAGAGATGACCTTTACCACCACCTCGCGGGACTAATGATTGATATGCCACCGCTGCATAAGCGCACTGACCTTGAGCATTTGATTACTGACATATACAACCAGCAAACAGGCACGCACCACCCTGTCCCGCAAGAACTAATGAACTTGTTGGTATCACACCCGTGGCCTGGTAACTTAAAGCAGCTCAAGTACACACTGGCTGTTGCCTGCGCAATGGCGCAATCGACAGCACTCGCACCATGGCATCTGCCCGATAGCTTTTTCAACGAAATTACGCCGACAGACCCCAATAAAACAACATCTGAGGCACCTTCTGAATCACCACAAACAACCGAGACCTCTTCAGACCGCTCAGCGCAGGACGAAGTACTCCACCAATATAAAATCAATAAGGGTAATATTTCACGAACAGCCAAAGCACTTGGCATTAGCCGAAACACCCTCTATAAACGCCTAAAAGAGCTGGGCGTAAAAACATAAAAGGCCGGGATAAACCCAGCCTTTTTTGGTTAATCACAGAGTATTCTCCAGCTAAAAGCTACCCCTGAACGCGACGCACGGCATCTTGCCAACGTGCATAAAAACCATCACGTTCTTCTTTGCTCATTTTAGGCTCAAAGCGCTGATCGCAGTGCCACATCTCAGATAGCTGCTCTAACGACTCAAATACTCCCGCCTTTAAGCCCGCTAAGTAAGCCACACCCAAGGCAGTTGTCTCAATAATTTCAGGGCGATCTACTTTCGCACCCAAAATATCGGACAAGAACGACAATACCCAGTTGTTTGCTACCATGCCGCCATCGACACGCAACTGCACTGGACGAACACCATCGTTTTCCATTGCCCGTTGCAAGTCTTTAGTTTGGTAACACACTGACTGTAAGCCTGCAGTCACAATCTCTTTAATACCCGTATCACGAGTTAAGCCGAAAATAGCACCTCGTGCGTTAGGATCCCAATAAGGTGCACCCAAACCCGTAAAGGCGGGCACCATAAAGACACCATGATCAAGCGGCGTTTGTTGGGCGAGCGGTTCCGCTTCAGATGCACACTTAAGCAGCTGCAAACCATCACGCAACCACTGAATGGTTGCGCCCGCAATAAAGATACTGCCTTCGAGCGCATAGGTTGGCTTGCCGTTAATGCGGTAAGCAACCGTGGTTAACAAGCGATTTTTAGAGCTGAGCGCTTGTTCGCCGGTATTTAGCATTAAGAAACAGCCTGTGCCGTAAGTACTTTTCGCCATTCCTTTTTCGAAACATGCCTGACCAAACAGGGCTGCTTGTTGATCACCAGCCACACCCAGAATAGGTACACTGCCGCCTAAAAACTCTGCTTCGGTGACACCAAACTCATCAGAAGAGTCGAGCACTTTAGGTAACATAGAGCGAGGCACACCAAAAATATCAAGCAGCTCGTCATCCCAGTCTTGGTTGTGAATATTAAATAAGAGCGTACGTGAGGCATTGGTAGCGTCTGTGTTGTGCACTTCGCGCCCGGTCATGTGCCACATAAGGTAGGTGTCTACGGTGCCAAACAACAACTCACTCTCTTCAGCGCGTTCACGTGCGCCTTCAACGTTGTCTAATATCCATTTAATCTTTGAAGCCGAGAAGTAAGGGTCAATCAACAAGCCTGTTTTTTGAGTGATTAAGTCACCTAGCCCTGTTTCAGCCAACTGCTCACAAAAAGCGGCGGTTCGTCGGTCTTGCCATACAATGGCATTGTACAAAACCTCACCGGTTACCTTATCCCAGACAACCGTGGTCTCGCGCTGGTTTGTGATACCAATGGCAATAACATCATTTGCCGTTAAGCTGTTTTCTTTTAAAACGTTATTACAGGTAAGTTTTACCGTCTCAAGAAGGTCTAGCGGATTGTGTTCTACCCAGCCATCTTGCGGAAAATGCTGGTCAAACTCTTGTTGTGAAATCGCAAAGACACGCCCTTGCTGATCAAAAAGCACTGCACGGGTGCTTGTTGTTCCCTGATCTATTGAAAGTAAGTACTTTGACATAATCGAAGCCCATTTTTATTTTAATATGTTCCAAATTGTTCGAAATTGTAAACAACACCTTTCAAAAACGGAAATACTTTTTTCGAAAACGAACATTTTATTTTTACTTGCTTGAATTTATTAAGCTTTTCCGGATTGCATACAACTTAAGCTATAATCCGGAACAGATAAGGACTGCGTACTACTCCCCTACTTTCGATATTAGGTTAACTTATATGTCTCAAACTCAGCGCCAACAAGAAATCGTTACACTTGTAAAGGATAAGGGATTTATCAGCATTGATGAGCTTGTAGACCACTTTAAAGTAACACCACAAACGATTCGCCGTGACCTTAACCAGTTAGCCGATGCAAAGAAAGTAAAACGTTTACATGGCGGCGCGGGCAGTAGCTCAAGCACCGTGAACGCACCTTATCAGTCTCGCAAAATTATGCATTTGGCTGAAAAAGAGCGAATCGCACAACTCATCGCTCAGTCTATACCTAACGGTTCATCGTTGTTCATTAATATTGGCACAACCACCGAGACCATCGCACGTGCACTACTCAACCACAAAGACTTACGCGTTGTGACTAATAACATTCATGTTGCCTCTATTTTATCGGCTAAGCAGGACTTTACCGTAATTATTGCTGCCGGTGAGGTACGACACCGCGATGGAGGCATTGTCGGTGAAGCCACCAGCGAATTTATTAGCCAGTTCCAAATGGACTACGGCATCATCGGTATCAGCGGTATTAGCCACGACGGTGTCTTGCTTGACTTCGACTACCGAGAGGTCAAAGTCGCCCAAGCGATCATTGAGCACTCTCAACATGTATTTTTAGCGGCTGATAACTCTAAATTTGGCCGCAGTGCCATGGTTAGGCTTGGAACCATCAACCAAATTGACGCGTTGTTTACCGATGCCACACCACCAGAGCAAATCTCAGAAATGCTTTCAGAGAGCGACATTCCTGTCCATATCGCTTAGCCATAAAGCTAGATTTCAATCACTTTTCGCCCTCACACCCTACATTTATCTTAATTTAAGCAACTTAAATTTTCTTAAATGAAAATATGTTGCTTTTTTTACGCCTATTCGTAAATTTATTTTCTTTTATGGTTGATTTTGTTCGTTAATGAACATTATAGTTAGCGCATTCGAACAATTAACTGACCAAATTGAAAATAAATGCCTACTTTTTATTAATAACGAAAGTGGCGCGCGAGGAGGCAAAACCCATGACCCCTACTTCTACTGTCCACGACCTATTAGTCATTGGGGGCGGAGTAAACGGTGTAGGCATCGCAGCGGACGCAGCGGGCCGAGGCTTATCCGTAGCACTTTGCGAAATGGATGACCTAGCTTCAGCAACCTCGTCAAACAGCAGCAAATTGATTCACGGTGGCTTACGTTACCTTGAATACTACGAGTTCCGCCTTGTAAAAGAGGCTTTAGCAGAGCGTGAAACCCTGCTGGAAAACGCTCCCCACATCATGTGGCCAATGCGCTTTATTTTGCCTCACCAACCACACCTACGCCCTGCTTGGATGATTCGTATTGGATTGTTTATGTACGATCACCTCGCAAAACGAAAACGTTTAAGTGGCTCCAAAAGCGTTAAATTTAAAAAAGATGACCCCATTGTCAGCTCAGTCACCAAGGGTTTTGAGTACTCGGATGGCTGGGTTGATGATGCTCGACTTGTTGTCCTGAACGCAAAGCTAGCACAACAAAAAGGCGCCACCATTCTTACGCGAACACAATGCACAAAAGCGGTTCGCGTCGGAGAGTTATGGGAAGTGACGCTGGTCGACCTAAATACTGGCGCTTCGCAAATTATAAAAGCGAAGGCAATTGCCAATGCGGCAGGGCCATGGGTTTCTAGCTTGTTTGGCTCAACCTTTGAGCAAAAAGCACCTAAGCAAATTCGTCTTATTAAAGGTAGCCACATTGTGGTACCTAAAATTCATGACCAAGAAGAAGCCTACATTCTTCAAAATGCCGACGGCCGAATTGTGTTTGTTATCCCTTACGAGGATGACTTCTCACTTATTGGCACCACCGATCACGAATACAAAGGCGACCCTCGTAAGGTTGCCATTGATCAAGCAGAGATTGATTACCTAGTTTCGATCACCAAGCAGTACTTCAAGTGCAATTTGAAGGCGTCGGATGTGGTTCACACCTACTCAGGTGTTCGCCCACTGCTGGATAACGAGGCAGGCTCAGCCCAAGCCGTAACGCGCGACTACACCTTTGAAATTCAAGATAACAACGGCAAAGCCCCCGTCTTGTCGGTATTTGGCGGAAAAATCACCACTTACCGTAAGCTTGCGGAAGCTGCAACCAATGCCATTTGCGAGTATTTCCCGCAAGCAGGTGCTACGTGGACCAAAACAGGCACCTTGCCAGGCGGCGACTTTGGCCTTCCAGATGAGTTAAAGCAGCGTTTAAGTCGCGAATACCCATGGTTACCAGAAGCTTTGGTTAAACGCTGGGTTCGCACCTATGGCACCTGCGCAAAAGACATTTTGCAAGACGCACAAAGCCTAGGCGATTTAGGTATGAACTTTGGTGCAAGCCTGTACCAAAAAGAGGTGGATTACCTTATTACCAACGAATGGGCACAAACGGTTGAAGATATTATTTGGCGCAGAACCAAGCTAGGCCTGCGCCTATCCGATCAAGAAATCACCCAACTTGATCGCTATTTACACACACTATCTATTGGCGAAAAGGAGGACTCTAGCAACAGCGAAACTATCGCGTGCAATACCTGTCACTAATCCAGCCTGTTTGGCGCCCGGTGAACCTTCACCGGTTCTTTGGAGCGTTAGTTTTCACAGTGGGCTAACGCTCTTTTTTTACCCCATCGCCACAAATCCAGGCAACGCCCGCATACGCTCTAGCCAAGCGTTTAACGCCACATAAGGGCTTAAATCAAACCCGCCTTCATCTGCCACGTGTGTGTAAGCAAACAAAGCGATATCAGCCGTACTTGGTTTTTCGCCCGCTAAGAAGGGTGTTTTAGACAGCTGCGATTCCATTACCTTTAGCGCTTTAATGCCACCTTCTTGTTTGGCTTGGTACTCGGCTTTTTTATCGTCGGGCAAGCCAAGATATTTGTTAATAAAGCGAGCAACCGCAATGTAAGGCTCGTGGCTGTATTGCTCAAAAAACTGCCATTGCTGAACTTTGGCAAGGTCGTAAGGCTCGCTTGGTAGCCATTCTGTGCCATGGGCTAAAAAGTTGAGTATCGCATTCGATTCAGACACATAACGACCGTCGTCCAGCATTAAAAGCGGAATTTTTCCGTTCGGATTTTTCGCTAAAAACGCCACCGCTTTGGTATCGCCAGCCAAAATATCAACGTCGATCCACTCATAGGTTAAGCCAAGTAGCTCACACAACAGCTGCACCTTGTAGCAATTACCCGACTGCTTATCGCCATACACTTTCATTTTGCGTTACTCCTTTAATGGCCTCATAAACGGCCTCGTAGCTTTCTCACTTTGTGCCAAGGTTTTACGTTGTTTGCAATGGTTTTGCGGTTACCAAGGTCAAGATTAGCTCGCTAAACTGGGTAAGCTCTTGTTCGCTCAACCCTTTAGCTGACTTTTGCAAAAGCCGTGTCAGCTTTACCTGCTCGGTTTTAGATAAAGCGCTTAAACGCTCGGTCATGCTTTTAGGTGCCAAAGTACCCACGGCGCGATTTGCATGGGTGCGAGACAACAAATGCTCCAGCACATCTAGGGCACGCCCAAGCACCACAAAGTTAAAGTTGAGGGACTTACTTGGCCCCGCCACTAACTCCTTACCTGCAACGGGCACACCTTTAAACTTGAGCTTTTCGGGCTTTAAGGTGGCAGCAAATGACGCCAGCCCAGATACGAGGCCTCCGGCAATTGCGCCGGTCATAAACGAAGCACCGCCAACACCGGCATCTAATACCGCCCCTGCCGCTACACCCGCCGATGCCGATAATGCCACCAGCTTGGTACGATCAAGGCCAAAAGCGAACCATTGAGTAGTATCGAATAGGTCGGGGTGCTGGGTGTCTAGTGCGTCAACAAAAGTATCAACCGAGGCGTGATCAAAGACACCTTGCAACTGCCGAACAAGCGCAGTTTCTTTTTGTCGCAACGCATTTTGATAGTCGGCTTTTAGTTTACTTTCGAGCTGGTCCTCAACAAAAGCCACCGGCACTTTAAGTCGTGTTTGATGACTAAGCATATCAACCAACAGCTCAGCCACTCGTCGAGCCGCTTGCTGACGTTGTTGCAACCAGTGGTGCTCAAGGGCGGTTAGTGTCGCTTGCAGTTGCCGACGCCAAGGCTCGCTTAGCTCTGCAAACGCACGCAATACACCCATTTGGCTATCCAGTGAGGCATCCATAGGGTTAAACACCCGCACCACGCTAAAATACTGCTCCAGCGCGGCTTGCCATTGCTCCACATAGGCATCACCAGCAATAGGGTTAATCAGCGCCATGCGAGGCTGGCCCGTCCATTGCAAAATCGTCATTTCGGCTTCGAGGTCTTCGGTGTAAGGCAATGAACCATCGACCACGTATACAATTCCGGCACCGGCCAAAATAGGCGTGAGCAGCTCTACTTCATCATTAAAACGGCTACTCCCCTCCTGACTAAGCTTGCGCTGTTCGTCAACAAACTCGGCAATACGCGCCTTGCGTTGGGCCGCATTAACCTCTTGCGACATTAACCACGACAACAAACGTCGTGGTCGTTGAAACCCCGGCGTATCAATTAAGGTGTAGTAGGTTTCGCCGTTTAAGCTAAAGTCAAAACCCTGCGCTTTGGTTGTGGTGCCCGATAATTCCGAGATGGCCACTTCGGGCTGGCGGGTCAAGGTCGATACAATACTCGACTTACCCTTGTTAGGGTGACCTACCACGGCCAACACCGGGGTGTTATTAGCCTCTTGAGGGCCAGCCCCCACCGAAGCGCTATTATTAATCATCACTTAATACCCCTTCTGCATAAGACAGCGCCAATAAAGGGCAAGCCTGGCGTTGTGCAAACAACTGCCAAGTGCTCTGCTGTTGTGCTTTACGCTCAGCGACAAGTAACCCATCCGCCTCATCAGACGAAACCAAAGCAAGGTAAACCTCTGCACCTGCGGCGGCCAAGTCTTCTAAGCAGTCGGCCAAGTCGCCCGTGGGTGTTTGCCAAGCCTCCACCAGCACCACAACTGGAGAGTTCTTTGTCCAGTTTTGCTGGTTGACCCATGCTTCATCTTCTTGCCACTGGCCCGCACCCAAACTGCGCTCCACTGGGTATGCTCGGTTAGGCAGCTGCCATGTAACATAAATCGCTTGCTCAATTTTAGAAGACAGTGAGGGCTTTGGTGTGGTCAACGTAGCCTGCTGTTCCTGCTTTAGCGTTGTTGCGACTGCAGGCGTACTTGGCTCATCTGTTGGCGTCACCGCGTCTTGGCTAACTTGATGCTGATAAGCCCTTTGTAGTTGGTCAAGCTCAGGGCTGTTTTGAATATTCGTGGTAAGCGTTCGCGCCACTTTGCGCTTTAACCAAAACGCCAAGCACACCCGAGGTAGCACGCCATAAACTGCCATAAGAATAAACAAGTGCCACCACCAAGCCGCACTCAGTTGCTTTTGGCTAACGGGTGTTACAGAGGCAACAAGCGAATCAAAGGCTCCCGCATGGGTTTGGCGTACAAGGGTATCGATATCCACCATTAAACTTTGCCACGGCCAAGTAAACAGCTGCATCACCCAAGTTAATACACCGCCATCGCTCATCAGTGTCGATGACCATACAAAGCGATATTCCTGAAATACCGCCAAAGCAGCAAATGTGAGCAACGCCGCCAAACTAAAGGCAATGGCCAGCGCTTGCAGTCTCCATGCTAACCATGCAAAAACTAATGGCCTAAAAGGCTGGTAGTCGCTTAATTGCCAACGTTGCAGCAAAAAATTAAATAAGGGCGAATGGAGCGAAGCCGCTTCACCTTTACGCCCCAATAAAAGGCCGACCGCAACTAAGCTCGCCAGCAAGGGCATTAACACAAAAAACACCAGCGGCAGCCACACATTAACGGTGTAGCTAGAGGCGTAGTTAAGCACCCCCACCATAGAGACAACGCCAAATAGCGCTGCTACCAGCGTGAGTAACCGTAACCCCAAAAGCGATTGAGTTTGTCGAGGCAGTTGCTGCGCTTGCCAGTTTTGCACGTACTCTAAAGGGCTGGCTTCGCCCTTTTGTATTCCAGCCGCTTCATTTAATTGGGAGGGCTCAGTGGTTTGAATATGTCGACGAAACGCCAGCCATAAAAATAGCCCAGCGGTAGGCGATTGCTTTACAAAAAAAGCCTCTAACTGTTCACGCGAGTAAGCGTCCGACATAACTCTCCTAATCTTTGTCATCTATATAGCTATTAACTAGCTTACCGAGGCCGGTGGCTAAAGCCAATGACACAGCAATGGCTTTACAAAAAGTAACACGCCAAGTAGCTGGTTTTAAAAGGCTTCTACGACCAAAGCAGCCCTTTTTATGAGTCTTTCTCGGTGTTTTTACGCATTGGCACTGGCCACACAAGGGCGTAACCTCTGCCAGCAGCTATTAGGTGCGTTTAACCGGCACTATTCAATAGTTCACTTTTTGCCAATATAAGAAAGAAAAGAGAGTAGAGCCCAGCGTATGTTATTAGCCTGTGGTTGGATGTTTAGCGCCATTTTGTGTTTTTGCCTATTAGCCGTGGGCGCACGTGAATTAAGTGACAGTGTAAGTATTTTTCAAACCCTGTTTACCCGCAGCGCCGTGGGTTTGCTGATTGTAGGCGGCGTCCTCTTTTATAGCCAACAGCTGGGCGCACTCAAAACCCAGCGCCTTGGGCTACACAGTTTTCGTCACCTCGCTCATTTTGCCGCTCAATACGGTTGGTTTATGGGCCTAGGTGCACTGCCTCTTGCGCAGGTCTTTGCCATTGAGTTTACCGTCCCTATTTGGACGGTTCTCATTGCTGCGCTCTTTCTAAAAGAAGCCCTTAGCTGGAACAAAGCCTTGGCGCTGCTCTTAGGCTCCATAAGCGTGTGGGTCATTGTTCAGCCCACGGCCCCGCAAAGCAGCGAAACCCTGTGGTTTTCGTTTGTGGTACTCATTGCCGCTATTTTCTTTGCGATTGCACATACAGCAACCAAAGCCCTCGCCTCCACTGAGCCAACTTGGGTCATCGTGTTTTATATGTGTTTAGTGCAAATGCTCGCAGCCGCTGTGCCAGCAGCAATTAGCTGGTCTTGGCCAAGCTTAGATGGATGGTTGTGGTTAGGTGCGGTTAGCCTTTCGGCGTTGGGAGCACACTTTTCACTCACACGTGCGATGAACCATACCGAAGTAACCACGGTGGTCACACTGGACTACTTGCGCCTGCCAATGATTGCCCTTGTTGGCGTTATCTTTTATGAAGAAGCCATTACAACCGCCTTATTCATTGGCTTTTTACTCATGCTCTTAGGTAATTACATTGGCAGTAAAAAGCAAAAAAGCCCCTCGGCACAATAGCCGAGAGGCAAGGCTAACGCCTTACCTGTTCAGAGCGTAAGGCCATCGAGTGGCGTTCGGTAGCACTCGATGAGGCAGTGCAGGTCTCTCAAAAACGAGGTACTTGCCCTGTCCATTCGGGGTCATACTTTTGCATTTCGGCAACATCGTTGCGGGCGCGAATACCCGAGTGGGTGTTGAAGTGCATCGACAATATTCGAGCGGCCCATCCACAATATTTAGTTTAAGGCGCTGGGCGCAAATAAACCGTCGCTTTTAAGTCGCCAACGGCCATCGCGGCTTGGCTGGCTTCGGCCAGATTACCCGCTGCAATCGCACGAACCCGCTCAGATGAGATTCCCGCTTGGGTTAGCTGATCTTGTAGTTGGCTAAGATAACCTTCGCTATCACGCATACTAGCTTCTAGGGTCGAGGCTCTTGCTTGCACAAACAGCCATACCCTTTGCTCAGATTCGGTTAGCTGGGTGAGTAACGCCGTTGGCAAACGCTCGCCACTCAAGTGCCATACGTCACGGGCTGCGGCCGTGGTGTCTACTTTGGGGACTTCGTCAGAGACAATGCGTTCAAGCAGCATATACACCCGTTTGTTACCGCGCTGCACGATATGGGTTCGCCAATAGCCGTAATCGTCTTTAAAAACACTGTAAAACTGCGAGTCATCCAAGCCATAAAGCTTTGGCTCTTGGTAATGGCGATAAGCCCAGTAATCGCTGGAGCCACAATCGCGGGCCTGGCATTCATACACCACCTGCGCCCGTGTCACCAGTTGGTCGCGCACGGACATATAGGCTTCTGTTAACGGAACAAACTCCGGAATGCGAAACACAACACGGCTCACGGTGGCATCAATAGTGAGCGCCTTTTCGGCCCGCACCGCGCCATTTACCTTTTGTAGCGCCCCCAAGGCAATGGCGTACTTGGGCTGATAGCTTTCTTGAAACCGGTCAATGTAGGCACCCTCTGGGCGCTTGATAATTGCCTCCACTGCATTACCCTGCGCGCCACTGGCGTCGCGCGGGTCGCTCCATGCAGGTGATGCCATAAAACCCAATGCAAGCAAAGACATGCTTGCTCCCATTAACGTCGCTCTAAGGCGTTGCACCATTGGTTATTGCCCTCTTTTAATTACACAGCAAAACAAAGTGGTATTTAGCTTAATTTAGCCACTGGGTCTAACCACTGGCCTAGCATGTTAGCCAGCTGCTCAGCTGGGCCTGACTGCATATGTAAATGATGGTTACCCTGTAAAGTATAGGTCGTGACCTGCTTAAACGTCTTTAGTCGCTGGGCCAGGTTATTTATCTCAATACCTTGGTCACCCCTTATAAGTCTTACGGGCTGATGTATAGATTGGATACACGAAATGACCTGAGGTTCCGTTAATCGCACGGGCGAAGGCAACACTAAGCGGCTGTCGTGTCGCCACTGAACACCCCCTTCGACGGGCTTAACAGCCTGCGAAACCAGTAAGCGAGCGTGAGCCTCACTGAGCGGATACTTGCCCGAAGCCCGCGCCTTTATAGCAGCATCAAGGCTTTTATAAGTGCGCGCTGGGCGTCGGGTTTTTGCGTGTTGCACCAGTGAGTGCCCCAGCTCGGCGGCAAAATCGTTGGCGGGTGCCACAAGCGGCGCGATGCTCTCAACCAGCAGCAAGTTTTTTATCTGCTTACCTAGGGCCGCGGTGAATACCGTGCTTAAGCCCGCACCTAGAGAGTGGCCAAGCATCATGACTTGGCTAAGGGATAAATGGTCGATCAAGGCTTTGATATCTGGCAAGTATTCCCAAACGCCATAACTCATGCCCTGCGGTAAATGGTAGCTGTGCCCGTGGCCACACAAATCCATCGCAATAAAACGAATCGGCAAATTGGCCTGTGCTGCCGCGTTAAATACCGGAATAAAACTGGCAGCATTATCTAACCAACCGTGTACACACAAAACGGGCGCACCGTTTTCAGGGCCACAGGTTAGGTAAGATAGCTCACCGCGTGTAGTCTCTAAAAAGTGTCGTTGAGGTAACCAAATGGGTGATAAAAGCGCTGGGTAGTCGTTTACGCAGGCCGCTAACGTTAGCTCTTCTGGAGAAGGCGCTAATGAGTCTATCCCTTGAGTGCCTAGTGTTTCCAAAGCAACTGCCCTAAGCCTGTGGCTGGGTAAGAAAGGTCTAACAATGCCATGGTGCCCGTATCAAAAGGCTCGTAACTGCCCACACCTTCGCACAACTCGCCAACAAGCTGGCTAATGAGCGGATTATGACTTACCAGCAATACCGAGGCGTTGTCGTCAAGGCCTTGGGTGAGTTCGGCTAGGCGCTCCATCGCTTGGGCTGATGGCACATCGGGCATAAACAAAGCGTCTGAAACGCTCTTTCGAACATCCCAAGGCTCGCTAATCAGCTTAAAGGTTTGTTGCGCTCGCAGGTAAGGACTGACAATCGCAAGATCAAAGGTCGGAAGTTTGGTAGACAAAGCGTGGGCCGCAGCCGATACGTAATGCGCACCTCGCTCCGTGAGCGGGCGAAGCTCATCTCGTTCGGCTTGCCAAGACGCCTCTCCGTGGCGTACACAAAGCAACTGCATTACATCTGGTCTCGCGGTAAAACAAACTCAACATCGGTGCTTTGCTCGTTCATCATCAACGCTTCAGCTACCTCTACCACGGGTGCATGGTTATATACGACTTCGTATAAGCCCCATACGAGCGGCATGTAAATCGACATTTCTTCGGCTTTGGCTTTTACCAGCTGCAGCGTACCCACCCCTTCGGCTACTTGCCCTAGGCTCGCGACCGTTTCTTCGAGGTTTTTACCTTCGCCCAAGGCAAAGCCAACACGATAGTTCCGACTCAAAGGCGACATACACGTCACCATCAAATCGCCCACACCGGCTAGGCCAATAAAGGTCATGGGGTTTGCGCCAAGGCACACGGCAAATCGGCTCATTTCGGCCAAGCTGCGGGTCATTAACATGCTACGGGTGTTTTCGCCCATGCCCAATGCAGAGCTGATACCACAGGCAATGGCATAAATGTTTTTAAGGGTGCCCGCCAATTCCACGCCATACATATCTGAGCTGGCGTAAATGCGGAAATAAGGGCGATGAAGCACCTTTTGCACCGACTCGCGTAAACCCGCGTCTTGACTGGCGATAACCGTCGCTGTCATTTGCTTGTTGGCAATCTCTTTTGCCAAATTAGGACCGCTTAAAACCCCAACAGGGTTATTAGGCGCATGACGTTTAAGTAGCTCGCTCATTAGGGCAAAGCCGTCGCCATGAATACCTTTGGTGGTGCTAATCAGCATTTGCGAGGGTGTTAAAAACGGCGCGGCCATTGCCACTACATCGCTAAAGGCTTTGCTGGGAATTGACACAAATACAAGGGCGGCATCCGTCACCGCCTCAGCCATATCACAGGTGGCGATAAGGTTGGGCGAGAGCGCTAAGTCAGGTAAATAACGCTGATTTTGATGTGCCGAGTTAATGTGGTCAGCTGCCGCTTGATCTCTCATCCATAAGTAAACCTGATGACCATTTTCGGCCGCCATGTTCGCGACGATGGTGCCAAAACTGCCACCACCGAGCACCGCAATTTTTTTGACCTCTTCCATCGGCCCTCCTCGTGTGACTGCTCATACGGCGTAGCTTGAGCAGCCGCTAACTTAGTGTTTAACGCAGTAAATCGAGCTTTTCAGCTTTCTAACTTATCTAACAGGTAACCAATGAGCCAAAAGGCCCCTTTCACCACAAACACGGCCACAACCGCGAGTGCTAAAAAGGCCGCGAGCTGGCCCACGTCTTGGGTGTTTTGGTAACCCGCCACAGCGAAGGCGGCAAAAAATGCACTCACCGCCACCGCGACCCAGTTAGATATCTTTTTTAACTTGTGTGGATCGTTTCCACTCATCTATCGACCTTGCTATTAGCCTTCTAGCCTTCTTTCGTGGCTTCTTTAGGCGCTTCTTTAGACGACTCGTCAGAGGCTTCTTGGGCTGGCTCTTGAGCTGGCTGAGCTGCTTCTGCAGCTTCTACTGCCTCTGTAACAGCCTCTTGAGGCGCGTCTTTCAGCTCTTCTTTCGCTTCGTCTTTTGCTTCTTCCTTCGTTGCTTCTTTAGACGCAGCTTTTGGTGTGTCCGCCAGTAGTTCAGCATCTGGGTGCACACATATTAGCTTAACGCCTGTTTCTGCCTCTACTTCAGGAATCAAGAAAGAGTCGTTTTCACATGCAAAACAAATCGACGTGCCTGTGGTACCTGCACGACCCGTACGGCCGATACGGTGTACATAGTCGTCTGAGTCTTCTGGCAATTGGTAGTTTACTACATGACTTACGCCATCTACGTGAATACCGCGGCCTGCAACGTCAGTCGCGATCAACGCCAAGATTTTACCATCGCGGAAATCTTCTAGTGTGCGCACACGCTTTTGCTGTGGAATTTCACCCGACATCAAAGCGGCTTTGATTCCGTCTTTTTGTAGGTTTTCAGCCAGCTTACGCGCTTCGTGACGACGGTTACAGAACACAATCACCTTCTCTACATTGTTAATACGAATGTAGTTCTTTAGCAATTTGTACTTTTCGCTGCTGGACACCAAAAACACGGTTTGAGAAACCGAATCTGTGGTTTTGCGTTCGTTAGCGATTTCAATGGTGACTGGGTCAAGTGTCCATTGACGAGCGAGGTTCATCACCTCGTCAGTGAAGGTCGCACTGTAAAGCAAGGTTTGACGGTCCGTGCCCTTACGCGGCGTTTCGCGAATAATACTGCGCACATCAGGGATAAAGCCCATGCTCAGCATACGGTCTGCTTCGTCTAGCACCAATACTTCAACATTGTAGAGGTCGATGTCTTTGTTTTTAACAAAGTCGAGCAAGCGACCCGGCGTCGCCACCAAAATATCAACGGGGCCTGCAGCCAGCTCTTTGCGCTGACCTTCGTAGTCCATACCGCCCACCAGTGATACAACCGACAGGTTAGCGTACTTACACAAACCAATCGCGTCGGAGGCAATTTGCAGCGCAAGTTCGCGCGTTGGCGCGATAATCAGCGCACGAGGCTCACGCAAGCTGCGTTCTTCCAGCGGGTAGTCAATAAGGTCGGTAATAATACCCATCAAAAAAGCGGCCGTTTTACCTGTACCGGTTTGCGCCTTACCAATCAGGTCTTTACCCTCTAGAGCCGCAGGAATGGTCTCTGCTTGGATCGGTGTGCAGTATTCAAAGCCCAAATCTGCCACGGCGTGCATTAGCACGTCTGGCAAAGAGAAGTCGTGAAAACGCGCTTTTCCCTCAACCACAGGCACTTGAAAATCTGCCGGTGTCCAGTTGCTTTGGCGCGCCTGTTGCGAACGACGCTTGCCTTCATGAGAACCACGACGGCGACGTGGGCGACCGTTGCGGTTGTTGTTACGAGGGCGCTTGCGCTTTTCTGATGAAGCTTCGTTTTGTTCGTTACTCAAGGGTTTACTCACTGTTTCAAAATTCGTTTGTAAGGAGGCAATGCATCAAGCAGTCGACGCCCGTAGCGACGAGTGGTGACTCGCCTATCCAAAATCTTTATAGAGCCGGTATCTTGCTCTGTTCGCAGTAATCGCCCGGTGGCCTGAGTTAACCGCATTGATACTTGCGGTAAGGTGCATTGTTCAAATGCGTTACCCCCTTGTGACTCAATCCACTCTGCGTGGGTCGCGTCTACGGGGTCGTCTGGCACACCAAAGGGCAACTTGGCGATAATCACTTCGGTTAAGTATTGTCGCGGTAGGTCTACCCCTTCGGCAAACGAAGCCAAGCCAAAAATAATGCTGGTTTCGCCTTCGTCAATTCGACGTTTATGCTGCGACAATATTTCTTGCTTAGACAGGTCTCCCTGCACTAAAAGCCGCTGTTTAAGCTGCGGCGTGAGTAACTCCAATACTCGGTTCATTTGCCTCCATGCACTAAACAGCACCAAGGTAGCCGTCGCTTGCGGAAGATGACGATTCAAATAGTCCGCCACCTCGTCCGTATGCTCATCAGGATTACTTGGGTCTGTTTGCATTTTGGGTACTTCAAGCACCGCGTTGTTGTAGTAATCAAACGGGCTTGGCAAGCACTCGTAGCTGCTGGTTTCGGGCAGTCCTAGGTCTTGATTTAACCGCGAAAAATTACCCAACGCAGTTAACGTTGCCGATGTTAACACAGCGCCAAAACAAGCGCTCCATAAGTGCTCATCTAAGGTTTGAGCAGCACTTACTGGGCTAGATCGGCATTCGTATTCTAAACGGTCACCCAAGTCGATGATACTGACCCATCGTGCCGTTGGTAAACCACTACTCGCCTGCGATTGCGCATAACTTTGCGCCAGCCAAAAACTGTTTTGAGCGCGTGAGAGTTGTTGCCCCAAAATCGGGAACCAGCGCTCGGCCGGTTCTTTTTCGAGGTCGGCGATTTCGTCATCCATAGCATCTTTAAGAACCGACACCATTTGCTCTATGCGCGCCACCACCACACCGGCCGACTTGGCAAAGTCGGCAGCGATAACTTTTAGGTCATCGGGAATCAAACCTTGGCTAAAGCGCAGGCGTTGCTCACCTTTTTTAAGGTCGCGCTCTAGTAAGGTTTTGATAAACGCGAGCCAGTGATTAATGTCGCGTTCCATTTCAGTCAGCGGCACCTGCATGCGGGCAACACAATCAGACAAGGTGGTATGATCGCCACAGTCTTCTGTTAGTTTGTTTAGCATGCTCGGAAAGCTGTTTAACCAACGCTGGGTAGAACCCAAGCGCATGCTGTAGGCAAAGTGGCTCATGGCCTTATCGCCTAAGTGATGGGCTTCATCAAACACATAAATGGTTTTTGAAGGATCTGGCAAGATGGCACCGCCGCCCAGTGCGAGGTCGGCCAATACAAGGTCGTGGTTAGCAATCGTCACATCAACGGCGTCTAAAGCCTGACGCGCCTTAAAGAATGGACACACGCTAAAGTGCTCACAACGGCGATTGGTACAAGACAAATGGTCGCTGGTTAACGGACGCCATACATCTTCCTCAAGCGACTGTACTAAGTTGTCTCGATCGCCATCCCACCGCCCAGAGGCAAAGTCCTCATACATTTCGCGATAAAGCTTGAGGGTTTGCGGGTCGAGTTGTTGCGCTTGTTCGTCTTCGTAAAGCGCCATTTGCCCCATTTCTTCTTGGGTTTCTAAGCGCTTTTCGGTTTGGCTAATACAAAAATAACGGCCACGCCCTTTAGCCAAAATATACGTAACGTTAAGGCCTGCATCAGCCACGACTTGCGGCAAGTCTTTATTCACCAACTGCTCTTGCAGTGCAACCGTTGCAGTGGCAACTACAATTTTACAATCGCGCTGCTGCGCGACAGGAATAGCACCTAGCAAGTAAGAAACGGTTTTACCTGTACCTGTCCCTGCCTCGACCACACAAATATGGTTTTCACCCTCTCGTTCGCCCGCATGGTTGGCTTTAATGCCGCCCAAGGTACGCGCAACGCTAGCCACCATCGCCTTTTGGCTCGCTCTGGGTTTAAGAGAGCGGTTTTTTAAGAAGGTGGAATAGGCCGTTTGAATGGTCTTTTTTAGGGCTGGGTCTAACAACGGAAAAGGTCTCGCTTAGGTTTTGCCGAATCATACCAAACTACTGGATATATAGACATAAGATTAATGCATGCCGTCGTAACACCATACAGGGTTTACAAGCCTAAAATACTGTATATACTTACACCTACTGTATAAAAAAACAGACTCGATATTATGAAGCTAACAAAACGTCAAACTGAAGTACTGGATTGTGTAAAACGCCATATTCTTGATACTGGCTACCCACCCACACGTGCCGATATTGCAAAAGAGCTTGGCTTTCGTTCTGCTAACGCGGCCGAGGAGCACTTAAAGGCTCTGGCGCGCAAAGGCGCTATCGAGATGATTCCGGGTACGTCCCGTGGCATTCGAGTGCCCGAGCTTGAAGAGGCCGATCAAGGCTTGGCCGTTATTGGTCAAGTGGCTGCAGGCTCACCTATCTTGGCACAAGAGCACATTGAAGATCACTGCACCATCTCATCTGACTTTTTCTCTCCGCCTGCAGATTACTTGCTGCGCGTTAAAGGCGAGAGTATGAAAAACATCGGCATTTTAGATGGCGACCTTATTGCGGTTCACCAATGCGATACCGCCCACGATGGCCAAATCGTAGTGGCTCGCTTAGACGATGAAGTGACCGTTAAACGCTTTAAGCGCGAAGGTCATATGGTGTACCTCATCGCCGAAAACGAAGAGTTTTCGCCCATCGAGGTCGATCTTACCCATCAGTCCTTGTCTATTGAGGGCTTGAGCGTGGGTGTTATTAGGCGTGGAGATTAAACAATGATGCAGGCCGGTACCATGTCACAAAAAACCTTACCTTTTCCTTCTGAGCGTGTGCGACAACCTCGCACGCTCAAAGTGATTCAACCGACAGCACACAAAGCATCTGCTACACACAATGTGGCTCAGTGCGAAGGTGCGGTAACCGAAATCACCTCGGCACAAGGGCAAATCTTTAGCCCAATGGTGTTATCGATTTTAGCGAACTTAAGCCAAGATGATCGCTGGTTTGCATGGTTGGCTGAAGACTCTAAGCTTCCTAAGTCTGAGCTTGAGGCCGCAGGCACCGCCATTGAAAAGCTACTGACTTTGCGCCCAAGCGAGCGCCATAACGCCCTTTTACTCGCTTGCCGAGCACTGAGCGCAGGTACTTGCCATTTAGTGCTCACTTGGAGCGGTGATATGAGCAAAGAAGACTTAGCTGCACTCGAAGCAGCCGCTAAGCAAGGTAAAAGCCAGTGTTTGCTTATTCGCCAGCGACAAGCAGCCTAAGTAAAACGATCTTAGTCCTTTACTGACGCACGACATGCAAATGCACGCTGACAGCAGCAACAAGCTGCTCAGTATTAGCAGTCTTAAGAAAGCTAAAAATTAAAAGTTAAAGCTTAAAAAGCTGGAATTAGAAAGCAGAAAGTAAAAGACAAAAAACACTCAGTCACAGCCCCTTGCGGGCCGCTACCACTCTTGGATGCTTTGACGATGCAAATCAATCACACCTTTGAGCTCTTGATGCCACAAGCTTAGTTGTTTGCTCGTTAAATTGGCCAAATGCGTTTTTTGGGCAGTTTCGCCCGACACATCTACCAACTGAATCATTGAGCCTGACTCCGCAGGCGCTGCTCCTGCGCCCGACTCATCCAGCGGCCACCATAACTCACCGTACGCCGCTAAAAACCCATTCAACCAACTGTCTTTGTTGGTTTTTAACGCCTGTAACTGCCCCCAGCTTGCATGACTTGAGCCATGCTCTGATAAGCACTGCCAAGCCTCGGCAGGGTGACTACCCGCTTTAAGCAAAGACGGTGTTTGGCTCGCTTGCTTAGATGCTTTAATCACCGCAAGCTGCGGGTCTTGGTCAAGTAACTCACTTGCCAACTCTTTGACATAAGCATCAAAAGCACGACCCAACAGAAGCAAGGTCGAGCTCAGGTAAGCCTGCTGCGCAACCTTACCCATAAGCATCGATGACGACGCCTCAACCTCAGTCAGTTGAGTGAGGGAGGTTTTAGCCGCGCTCAAGCACTGATTTGTGTGCTTAAGATACGCCCTACTCACTCGCCGCGTCCTTTTTAGTCGCTTTTTTGGTGGTTTTTTTCGCAGCTGCTTTTTTAGCCGGTGCTTTTTTCTTTGGCTCTTCTACCGCCCACTTCTCGTCCACGTAGTAAGCCTTCCAACCGGTCGCCTTACCTTCTGACTCTGTCATCACGTACTGCTCTTTGGTTTTACGGCTGTAACGTACAATGGTGTCGTTACCGGCGTTATCTTCTGTTGGCGCAGAGAACAAGAAGGTGTACTTAGGATCAATCTCGTTTTGGTGCGGCAGTAGCTCTTTTACTTTTGGCGCACGAGTTTCACGGTTTTTCGGGAACTGGCTCGCCGCCAAGAACAAACCACTGGCACCATCACGCAAGATGTAGGTGTCTTCTACCTTTTCACACTGCAACTCTGGCATAGGCACTGGGTCCATTTTTGGTGGAGCCGCTTCGCCGTTGCGCAGTAGCTTACGGGTGTTTTTACACTCGCTATTCGTACAGCCAAAGAACTTACCAAATCGGCCAGTCTTCAGCTGCATCTCGTTACCACACTTGTCACACTCTAGGCTTGGGCCGTCGTAACCTTTAATACGATATTCGCCTGCCTCAACTTCAAAGCCTGAACAGTCTGGGTTGTTACCACACACATGTAACTTGCGACCTTCATCGATGAGGTAAGAATCCATCGCAGAATCACATAGCTTACAGCGATGCTTGTTACGCAAAATGCGAGACTCTTCTTCGTCATCACCGTCAACGCTGACCACTTCATCGCCAGGTACAAGGTTAATGGTCGCTTTACAGCGTTCTTTTGGTGGTAACGCATAACCTGAACAACCCAAGAACACACCGGTGCTACCGGTACGAATCATCATGTGACGACCACACTCTGGGCAGTCGATATCAGTTTCGGTTGGATCATTTGGGCGCATCCCCGATTCAGCATCGTAGGCTTCGTCTAGGCGACGCACCAAACCTTGATAAAAACGTGTTAGCAAGGCTTTCCAATCAGCACTGCCTTCAGCGATATCATCAAGCGCCTCTTCCATGCGTGCCGTAAAGCTGTAATCCATTAGGTCGGTAAAGTTTTCGACCAAACGATCGGTCACAATATCGCCCATTTTTTCAGCATAGAAACGACGATTTTGCGTTTGCACGTAACCGCGGTCCTGAATCGTCGAAATAATCGAAGCATAGGTCGATGGGCGACCAATGCCACGTTTTTCGAGTTCTTTTACCAAGCTTGCCTCAGTGTAACGGGCCGTTGGTTTGGTAAAGTGCTGACTTGGCATGAGCTCTTTAAGCGTGAGTGTTTCGCCAGCGTTCACGTCTGGCAAAATCACATCGTCTTCGCCCTTACCTTTTGGCGACATCACCTTGGTGTAGCCATCAAAACGAAGAATACGACCGCGAGTACGCAACTCGTATTCACCAGCATTTACGATGATACGAGTACTGGTGTAACGCGCAGGCGTCATTTGACACGCCATAAACTGACGACGGATAAGGTCGTAAAGGCGCTCAGCGTCCGGCTCCATGCCGTTTAGCAACGAGGCAGGTGTTCGCACGTCAGAAGGACGAATCGCTTCGTGCGCCTCTTGAGCGCCCTGCTTGCTGCTGTAAGATAACGGCTGCTCCGGCAAGTACTCCTCACCGTAGTTTTTAAGAATGTATTCACGACATGCTTGAACTGCATCCGCACTCAAGTTGGTAGAGTCGGTACGCATGTAGGTAATGTAACCCGCCTCGTACAGGCGCTGCGCCAACATCATGGTCTTTTTCACACCAAACCCAAGACGCGTACTCGCCGCTTGTTGCAACGTCGAGGTAATAAAAGGTGCACTTGGCTTACTGCTGGTTGGACGGTCTTCCCGTTTAGCCACCTCAAAGGCCAATGCGTTAAGCACCGCTTCGGTCGCTTCACTCTCTTCCTTTGAGGTCGGGCGGTAATCGTTGCCCTGATATTTTGCGACTTCTAATTTGAGAGGAACCGCAGAAGCCGTTTCTGTCGCGGCGCGCATTTCCCAAAACTCTTCGGGAATAAAAGCGCGAATCTCTTTTTCTCGTTCAACCACGAGACGCACAGCAACCGACTGTACGCGACCGGCCGACAAACCACGGGCGACTTTTTCCCATAGCAGTGGCGACAGCATGTAACCCACCACACGGTCTAAAAAGCGGCGGGCTTGCTGGGCATTAACTTGATCTAAGTTAAGGCTACCCGGCTCTTCAAAAGCGTTTTGAATCGCTTTTTTGGTAATTTCGTTGAACACTACGCGGCTGTAACGCTCGTCGTTACCACCAATAGCTTCACGCAGGTGCCACGCAATGGCCTCTCCCTCTCTATCCAAATCGGTCGCGAGATAGATATGGTCAGCAGACTTGGCCAAGCGCTTTAACTCATCGACGACTTTTTCTTTTCCGGGTAGTACGCTGTACTCGGCTTCCCAGTTATTTTCTGGGTCTACACCCATTCGGGTGATGAGTTGCTGCTTGGCCTTTTTAGCTTTGTAAGCTGCTTTTTCGTCAGGCGACATCTTACGAGTAAGCGCTGCCTGTTTTGCACGCTCTTTAGGATCACTCTTTGAGCCACTGCCACTGGTGGGCAAGTCACGAATGTGACCCACACTCGATTTAACGATGTATTCGTTTCCGAGATATTTGTTGATGGTCTTGGCTTTTGCCGGTGACTCGACGATAACGAGTGATTTTCCCATTGAGGGGGATCCTTTAAGAACGAGGTGCTTGAATTAAATATGGGTGCATATATAAGTGCTTGACCATCAAGGGTCAAGGTTGAATTTTTTTGCAGCTGCACTAACAAAACACATAAGTGTCGGGTTTTTACCAACCATTACCAACAAAAGCAAGCATGCTCGCGACATGTTTTGCACTTTTTACTTTTGCTAAAAAAAATTAATTTTCTCTGTATATACGCTTATCCAATGAGTCTCATCGGCCACAGCGAAGGTTAATTTAAAACAATTGTTACCTTATTATGCAGCAAAGGAGTAGTATTACTGTGTTAACTCTTTGATGTTACGGCCGTTAACGTGTTTTCGGACGCCTTTGCTTTTGTAGTTATTCAAAGCAGAGAAAGCACCAAAACGCTAAAGAGTTTTAGCTGTATATATAAGAAGCAAGAAGTCCTCGTGCTCTGCACATTGCATTGATTAAGGTTCTTAGATGCTACAAGACAATTTAATGTTTGTGATTCTGATTGCGGTCGTGGGCGTGGGTGCGCTAACGGTGAATTACATCATCACATCTAAAGAGCTTCACTCCGAGGCCGTTGAAAGCCGATTAGCTTGGCTTAAACAGCAATGTGAGCTGATTTTTACTGCCTTAAAAGTGCTTAAAGAGATTGGCACCAACCCTGAGTTAACCGAACGCATTAATAACCACGTAATGGCGATGTACGATGAAGTCAGTACGCTAGCACCCGACTCAGAGCTTCTAGCGCACTTAACCGACTTACGTGAGGCATGTGATAAAGCGCTGCCCACCGAAGATGCGGTCATTAGTGATAAAGCGGTGAAGACGGCGCAAGTCTACTTGGCCTTTGCAGAAAAACTGGTGATTCAGCTTGCAAAAGGCGGCCGCTTAAACGTCGAACTCGCCAAGTCGTTTCGTAAAGATATCCACTTTCAAAAAATCGCCATTGTGGTTGATGCGCACCTTGTACAAGGTAATAGTTATTTAGAGCAAGAAGATAAACTGACTGCCCTCACTCACTTTAAACACGCCAAAGCGATTTTAATGAAAGCTAACGCACCGCGCGCTTGGAAAGCAAGCCGCATGGACAGAGCGACCGCTTCCATTGAGCAACTCCAGCCTAAGCGCGCGGCATCAAGCACTCGCTTGGTGGACAGCATCGACCGCATGCTTTAACCAACCAGCCCCCTGCAGCGAGCTAGTTAAGCTTTACGCTTCAGGCAAACGCTTAAAGCGTGGCACTTCTTCACCCGAGTCTAGGGTGACCGTTTCAACAAACATGCCCAACGGCCTAACCCAAGTGGAATAGTCGCCATAGCAAAGACTGTAAACAACCAGCCATTCATCTGTTTCGCTGTGCCTTGCCACATCAAGCACTTTATAAAGCGGCCCTTTGTAGTGCTGATACAAACCCGGCTGTGGCGCGTGATTAGGCATGGCTGTTTGTTGCGAAGGTACTGCGTGGCTCATAACCCCTGCTCCATAAGGTTCATTAGCTGTGTTTTAATGACTTTGAGGTCGTCTAAGTCGCCTTTTTCGTTCCAGTAGGCCGTTACATAGCCACTGGTCGCATCAAGGCTCGCTACCCCTTCCGGTAAGGCTTCAATGACTGCCGTCAGTGCATTAAGCGACGCTACTGGCAACTTTCCTTCACCTTTACTCCAACTCCACCCCTCAGGCAAGCCCTCGGTGGCCAAGCTCTCAATCGCAAAAACAGACCAAGCAAAGCCTTCTTCTTGCTGCTCAAACCCTTGGCTTTCGCGAAACAAGCGATAGGCCATAATCGACTGTTTTTGGCCTTCTAATTCGCCCTTAGGGCGAGGTGATGTAATGTGTACCAATCGGCAGTTAAAGCCTAACGCTCGCGCATCGAGGCGAAGCTTAGCCAAAAATTTTTGCCTTGGCGTCGGCTTTACCCAAGCGATAGAGCCAATCAGTGACAACACTATAAAAACGATAATCAGCCAACTCACAACCAGTCCTTACCACATTTAAAAAATTAAAGTTATTGCGCCACTTTGCCGCTGCTCGGCGGCAGCTTTTTTGCGCCATATCAAGTTAGGGCGGCAAAAGTGGGCGTAGTCTATAGTAAATGACATCATTCCTAGAATGATGTCTCATGGCGAAGCGCCTAACTGACTCGTCGATACGATAGGCCGAGCCGTGCCAAATGCTCTATTAGCACCCTGCGAGGAGGCCACAATGAAACGCTATCAACACATTTTGCTCGCCGTTGACCTTTCACCTGAATGCCAACAACCCGCCGACGCGGCATGCGCTTTAGCACAAGCCAACGATGCCAAGCTCAGCTTAATTCACGCCATTGAGCCCATGGCCTTTGCCTACCAAGGCGAAATCCCTATTGATTTGCTGCCCAGCCAAGAGCAGCAATACGACACCACAAAACAACAACTCGCCGAGTTTGCTGCCGGCTTGAGTGTGCTCTGTGACCGCCAAATCGTGGCGATGGGACAACCTCATACCGAAATTCACGATGCCGCTAAGGCCCTGAATGCGGACCTCATTGTTGTAGGCAGTCATGGTCGCCATGGCCTTGCTTTGCTGCTGGGCTCCACAGCCAACAGCGTATTACACGGTGCCGAGTGCGATGTGCTTGCGGTGCGCGTCCGCGACGAAGGCTAAGGAAGACTGAGCAGGCACAGCTCGCACCGCTAAGGCCCTAGCCCTCTTCTTGCATGGCCTCTAGCTCTACCCAGCGTTCCATGAGCGCTTCGAGGGCTTGCTCTTTTTCGGCCAAGACAGCAAGGGCTTCGTTCACCTTTGTATGGTCTTGCTGATAAAAGTCAGGTGCCTCGGTCAAGGCTTGCGCTTCTTCAAGGGCCGCTTCTGCCTGTTCGAGTTGCTCTGGCAACATGTCCAGTTCGCGCTGTAATTTGTAGCTCAGCTTTTTAGCCGCCTTTGGCGCTGCGCTCGGCGCTGGTGCTTTTTCTTTTGCTGGCGCGGGCTGTGCAGCTGGTTTGGCAGCCGGAGCCTCGGGCGCTTTAGGCGCTGGACGCTGACGCAACCAATCATCATAGCCACCAACATATTCCATCACTCGACCTTCGCCTTCAAACGCAACCGTACTGGTTACCACGTTATCAAGGAAAGCTCGGTCGTGGCTTACCAATAAGATGGTGCCTGTGTACTCAAGCAAAATTTCTTCAAGTAACTCTAAGGTTTCCATATCCAAGTCGTTGGTCGGTTCGTCCAACACCAAAATATTAGAGGGCTTACTAAAGAGCTTAGCCAGCATAACGCGGTTACACTCACCGCCGGACAGCGCCTTAACCGGTGTACGCGCACGCTCTGGCGAGAACAGGAAGTCGCCTAGGTAGCTAATCAAGTGTTTTTGGCGACCATTGATCTCGATACTTTCGCGCCCCTGCGAAATGTTATCAAGCACCGACTTTTCCATATCCAGCTCGCCACGTAGCTGATCAAAGTAGGCGACCTCAATATTGGTACCCAAGCGCACAGTACCGGCATCGGGCGTGAGGTGCCCAAGCAAGATTTTAAGCAAGGTACTTTTGCCGCTACCGTTCGGGCCAATCAAGCCAACACGGTCGCCGCGATGTAATACAAAGTCAAAGGGCTTAATCAGAGTATTGTCGCCATAGCCATGGCTTACTTGGGTTAGCTCTGCCACCAGCTTGCCACTACGAGCTGCTACTTCGATATTAAAAGAGGCTTTACCTTGGCGATTGCGACGCTCAGAGCGCTCAACACGCAAAGCTTTTAATGCGCGCACACGGCCTTCGTTACGGGTACGACGTGCCTTGATGCCTTGGCGAATCCACTTCTCTTCTTGTGCGAGCTTTTTATCAAACTCGGCATTTTGGCGGCTTTCTTCTTCCAGCAATTTGGCTTTTTGAGCCAAATAAGCCGAGTAAGAGCCGGGGAACGAACGCAACACACCGCGATCAAGCTCGATAATGCGTGTCGCGAGGGTTTCAACTAATGAGCGGTCGTGGGAAATAAACAAGACGCTGCCGTTAAACGCTAAAAGCTGCTGCTCTAGCCATTCAATGGTATCGATATCTAAGTGGTTGGTGGGCTCGTCTAGCAATAGTAAGCGAGGCTCTTGTACCAGTGCAGCGCCAAGCACGGCTCTGCGTCGCCAACCTCCCGAGAGCTCTGCCATGGTTTTGTCGCCCGGCAGGCCCAGTCGTTCCATGGTTCGCTCGACGCGTTGTTCTAGGTTCCAACCATCGAGTGCTTCAATTTGCTGCTGCAACTTATCTAGGCGAGACATGTCAGCACTGTCACCTTGGGCGGCAAGCTCATCAAACTCAGCTCGAAGCGTAACAATGTCCTGCAGGCCAGAGGCCACCACGTCACTCACTCGGCGATCATCCGCCGCGGGCATATCCTGCGGTAACGAGGCCATGCGGCACGCAGGGTCTATCCAAAGTTCACCGCTATCAAGGTTTTGCAGCCCTTCAACGGTTTTAAGCAAGGTCGACTTACCTGCTCCATTGAGGCCCACAAGCGCAACGCGCTCCCCCGGTTCAAGAATAAAGTCTGCATGATCAAGTAATGGCTTATCGCCAAACGCGACACAAGCCTGATCTAGACGCAACAAAGGCATAAACAAGCAATCCAAACGAAAATTAAAGTTCGGCCGCTATATTAAACTAATATGAAGTTAAACGCTGGCTTTGTCTCTGCGTAATGCACAAATAAGTGGCCGCTAAATAAAATGGTACTTTGCTACGAACAAAAAGCCTTGTACCTTTTGTCATAGACTTTCGTCGTTGTAGTCTATTGAGCGAGGTTATGGCCTTGATCGTTATTACCCGGTTAGCATCCCTCGGCTAAGATCAATCGACGAACCACCAGTGCAAAGCAACTCAGAGCACAACAAGAAATAAAAAGGCAAGTAAACGCCAAAAGGTAAACACATGAATACCCTGCGCAGCCGCATCTCGACACTTTCTGCCACACTTGTCGTCTCTGTGTGCCTGTTTAGTGCCTTTGGGCACGCCCAAACCCTCGACGAAGCACGAGAGCAGTACGCCCAAGCAAGTAAAATGATTCAGGCGGGCGATATTAAAGGCGCTGCGCCACTGGTCAAAAACCTCAAGGGCTACCCTCTTTACCCCTACCTCATATATCAAGGGCGTTTAAAGCAGCTTGGCCAACTTAGCCAACGAGATATCAACGCCTTTAAAAAGCGCTACAGCCACACCCCGTTACCTAATCGACTTAACCGTTATTGGCTAAAGCACCTCGCCAACAAAAAAGATTGGAAAGGCTATTTAACAGCTTATGCAGCTAACCCCATTCACGAAGACTTTTACCTATGCCGCAACCAAGTTGCATTGCTTAAAACCAAACAAACAAAAGCAGCCTTCGCCAAAGCACCACAGCTTTGGAACATTGGCAAATCACAAGACGATGCCTGCGACACACTGTTTAAGCCATGGATCGCACAAAAAGGTGTGACCTCTGAATTAGCCAGCCAACGCTACTGGAAACTGGTCGAAAACCAAAACACCAAGCTGTTGACCTATGTAGAGCGCTTTGTCACAGACAAAAACCACAAAGCGCAAATTAGTCAGTTTAAGAGCATTCGCAAAAAGCCAAGCCAAGTGGTATCGCTTACCACCAAGCAACTGAGCGCCAATGCTTATGCCGCCACGGTTAACTTTGCATATCGCCAATGGCTGCGACAAGCCCCTGAGGAAGCCGCCGAGGCGTGGATACAACAACGCCCAAGCGTGTTGGCCATTAACCCCACCATTGTTAGCAACCTCAACGTCAAGTTTACCCGTAAGCTAGCGGCTAACTACACACCTAACGCAGCGACCTTGCTAGCTCAGCTCGACCCGCAGGCTCAAAGCGACGAGGTATCGCTATGGCGCTTGCGCGTAGCCCTCTCTGAAAAAGACTGGCCAAGCATTGTGCGTTTGTACCCACAACTTTCGGCAAGCGCCCAGTCTTCTGACCGGTGGCGTTACTGGTATGCCCAAGCAGAAGTTGAGCTCAACAAAGACTACAACCCTCAGCAAGCTCTTACCGAACTGGCACAAGAGCGTAGTTTTTACGGCTTTTTAGCCGCCGAGCAACTAGGTTTACCCTACAAGCTCAACCCTGGTGACTACAGCATTACGAAAGAAACCCTTAAAAAGGTGGCATTGCTACCGCCCTTTATTCGTGCCCGCGAGCTGTTTTACCACCGTCAGTTTATCTCGGCGACCCGCGAGTGGCGTTTAGGCGACCAACAACTCAGCCCAGTTGAGCAATTACATGCTGGCTACCTCGCCGATAGCTGGGGCTGGCACCACCGCGCGATTATCTCTGCGGCCTCAACAAAAGCATGGGATGCCATTAGCATTCGCTTTCCAAAGCCTTATTTTGAGTTATTCGAAAAGCATGCCAAAGCCGAGTCGATTCCTAGCTTTTGGCCTTTGGCCATTGCTCGACAAGAAAGCGCCTTTTACCCACTGGCACGCTCACACGTGGGCGCACACGGTTTAATGCAACTAATGCCGGCCACCGCCAAGCAAACGGCTAAAAAACACAACATCAAGTACACCTCTAACCAGCAGTTGAGCCAACCCAACACCAATATTGCCTTGGGCACCGCTTACCTTAAAGAAATGTACGAACGGTTTGATCAAAATGCGATTTATGCGACCGCTGCATACAATGCTGGGCCTCACCGGGTGGATCGTTGGTTAGAAGATCGTGGTGACTTACCACTCGCCATATGGATAGAGACAATACCGTTTAACGAAACTCGAAAGTACGTACAAAACGTGATGTCGTATAAAGTGATTTACGCCAAGCTAACAGGTCAAAGCACCTCGCTACTGAACCACCAAGCACCGACTTCGCTTATATCTGCAGCCCCAACTGTGGCAGCGAGGCAACCTTAGTGGCGACGAACACGGGGCGCAGCTTTAACGGCCGGTCATAAGGATGAAAGCGCCCTCCTCACTCGTCTAAAAATTGTAGAAAGGCATCAGCGTCAAAGGGCCAACGAAGCTCTTTGGCGCTGTGGCAATCTCTCACTACAGGAATCAATAGCCCGTAACGCTCTACCAAAGCCTCACTTTCAGCAATATCGAGGGCATACACAACCACTTCACTCTGCTCACTTTCAAGGTCTATGACTTGTGCCATCACTGCTACAGCTTGATCACATAAATGACAGCCGGCAGTGGTCAAAAGCTCTAGCTCCTTTTTAGATACCACTGAAGCCTCTGTGTCGTTTCCAGTCGAGAACGCTGTTTTAGCTATATCTGTCATCACTTACCTGTATTTAAAACGTGTTTCAGTTTTCTTTAAGGCGCTCTTTAAGGAGCGACTTAAACCTCCGGTAACACACCACCAAAGCAGTACTTGTGATTTGTCTCCGCGCGCTAAATACCCTGCTTCTTAAGCAAATACTTAATTGCACGGGCAACTGAATTATATTTGTTGCACTGCACAATTTGTGCTATACAAGACATAAGCAGCAACACTAAAGCCTAATGCTGCAAAGGCACATTGGGGTTGCTAAGCAGCTAACTTATCACTTATTGTCAAAAACAGCTGATCCAATACTGAGCCTAAAACGCTCAACCTAAGGCAGAAGGTAATGCCTTACGACAGCCATGACGATAAGAATAAAACCCAAAGTGCTACAGTCGTTTACTGTGCCAAGTAGCAAGACTATTAAGGAAGCCCGATGGACAACAATACGCCTCTCACTAACCCGCAAGAATTTATCGATTACGTCAATAAAGAAACGCAGAAAGTGCTCGAAATGTTTCAATCATCGGGTGGAGACGACATCTTCGCCTCATTTGCCCAGTCTTGGACAGAACTCGCAACCCGCTCTTGGGAAGACCCTTCCGTTTGGGTTCGCGCCATTACAGATTACCAGACCAGCCAGCTTAACCTTTGGAAGAACCTACTCACAGGCTCTACCGATGCCGTGGCTGCACCCGCCCGTGGCGACCGCCGCTTTCAGGCCGATGAGTGGTCTCAAAACCCTGTGTTTGACTACATCAAGCAGTCTTACTTGTTAACCTCAAACCTTTTGCAAGACATGGCATCTAACGCCAACCTCTCGGACGCCCAGCAAAAGAAACTTGAGTTTTACACTCAGCAATACACCGACGCCCTTTCGCCAACCAACTTTGCCATTACCAACCCAGAAGTTTTGCAACAAGCCATGGAAACCAATGGCGAAAGCTTGGTAAATGGCCTTAAAAACCTGTTGGGCGACATCGACAAGGGCCGTATTTCGATGACCGACGAAAGCGCCTTCGAGCTAGGTCGTAACATCGCTTTAACTGAAGGCTCTGTGGTTTTCGAAAACGAAATGTTCCAGCTTATTCACTACAAGCCTCTTGAGGAACAAGTGAACGAGCGCCCAACATTAATCGTGCCTCCTTGCATCAACAAGTTTTACATTCTTGACCTGCAAGAGCATAACTCCTTCGTAAAATACTGTGTTGAGCAAGGTCAAAATACCTTCCTCATCTCTTGGTTGAACCCAACTCCTGAACAAGGCCATATTGGCTGGGACGACTACGTAGAATCGGGTGTGCTTAAAGCCATTAGCGTGGTTCAAGAGATTACCGAAGTGCCTAAAGTTAACACCGTTGCATGGTGTATTGGTGGTACGTTGCTAGCAACTAGCTTGGCCGTTTTGGCAGCACGTAAAGAAGCGCCTGTGTCATCTGCGACCTTCTTAACCACCCTAACCGACTTTACGGACCCAGGCGACTTGTGTGTCTTTATCGACGAACAACAGGTGAAGCAGCTCGAAAGCAAAGTCACCAAAGACGGTGTACTACACGGTCGTGAATTGGCAACTTCGTTTAACATGTTGCGCTCAAACGACTTGATTTGGTCTTATGTGGTCAACAACTACCTTAAAGGCCAAACTCCACCGCCATTCGACATTCTGTACTGGAACAGTGACTCAACCAACTTGCCAGCTGAGATGTACACTTATTACCTAAATAATATGTACCTCGAAAACAACTTGGCAAAACCAAACGCATTGACGATTTGTGGCGAGTCTATCGACCTAGGCAAAATTAAAGTGCCTTGTTACTTCTTGTCGACAGCTGAAGACCACATTGCCCCATGGAAAGGCACCTTTGTGGGTACAGATCTTATCGGCAGCCAAACCATTGAATTTGTATTGGGTGCCAGCGGTCACGTAGCCGGTGTTATTAACCCAGCATCGCGTAACCGTCGTAACTACTGGACAGGTGGCGAGCTAGGCAAAGACGCAGACCACTGGTTTGAAACCGCCGAGAAGCAAGAAGGCTCTTGGTGGCCTCACTGGGCTGAATGGGTGAAAAAACGTGCAGGTAAAAAGGTCGATGCTCCTAAGGCGCTTGGTAACGATACCTACACCGAAATTGAGCCAGCACCGGGTCGTTACGTAAAAGCACGTAACTGCTAAGGCTTGCAAACGCATTTGTTGCGCTAGTAGATTACGGCTAAATACAAAATAAGCGCCACATAAGTGCTTAAACCACATAAGCGCTTAATCAGTACGACAAAGGCCGCCCTTGTAACAGAGGGTGGCCTTTTCAATTTAGCCACCGTCAAAGTATGTTTTGTTAGTAAGCTATGAGCCAACCATCGTCTTTTTTATCTGTGCGCAGCTATTCAGCCGAAGCGAATAGCCATCATCACAGCTACCACCAGTTGGTTTTACCTCTGTCTGGCGAACTAGAAATGCGTGTTGGCAGCCACCATGGCAAAGTCTGCACCCATCAAAGTGCCGTGATCGCTGCGGGCGAAGACCATCACTTTGCCGCAGTACAGCCGAACCATTTTGTGGTCGCCGATATTCCCGTGGCGCTTGCACCGGTGCTCGACTCCATTCCAGCCTTTGTCGAAATGGACACAGCTTTAAAGCACTATGTCTGCTTTATGAGCCACCAACTGCACCATGGGCCACTGGCAGCAGAAAGCGAAAAACAAATGACCATGATGCTGGTGCAACTGCTACACGAGCGTTTTGGCGCGACCAAACGTCTCGATAGGCGCTTACTCGCTGCGCAAGCGCACTTGGATGTTCATTACACCCGCTCTATTTCCCTAAATGAATTAGCGACCATCGCCAACCTTAGCACTCGCCAACTCACTACCCGCTTTAAAGAAGCGTTTGCTACGACACCACAGCAATATCTCATTACGTTGCGCATGAATCACGCCAAACAGCTGTTAACCGATACAAACCTAAGCATTCAGCAAGTGGCCGACCAAGTCGGTTATAGCCACCTCGCCAGCTTTAGTGACCGTTTTCAAAAGCACTTTGGCCACTCGCCTCGACACTATCGCCAACTTGGCAAATAACACCGCTTTCTCAGCAAAGTTTGCCTAGGTTAAGGCTATTACACTCGCTATTAACACGATGTTTTTATTGCGAGTGTGATGATGAATACAACCACCAAAGCCACCCTCATTGGCGCAACGGCCATTGTGATGTGGGGCACCCTAGCGCTCTTAACTCAACTGACCGAAGGGCGAGTGCCACCGTTTCAACTAATGGCCATCACCTTTAGTATTGCCTTTTTGTTAATGCTAGGGCGCTGGCGTATTCAAGGCCATTGGGGCACACGCTATCTCAAGCAGCCCGCAAGCGCATGGGCGATTAGCCTTTTAGGCATTTTTGGTAACCACTTTTGTTACTTTATGGCTATGACCATGGCACCCGCCGTCGAAGTGAGCTTAATCGCCTATTTATGGCCCCTTGCTATGGTGCTTTTATCTGCCCTGTTACCAGACCAGCACCTTAAAGCGCCTCAGCTTGCGGGCGCCTTATTGGCGGTTTTTGGCTGTTGGCTACTTGTCGGTAAAGGCAGTGATGGCTTTAACAGCGAGTACCTGAGCGGCTACTTATTCGCCTTTGGCTGTGTGATTTTGTGGTCGTCTTACTCGGTAGCCAATCGCCTAGTCGCTGCTGTGCCCACCGATGCGGTTGGTTGGTTTTGCGCGGTGACGGCGGTACTGTCGCTTTTTTGCCACTGGCTATGGGAAGACACTCAATGGCCAGCCACCACATGGCAATGGATAGGTGTGGTCGCTTTGGGCTTAGGGCCGCTGGGCGTGGCGTTCTTTACGTGGGATTACGGCGTTAAGTTTGGTCATTTAGCGACGCTGGGCATTTTATCTTACGCAGCGCCGCTTATTTCGGTGACCTTACTGGTACTGGCAAATAAAGCCGAGGCCAGCTGGTCGCTGTTGTGGGCTTGCATTGCCATTGTGGGAGGCTCTGCGCTTGCAGGCTTGTCGATGCGACGACAAGCCAAGCGTGCTAAAGCTCAAACGGCTTAGCCGTTCAAACAGCAACATGGGGCGCGTTATGCGCCCATGTAGACATATTGAGTATCCATATATTCATCCAAGCCCTCTTGGCCACCTTCGCGCCCTAGGCCCGAATGTTTTACGCCGCCAAACGGCGCAACAGTGGTGGAGATAACGCCCTCGTTGATACCCACCATGCCGTAGTCGAGGGCCTTAGGTAAGCGCATCGCTCGGCCCAAATGCTGGGTATAGCAATATGCAGCTAAACCATAAGGCGTCGCATTGGCGAGGCGCACCGCGTCTTGCTCTGTTTCAAAGCGCATAATCGGTGCAACAGGACCAAAGATCTCATGCTGAAACACATCCATTTCGGCGGTCACGTTCAACAGCAACGTAGGTGGATAAAACAGTCCGGCCTCGTGCGTAAGATGGCCACCTAAAGCAACTTCCGCCCCCATGCTTTTCGCTTGCTCGACCATGGCTTTTACCTTGTCGATGGCGTCCTCGTTGATCAAGGGGCCAATATCAACATCAGCCATCAAGCCATTACCGACTACCAGCTCGGTCATGCGTTGTTTTAGGCGCTGAACAAAAGCATCGTAAATGCCGCTTTGCACTAAAAAGCGATTGGCACAGACACAGGTCTGGCCAGCATTGCGAAACTTCGACTTAATCGCCCCTTCCACTGCTTTATCAAGATCAGCATCATCAAAGACGATAAATGGCGCGTTGCCGCCCAACTCAAGTGACAAGCGCTTAAGGGTCTCGGCCGACTGTTTGTACAGCAGCTTACCAACCCCAGTAGAGCCCGTGAACGACAGTTTGCGAACTCGGTTGTCTTTTAACAGGGCCTCGCCAATGGGCTGCGGGTCACCAACCACCACATTAATAACCCCTTTTGGAATGCCCGCTTGTTGTGCCAAATAAGCCAATGCTAGGGCGCTGAGCGGTGTCGCCTCTGCGGGCTTAATCACCAAAGTACAGCCAGCGGCTAGGGCTGGGCCAGCTTTGCGGGTGATCATCGCCAACGGGAAGTTCCACGGTGTAATAGCAGCCACAACCCCAACAGGCGATTTAGTTACCATCAGCTCACTGTTGGCTTGGTGGCTAGGAATCAAGCGACCATAAGCCCTGACCCCTTCTTGCGCAAACCACTTTAAAAACGAGGCAGCATAAGACACCTCGCCTTTGGCTTCAGCCAACGGTTTGCCTTGCTCTAGAGTCATTAAGCGAGCGAGGTCATCGGCATTTTGCATCATTAGGTCGTGCCAGCGCTCAAGATAAACGGCACGTTCAGAGGCCAAGAGGTTCGACCAAAAGGGCAAGGCTTGCTCAGCTGCATCCACAGCGGCCGTTGCTTCTTGCTGGCCCATCAGGGGAAGTTCAGCCAAGCGTGCACCAGTTGCTGGGTTCAGCACGTCAAATGTGGCGCCATGGGCAGGCATCACCCACCATTCGCCATTAATAAACCCAGTTGAACGTAATAAATCTATGTTTGCAAAAGACACTAAATCACCCAAATCATCAAAATAAGTCGCCAAAGTAAGCCGTTAATACACAGCTATTTGAGGGCAAAAGGGCCGAATAAAAGCACACCTAGTGCACCACGAAAAGGTCATTCAATAAAAATAGAAGAATAAAGGGGCATGAAGCAAGCGCTCTTCATAGAACCGACCGAATAAATAGGATAACCTCTGCGGCCTAATAACTTTACCTGAACCTAAGGAATAGCGGTGGCACTTAAACCAACCATTTATAAAGCACGTATCAATTTGTCGGATTTAGACCGAGAAGTTTACGATGCCCTGAACCTGACCGTAGCCCAGCACCCATCCGAAAGCCTTGAGCGTATGCTGGTGCGTGTCATCGCGTTTTGTATTCAAGCACAGCCTGACTTGAACTTTACCAAAGGCTTAAGTGAAACCAACGAGCCAGATTTGTGGGTTAAAACCCTCGATGAGCAAATTTCGCTTTGGTGTGATGTGGGCGAACCAAGCCCCGAACGCCTCAAAAAGGCAAGCCACCAAGCCAAGTCGGTCACTGTGTTTAGTTTTAACCAAAAGTCCGATGTGTGGTGGCAACAAAATGGCCGCAAAATCGCTTCGTTAGGCGTGGTGGTTTACCAGCTCAACTTTGATGAAATCATGGTTTTAGCTCAAACAGTGGGTCGTGCGATCGATTGGTCTGTCACCATTACGGGACAAACTGCTTACATTCATACCGAGTCGCAAGAAGTACAAGTTTCTTGGACGCAACTGACCTAAGTTGTTTTGCCCGCAACGGCATATGAGGCCCCCTATGAAGGCTACCGCCTTTAAAAAAGAACTCTCTTCGCTGGTTTCACTCGGCTGGCCGATTATGATCGCCCAGCTATCACAAACCGGTATCGGCTTTGTTGATACCGTGATGGCAGGCCAGTACAGCACCCTCGACCTGGCGGCCATTGGTGTCGGTGCAGGCCTTTGGTTGCCCATTTTTTTGGCCTCGGTCGGCATTTTAATGGCAACCACGCCGCTGGTGGCCCAGCGCTGGGGTAAGCAAGACTTAAACGGGTTAAACCAAGTCATTACCCACGCGGTGCTTATTGCCCTTACACTTGGCGTCGCGAGCTTCTTTTTACTTCGCAACCTCGACCCTGTGTTTGAGTTTATGGCGCTTTCGCCAGAATTAGCCCAAAAAACCGACGACTACCTAAGCGCCTTTGCTTGGGGTATGCCGGCTGGGCTATTGTTTCAGGTAGTGCGAAGCTGCTTTGAGGGTGTAGGCGATACCAAGCCGGTGATGTACCTCAGCCTGCTGTGCTTATTGATAAATATCCCACTAAACTATGTGCTGATTTTTGGTCATTGGGGCTTTCCAGAGCTGGGCAGTGCCGGTTGTGGTTATGCCAGTGCAGCCGCCTTTTATCTCCTGCTTATTGGCGGTTTGCTCTCTATTCGTCGCCATCCAGAGCTCGCGCCCCACTTAAGTAAAAGCCCCGTGAGCCCTGCCGCATTAGGGCAGTTTTTAGCACTGGGTGTGCCCATTGGTTTCTCATTGCTGATCGAAGCCAGCATGTTTGCCATTATCGCCCTATTTTTGGCCGATCTCGGCCCAACCGTGGTGGGCGCGCATCAGGTCACACTGAGTTATACCGGGCTTATTTTTATGCTGCCGCTGAGCATCTCGTTTGCCCTAACCATTCGCGTCGGCCATCACCTAGGTGCAGGCCAGCCAGAGCGCGCTAAAACCTCGACGCAAAGTGCTTTAATACTTACGGCGGCCATTGCCATAACCAATGCGTTGCTCATGGTCTTTGCTGGCCATTGGATTGTTCGCATCTATTCTAACGACCCCGAAATTTTGGCTCTCGCCACAGGCTTGTTAGCCATCGCTGGTGCGTTTCAGTGCTCTGATGCGATTCAGGTGACATGTGCGGGCGCACTGCGCGGTGCCAAGGATACCTTTGTGCCGTTAGTGATGGTGTTTTGTTGCTACTGGGCGCTGGGTTTTCCGGTGGGATACCTTTTAGCCAAAACTGATCTACTAACCTCGGCTCCTTTAGGTGCGGCAGGTTTTTGGTACGCGCTCGTAGGCGCACTTACCTGCTCTGCGGTGCTTTTGTGGCTAAGGTTTCGTAACTTATTTACTCGCCTTCAAGCCAGCGAGGCCTAACTGAGACCAAAAGAGAAAAGAGCAGTCATTGAGGGGAGACAAAAATACCATCTCCGCTCTTCACCTGCTCTTGAATTACTTAAGTCACAAAAAGGTGTAAAAGCAAGGAACGATCCTTGCTTAGCTTTCTTCGGCTTCGTTATAGTCAATCTTAATGCGCAACACCTTTAACTGATATCGCTCTTATCTTTTCAATTATTTTTTCAATGCCTGCTTACCTACTCACACAAAACAAACTCAAACCAGTGATGGGCCTTATCCTAGCTTGGTTATTTTTGCTGGCTCAGCCTGCGGTGGCGGCTATTTATAAGTGTGAAGTGGAGGGACGTGCGAGCTTTTCTGACTTACCTTGTGAAGGGCCACAAAGCGAGTTTGTTGGCTTGTGGTTGACCCACTCAGAGCGTGAAGCCTTACGTGTTGAAAAGGAGCTTAAAGCTATTCGCGAAGAGCAAATCGCACAACAGCAGCAGTCTCATCAAAAGGCAAAAGCAACTTCGCCCTCGCCCCCGCAGCGCTAACGACCGTTAAGCAACCGATCCCACAAGGGCTTAGGAAAACCAAGGGCCTTCATCTTTTCGACGGTTGCTGCGACATCAAAGGCACAGGTTCGCGGCTCAAACCGACGTGCATCAGGATGGTAGACCGCATACTGAGCCACGGCCTCGCCGTTACGCGGCTGACCAACCGAACCAGGGCAGAATAACGTAAAGCCTTTATCAGGCATCACGACCTCCCCCGTAACCCAAGTTCCCTTCTCTTGATGTGTACCTTGCACATAGGCACCGGGTAAATGTGAATGACCATGTAGACACAGGGCGCGACCTATTTTTCGAAGGTGGTCGAGGTTATCTTGGTAGGTCATTTCGTACACATAGCCATAAAAAAACGCGGGGTCGATCGGTGCGCCATGGACCGCTAACCACTCGGGCGTTTCTAATATGGGCGGTAAATAATAAAGCCATTCTTTGTGAGCGTCAGAGAGTTGCTGATGCGTCCAGTCAATCACCGCCTTGGCGTTGCGTGAAAAACCACGATCAAAGTTCCCCGTTGCTGCGCCGTGGTCGTGATTACCTTTCACTACTTGATAACCACGTTGCTGCAGTTGCTCGATGCAGTAACCGGGATCTGGCCCGTAACCCACGATATCACCCAACACTATCACCTGCTCAATACCTTGCTTATCAAGGTCAGTTAAAACGGCATCAAACGCCTCTTTGTTTGCGTGAATATCAGCAAGAACAGCGAGCGTTTTTGTACTGGTTGTAGTGCCTAGTGGAGTATCAAACGCATTGTTACTCGCTTGAGTGGCCGAGCCTTTAAACGCGGGTGGCGACTCTCCTGCTGGCTTTGTCGTTTCTGCATTTACGCGGGACTGCTGATCTAGCGAAACCAAAGGAGATGGCTGTAGCGCAGGGCTATCGTGAGAGCTATCACTAGAGTCTTCCTCAGAGCTACCCTCAAAGCGTAACAAAGATGACGCTTCAGCATCGGGCTCAATCGCACCCATATCTGTCGGCGGCAATTCATCGTCTGTAACCGAGAAGACTGCCTCCAACCACTCAGGCGAAGGAATCGCTTCTTGCCGAGTCGCCCGGCATGCATTGAGCAACGCCTCTAACTCGCTTTGGGTCGCGCCACCTTTGCGATGCTGACCCAGAATTTGGCACAGGCTCTGACACAACGCTTGCTTTTCGCCCGCGGGGATAAAAGCGTTTTTAAGCTGGTATACCACAGTCGAGCAAACCGTAATGTCATCAAAAATTTCGTCGAGCAGGCCTCGCAAGATAAAGCCCAAGCATCGAACAAAAGACTCATCTAACCAAGGTGTGTTGCGAATAAACACCGCCAGCATGGTGGCAAAAGACACCAGCCCATCCCATCGGTAACTTTCATCATCAACATAGTAAACCGCACCCGAGGTTGATACGGTGAAGTTAGATAATCCCTCATCTAACTTTATACCTTGGGTTTTACCCGTGCTTAAACAAAGCTCAAACACATGGGTTAACCACGAAAGCAGATGCATTCGCTCTTGCGCTGTTGCGGGTGCTTTAAAGAAGAGCCTGTGGAGTGGCCACATCCGTGGCGAAATGTTGCCGATGTGAACATTGCCAGTTTCTGGCTCATGTAACAGCAGCCAAGTTTTGTGCGGATGATACACCCCTAGGGCGCGCTCTTTTTTAAGGGTATTCTGCACCCATTGCGCGGCCATATCCCCCGCTAAACCCAGCTCGTCTCGCAATTTGAGCACATGTTGTTGGTCGGCATAAATACGCGTCGCAGGGCGGCCGACAAACTCAGCATGCAGCTTTAGGGTTTCGGCATGATTCGACAGCGCTGCCAAGACCTGTTCAGGTTTGTAATGGCTGCCGCCGTCAATCGCGCCGATAATCGAGACATGAGTGGTAGGCATAGAATTAGATTGGGTGAACTGAAAAAAGACCACCTCGGTAGAGGTGGTGTGGCCTCAAAAGCAGGCAAATGCTTATGGGCAAAGAGGCTCGATTTCGAGCATGCTGCTGCGCACGGCCGCCCACCCCATACCTAGGTTGGTTTGGCGATTAGTGATCAGCACCACCAGCGCATTAGGTTTGTTAGGCACCACCGCCATAAAATGGTAGGTCTTTTCGGTGGTCATTTGTACTTCTTGAATCATTTGACTCACAGGCTGGCCACGCTGGCTGGATAGCAAAGACTCTACGGCGCGCACATTACGACCTCGCATCATGTCCACGGCCGCCGCTGCCACCGCTTCTAGGTAGGAGCTGGTAAAGTAAGGCACATTATGAGAAACCGACAGCAGCAAGCCACTCTCTAGGTCTACAACGGCAGCGCCCAATGCGCCATCTACATCACGAACAACGGATTGAATTACTTCGTCTAGCTTTGCCACGGTTAGTCTCCCTCAGGCAGGTATTAGTCGCTCAGGTGTGCTCTATTCACGCCCTGAAAGTTAAAATTCAAAAAGTAAAAAAGTTAGCGCGTTGCCTCGCCACTTGGCACGCGCACCAAAATCCCCATTTCGTCACAGGCGCGAACAAACGCTACGACTTCTCGCTCGGCAAGCGCCTCGCGTTCGGCAAGCTCCGCAACCGTGAGTTTTTGGGTGTGCATCAATGTGGCAAGGCGAATACATTTGCGATTTACCAACAAGGTTAAGTCTGGCCACTTGGTTAAGCTGACACGATCATCACCCAGCTGGGTTTGGTATTGGGCAGTGGGCGAGCACAGAGCGGCAATCCAAGTGAAATGGCTCAACGCCTTTACTGAGGCAGCTGCACGGCTCGCTTGGGTTTCAAGGTCTGCCACCGATATTGGCGCGATAAGAATGTCTTGCCCGCTCACTAGGTGTTTGGCAATTTCGTCATTGCGATAAGCGCTGTAAAAACGATGACGGCCGTAGTCGATCCATACCGTTGCCCCATTGGGTAAGGTCCAACATTCGGCTTGATGGGCGGCGGCGCTTAAACGGCTAAGAATATCGCCACGGGTAATGGACTCACCGTTTAGTTTTGGTTTTGGTTTTGGCTCTGGCTCTGGCTCTGGCTCTGGCTCTGGCTCTGGCTCTGGCTCTGGCTCTGGCTCTGGCTCTGGCTCTGGCTCTGGCTCTGGCTCTGGCT
>JBMYSW010000017.1:0-76419 GCA_049603715.1 Pontibacterium sp. | reverse complement strand
AGAGGGGCTTTTGGCCAAGCAAAAGCCTTGACTCGCCATCAAGGCGAAACGTGACGGGCAGTAAGCTAAAAGCTATCGCAGCTATGCTACCACCTAGAAACCTATCTGGCTCTCATACTCGTGAGTGGGAGCCTATACGTATGCATTCCCACGCAGGAGCGTGGGAACGAGCCAACGTGACTGGCAGCCAACTACAAACCACTGTAGCTTGGCTGCCCACCCCCTCAACTACCCTTTTTTAACAATACGCGTTGGCTCACGCATGGTCACAAACTCTTCTGCAGCCGTTGGGTGAATACCAATCGTCGCATCAAAGGTTGCTTTGGTCGCACCCGCCTTCAGTGCCACGGCTAGGCCTTGGATAATTTCGCCCGCTTCGTCACCTACCATATGAATACCCAAAACCTTGTCTGTCTGGGTGTCCACAATCAACTTCATAAAAGTGCGCTCCTGGCTACCGCTTAGGGTGTGCTTCATAGCGCGGAAGTCTGAGGTGTATACCGCAATTTCGTCGTACGCTTCTTTTGCTTGCTCTTCGCTTAAGCCCACGGTGCCAACGTTTGGCTGGCAGAACACGGCTGTAGCGATAAGGTTGTAATCGACTTTTAGGTTTTGGTTACCGTATAGGTTTTTAACCAGCGCCATACCCTCGGCCAAAGCAACTGGGGTAAGCTGAACACGATCAATCACGTCGCCAATAGCGTAAACCGACGGAACAGAGGTTTGGAAGTCGTCATTAACAACGATGGCACCGTTTTTACCTTGCTCAATGCCAAGCTCCTCTAGGCCGAGGTTAGCCACTTTAGGTACACGACCTGTTGCGTACATCACTTGGTCAACTTCAAAGCTTTCGCCCGACTTGTAAGTCACCAATAAACGACCCGAGTCTTGCTTTTGGATGCTGGCCACATCACAGCCAAAGTCGAGCTTAACGCCTTTTTTCGACACTTCTTGGGCCACAAACTCACGGATCTCTTGGTCAAAACCACGCAAGAAAAGGTCACCGCGATATGCGAGGCGAGTATTCGCACCTAAACCTTCAAAGATGCCGGCAAACTCAACAGCAATGTAACCACCGCCAACCACAAGTACATCTTTAGGAAACTCTTCGAGGTAGAAGACCTCATTAGAGCTAATCACATGCTCGCTGCCTTCAAACTCTGGCACAAATGGCCAACCGCCTACCGCAACGATAATGCGCTCTGCTGTGTACTCTTTACCACCCGCTAATACCGTGTGGGCGTCTTTTAACGTTGCACGAGCGTCAATAAGGGTACAGCCCGAATTGACCAGCATGTTGCCGTAAATACCGTTTAGGCGCTCAATTTCTTTGCTTTTGTTATCACGAAGGGTTGGCCAGTCAAACGACGTTTCGCCGACAGACCAACCAAAGCCTTGGGCTTGCTCAAATGACTCAGCAAAATGAGAACCGTAAACAAATAGCTTTTTAGGAACACAGCCGACGTTTACGCAGGTGCCGCCCAAGTAACGCTCTTCGGCGATGGCAACCTTCGCACCAAGGCCCGCTGCCATGCGCGCTGCGCGTACACCACCAGAGCCCGCACCAATAACAAAAAGATCAAAATCGAAATTAGACACACCACACTCCTTAAAAATGAGATCACCTAGAACTTGCTACAGTGTAGCTTAGTCAGAGAATGCCACAGACTCTATCGCGTCACCTCACAAATAGCCAATTGCTTTGAGCTAAGCCCATTATTGTAAAACTCAATGGTACAGGCTTGCTTAAAAGGGTTTTCGATCAATAGCTTATGCTACACTGAGCGTCAACCGAACTTCCAAAGACTCGTTTATTTACTGAAGGCCACATCGCTATGAAAGTCGTTTGCTTTAACATCAACAGTATTCGCGCCCGTTTGCATCAAGTCGAAGCGATTATCGAAAAACACCAGCCCGACGTGATTGGCTTGCAAGAAACCAAGGTGCACGACGAAGAGTTTCCACACGAAGCCATTGAAGCCATGGGCTACAAAGCCTACGCACACGGCCAAAAAGGCCACTACGGCGTGTGTTTGTTGTCTAAAATCGAGCCACTTTCAGTACAAAAAGGCTTTTTAACTGACGATGAAGACGCACAACGCCGAATGATTATGGCGGACTTTGCCACCGCATCAGGCACCGTCACTTTGCTAAACGGCTACTTTCCACAAGGCGAAAACATCAGCCACGAGACTAAGTTTCCAGCAAAAGAAAAGTTTTACGCAGACTTAAACCATCATTTAGAAAACCACTGCGACCCTAAAGCCAAAGTCATTGTGATGGGTGATTTAAACATTTCGCCAACCGATGCAGACATTGGTATTGGTGAACCCAACCGCAAACGTTGGTTAAAAACCGGTAAAACCAGCTTCCAGCCGATTGAACGCGAGTGGCTAGCCACATTGCAAAACTGGGGCTTAGACGACAGTTTCCGTGTACAAAACCCAGATGTGGACGACCGCTTTAGCTGGTTTGACTACCGCTCAAAAGGCTTTGAAGCTGAGCCAAAGCGTGGCCTGCGTATCGATGCCATTTTAACCACGGCAGCACTGACTAGCGCACTCAAGGACACAGGTATTGATTACGAACTTCGCGGAATGGAAAAGCCCTCTGACCACGCCCCTATTTGGGCTGAATTTGAGCTTTAAGGAGCTAAGTACAAAAAAGTCATAAAAAGTACAAAAAAGTCATAATAAATAGGGCCTTCAGCTTTGTTTCAGCAAAGCTCCCTAGACTCGATTATGTACTCCCCTCCAGAAGTATGTTGATGCTCCAGTCTACGTCTATGTAGCTGGGGCTATTTTTTTGCGCACTGCACTAAACTTATCGCTCTTTCGGCAGCTAACCCCTATATCAGTTTCCGCTTTTTGACCACTGGGATGTTTGCTTTGAGCTACCCGTTGCTTCGCTTTTTTTTTCCGCCACTGTTGTTTTTAGGCTGTGCTATTGTCTCTCTCGACTGGGTTGCTAACCTCGCACCCATTGAGCGTGTCACCCTTTCGCAGGCACCCTACTTTATTGGCGTTTTTGTGGCCTTTGTGGCCTATGGCTTTAAATCCAGCCAAGTGTTTTTTTTAAACTTGGTGCTAATGCTCACCTATGTATTAATTCAGCAGGGGTTACAAACGCCTTTGGGCGACCCAGCGACCTACACCCTATTCTCAATACTCTCGCTACTGACACCGCTGCATATTATGGTCATCAGCAGTTACAGTGAACGAGGTATCGCCTCCAATATCGGTTTGACCCGCCTGGGCTTTGTCGTACTGACCTATGTTTGCCTTTGGTATGCATGGAGCAGTGATCAGCTCATTGGGCTATTTAACCATTTGCCCGCAGCCGCGTTTAACAACGCCCTTAGTGATACCTTTTTAACGGAGCTAGCTAGCTGGGCCTATGGTGCGAGCTTACTGGTGACCCTTGGGTTCTTGGCATTTCGACGAACCGCTGCTGCAGTGGCGGTTTTGGCGAGTTTGGTTGCAAGCCTGCTCATCCTGATTTGGTTTAACCGAATATCAGTGTCGCAAATTATGACGCTGGCAGCGCTGGTAAGCCTTGCGGTGGCGGTATTGCAGCAATCCTACAGCATGGCCTTTATCGACGAGCTCACCGAGATACCTAGCCGACGCGCCCTTAATGCCAAGTTACTCACACTGGGGCGCAGTTACGCCATCGCCATGCTGGATATCGACCACTTTAAAAAGTTTAACGACACCTATGGCCACGACATAGGCGACCAAGTTCTGCGCATGGTGGCGGCGCGGATAAACCAAGTTAAAGGCGGTGGTCGCGCCTACCGCTATGGTGGCGAAGAGTTTACCATTGTGTTTAATCACAAGTCGGAAGAAGAAGCCAAGCTTTACCTAGAAATGGTGCGCCAAACCATTGCCAACTACCCCATGCGTATTCGCGGTAACGACCGCCCCGACGACGCCAAACAGGGCGAGCAAATGCGCCGACGTAATAACAACGAAGCGAGCATTGTTACGGTGACGGTGAGTATTGGTTGTGCCGAGTGCAGTAACGAACATCGAACCACCGAAGAAGTCATCAAAGCCGCTGACAAAGCCTTGTACGCCGCAAAAGGCAACGGCCGAAACCAGACCATCTGCTTTCATTCGCAGCCGAGTACGCGCAACCGCAGAGCCAAACGCGACTATGCCTAATGGATAAAGTTTCACGCCGGCAGGCCTCTTCTTGCTAATTTTTAAATTGACCATTCGATCAACTTATGCGTTTATCGCTTAATCCTTTGAGCTATATCAATAAGCGATTACTTATATCTTATCCATTAGTATTTTTTATGATATTTACTCTGTGCAAATGCTCAATAAACAAGTAGGTTCTTTAAGAGCGCTCATTAATAGGCACGAAATATAAGGCCTAGAGCGTTTAAAGGAACTAGCGCCGCCCATATGTTAAAACGGGTTGTTGTTGAGTTTTACGCCCATAGTAGGTTCTTTAGCACTCAGGTTAGGGAGCCGTATTTTTGGCACCAAACGCCAACCGCAGCAAAGAAAGGCAGGGTTTTACACCCTCGTAAGGAAGACATGAGCCTAGATACACAGGGCAGCACTGGATTCATTTCTCACTCGATTCAGGAGAGATGGTTGTGAATAATAATAAAACTGTATTTGTCGCTGATTCAGTACCTTACATCGCACAACAAACGGAAATCGATACCCAAGACGCCACTCGCTTTTTAAAAGCACTCGCCAACGAAGCGCGTCTTTCTATCGTCTGCTTATTGCGAAATCAAGAAATGTCTGTTTCGACCCTAAACCACCAACTTCCGCTGAGCCAATCAGCATTATCGCAACACCTTGCCATATTAAGACGCGACGGCGTCGTCAAAACTCGGCGAGAATCTCAAACCATTTTTTACTCTCTGGATAGCCATTGCGCAGGCGACTTACTGGAGTTGCTTGGCCGATATCACCAAACCGTTTAAGCCTTTTTATGAGCGCGCTGTGTTTCTGCACAGCGCGCGTATCCCCTCGCATGCTAAACCCCCGCCTCATCTAAAGCTCAATACAAACCCTCAGACAAAAAAAAGGGGCGAAAGCTCAACCCGGCAAGGTGAAGCGCCCCTTTTTTGTAACCAAAGCTACACCTTTCAGTTTAGACTAATTTTTCCAAAGCGTTCCAAATTAAATCGAATACCCTATAAAAATTCGCGTTTTCGAACTTAGCTTTTGTAAATCAAACACCTAGGAACCTCAACCCTCCAACCCTGCCACGTATCCCGCCTTGGCGGCCATGGTGTTTTTACTAAAAGCATCTAAAGATCTCATCTTTTATAAAAAATTGTTTTTACAAAAAAACTAGACAAGTTAAACGTTTTGGACGATAACGAAAAAACGTTTGGCGCCGCTTACGGCCCGAACCCCACGGCTCCAAATCGCCACTTTGGCAGGTATATTTAGCACCTTCCATGCGTGCATTTGGGTTGTTATTAACACATTGATAATGCAGTTATCGACGCGGGAGCTCCCCATGGCTGATCATTCCTTTGTGACTTCTACATCATCTCAACCTTCATCCGACGACGGTAATTATATGACGTCCGTCGACACCGACATTGACGAGCAAGAGACACGACGCGCTTCCCCTTCTGTCATTCGTCCCGATAAACGTCGCCAAATCGAGGCCATGCAAGAAGAGCGTGCGCTTAACGATTGGCTTAAAGAGGTATTTGACGACGAATAACCACACTAGCCGCGCTGTTTAAGCGCAATGCCCCTTTCGAATGTGAGTTGAACTTGGGAGGGGCTGCCCCTTGAGGTAAACTGGCTAACTAGACAGAACTGCTATGGAATCTATCAGTGCTTACCTATTTAGCCATTCGCGAACTCATCACCTCCAGCGAGGGTGATATCAACCAAATCCGCAAGCACGAAGGCGATATCGACCCGGCTTCTGAAACATCACAAGATATCTTTGAAGCCATCTTAAACGCATTTAATCGTCGTACTTCGTTAAACCATGGCGCGTTTGACGGCCACTTTCCTTCGCGATCCGAATCCGACGACGCAGAGACTCAACCACCCGAGGTCGGCGAAAAGCCTGCATTTGTGAGCGCTGCCGACACTTACATTGAGTCAGAGCAGAGTGCCGCCGATTTTGAACAGCTGGTTGAAGCTAGCTGTAAGCAGATTCTAAAAGCCATTAACGACCCCGCCTCTCATGCCGCACACGGCGGTTATTTAGTTTTTGCTGCCTACGAGCTGGTAGAGCAAAAGCACTTGTTGGTGGCGCTGGTGCGCGACAAAACCGGTATCGCCTTTAACGACGCCCTTATGCCGACGGAAGTCATAGAGGTGAACTTAGAACAGCTGCACCAAGCCATGCGTTTGAATATTGCCAGCTACCTTGATGGCAGTGATGGCTACCTGAGCTTTATTGGCACCAAAAGCTCTGGCGACTTAACTCATTACTTTTCGAAAGCCTTTGGTTGCACCGAGGCGACCCCTGCTCGCCAGTCTACACGTGCACTCCTGCAAGCAGCCAGGGACTTTTGCTCGTCTAAACAGCTCGAAGACAAAAAATCAGAAGTGGTGGAAGAGGTTGTGGGCTATTTAGAGCAACAACGCAGTGAGCGTCAAAGCGCAACACTTAACGACATCGAAAAGTTATTTGAGCCTTATGTGCGCGCTGACGATGAAGAAGGCTTTTCGTCTTTTGCACAAGATGCCCCCTATCGCGTATCTAAGGAGTTTCAGTCGCACCGAGGCACACTTACGCAAATGACCCGTCTTGCGCTTAAAGACGCTCAGTGGCAACTTAACGTCAATAAGCAGCTGTTGGGCTTAGCAGGCTCAGGCAAGGCGTTTGAGTACGACCCCAACACCCAAACGCTCAAGATCGGTCGCTTGTCTGAAGGCCTGATTCGTCAGTTGCAAAAAGCCCTCGAAGAATAGCTCCCTGCAAAATAGCCGACGGGTACACGACGCAACAAGCGCCAAAGTCGCCCGTCGCCTACGCCAGTCATTAAAAATTTGCGTTAAATCAAGTTAAATCAAAGAGCTAAGTCAAAGACCTAAATCTCTCCAAAATATTTTTTGTGCAACGCACAAAAAAGTGTTGACGTGGTTAATTTTTCACCTAATAATAAACCCATATTGTGCAGCGCAACAAACCCACTGGAGGGATTGAGATGACACCTACAATTGATTTTGAAAAACCAATGGAAACCGCTAAATCACTAATGGCGATCCAAACTGAAGCTTTCACTAAGACTTTCGAGCTTCAGAAAAAGTCTGGCGAAGAGATGGTAAGCTTCTTCAAAGCTGAGTCTGAAAAAGCGAAAGAGCTTAAGACTCCAGAAGACATCATCAAGTACAACATCGAAGCTAACAAAGCTTTCTTTGCACTACTTAAGACTCAAGGCGAAGCATTCGGTGAGATCGCCACTTCTGCTCGCGATGCAGCGGTTGCTGAAGTTGAGAAACTAACTAAGTAATTAGTTCCTCTCGAATCTGCGATTTTTAAAAAACCTGCCGTCAAACGCAGGTTTTTTTGTGTCTAGGCTTTGTGTAAAGCTGACCAAGCAGCCTAGCCAGCAAATGGTACGAGACTATTGTGCACCGCACAAAATATGCTTGACACTTTTCAGCCCCTTGTCTAGGATCAGAGTTAAAGGTTTGTGCGGCGCAGCATAAACTTAATCTCACTGGAGGTCATACCCATGTCAGCATCAGATTTTGAAAAACCCTTCGAAACCGTAAAGTCTTTACTTTCTATCCAAGCTGAAGCGATTCAGCAATCTATCGCGCAGCAAAAGAAAACCAGCGATGAGCTAACCGCTTTCTTTCAGTCTGAGACCGAAAAAGCAAAAGCCCTTAAATCACCTGAAGATGTAATCGCTTTTAACATTGAAGCAAACAAAGCCTTGTTTGACTTGATCAAAGCACAGGGTGATGCCTACACCGCCATCGCCACCGGTGCACGCGAAGCCGCTATGGAAGAAGTATCCAAGCTTTCGCAATAAATGACATTACGCCTCTCGGCCTTGCTGAACAAAGCAAAATAAGGCCGAGCCGCAACCGAGCAAAGTGTAACCAAAGCCACATCTTTGCAACGTAAAAGCCCCCGAGACGTTTGCCTAGGCAACCTCTCGGGGGCTTTTTTAATATTACAAACTGCGCTTGCAAAAGCGCATTAAAGATTAGGCAACGCGCGACTCAATCAAGCCACGGTGCAAGGCAATAATCGCCTTTTCGTAATCCTCTTCTAGCACGATGCATTGCATCTCGACCTGACGAATGGACTGGTGCAACGCTTGAATGCTGATGCCCGCATCGGCAAGTGCAGAAACGGTTTTGGCCAAAATGCCTTTCACCTTCATGTGTGAACCAATCGCCGACACAATCGCCAAGTTGTGCAACTGAACCGAACCTTCTGGGAACTTCTCTTCAATTGAACGCGTTGCGCGGTTAACCATTTTACGCGAGCCCGTCACGTAGTAGGTAATGCTGTTGGCGTCTGCGTCTTTGTTGACCACGTAAAGCTTTAACTGACGTAGGATCTTAGAGATTTCGATGTCGTAGCCAGCATCGCCCAACATTTCTTGGTCAAATACTTCGATACCAAACACATCGTTACGACCAGCGATAATCTCAACTTTTGGCTCAGCACTGTGGTAGTCCTGGCTAATCAAGGTGCCTTCGTGCTCAGGCTCAAAGGCATTTTTAATGCGAAGCTCAACGCCGTTGCGACGCAAACCTTTTGCTGCTTTCGGGTGAATCGCTTCCATACCCAAGTTAGACAATTGGTCTGCTACGTCGTAGTTGGTACGACCGATAGTGACCACATTGTCGGTGCCCACTAGCATCGGGTCAGCCGAGCTTAGGTGGTATTCTTTGTGAATAATCGCTTCTTTGGCACCCGTTACTGTTGCAATGGCGCTAAAGGTCATTTCGCTGTAACCCCGATCAAACGTCGTCATCAGGCCTTCGTCACAGTGAGTGTAACCCGTGGCAATGACTAGCTCAGAAGCAAAGTCTACATCGGCAAAGTGTTTGCGAACCATTTCTTCAAAAGGTAATGGCTGCGACTGGTGCCAACCGGTTAGGTCGACAAAGCGAGCGTTAATGCCCTGCTTGTGCAACGCCAGCACCGAGTTGTATGCACTGTGCGCTTCACCGATAGAAGCCAGCATTTCACGCACTTTCATCAAGTGCTCTTCAAGCTGGAAGTGGCCGTAAGAACACAAGTGCTGCAAGCTTGCCATACAGTCGCGTACATCATTTAGACGGTCAGCAACAAAGTCGTCTGCAAGGCGAAGGTTTTCTTCATCGCCTTCAAACAGCTCGCTGTTAATTTCTTGCATACGGCTTTGAACCGCATTTAGCGCGTCAATCCATGCCTTTTCGTTTTCGGCATTGGCAAAACGTGCGTAAACACCGGCTTCACCGGTTTTTTTGTGCTCCAACAACATGTTGGTAATGCCGCCATACGCAGACACAACAAAAACGCGGTTGTACAACTCATCACCCTGACGCTTACCGATCAGAATAGTGTCCATGAGTTCTTGGAAGCGGCTCATCGAAGTGCCGCCGATCTTTTCAACTGTATGCATAGTCCTACGGATTCTCTAACACAATGCCATAAGGTGCTATCCAAGCTTGTCGCGTACCTTGGCGCAATACGAGACGCAGGAGTCACACCTTACGTGTAAATACTTAGGGGCTTTAAAAAACTGGGCGAAGATTTTACACGAATCAAAGAAATAGTCAGCTTAATTCAATAAATTAACCGCTTTTAGGGCCTAATAAGCAACCATAACACCTAGCCTATACCTGCCTTTCACCAGAAGATGGGTTAAACTATAGACACCGGCTTCAAAAAGACTGCCCCTAAAAGCAGCCCGTTAGCTGCCCTTGACTACCTTTGAAAGCACAAGCCAACGGGCATAAACCTAAGAAGCCGGATAGAATCGACACCCAACAATCCATGTGCAGCACTTTTCGTAAGAAACGCATTTCTATCGCAGACTGAGCCCAACACCTTTTCGCCGTTTTGTTTGCGGCCCGCTGCCACAGCTGTTGACCGATTAGACAAGAAGTATATTCACCGTGAGACACTTTATGACACCAGAGACCATCAACGCGATTACAGAGCACCTGATGAAAATGGAGTTATCTCAGATTGACGCTTGCGAGAAGGCGCTTATCGCGCTGGCAAACGAGCGAGCACAACAAAGAAAGGAAGCAGAGCGAAGAAAGAAAGCAGAGCAAAAAGCAAACGCTGCAGCGACTCGTACCAAGCCCCGTACGCCCGGTGCGCTGCCACCCACCTATACGGACATCAACCAACTTGCTGAGCTGCAAGATCTGGATCTATCGGGCTTAATGAAAGAGATTGCACGCAAATAACCTTACCTGCGTGCTTTTTATAGCTCCGATTGATAGCTTTAGGGCTGCTTTATTTAGTACACTTCGGCCATTCTTAAAGGCGGTTGCACTTTTAACAGATGTTCCCTGCCCCGTATTGATCAGGGCTTTAAGCTCGCCTCTTATTAATCGAGTTGGCATAAAGTGAGCTAACGCCGCGAGCACGCGGTATAACCTTTAGCTTTTAACCCTTCGCCTACTCACACCTGTTGTTTATTTTAAGGTTACGCCATGAGCAAATTTTGGAGCCCCGCTGTTAACGACTTGTCGCCTTACGTTCCGGGCGAGCAGCCAAAGACCCAAGGTATTACCAAGCTGAATACCAACGAAAACCCCTACCCGCCCTCTCCCGCGGTAGAGGCGGCGGTGAATAGCTTTGACCAAGCCCGTCTGCGTCTATACCCAGACCCAGAATCGAGCCAGCTGACACAAGCCTTGGCAGAGCATTTTGATTTAGCGACAGAACAAGTTTTTGTGGGTAACGGCTCTGATGAAGTTTTGGCTTTAGCCTTTATGGCCTTCTTTCGCCAAAGCGATGCGATTCTCTTCCCTGAGATCACCTACAGCTTCTACGACGTCTACTGCGGCCTATACAACATCGATTACAAAAAAGTGCCACTGACAGACACCTTTGCCATCGACCCAGCCGACTACCAGCAAACCAACGGCGGCATTATCTTAGCCAACCCCAATGCGCCCACCGGTAAAGCGCTGCCACTAAGCGATATTGAAGCTCTGTTAAAAGGCAACCCAGAGCGAGTGGTGATTATTGATGAAGCCTACGTCGACTTTGGCGCCGAAAGTGCGGCGACCTTGGTCAACACTTACGACAACCTGCTCGTCATTCAGACCTTCTCTAAGTCACGTTCCCTCGCAGGGATTCGAGTGGGTTACGCACTAGGTCATCCCGCGCTGATTGACGGCCTATCTCGCGTTAAAAATAGCTTTAACTCATACCCGTTGGATATGTTTGCCCAAACCTGTGCCGTTGCCTCTTTAGGTGACCAAGCGTATTTTAAAGAAAAGGTACAAGCGATTATCGACACCCGCGAGTGGACGCATAACGCCCTTACTGAGTTAGGCTTTAAATGTATTGAATCTAAAGCCAACTTTATCTTTTGTGAGCACCGCTTCTTAGAAGGCGCAGAAGTGATGGGTTACCTTCGCAGCAAAAACCTATTGGTGCGCCACTTCTCTAAACCGGGTATCGACAACTTTTTACGTATCACGATCGGCACACCAGCAGAAATGGCCTTGCTGGTGAACACGTTAAAAGCGCACCCCGACCTCGCTTAAGAAACCACCTATCTATCGCCCTCGCTCTGAGGGCGATTTTAACTTCCCCACAGTCTCTCTTTTCTTACCGCTCCCCAAAATACCTCGCCGCACGGTTTAATGGATCATGTAACTGTCATAAAGGTGTTAAATACAGCCATTAACATGCCTGCGCGTTCACTTGCTGCGAATCAAATCGTGACATTGACTTAAACGGAAGAGTCGGGGTAAGTTTAGGTGCATTAGGCACTTTATGCTGATATGAAAGGTTTACGAAAACGCCAGCTGTCGGTCGCAAAAGGTCATACCTTGGGCACACCTAAGCTGAGTCGAGTATCGAAACCTGAAAGCAAACCACTCTCCTAGGCATTGACCAAGGCTGTATGACACTTTTACTTAAAACAGATAATTATCATATAAGTGTCATAATTGGTTTGAAGTTTGCTTTATTAATTGCTGTAAATTTTTGAAACCTCTTTGCAGTATCTTCAGCACAGCCTAGGCAGCTCCCTGAGGCAACGCTGTTTTGTTCGTTTACTCATGTTAGCTTTTGCTAATACATATTTTTTACAACAAAACGCTGGGTAAACAATAAACGCTTTATTATTTAAATACTTATAAAACTTTAAGGATAAAATAGAACGTGTTTGTCGATCAGCTGTACATATATCGGCGTCTAAACCTCATTGGCGCTCTGCTTGCTGGGCTCTGTATTTCTTTCTCGCAGTTTTACGTGAAAGAAGCGCTAACAACGCCATCGCCTATTTTCAGTTTAACCTGCACGTTAAATATTGCCCTTTTAGCTTGCTTTGTGCTTGCCTTCTTGCACCATCCTTACCCTATCGGCCAAAAAGTGTATGCGCTTTTTTCTTTATCTGTTTGCCTTTCAGGGCTAATGACCATTGGCCTACATCTATGGAACGACGTTCAAAATCAGCTGAACGGCCAAGACTGCCAAGCATCAATGATTGAGCGCATGGGCGACTCGAGTTTTCTTGGCTCCATTTCTTCCTTATACTCCAGCACCACACAATGCGCCGAGCCCAGCTGGAACTTTATCGGCTTATCCATGACCGATATTGCACTTGTTAACCTCAGCCTACTATTGGTGGTTAGCTGGAAGTTACTTCGTCAGCCCACCAAAGCACGCTCACTTTTTAAATAACAACGCCCATTGGGGCAAAATGGTAGAGGCCCCTCTGATGTCCCATTTAAGGTTGATTCAAACTTTAGCGCTTCATTCCTCTTCATCACTAACGTTGGCTTGTTGCACAGTGATCATTGCCTCACTGACTACCTACACACCTCTCACTTTCGCCAGCGAACCAGCCACATGGACAGGCACTTGGTATTTTGAAAACGACCTATTTACCGACACCGACCAAGACTACACCAACGGCGTTCGCTTCTCGGCGATTTCACCGGATATCAGCTCATTTGAAGATGACGAAAGCCTCCCGCAGTGGACTAGAAGCCTTTACAAGCTTGCAGGTCGCTTTAACCCTGAAGTTGGACGCCGCGAACAACTGCAGCGAAACTTAGTGGCTACCGTCGGACAAAAAATGTATACCCCCGGCGACATCTATCGCACCACCGTAGACCCAAACGACCGCCCGTATGCTGGCTGGCTGTATTTAGGTGCGGCCTATCAGGGACAACACGACAATCAGTTAAATGCGCTCGCTATTAATGTGGGTATTGTAGGGCCTGCGTCGTTAGCTCACGAAACCCAAGACTTTATTCATAAGCTACGCGGGCTCTACACATTCAAAGGCTGGGATAATCAACTCAATAACGAGCTCGGCATTCAAATCATATCTGAAACAAAGCACCGACGCTCAAGGGGTGTATCCACGCTGACCGTACCTGTACTGGGGCATTTAGAGTATGACCTGATTACTCATAAAGGCTTTAGCTTAGGTAATATCGAAACCTCACTTAACGCTGGGGCAGAGGCGCGTCTGGGGTTTCAGCTGCCTCACGACTTTGGTACCTCGTCGTTACGAACCGCTGGCGACAATAGCAGCCCAGGTCGCTTTGATAACCGCTCCTATTCTAGTAGCTTAGCTAGTAATATTGGCGCACACGCCTTTGTCGCCACCGACGCACGCTGGGTACTGCACAACATCTTTCTAGACGGGAATACCTTTTCTGATAGCCACAGTGTGGACAAAGAACCCCTTGTCGCCGACGTCGCCGTGGGTATCGCCGCCGTTTACAAAGGCTTTAAGCTAAGTGTGGCTCGCGTTCATCGTACCCGCGAATTTAAAACCCAAGATGGCGCGCATCACTTTGGCTCTATTGCACTTTCTTATAGCTGCAACGGTTGGAACTGCTTTAAGTTCGATCAATAACCCGTACAAAACCAGCCCCACGCAGGGCATTCTTACACCTAAACAGTCCCTTAACCTGCTGCTTTAGAGGGGCTGTGATCCTTTTTTATGGTGCGAAAGTATACTGATTCATCCAAAAAGTTTCCTAAAGTAAACTTAGGAAACAAAAAATGAACACAATTGCACCATAACACGCTATTATTAGCACCCAGATAAACCGGCTTAATGGCAGCGCTCGCCCGCTCGCCGTTAAGTGGCCAAAGTAAGCTATTTCACTTGCAAAGTAGCACTTTGATTTAACCCTTTTACTTCGCTCTTTTTTACAGGTTAACCCATGCAGCCGAACGAAACTGTTGCTCTAACAACACTCGAACAAAACGACGCCTTTATCTCTCGTCACGTAGGCCCTAGTAGCCAAGAACAGCAACAAATGCTGTCGTCGCTCGGCCTTACTAGCATGGAAGCCCTTATTGACCAAACTGTTCCGAGTAACATCCGCGTAGACGGTCTACTCGACTTGCCAATGAGCAAAAATGAGCCTGAAGTTTTGGCCTACTTAAAAAGCCTCGCCAGCCAAAACCAAATCAAAGAGTCGATGATTGGCATGGGTTACACCAACACCCAGTTGCCCAATGTAATTTTGCGCAATGTACTAGAAAACCCAGGTTGGTACACCGCTTACACGCCTTACCAGCCAGAAGTTGCTCAAGGCCGCCTAGAAGCACTGCTTAACTACCAGCAAATGATTTTAGACCTTACCGGTCTTGACTTGGCCAACGCCTCATTGCTCGACGAAGCCACTGCCGCAGCAGAAGCCATGACGCTATGTAAGCGTATGTCTAAAGCGCGTAAAGCCAACGTCTTTTTGGTAGATAAAAACTGCCACCCTCAAACCATTAACGTGGTTGAAACCCGTGCAGAGCCACTGGGTTACGAGGTGATTGTAGGCGACGTAAATGAATTGATCGACAACCACGAACCGTTTGGTGTGCTAGTCCAGTACCCTGGCACTCATGGTGACGTAGTTGAGTACGAAGCATTGGTTGAAAAAACCCACGCGAAAAAAGCCCTTTTCTGTGCCGCAGCAGACATTATGAGCCTGCTTGTACTTAAGTCGCCAGGCGAGTTTGGTGCGGACGTGGTGTTTGGCTCAAGCCAACGCTTTGGTGTACCTATGGGTTACGGCGGCCCACACGCGGCCTTCTTTGCCACGCGTGACGCTTACAAGCGCTCTGTGCCGGGCCGTATTATCGGTGTATCGGTTGATACCCGTGGTAACCAAGCGCTTCGCATGGCCATGCAAACCCGCGAGCAACACATCCGTCGTGAAAAAGCGACTTCGAACATTTGTACTGCACAAGTACTGCTTGCCAATATCTCTGGCTTTTACGCGGTGTACCACGGTCCACAAGGCCTAAAAACCATCGCTACCCGTATTAACCGCCTAGCCAGCATTTTTGCTGCGGGTCTTGCCGAAAATGGCGTAACGCCAGTAAACCACACGTGGTTCGACACCCTAACCCTCGACCTAGGTGACAAGCGCGACGCCGTTGTGACTGCCCTTTGCGAACAAGGCATTAACGTACGTGTGGTTGAAGACAGCAAAATTGGCGTAACCTTCGACGAAACTAGCACTCGTGCGACCGTCGCTAAACTATGGCAAGCCATTTTGGGCGACAACACCCTAGACATTAACGCCCTAGACCAGCGTGCGGCGCAAACCACCAGCTACCCAGGCGCGTTGATTCGTACTTCTGAATACCTAACGCACCCGGTATTCAACAGCTACCACAGCGAAACCGACATGCTGCGCTACCTTAAGCACCTAGAAAACAAAGACATTTCGTTGGCACACAGTATGATCGCCCTTGGCTCATGTACGATGAAGCTAAACGCTACTGCCGAAATGATTCCGGTCACTTGGCCAGAGTTTGCCAACATCCACCCATTCGCGCCGCTAGACCAAGCCCAAGGCTACGCTAAGATGATTGGCGAGCTAGAAACCATGCTGTGCAAAATTACCGGCTTCGACGCCGTTTGCATGCAGCCTAACTCAGGCGCACAGGGCGAGTACGCGGGCCTACTAGCGATTCGTGCTTACCACTTAAGCCAAGACCAAGGTCACCGTAACATCTGCTTGATCCCAACCTCTGCTCACGGCACCAACCCAGCTTCTGCTGCTTTGGCCGACATGAAGGTGGTATTAGTAAGCTGTGATGACTCAGGTAACGTTGACGTGGCTGACCTTAAAGCAAAAGCTGAAAAGCACGCTGAAAACCTCAGCTGCTTGATGATCACCTACCCGTCGACCCACGGCGTATTTGAAGAAAGCATTAAAGACATTTGTGACATCATCCACGCCAATGGCGGCCAAGTGTACATGGACGGTGCCAACCTTAACGCACAGGTTGCCATCAGCCGCCCAGCCGATATCGGCGCAGACGTGTCACACATGAACCTGCACAAAACCTTCTGTATTCCTCACGGCGGCGGCGGCCCAGGCATGGGCCCTATCGGCGTAAAGTCGCACCTAGCACCTTACGTTGCTAACCACCCAGTGACCAAAATTGAAGGCCCAATCGAAAGCAATGGTGCTGTCAGCGCCGCACCTTGGGGTAGCGCATCTATCTTGCCTATCTCTTGGGTGTACATTGCATTGATGGGTGCCGACGGCCTTAAAATCGCTACCGACAATGCCATTCTTAATGCCAACTACTTGGCCACCTCCCTTGCAGAGCACTACCCAGTGCTTTACACCGGCACCCAAGGTCGCGTAGCGCACGAATGTATTATCGATATGCGTCCACTCAAAGAGCGTACCGGCATTACCGAAGAAGACGTGGCTAAGCGCTTGATGGACTTTGGTTTCCACGCACCAACCATGTCCTTCCCAGTGGCTGGCACCTTGATGATTGAGCCAACTGAGTCTGAATCAAAAGAAGAGCTAGACCGCTTTGTTGAAGCGATGGTTACGATTCGCAAAGAAATCGACGACGTAGAGCAAGGCCACATCGACGCGAACAACAACCCGCTGAAAAACGCACCACACACCGTTGCCGACCTCGTTGACGGCGAATGGAACCGCCCATACAGCCAGCAAGTCGGTGCCTTCCCTGTCGCTCGCTTGATGACATCTAAGGTATGGCCAACGGTTAACCGCATCGACAACGTTTACGGCGACCGTAACTTGTTCTGTGCATGTGTACCGGTCGAAAATTACGCTGAGTAATTAGCCCACCCCACGAGTCAAAAGATAAAGCGAGTGCTTCTAACCAAGTACTCGCTTTTTTATGGGCAGCGCAAGCCATTCATAGATCTCAAGCTTCACAGCGCTTATTGCAGCCTTTACTACTCCCCTCACCTAAACTGCCCACTCCAGCTTAATACTTGACCAAGTAATGCAGTTGCATTACCTTGAACTATAAGAAACCTTGAAGGGCTTTACCATGGCAGACACAATACTCATAAACGAGTCGACACTTACAGACCGCTACCAAACCACAGTGCCCGATGCAGTACGAAAGGCGCTTGGTCTCAGTAAACGCGAAAAGTTACGCTACACCATAAAGTCTGACGGTAGTGTTTTGCTCTCGAAGGCAGAACAAGAAGAGAGTGACCCCGCACTCGATAGCTTTCTTACGTTTTTGGCACAAGATATTCAAAACCACCCACAAAATTTGGCGGCTGTTTCTCCTGACCTTGCCCAACACCTGCACTCGTTAACTGCGGAAGTGGATATTGATCTTGATGCTGCACTAGAAGACGAGGGCGATAACGCGTGACAACCACGTCAGCAATGGTCGTCAATGGCTGGACGCTTTATCTGCATCCGCTGATGCTCGCAGAGGTTAGTGAGCTCACTGAGCAAGTGGAAAAACTAAAACAAAAAGACCCTGAAGGTTATCTAAATCGCAATGCTTCAAAGCGCCTTGCCGCGATCACCAAGCTGATGTTTCAAATCATCCCTCAAGACCCAAGCGCAGTCGAGTTTAGGCAAGGAAAAACCCTTGGCGCAGCCCACAAACACTGGTTTAGAGCAAAGTTTTTTCAGCAATATCGCCTGTTTTTTCGCTACGACTCAAAAGCAAAAATCATCGTCTATGCTTGGGTAAACAATGAGAAAACCAAGCGAGCTTATCACAGTAAAACCGATGCATACCTCGTATTTGAGCACATGCTTTTAAACGGAAACCCACCTGATAGTTGGCAATCTCTACTTGCCGAAGCAAAGTCATCCTCACCCTCGTGAAAACAAAAAAGTATCAGCGTTAAGCGCCCTGCTATTAGCGACACCTCGCACCTCTCTTTAGTATCACCCTACGCCCTCGCTGGCCATTTAGCGACGGGTGCTGATCTAATAAGAACACGAGGCATCTGATGAAAGCGCTATTTTTAGAACAAAAGCTACAATTAAGTATTAGGCAAGGCGAAGCACCTGCTGAGCTAAAACCTGACGAAGTCCGCGTCGCGGTAAAAAACGTGGGCGTTTGCGGTAGCGATGTTCACTATTACACGCACGGTAAAATCGGCCCATTTGTAGTGGATCAGCCGATGATTTTAGGGCACGAGGTTTCGGGACAGGTCGTAGCCATTGGCAGCCAAGTTAGTCACCTTACGGTCGGCGATCGAGTATGTATGGAGCCGGGTATCCCAAACCTTAACTCTCGTTGTAGCAAACTAGGGCTCTACAACCTCGACCCAGATGTTCGCTTTTGAGCAACACCACCACACCATGGCTGTATGATTGAGCAAGTAAATCATCCCGCCGCTTTTACCTACAAACTCCCCGAGCAAGTCAGCTATGCAGAAGGCGCGATGGTTGAGCCACTCGCCACGGGCGTACAAGCCACGGTTAAGGCTCAAATTAAACCGGGCGATACCGCCTTGGTTGTCGGCGCAGGTACCATCGGCATACTCACCGCATTGGCGGCTCTGGCAGCAGGCTGCCAAAAGGTTTACATCTGCGACCTTAGCCAAGCTAAACTCGATATTGCTAGCCAATACGCGGGTATTGAGACAATTAACGTAAAGGACTCTTCTGTCGAAGCTTATATAAACGAAGCCACCCACGGCTGGGGAGTTGATGTGGTTTTTGAGGCCAGTGGCGCAGCCAAAGCTTTTGAGCCTATTATTAATTATCTACGCCCAAATGGCTGCCTAGTTTTAGTAGGAATGCCTCTGGCTCCCGTTGCAGTAGATGTAGTGGCCATTCAAGCCAAAGAAATTCGTATCGAGAGCGTGTTTCGTTACCCAAACGTCTTTGAACGTGCGCTCAACTTAATGGCTTCGGGCAAAATTGACGTCCAACCGCTTATTAGCCATGTGTACGACTTTGACGACAGCATCTTGGCTTACGAACGCGCAGCCAGCGCCCAACCCAGCGATATCAAACTGCAAATTCGTTTTTAACACCACGCAGGACCGGTTATATGCAACATGACGAGCCACTGAATTTTGAAATCATTCCAACACAAGCCGAGAGCAGCTTTCGGTGGTTTCGTCACGACTACCCTCACCCCTCTGCACACTGGCATATTCACCCAGAGTACGAGATTCACCTTATTACCCACGGTGAAGGCACGGCCTATATCGGTGACTATATTGGCCCCTTTAAAGCTGGCACACTGATGATGACAGGCCCCAACTTACCTCATAACTGGGTGAGTGATATCAGCAGTGATGCCCATCAATTCGACCGAGACTTAGTTCTGCAATTTAACGGTCAACTTATAGAGCAACTAGGCCAGTGCTTTAGCGAAGCTACAGACCTACATCAACTGTTAAAAGACGCAACCCAAGGTTTGGAGTTTATTGGCCAAACAGCCATTAACGCGGCAGAGCAGTTAACGCAGCTAGGGCAAGCCGAAGGCAGTATGAAGGTCGCAGGGTTTATCGAGCTGCTCAGCACCCTTCGCCACAGTGACGAGCGCGTGAGTTTAGCCAGCGGTCAGTATTTAGATAATAAAAACCAGCAAGACCTTAAAGTGCTTAACGGTGTCATTGCGTTTTTATATCGCCACTATCCCAACGACATTAGCCAAAAAGCCGTGGCACAGCAGGCCGGTATGTCAGAGTCCAGCTTTTCGCGGTTTTTTAAACGAAATACGGGCTACAACTTTACCTATTACCTCAACAAAATTCGCATTAATCAGGCTGCGATTCAGCTCATCAATACCCAGCGTCCTATTTCTCAGCTGTGTTATGACGTCGGCTTCAATAACCTATCTAACTTTAACCGCATGTTTTTAAAGCAAAAAGACATGACCCCCAGCGCGTTTCGGCAGAAGCACCAAAGGTGCTAACACGCTAACACCAGCCCTTTTCGCCCAGCCCCTTCTGTAAAATTTGAAATATTCATGCGCCACGACAGTGCTAGGATCAAAGGCTAAAACATGACTTAGCCTTTGCCTAAATGGAGTGGAATAGCGATGAATTTTTTAGATGCGTTAACCGGCTCGTTCGCTCAGCCTGCGCTTGAAAACCCTACCGGCGTGATGATGGAGGCAGCGTTTAAGGATTTAAACCTGCCATGGCGCTATATCAATTGCGAAGTAGCACCAGAGCAACTTGCCAATGCGGTTGCAGGTGCACAAGCAATGGGCTGGCGAGGCTTTAACTGCTCTATTCCCCATAAAGAATCGGTTATTCCCCTACTCGATCGCTTAGCGCCTTCAGCTGAAATTACTCAGGCGGTCAATACGGTAAGGATTGAAGGAGGCGAGCTTATTGGCGAAAACACCGATGGTCGTGGGTTTGTTGAGTCAGTTCGACCCTTTGTTTCTTTAAACGACGCCAAGGTAGTGATGTTTGGTGCCGGCGGTGCGGCAAAGGCGGTTGCGGTTGAATTGGCATTGGCTGGAGTCGCGGAGATCGTACTCGTTAATCGCAACTACGCCCGTGCTCAAACCCTCGCAGCCATTGTAAATGAACACACCCCAGCAACCGCGACAGCTTTGCCTTGGGAAGGCTTATTCGAAGTACCCGCCGATACACACCTAGTGATTAACACCACCTCGGTAGGCTTGTATCCAAACTGTGATGCCCAGCTCCCCATCGACTTTACTCGCCTGTTACCACATATGTGTGTTGCCGATGGCATTTTTAACCCGCCACAAACCCACTTATTGCGCACAGCTGAGGCTCAGGGCTGTACTACGGTAAGTGGGCTAGGCATGTTGGTGGAGCAAGGCGCCATTGCCTTTGAATACTGGACAGGACAACAGCCCAATCGTGCGGTGATGAAACAAGCTTTAGCCAAGGCACTGAATATCAGAACAATCGGCCCAAAGCAGGCGCCTTGAACAAATACTTAAATTAGTGCCAAGCTAGAAAGCAATCACTACACATGAATAACAACTTGAGCTTAGCCACAAGCTACTATTAACCCAGAAAAGATTTTACCTTTTACTCAATAGGGTTATCAGTACTGCGCCCAGCGTAGCACCTGCTAGAACTTTACCAACATCTCCAGCAGCTGAGGATTTGGCCTGAGTTGTATTTCCTCGAACTTGTGGAACCACCTCCACTCCACTCTCACGCAATCTTTCAACTGTATCATTCAGCGCTTCCGTTAAGTCACTGGCTTTAATGCCCAATGCGACCGCCGCTTGATACATTTGGTCAACAGAAAACGAAGACTTACCACTTTCAAGGCGGCTATAGCTTGCCTGTGACAATCCCATACGCTCAGCCATTTCTCCTTGCTCAATGCCCTCCATTTTCCTCTGATTGTTAAGGACAACTCCAAGCACTGCAGAATAAGAAGTTTTCTCTATCTTCATCGTGACCTCTATTAAATTTATGTAAAAAATAATTTACAAAGAATTTATTTACGTTTAATGTATATACATTAAACGTAATAATGTAAGGTTAACACAAATGAATACAAAACTAGAAATGGGCTACTTACTGTACCGAACCAAAGGTGTCGTCCAGCATGCCGCTGTTTACTTAGGTAACCACAAAGTTCTGCATAACTCCCCTTCAGGAGGCGTCGAGATTATAAGCTATGAAGAATATGCCCAAGATAAGGAAGTAAAGGTAGTCAAAACGGACCACCTTAATTGTGAGGCTCTCAAAGCTCGTTTAGTTTTGATTTTTGAGCAAGACCTAACATACAGCAAGTATCTAAACAACTGTGAACACATCGCCACTCTTTTAATTGAAGGCCGGAAATACAGCCCTCAACTCAGAGCAGCCATCATCTCAGCAATCCTAGTGGGAGGGTTATCTTTGAAAACCGGGAAGGGAAACCCACTACTTCTTGCCGGTGTAGGTGCGATCGCGGGGCTATTTCTCGTAAATACATTACGCGAGTACGATGCAACGATACCAGCCATAAAGAACGCAAATTAGTTCTTTTCACTCTGTCATCAGGCCGATAACTGGCACAATATAAATTGTAACTACGACTAACTGGATGAGACTACTTTCCGAGGGCGATTGTTTTATCAATGTACGCATATGGAAAACCCAACCACTAGCGACTCAATCGGCTAGCTCTGCCTCTTTTTGCGCCTCAATAATTGGCGTGATGTTCTCTTCTAACCAGTCCACCAGCGACGCCATGCGCGTTGCTGCCTCTACGCCTAACTCCGTTAAGCTGTATTCTACTTGTGGTGGAATAACGGGGTAGGCCTCGCGATGAACCAAGCCATCGGCTGCCAAGTTGGCCAGGTTTTGCGCCAACATTTTTTCGCTAACACCTTCAATTTTGCGTCTAAGTTCGCTAAAGCGGTAGGTTTTTTCGAGTAATGCCACCAAAATTAACACACCCCAACGGCTGGTAATATGGTTAAGTACATCGCGAGATGGGCACAAGGGAGAAAATACTTCCCCCTTCATCGGCAGGGTTTGGTCATTCATATCAAGTCCTCAGCGGTCGGTAAAAGCGGCGAGCCGCCGTTAGCTGTTCGATATTTAGCCAGTATATCAAAAAAATTATTTTACACTAACCTTTTTGTATGTACTTACTTTTAGTTAGTTAAGAGCATAAGATGCTTCTCATTAAGGCCTTACAACTCAATTTTTTGTTACTTTTATGAGGACATCTCAATGATCGCAATTACAGGCGCTACCGGCCAACTAGGCCAACTGGTTATTAACGAATTGGTGACAAAAGTCGACCCAAGCCAACTGATCGCAGTGGTTCGCTCACCTGAAAAAGCACAAAGCTACAGCGAGCAAGGCATTGATGTACGTTTGGGCGACTACAGCCAAGCCGACACTCTTACCACGGCTTTAGCAGGTGTAAAACAGCTACTTTTGATCTCTTCTAGCGAAGTGGGCCAACGTACGCCACAACACAAAGCGGTGATCGAAGCGGCTAAAGCAAATGGCGTAGAACACATTCTTTACACCAGTATCTTAAAGGCCGACAGCTCGCCGCTACCTTTGGCAAAAGAGCACCTAGAAACAGAGGCGCTAATTAAAGCATCTGGCATCGCTTACACTGTGTTACGCAATGGCTGGTACACCGAAAACTACGCAGCAAGCATCGCCCCATCCCTTGAGCATTCAGCGTTTATTGGCTGTGCTGGCGAAGGCCAAATCGCCTCTGCCGCGCGTGCAGATTACGCAGCAGCAGCGGTGGCCGCGATTCTAAATGTGTTAGAAGGCAAAGCCAGCGGTAGCGACATTCTAGAATTAGCAGGTGGCGATGCTTACACCCTCTCTGAATTTGCTGCCGAAATTGCTCAACAAGCAGGCAAAACCGTCGCTTATGTAAACTTGCCCGAAAGTGAGTTTGCGGGCGCACTCATCGGCGCAGGCTTACCTGAGCCACTGGCTGTTTTACTAGCCGAGTCGGACACAGGTGCATCAAAGGGCGGTTTGTTTAGCGACGACGCTACACTGAGCAGCCTGATTGGCCGCCCAACCACACCTTATGCTGATGTTATTAAGGCAACCCTTGCGGCACTTTAATCTCGCCACTTAAGCCGTGGGCCGTGCGTTTGAGGCGAAGTCCCCTTGCCTTAACGCACGGCCTAAACCAACAATAGGCTTGGTTTCCACTCCCACACCTACCCGTAAAGCACTACAAGTCAGTTTGTGCCCGAATATGATCTGTCACTTGCTGCAGCGCATCAGACATATGCTTATTGCGATGAAGCAGCAAACTAAACTGACGAGTTAACGCGCCCAAGGGGGTTTTTAAAGCGACTAAACGCCCATCGTTTAGTGCATCTTCTACCATCAATTGCGATAAACACGCCACACCCAACCCCTCAATGGCACATTGCTTGATGGCATGGTGATCGTTTAACTCAAACCGCACGGTTAACGGGCCAATGTGCGGCACTAAAAGCGACTCTAAAATTGCCCGCGTACCTGAGCCAGGCTCTCGTAACAGCCAAGCACTGTCGGCTAACGCAGCAAAACTCACTGGCGACTTTGCCTTCGCTAAAGGGTGTTGTGCTGATACCACCAATACCAGCTCGTCTTTTCGCCAAGGAGTGACGAGCAGATCATGGCGATGGCACGGGCCTTCGATTAAACCGACATCCAAATCAAAGCTCGCGACTTTATTGGCAATCAGCTCTGAGTTTGCCACCGACATTTCAATGGTCGGCAAAACGCGGCGCGGCAACGGGTTCTCAATATCGCTCTGGGCCGTGCTGGTTTCTAACTCGGCGATGAGCTTGGGCAACAAATAAGCGCCAATGGTGAGACTTCCACCAATACGAATCGCACTGAGGGGCGTCTCACCAAAATCATTTTCAAGGCTTAGTGCATGGTCGACCAACGCCCGTGCTCGCGGTAATAGCGCCCGACCATGATCATTAAGTTGCAAGCGTTTGCCTACTCGGTCAAACACCGCAAGCCCCAGCAGTCGCTCTAACTCCAACACAGCCGCACTGACCGCCGATTGCGACAAGCTCAACTGCTTCGCCGCCTGTTGGGTCGTGCCTTGGTCGGATAACGCCAAAAAAATCGTGAGTTGTCGTAAGGTGAGTCTCACTGGCCCTTCCTCTTTATATAAGCTTTTAGCTTGTCGCTCTTGAGCAACCATATAATTAACCAATTTTACTGGTTAATTAAAATAAAACTATCCGTTTTTATTTATCACCACCCCCCTCTATAGTGTAAGGCATACCACAAACACGAGAGCGTTATGCCATGCCAACCTCAACACTCGCTCAATCAACACTTACACAGCCGCCAAGCACATCACTTATCGCAGGTTTAGCCACCGCACTGGTATTGGCAGTTGTTGCGCTTTGGCTTGGACAAGCCTCATGGGTGCAAAACTTAGGTATAAGCTCCCTTACCCTTGCGGTTTTACTCGGCATGGCCATTGCGCCACTGCTCACCACCAGCCAGCAAAACACCTGCAAAGGCGGCTTAGGCTTTGCCAAAAAGTACCTTTTGCAAGCCGGAATTGTTTTATACGGTTTTCGCCTTACGCTGGGCGACTTAGGGCAGCTGGGATGGAAAGGCTTTGCCGTTGATGCCTTAATGCTCACCTCTACCTTTGCCATTGCTTGCCTGCTGGGCAAAAAGCTACTTAAGCTAGATACACCCACCACCCTGTTAATTGGCGCGGGCAGCTCTATTTGTGGAGCCGCCGCCATTTTAGCCACTCAGCCAGTTGTAAAAGCCAACGAGCGTCAGGTCTCTGCCGCCATTGCCACAATTTTGCTGTTTGGCACTTTGGCCATGCTGTCGTACCCGCTGCTGTTTTCGTTGCTTGCGGCGCCTCTACAACTCACTCACGAACAATTTGGCCTATTCACCGGTGCAACCATTCACGAAGTGGCCCAAGTGGTCGCGGCTGGCGCTTCTGTTAATCCGGAGGTTGAGGCCAGTGCGGTGATCGCCAAAATGGGTCGTGTTGTATTATTAGCACCTTTTTTACTGGCACTTGCTTTTGGCCTTCATCGTTTAACGACTGCGAATAAGCCATCACAGCAAACAAGTGTGGCTCATCAAGCAAAAAGCCACAGCAAAACGCCAAGCATCACCGTACCTTGGTTTGCTTTTTTGTTTATCGCCGTCATTGGTGTAAACAGCTTGGTTTCTTTTAGCCCTGTGCTTATCGACGCCATTCGCCACCTAGACGATTTACTGCTCACCATGGCCATGGTGGCCTTGGGTTTAGCAACACCGCTGCATCAGCTCATCCACTTGGGGGCAAAACCTTTTGTGTTAGGTGCTTTGCTATTTGTTTGGTTGGTGAGCGCAGGTTTAGGACTAACGCTTTTGTTGGGTAGCTAATGCTCACCAGCGAGTATTTAGTCCTGTGCTGCCACTTGCAAGGCTGCATCTTTAGCGAGAGTCGGGTAAAGTAAATTGATCTGTATCAACTTTTAAAGCCAACCTCCATCTCAGCTTTTCGCTATTTTTATGAGCTCAATTAAGCGCAGTGCCAAAGACCTAATCAAAAAACACCAACAGCTTACCCAAAGTGACTTTGTTAAGGTGCGCTCCCATGTTCAGCGCAGCGACGGTGACTGGGTGCTAAACACCCTAATGATTGAAGGCCACGACGTTCCCTTTCGTTACAAGCGCAAAACCGAGTACCAAAGCCTCAAGGGTGCTCGCGTGAACCTCAGTTATTACCCCAGCACTGAGTCGGTGGCCGGCTTTGATATGGAGGTAATGAACGTGGTGCGCATCAAGCGCAGCTAAACTAGCTCACTTTTGCTTGAATTTTTAACGAAAAACCCCACAAAAGCATGGGCGAAAGTTTACTGCGCTTAAGGTATTATCTGCCCAAATTTACCCACACTGGATACCAGATTTTTTATTTACGCAAGGACTCTAATCCATGAATGCCAGTAGCACACCGGCATGGCTTACCCCGCTTAAAAAGCTAGAACAAAGCCCAGCCTTCCAAGGCTTCGTTATTGCCATCATCCTTATAGCTGCTCTCACCGTGGGCGCAAAAACCTATGCGCTGCCCCCTACGGTTGAGCTCGTCATCAACTACCTCGACAAAGCCATTACGGTGTTCTTTCTGATCGAAATCACCCTTCGGTTTGTCGCTTTTGAAAACAAGCGCCGCTTTTTTACAGACCCTTGGAACATTTTTGACACCATCATCGTTGTTGGTAGCCTAATGCCAATCTCTGAAACTGAAATGATTTTGGTGGCGCGCCTGTTACGTGTGTTTAGGGTGCTGCGTTTGGTCTCCATCATTCCCGACCTTCGCGTGCTTATCAGCGCCTTGCTCAAGGCGATCCCCAAAATGAGTTACATCGCCTTGTTGATGTTTATCATCTTCTACATTTTTGCTGCGGTAGGTTCTATTTTCTTCGAAAATATCAACCCAGTGCTGTGGGGCGATATCGCTATTGCCATGCTCACCCTGTTTCGTGTCGCCACCTTTGAGGACTGGACTGACGTTATGTACGAAACCATGGAGGTTTACCCCTTCAGCTGGGCGTTCTTTGTGGTGTTTATCTTCTTAACCGCTTTTGTGTTTTTAAACATGATGGTGGGCGTGGTACTTGAGGTGATGACCCTTGAAACATCTGCAGAAGATAACCAACAAAAAGACGACCAACACCAAGCCTTGGTAAGTCAGATCTCTGAGTTACAAAAGCAGGTACAGGCGCTAAGCGACAAGCTCGACAAACCTTAGCTGAGCTAGCTAGCCAGTCACTCATCAACTTAATCAAAAGCTAAAAAGGCCCAAATCGGGCCTTTTTTATTGTCCTTTTTATTGTCTGATCAACCTGTAAGAAGCTTAATGAGCCGGTGCCTCGTCTTGGTAGGCTTTGGCAATGGCAATAAAGTCTTGCTCTAGGGCTAAAAACGCATCGATCACGGTAGGGTCAAAGTGGCTGCCGTTGCCCTCAAGAATAATGGCTTTGGCTTTTTCGTGGCTAAATGCCGGCTTATACACTCGTTTGGTGGTCAAGGCATCGTATACGTCTGCTAAGGCCATTAGACGACCAGATAGCGGTATATCTTCTCCTTTTAAACCGTAGGGGTAACCTGACCCATCCCATTTTTCGTGGTGCGATAGGCTAATCTCGCGTGCAATTTGTAAAAACGAATTGCTGCCCAACTGGTCTTCAGCCACCTTAAGAGCATCCGCACCTATCTGGGCGTGGGTTTTCATAATGGTGAACTCTTCGTCAGTGAGCTTACCTGGCTTAAGCAGAATGGCATCAGGGATACCGACTTTGCCTACATCGTGTAGCGGGGCCGATTTGTAGAGTAAGTCGATGGTTTCTTCGCTGAGTTGATAGTTGGTTTTGCCCAAGCTCGCGATATGCTCGGCCAGCACTCGAACAAAGTTTTGAGTACGTAAAATATGCCCTCCCGTTTCGTTATCACGGGTTTCAGCCAAACTCGCCAAGCCCAGAATACTGGCATCGCGGGTAATTTGTAGCTGATGGCTTTGCTCGGCCAAGGAGCGAATCATGATGTTAGTATGCTGGGCCATCAGGCCAAACTCGCTATTGCTGGTCACCGCTACCTCAACATCTAAACGGCCTTGGGTGACTTGCGCCAACACTTGGTTTTCGCCCTGAATTAACAGCGCCAAGTTACGAGAATAGGCAACGATAATCGCCAAAACATAAGCCATGATGACGGCAACAATAAAGGTAATTTCGCCCAAGATATAACCGTTGGCTGTATCCAAACCAACCGCCTGACCGTGCACAACTAGCCAGTCTAAGTCTTTGCTGATCACTAAAAACACCACCCCTACCAGTGAGACAGCACACAAGCTGGCAAACCAAATAAAGCGGCGCGTCATAGGGTAAGGGTTTTCGTCGGGGTCAATGTGCTGATTGGCTTCTTTTAATGTATGAGCAATTTGATGCTCTTTTTGTAGCGACAAGTGGCAGGCGATATAAAAGCCCAAGGACAAAAAGCCCACCAGCACCTTTAAGCCACTTTCGAGCGGAAAGCCATAATAAGCCGCATTATACAACGCCAATAACACGCCGCTAATCACAAAGAGGCAGAGGTCTAACCAAAACTGATGAGACGCCTGCTGCTTGATGGGTAACGTTGCGAGTTTGCGCTCGTAGCGCAGCCTTACCACCGCCATTGCTGAAAACACAATCGACAACGGCAACAATAACTGAAACGGCGTGAGTGAATCTAAAAACGGGCAAACTTGAATGCCATAAATGGCTATCAGTAAAAACGCAATAACGTAGTGGATCCCTATCGAAGCTACCATTCGAACACGCCTTTTTATCCGTGATGTTTGCTTTGGGCGTGACCTGCGCCGCCCCTACTCTACCCAGTGTAGACTCTATAAGTCGGCACTGAACAAGGCTTCTTAACATTAGGAGAGTAAGGGGAGGTTTAATTTATTCTAAAGTAGCAAATAAAGAGGCTCTAAGTGGGTAAAATCCATGAAATAAACCTCACCCACGGCATTACGCTTCGAAGCCGTAGAGGCGAGCGGCGTTTTTCCAAAAGTAGTGTTCACGCTCATGCTTATCGGGGAAGTGGCGAGCGGCAATAGTCAGTAACATGCCATAGTCGATGCGCTCTGGCGCTTGTAAAAACGGCCAGTCCGAGCCCCACAAGCAGCGGTTTACGCCGAAAGCTGCTTTAATTTTTTCGACATAAGGGTCGCAATCGGTATAAGGAAAGCCCTGCTGCGAAAACTTGGCAAAGCCAGATACTTTAATATAGGCATTCGGGTTGTTCGCCAAGGCCAACACCGCCTGAAAGTCTTTACCGTTAACGCCTTGGCTTAAATCAGGGCGACCACAATGGTCCAACACCAGCGGTACATCATGCTGGGCAAATACAGGCATCAATTCCGATAACTGGTCGCCTGTGGTTTGTACCTGTGCAATCAGCTCTAAATCGGCTAAGTACCCTAGCAAAGCATCTACATCAGCGTAATGGTCTACGCCGTAGTAGGCCGCATTAAAGGTGACGCCAACCACACCTTTGGCTTTAAGTTCCTCTAGCGTTGCACGCGAACAATCGGTAGACACCACTGCCATGCCTTTAAAGCGACCGTTACTACGTGCAATGGCATCGAGTAGCGCTCGATTGTCGTTTTCACCATACCCTGAGTTCAAGCCAACAATCAGGGCGTGGGAGCCACCATAAACGTCAAGTAGCTGCAAAAACATATTGGCATGGGTCAGCTCCGCGCCTTTGGGCTCATAAGGCGTATTTGGTTGATACGGAAACCGGGACGGGTCGCAAATATGGTTGTGGCAATCTATTTTGCGCTCATCAAACACTGACATCGGTTTTTACCTTTCTGATATACGTTATTTTATAGCCGCTCAGCGCACAAGCTTCGCAACCCGTCATCGAGTTTACGCGAGTTTAGCTATTTGCTTTTGATAATTGCTATTCGGTTTTACGAACAATACACACCGGAAAACCGCCAGCCTTAACCGCCCCAATTCAGTGCAATGAAAAAGCACGCTAAAAATGTCGGCAACTGACGCAAAGCAAGCCAAACAAAACCATTTTAAACAAATATTTCTCATCTTTATAAACAGTATTCGTCAGCTATAAAGTACAAATCTAAGTTGATTTATACATCGTTTATGCAGCCCCAAAAACGAACATTCAAAAAACCAACTTTAAACAATTTATTTAATTCAAATGAAACATTTCTTCAACAAATACGTCGAATCTAAACAATTTAAGTTAGTTTAATTCATGTTTGGATGTATTTTTTATCGTTTGTTAATCCGCTCTTTGGTCTCTAATATAGATTCCAAGTTAAGCAACAAACTACATCGCACACTCACAAGGAGATGCAACATGAAAACTAACGAAACTGATAAAACCTTCGGTGAACTTCTAGCTTCTACTAACCTAACTTACCTAAGCAAGTACGACGAAATTGAAGCCGTTGCACAATATGAGCGCGCTCAATACATCGCTGGTCTTTTTGCTGCAGCTGGTAAAAGCATCAAAAACGTATTTGCTCAAGTTAAGCAAATCCCAAGCCTTCTTCACTTCGGTCACCACGCTCACTAAGCCGGTCGAATAAACCCAATGGTTGAGCAACTGCTCATGCCACTCACAGTCCCAGGAATAAGGATTTTGTGATGAAGCATTCAGTACCAGAACTTGCCGTTTACAACTAATCTTGTAAACGGCATTTTACGTTTTGGGTATTTGTTTTTCCGTCTCCCTTCTCTGCTCGCTCTAGCCTTCTATTTACCCACCGCTCCAGTCGCTAACCTTCTGACGAACCCGCCTTTAAATCCATCTAAAGCCTTTGGTTTAGGCTCATGCCCTTCACATCGCTTATCTTCTCACCTTTACATCTGGCCAGTTAATACGCGTTAAAGAATAAGCCTGACGTTATTCGTCGCAGTGGATACTACAAATCGAGAGATAAGAGAGATAAAAGTAGTGAGAGCGCTATTGGGCGCTACGACGAGCAAGGTAAGAGACCTAGCTCAGATTCTGTGACCTAACCAGCATACGCACTGGCGATTTCATCCGCCGTAAGCATTCGACTTTGTCCTTGCAACAAATCGGGGTCGAGTTCGATGCTTCCCACACTTAAACGGTGAATCACGGTCACGGGGTTTCTAAAGCGGCCAAACATGCGCTTTATTTGATGATAGCGCCCCTCCGTCAGCGTCACATAAGCCGTATTTGCCGACAAGCGCGTCAACGTTGCAGGGCGCGTTGTGATATCCTCAAACGGAAAATGCATACCCCGAGCAAAGGCCTCAATACAGGCATTAGAAATAGGCCCTTCCACCTCGACATAGTACCGCTTTGCGACCTTGCTACTGGCATCCATTAATGCACTCGACCAACGGCTGTCATTGGTGAGCAGTAACAGGCCGCTTGAGTTCAGGTCTAACCGCCCAACAATGTGTAAACCCGCTTTCCATAGGTCAGGCGATTGTGCTTGCAGCAAATCCAACACGGTGGTGTGTTCAGCATCTTTAGTGGCACTGACCACTCCAACAGGCTTATGCATCATCACATAACAGCCCTGCTGATGAGGTAAGACGGTGTCATCCACGGTGATTTTAGAAAACCCCGTGACAGCCTGCCCCACTGATGTGGCCAAAACTCCATCTACCAGCACTCGCTTTTGCGCCAGTAACAGGCGCACCTCGCCCTTTGCAAAGGGCGTGTGCTGGCTAATGTAACGATCGAGCCGACTAGACTTTAATACCATTTCAGTGCCATTACTGTGCCGCATTCGCGGCCATGCGATACGGCTCGTCCGTTAACGTTTTTAAGAAGGCGACCAAGGCGTCTACACGTACTTCATCCAATGCAGGGCCAAACTCCAGCTCTTTGAGCGACAAAGACTCAGGCACCTCGGCAGGCCCCCAAGGTAAGCCAGTTTCTGGATTGGTTTGCGCCACCACCGAACGACTGTTGTACTTGTTATAAAACTGCACCACGGTTTTAAGGTCGTTAAATACCCCATTGTGCATATACGGAGCCGTTAACTCGACGTTACGCAAGGTCGGCACTTTAAATTTGCCGTGGTGATTTTTGTGCGGGTGAGTTGGGTGTACCGTTTGGTCAAAGTTGGCATTCCCTGCCAAACCCATATCCGTTGGCTGATCAAGCGCTGGGTTTTTAGGGACACCAATATTGTGAAAGGTGAAGTTGGTAAATACTTCGCGCTTAGAGCGGCTGGTGCGTGCCAGCTGATGACATTGGTTACAGTTAGTAAACTGCTGCGAAAAGAACAGCGTGCGGCCCAACTCTTCTTGCGGCGTCAGCTCTTCCTCGCCACGCAAAAAGCGGTCATATTTTGAGTTAAACGGCGAGAAGGTATCGGTTTGCTCAAAGGCTTGTAGGCTATCGGCCACGGCACTTACTAAGCGCTCTGGTCGCTTGAGTACCTCATCTCCAAAGGCACGCGTAAGAGTTTTAACGTAGTGAGGGTTTTCGCTGATACGCTCCACCAACACCTTAGGGCGTGGTAGTGCCATTTCCACGGGGTTAAAAATAGGGCCCGATGCCTGTGCTTTTAAACCACGGGCGCGACCATCCCAAAACTGACCACCACGAGGGTGCCCCTCGGCATTTAAACCAAATCGGGGTGAAAATCGGCTGTAGGCGATGGTCGGTGTATTACGACCACCGACTTTACCTTCAATAGAGCCTAACGAAACCGCCTGATGCGTAGGGTCGCTAAACGCGGCAGCAGGTGAATGACAGGTCGCACAGGACTGGTTGCGATGCAGCGAAAGGTTGGTATCAAAAAACAGCTGGCCGCCTAAGCTCACCAATAACTGCTGCTGAACAGAGTCGGCACTTGGATTTTGTGGTGGGCGCTTATGCTCGCCGCCATTTCGCATACTGCTGTGGGGCCCTGTTTGTAATTTGAACCCTTCAGGTGGTTTATTGACTTCGCCACAGGCCACTAGGGCAGACAAAAAAGCAACCGACAAGACAACACGACCCGCACGCGCGCAAAAAGCTGTAAGCGACAAGACAAACCTCACCAAACACCTAGATGAAAATAAGAATCAATTGTCGCATAAGTTACGGGTGGTCTCACGGGATAAGATCACCCAAGGGCTACAAAGTTAGCGCCCTACCCCACAAAAATCATGGGAAGTACAACTTACTTGATGTAAGTCACAGGCGGCCAGCGCGTACCAAACCCGCCAACGAGCTAAAAGCTGCGACCGATGACAAAGCCTGCCAAAAACCCAGCCAGCACCGCTAAAAACAAAGGCAGATATTGCACCATCGACATAAAAATGACCTCACGAATGAACGTACACAGTTTATTTGGGTAATTTCATCCTTGGGCACTTTCTTGATGGGCTTGTGAAGCCTTTGTGACCTCGCCCTGAACAGAAGGCACTCAGTTCCGTTACTGACTCCTTGATGCGCGACGCAATCCTTTTAGCGCCGTCGCTGTGCGAATGTGACGTTTCCTTTTTGCACTTGGTTTTAAGCCTAGTCTAAATTGCCATAAACGGGGCAAATCGAGCCCATTTAATTAACTACTTTTAGTCACCGACTGGTAGTCGTTTTTATGCAGGTTTCGGCTATTCGCTCACTTTCGACATGGGCCATCATAAAAAATGCCCCTTGGGACGCAAGAGGCATTCAATAAATCTGAGCCAATCGGCTGAGCCGCCACACTAAAGCATCGCGGCAACCCGGTCGACAATGTGCTCAGAAATAGGAATAGCCGACGTAGCCGCGGGCGAAGGTGCATTGGCAACCACTAAGGCTCTCGGCGCTTCGACAAACAAAAAGTCATCCACTAAATCGCCATTAGGGTAAACCGCCTGCGCCCGAATACCCGAAGGGTAAGACTTGAGGTCAGCAAGGCTTAATTGCGGGCAATATTTTTGCACCAACTTAAGGTATCCCGGACGGTATAGGCTGTTTTTAAGCTCCATCACACTGGTTTTAAAGTGACGCATTAATATGGCTCGCATCCCCGAGTACCCTGCCATTTCTAGCATATCGCCAAGGTTAACATCGGTTTTTTGATAAGCCTCTCGCCCCATCGCCAATACGGCGTTAGGGCCAACGGTTAAATCACCGTTAACCATGGGGGTTAAATGCACGCCCAAAAACGGAAACTGCGGGTCAGGTATCGGGTAAATCATGCGTGTTACTAGCGACTGCTTTTGCTCTGGCAACTTAAAATATTCACCCCTAAAAGGAATAATTTTGAAGCTTGGCTTTTCGCCTAACATGGCCACTAATCGGTCAGACATTAGGCCGCCACACGACACCAAAAAGCCGCCTTTGAGCTTACCCTGCGTGGTATTTACCTCTACATGCTGCGCCGAGGTTTGTACTTGCGTGACCTGTGTCGATAAACGAACAATGCCACCAGCCGCACTAAACTGCTCAGCCATTCGCTGCACGATGTGGGCGTAATTGACGATACCCGAGCTAGGCACATAAATCGCCGCCTGCCCCGCAATATTAGGCTCAAGCTCACGCAACCCTGCTTGATCAACACGCTCGTGAGCGATGCCATTTTGCTCGCAACGGTCAATCAAGCCTTCCATGCGCTCTTCTTCTAGGTCGCTGGTTGCCACTAAGAGCTTACCGGGCACCTTATACTCAACACCAAATTCATCGCAAAAAGCCTTGGTAGCGATGTTGCCACGCTTACAAAAATCAGCCTTTAAACTACCGGGCTTGTAGTACACCCCGGCGTGAATCACACCCGAGTTACGACCCGTTTGATGGCTAGCCAACGCCGATTCTTTTTCAAGTACCACAATTGAGGCGTCAGGGTATCGCCCTTGCAAGGTGCGAGCGGTGGCCATACCTAATATTCCGCCGCCGAGTACAATAAAATCAAAGCTGTTGTTCATGAGGGCTGTCCTTAAAGCTGAATAGCGAACAAGCTGAGCCCCCTAAAAGGACCCAGCTCAGCTCGGTTTACGCCATTTTAACCTGTGCGCTGGTCCGTTTACTAAACCAAAAGATAAGCGCAAACAGCACCACACACACCAAGTTGGCGACGAGGTAGTCGTGTGGCCACAGCAACACCAGCCCAACAGCACCGCTTAGCACACGTAATGCAATATTTAGCTTGCCCTCTAGGTAACCTTCCATAAAGCCAACCAAGCCATAAATACCCACCACTGCAAACAAGAAGATCTGCAAGACCTCTGCCGTGGTGCCACCAATTAACGCCGTGTAGGCGAAAAGCACTGGCACAATGTACAAACCTTTTGCGACCTTCCAAGCCATAAAACCTGTCGCCATTGGCGGAGTTTTGGCAATCGCAGCCGCCGCAAAAGCGGTTAAGCACACAGGTGGTGTCACGTTACTGTCTTGCGATAGCCAAAAGATAATCATATGTGCCGATAGTAGCATCATCGCCAAGGTTTCGGGCGCAATCGCCTGTTCCATTAGCTGACCTTTAAAGTCGTCTGGCACGGCATCCAATAATGCCAAGGCTTGGGCTTCTGGCATTGGGCCAGCCAATTTGGTCATGGCTTCTGGGTCGATCAACATAAAGATCATTTTGGCCATTTCTGGCAAACGGCCTTCGGTGATCATGCTCACCAGCTCAGCATTCGCAATGAGCTGGTAAATAGCAGGTGCCGACAAGGTGGCCAAGACAATGTAAGACGCCGTTACGGGCAAACCCATGCCTAAAATTAACGATGCCAAGGCCACTAAAATAAGAGTAATCATCAGGCTTCCGCTGGCCCAATCTGTCACCATCAATGAGAAGGTATTACCCACACCGGTCATCGCGACTACGTTAACAATCAAACCTACAGCAACAAGCAGCATCGCCGTTGTGGCCATGTTTTTGGAGCCTTGCGCCAGCGCATCGAGAATATCTTTTGGCCCCATCGGGTTTTTAGATAACCAAGAGGCCACCACAACCGAGATAATGGACAAACCCGCGGCATAGGTTGGCGTAAAGCCATAAATCAGCAACGCCACCAAACACGCCAAGGGCAACAGGTAATGCCAGCCGCCTTTAAGCACTTCTTTTAACGAAGGCAGGCTTTCGTCTTTAATAGGTACCACACCACTGCGCACCGCTTCGACACGAACAAAAAAGCCTACTGATAAGAAGTATAACAAGGCAGGCAAAGCCGCAGCCGCCACAATATCCACGTAAGGGAGCTGGGTGTAAGACGCCATAATAAACGCACCTGCACCCATCACTGGAGGCATAAGCTGCCCTCCCGTAGACGCTGCGGCCTCAACACCGGCTGCAAACTTAGGTGGAAAACCCGCGCGTTGCATTAGCGGAATAGTGATAACACCGGTGGACACTGTATTGGCTACCGACGAACCCGAAACCGAGCCCATCAAACCCGAGCCTAATACCGCTACAAAGCCCGGGCCGCCGACAAACTTGCCAGCCGCACAACGGCTAAGCTCAATAATAAAGTCGCCAGCGCCCGACTTAACCAAAAAGGCACCAAACAAAATAAACATGAACACAAAGGTCCACGAAATACGGGCAATAGAACCAAACATGCCCTCAGACGAGAAGTAACTGCGATAAAGCACCGTCTCTAGGCTTAAGCCCGGAAACTGGAAGATACCGCCGACGTATTGCCCCCACCAAAACACATAGGTTAAAGAGAACACAATTAAACACGGAATAAACCAGCCAGTGGTTCGGCGCGTCATCTCAAGTGCAACGGCAATGGCTAAAAAGGCAAACACCCAGTCAGAGGTGACAAAGCTCACACCACGGGCATAAAGCGCGTCTTCCGCCAAAATAAGGTAAACCACACTCGCCACCGCCACGAGGCCAATGGCCACATCTAACAGCAACATACCTTTGCTATTGGCAAAACGGCTGGCTTTGGCAGCAGGTACCATAAGCGCACAAATCAGTGCAAAACCACCAAAGTGGATACCTGCCACCCACAACTCAGGTAAGGTGCCGAGGGTATTAAAATAGATATGAGCTAAGGCAAATAACACACCGATCCAATACACCGCGCGACCACTGGCCGACTGCTCAGAACGCTGGCTTAGCTCCATGCCTTTTAAAGTTTCTTTTGTTTGGGAGTCTAACTCCCCTTCGCTGGCTCGCTCGGGCGAGTTGGCGGCTTGATTGTGTGAGGATGTGCCTTGGCTCATGGCATAACTCCAATGAATTGACGCACCTATGCAAGCCTCCACGGCCGAGGTTGCACGACGAATCAAAACAGCTTTTTATCTTAGGTGATACTGATGTGCGAGTGGCCAAAACCACTCGCTTAAGGCCCCACACCCAAAGGTGTGGAGCATAGGGCCAACAGCGTTGGTTATTTAGCGATTAGGCTCGCTGGGATGTTAAGACCCATTTCGGTGTAGTACTTAGCAGCACCTGGGTGTAGCGGCACAGGTAGACCAGCAATCGCTTTTTCGATCGCCATTGCTTTGGTTGCTTTGTGAATGCCGTTTAGGAAAGGAAGGTTTTCGTAAATTGCTTTGGTTAGCAAGTAAACGTCTTCGTCAGAGATGTCTGCACGTACAGCCAAGAAGTTAGGCTGAGCGATGGTGTTTACGTCTTTGGTTTGACCTGGGTAAGTGTTTGCAGGAATCACAAAACGCGTCCACAAGTCGTAGCTACCGTTCGCACGTTTCATTTGCTCATCGGTAAAGTCCAAAATAGTAATGTCATCACCGGCGGCAGCATAAGCACGAGTAATCGCGCTGGTCGGTACACCCGCTGGAATGTTCATGCCGTCAACAGTACCGTTTTGCAGCGCGTCAGCACTTGGGCCGTAACCCATGTATGCAAAGTTGAACGCATCGGCATCAAAACCCAAACCCTTCATAATTTGGCGACCAGAACCCTCGGTACCTGAGTTCTTTTTACCAATCGAGAATTTAGTGCTTTGTAGACCCGCTAGGTCGTCAATGGTGCCGGTTTCAGCGTATTTGCTTTTCACCACAAACTGCTCAACGTTTTGCCAAAGCATAGACACAGAGCGAAGTTGTTTTTGTGGGCCAGACGCCGCCACTGGGCCTTCACCTGCCCACGCCCATGCGCCGTACAAACCTTGCAAAATTGCAAACTGTGCTTCGTTTTCACGAAGAAGCTTTACGTTCTCGCCAGAGCCTGCAGAGTTAATGGCAGACAAAGACATTTTGTATTGTGGCTCTAGCTTAACTTTCGTTAGCGTGGCCAATGCAACACCCACTGGGTAGTAAGTACCGCCCGTAGACGCGGTTGCAAGCACATAGTTGCGGTTGTCAGCTGCGCTAACCATGGTTGAGGCCATCGCAGTAGAAAGAGCCGCGGCTACGGCGGTGGTTTTTAGCACGCTTTTAACAGAAAGAGATAAAGTCATGATCGTACGCTTCCTTTAGTCGAGTTTTATTGTTGTTTTTGCAGCCACCTAACACGACTAATGGTCGCCTTAGGTGAAATGCGCGTGACTGCTAAACTTGTCCTTTTACTTATAGCAACCCAAATGCCAACTTTATTTAAATCGTTAAGCTATTGATTTATATGAAATTTATTAACTAAAAATAAAAAACCAAAGTAAGCATGAGCAAAATTTTGCTTATCCTCTCGAAAAACCATAAGCAAAAAATTGCCTACTTTTATCTCTATGCGGACGGTTTCGGCTTACTTTTACCCATGGTAACGGGTGAACGGCCCCGTAACAGGCGCTAACGGCCTGCTAAATCACAGCAAACAACACATCGGCCATTTTTTGCCTATCTTAACCAATTCAACTCAAACTCAACCTAAGACGCCGTAAATCGCTCTCGGTTAAGGGCGTACTTTTGCATTTTTTGGTTCAAGGTTCGACGAGGTAAGTCTAACTCTTCCATCACTGCTTTAATGTTACCCTTGTGGCGACTAAGGGACTGACTAATCACTTCGGCTTCAAAATGCGCCACCTGCGAGGACAGGCTCATACTACCCACTGCAGCCACCGGCTCACTCATACAGGCATCGGGGTAGAGTAAGCGCCGCAAATCCACTTCTTGGTCCACGGCATAACGCACGGCAATGTTTTTCAGCTCACGCACATTTCCCGGCCAGCTATAACCTTCGAGTAACTGTCGCTCGTGGCCTTGCAGCGGGCGAACATGTTGGTTATTTTCGCCTGCGGCACGACGAACGTAATGCTCAAACAGCAGAGGAATATCCTCAGTGCGCTGGCGCAGCGGTGGAATATGAATTTGCGACACATTTAGACGGTAAAACAAGTCTTCACGAAACCCCTCTTCGCTACGTAAATCCGCCTTTGAGGCTGCCACCACCCGAACATCCACATCGATAGGTTGGCAACTGCCTAGACGCTCAATACGGTTTTCTTGTAGGGCGCGCAGCAGCTTCACTTGTAATGGTTGCCCCATGCTTTCAATTTCATCAAGCAGCAAGGTGCCTTTGTGCGCATATTCAAACTTACCCACTCGACGACGTTGAGCACCCGTAAACGCCCCCGCCTCGTGGCCAAACAGCTCACTTTCGATAAACTGCTCAGGAATCGCACCACAGTTAATCGGCACAAAATGATGGTTTTTACGCTGGCTGAACTCGTGTAAGCACTGAGACACCAGCTCTTTACCTGTACCGGTTTCGCCGTAAATAATGACGTTGGTATCTAGGGCTGCGCACTTAAGCACCTCGCGGCGTAAGCGATCGATCGCTGGTGATATACCAATAAGTCGCTGATCAATACCCGATTGGGACGCAAGGTTTTGCTGCAAACGAAGGTTTTCTAACTTCAGCTGGCGTGCCTCGCAGGCACGGCGAATGGTGGACACCAAACGTTCGGGCTCAAAAGGCTTTTCGATAAAGTCATACGCACCATCACGCGTTGCCTGAATCGCCATATCAATATCGCCGTGCCCCGTCACCAAAATTACAGGTAACTCTGGCACCTTGGCGCGGGCCTCTTTCATCAGAGTAAGGCCGTCCATGCCAGGCATTTTAACGTCGGTAACTACCACACCTTCAAAGGCTTCGTGTAGCAAAAGTAGCGCTGGCTCGGCGCTGCTAAAACTCTCCACCTCAAACCCAGCCATGAGCAACCACTGCTCCGTTGACTGACGAATAAACTCGTCATCTTCGATCAACAATACTTTCAGACTCATTTGGGCTCCTTGGTGTCGCAAGTCCGCTAACGCGATTAAGTTGAGGCAGTATTAACGGGGCTTAGTTAACCGTGTTAACCGCTGTTTCGGCAAGTGGTAGTGTCACACTAAATATCGCCCCAGGGCTTTCGAGGCTGTTTTTAGCCGTTAGCTCCCCGCCGAGGTCCCGCACAATCGATGAGACAATCGCGAGCCCCAAACCTAAGCCTTCGCCAATGGGTTTAGTGGTAAAAAACGGGTCAAACAAGTGGGGTATATCGTCCTCGTTTAGGCCCGTTCCTTCATCTACCACACTTAGGGTAAGCGCTCTTTGGTCACCAAGCTTTGTGGTGGCCAGCTGCACTAATACGCTTTTTACAACAGGTGCTTCGCTAACAAGTGCGGACTCTTCGACCGGCAGCTTTTGTTGTAACGCAGCTTTAGATGCATCGCTGGCATTGCTAATTAGGTTACTAATAATTTGCGATAGACGTGCCGAGTCGCCCAAAACCCTCAGGCTTTGTGATTCAGGGCTGATATTAAGGCGAAGCTCGACTTGCTCAGGTAGGCTAGGCTCCATTTGCAGTGCCACTTGCTGAACCAGAGGAGCTAGGGTGACAGGGCTAAGCTCTGCCGGCTTTTTAAAGGCAAAGGCTTTAAGCTGCTGTGTCATTTGAGCCATACGCTGAGTTAACTGGTTGAGCACATCTAAGTTTTGCTTGAGCGGCTCATAAGCGCCCTTCGCTACTTGTTGGCCGCAAATGGCGACATAGGTACGAATAGCGGTTAACGGTTGATTGAGCTCATGCACCATCGCCGACGACATACGCCCTAGGGCGGCCATTTTTTCAGATTGAACCAGCTCTTTTTGTGCCAGCTCCAGTGCGTGGGTTCGCGCCAGTACTTTCTCCTCAAGCTGGTCGTTTATGGCGTGTAGTTGGGCCTCAAGGTTTTTACGCTTGGTGATATCAATCAGGGTGACCAAGTAGCGCTCGTTTGTTTCAAAGCGCTGTATCGAGATAAGCGCTGGGTAATGTCGCTGCGCTGACACGCTCACCTCGGCGGCGACCACCGCAATAAAGCTTTGCGGTGCGAGGGTAAGGCTGCCCAGGCTGGCCTTAACGTCGGCTTGGTCTTCGTAATTGAGGTATTGGCGCAAGGGTGTGCCCACAAGGTTGTCGGGCGCTAGCTCAAACTGAGTCGCCAAGGTGCTGTTTACAAAGTCGATACGCCCTGAGCTATCGAGTACTAACAGCCCCACTTGTGCATTATTGATGATGGCCCGCTGTTGTCGCTCACTCGCTGCAATGGCCGCACGGGTTTCGCCTCGCGACCGATTTTTAAGGTGGCGCTCACGCATTAACATCATCAGCATGAGCAAGGCAAAGCACGCAACGCCCGCCACCATCGTGGCGTTGTCACGGGTGCGATAGGCTGGCTGTGTCGGGCTGAGTACCACCATCCTGACGCCTAGGTCTGATAAGGTGACACTTTGGCGAACATACTCGGTAGCGTTTGTGCCTGTTCCCAAACCTTGCTCTTTCACCAACTCTAAGGTGACACCCTCGCTTAAGGTAAAAGTGGGTTGCGATTGGAGCACTTGTATTTGGTTTAGCTCTAACCATTGCGGTTGGTTAGACAGCAAAACTTTGCCCTGCGGGCCACTAACATAATAAGTACCCAAGGATTGCAGCGACGAGGACAGCTTATCTAGCCCCACACGGACCGTCGCAATGCCGTTCAGCTCGGCGTTATCGTATATCGGTGCGGTTAGGTAAAACGACAACGGCAAGCCTTCTTGCGATAGTAAAAATACCCGTCGTTCGTTATCCACGGCCGACTTAAAATAAGGGGCGCTGGCATAGCTTTGCAGGTAATGGGCAGTCTGATCTCGCCAACCACTAAACGATAAAGCCTCGCCTTGTGCGCTCAAGACCATGGTTTGGCTCGCTTGCGCCACCAAATTAATTTGCTCTAGGTAACGGCTAATCACCTCGCCTTTTTCGAGGCTTGGGTCACGCAACAAGGGTTTGATATCGGGGTTTTGCGATATCAAAAAGGGCAAATAATGGTATTTGTTAATGGCCTCGCGAAACACGATAACGGTATTCAGTAAGCGTGCTTCGCCCTTTAGCCGCAGGTCATCAAGCGCCCAGTTGAGAGCATGGGTGCGCACCTGAAGTGTAAGTAGCACAGACAACACCACAGCGAGTATGCCCCATAACACCGGCTTTTTGATCATCTCGTGCTCCTGTTACCCACTGCGGTCGCTGCTAATTGGCGAACCATTTTGCCTCATCCATCACTGTGCCGCTTAGCGATGTTTTTTAAGGCTAGTTTTGGTGGCCACCACTTCGGCTGGGTTATCTGGCCAGTAGTGCTTAGGGTACTGGCTTTTCATGTCTTTTTGCACCTGTGCATAGCTGGACTGCCAAAACCCGCCTAGGTCTTGAGTCACTTGAATCGGGCGCATCGCGGGCGACAGCAAAGTCAGCTTGATTGCCTGCCCGGCCACACTGGGGGTTTGTTCGCAACCAAACATATCTTGCAACTTAAGCGACAAGCTTGGCGGAAAGTCGCTGTAGTCTACCGTCACTTGTCGGCCCGAAGGGACCGTGAGTTGTTCTGGCGCGAGGCGCTCTAAAGGCTGCAATAGCGTCCAATCAACAAGACTTTTTAGTGCCGCCAGTAAATCGACTTTTTTTAGCGCATCTAGGGTTTGGCAGTTGGCCAAATGCGGTGCCAACCACTGGTCGAGGTTAGCCAATAACGCATCGTCTGATACGTCGGGCCACTGTAAATCGACATCAGCCGCGGCCGCTCGTTTGTACTGACGATAAACTTCACTCTCTGGGTCTTGGCTAGCGCAGTGCTTTAAAAAGCCAAGCCGTGCTCTAAGGGCTTGGGCTTTATTGGTCCAGTTGAGCACAGTTAAGCCGCGCTTGGTTAAATAATCGCGCCATGCTTGAATTCGCTCGGTTTCGCTCACCTTTTGCGAGGGTTTGGCGGCTAAACACAAAAGCCCCAAACGGGTTTGCTCTTCGCAGCGTAAACGCTTTGCACCCTCGTCCCAATAGGCTACCGGTTGGGTGACGATACGCTCGGGCCAAAACTGAGTCAGCAGTGCTTGGTCAAAACCCACGGCCAAACTCACGCGTGCAAGGCTTTGCCCTTGCGGTTGATGCAGTTGCGCCACCACCAGCGCCGTGTATCGGCTTAATGGGCTAGGTGCAGCCAACACCACTTGTTTACCATTCGCCAACTGATAGCTCGCTTGGGTTTGGGCTTTGTCTGTCGGTCGCGCTAAGGCTTTTTGCCCTTTATAAAGGGCTATTCGTTCCGGAAAAGCCAACGCCAATAACCAAGCAAGCACGCTTTGCTGCTGTGCTTCGCTTAGGGCATTCCAGCCGTTGTTTACCTCTTGCCATGGCGACTGTGTGGCTTTGCTGCCTTGGCCTTTGTTCGGTGCTAACCCTTCGCAGCGTTTTAGCCACTGGCTGACTTGCTGTGACACTCGCTGCTTTTGCGCTTTGGGCAATCGCTCAATACGGCTAAGAAACTGAGTTAAATCGGCTTGTTGTGCTTCTATCTCGCTCACGTAGGCAGCCACATAACAGGCCATCGTCGCCAGCCAATTGCTTTTTTGTGGCTCATCAAGGGCGAGTAGCTTGAGTACCTGATCGTTAGGCGATAAAGCCCCTGCAATCATCGCCGCCAAGCGCGGGTGCGTACCTAGCTGGCTCATCTGCTCACCTAATTCAGTGAGCTGTATCCCAGCCGTTTCATCAATGGCACCAAGGTCTTTTAACAAGGTATGAGCCGCGGCGACTCGACCTTGGGTTGGCGGTGTCACCCATTCCAGCTCTTGCGTATCGGTAACACCCCAGCGATAGAGCTGCAGTAATAAGCTACTCATATCGGCCGTCAAAATTTCGGGCTGCGGAAACCCTACTCGCATACTGTGTTGATCTTGCGACCATAAACGATAGCAGCGCCCCGGCCCTAAACGCCCTGCCCGACCCGCCCGTTGTTTGGCTTGAGCTTTGCTGGCATCCACCGTTACGAGCTGACTAAGGCCAGTGTTGGCATCAAAACGCGCTTCGCGGCTCAGCCCCAAGTCCACCACGGCACCAATGCCTTCAATGGTTAAGCTCGACTCTGCAATTGCGGTGGCTAACACCACTTTGGCTTGCCCATCGGGTGCGGGGGAGAGTGCTTGGGTTTGTGCATCAAAGGGCATTTGGCCGTAAAGGCTATGAACCTGCACTTGGTTAGGTAGGCCTAATTCAAGGAGTGCATCTTGGCACTGGGCAATTTCCCATTGCCCCGGTAAAAACGCCAATACGCTTTTGGCTTGGTTTTGAGTATCCCGTGCAAGGTCATTTAAAGCTTGTAAGATGACTTTCGCACAGGCTTGCAATTTAGCTTGGCGCTGAGCACCCTTGTGTAACGGCTGGCCTCCTCGGGTATCCAGCCCTACGCTGTGGTAGCTCACCTCCACTGGGTAGCTTTTACCTTCGCTTTCGATTTGCACCGCATCGGGGATCAGCGGCAATACTTCCCGTGTGTCTAGGGTCGCCGACATTACCAAAATAGGCAGCGGTGCATCGTCACGAAATAGCTCGCGCGCTTGTAATAACAACGAAAACGCCAAGTCGTTATCTAGGGAGCGCTCGTGGAATTCGTCGAACACCACAGCAGCTACATCTTCTAAACTCGGGTCTTCTTGCAGGAGATTTAAAAAGACGCCTAAGGTCATCACCTCGATACGGGTGTTTTGGCTTACTTTCGTATCAAGGCGCATGCGATAGCCCACGGTTTGACCTACTGGCTCGCCCAACGCCTGTGCCAACCGTAGCGCCGCGCCCCGAGTGGCGAGTCGACGAGGCTCAAGCAAAATGACTTTTTTATCTGGCTCGCCCCGCTCAACCAGCGACTGCCACACCCACAAGGGTACACACGAGGTTTTACCTGCACCGGGCTGCGCCACCAGCAAAATATCTTGCTGGTTTGTAATGGCTTGTGACAGTTGCGGATATACCTGATAAATCGGCAGGTCAGAAAAAAAAGCACTCACGCGGGCGGCTCACTGGTTAGCTAAAAACGCCCGCAGTATATAACTGACAAGGCCTGTTGTAATGTTACCCGCCTAATACACTATCAAAATATGTAATTCGGGCCTTAGTCACTCATACCATGTACCGAATTTGAACAAGTTCTCTTTTACTGTACTGGAACGCTTTAAATAACCTTGCTCTAATACGCGCCAAAGGATTCGCATTAAGCAAAAAGGACGCCCCATGGCACAGCTCAAACTTCTGGTTCCCCCAGCCGACACCGCTCAGCTTTATGAGCGATGGTACGAGTTTGCCGTATACCTTTCTCATGCTACAGGCGACACCTTTGCGGTGCACATTGCCGACTCCATGGCAGATTTTCACAAGCGCATGTATGTGTCTGATATGGTGTTTTGCCCCGCACAAGAAGCCTCGCGCCTTGGTCAAATCGCTCATTTTGAGCCTTTAGGCCGCCCAAGTGGGCAAACGCAAGAAGTGGCTTATGTCGTCACCGAAGCATCAGGCATCAATAATCTCCAAGCCCTTGAAAACCGTCCTATGCTCTCGGCTAGTTGCCAAGCTGTGACTCGCTTGGGGCAAACGTTACTGCACTTAAAAGGTTTATCGCCCAGCGAGCTTAAGCTACAAGACCACTGGATGCAGGTTATTCGGCGCTTACATCAAGGCGAGTGTGACGCGGCAATTGTGAGTCGTTGCTTTTTTGAGTCGCTCAAACCCATCTCAAAAATGGGGCTTAAAGCCATCGCCTATAGTCAGCTTGGCCGACTGCACAACCAACTGATGTTGAGCCCTGCATGGCATCATCGCTTAGAGTCGTTTTGTGAGTTGGTGCAAACCATGCACCGAGATGAGAAAGGACGTGAAGTCCTGGAGCATTTGGGCATAAAGCAATGGCACGATATGCCGCCCAACGAAGCGCAAACACAGGTCAAGATTTTACAACTGTCGCGAGATGCCAGCTTAGATGCCCCACCGGCACTGGGAACGTCTTCGGTTGAAGACACTGGCCAGAGCCACTCGCAAACAACGCCAGCTACAGTTGGCTCGCAAGCGAATTTGGCACCAGCCTTTGCCTAGTCGCGCTTCTGCTTCAAAAGCCATTCGGACAAGCAAGCGGCAACAGAAGCTATTCGCGATGGAAGATAACGTAATCGACCATATCGTCTTCAGAGATTTCTTTATCGGTCACTTCATAGGTGTCTAACACCGAGGCGCGTGCCTCAATCACCGAGTTTGGGTCGCCACTGACCAGCGGATGCCAATCAGGTAAGGGCTTGCCCTCTTCAATTAAACGATAGGCGCAGGTAGGTGGTAGCCAATGAAAATCGGCCACATCACTTGGGCGTAATTTAACGCAGTTGGGGACTAGCTTGGTCCGCTCTTCATACTTGGTACAGCGACAGGTATCAAAGTCGAGCAGATGACAAACAACCGAGGTGTAGTACACCTCCAATGTCTCTTCGTCTTCAATTTTGTGTAAGCAGCACAAGGCACAACCGTCACACAAAGACTCCCATTGGCTGGGTGTCATTTGTGTTAAAGGTGTTGTGCGCCAAAAGACTTCTGCCGCCACTTAGCGCACTCCAGTTTCTGGGCGATCTTGGAACAAGTCGAGCATGTAGTCTTCTTTCGGCGGTGGCATTTGTAAAAAGTAGCCTTTTTCAGCGATATCGCTAAGCACTTTTTCAACGTCCACACGGGCCAATTGGCGGTCGCCTTTAATTGGCATATCCATCACATGGATAGTTGCACCAAACATTTCTAGCAAGGCTTCGGGTACATCAGCGGTGCCTTTTGCCTTTTCAACGTAAAGGTACATTTCGTCTTTTTTAGAGCTTTTGTAGATGCTGCAAATTTTCATGGTCTTCACTTACTGGCGCCAAATCGAATTAGCGGCTCGTTTCAATGATTTCAATTACTCGGTCGGTCAGCAGTTTACGGCGCCACAAAGGCAAGCCACCCACCAATCGATATTCTTTTCTTTGAATAGCGGCACGGGTTAAAAAAATGCCTTCGATGTCTTTGTTTTTGAGCAACAACTCAGGTTGAACATCGATCTCTTCACCCACGCTACGCACATAGGCTTTAATTTTTTTGGTCACACGACGACGCCAGGCGATATCGTCAGGACGCGGGATCCATATATGCATCTCTATACCCTTATGCTTTTTAGCACGGGTAAAGAACTTAAGAATCGCCTGTCCATGCAGCCGCAAAATGCGACGTGGAAACGCCTGATGCGCGGCCAGCTCGCCCATATTGGTTGGCCAGCTTTCGATAATGGCGATAAGCACATCGCTTTTCATCACCCGCGTGCGCGGCACATCGGCACTGCGCGCGTACTTCTCACGCAGGCGGAGCATTTGCTTAAGCACTAACTGCTTTTCTAGCGGCCAATGGCTTAAGTTGCCGTATTTTAGGTGCGGATAAAACTCTGGTGGATGATCGTCACCGCTGCATTTTACCAAATGGGCCGACTCGGCCATCACCCAGTCTAGCTTACCTTGCTCGGCCAACTGCGCCGCTTGTATCTCATAAATGGTCTTGAGATAAGTGACATCCAGTGCGGCATAGTGCTCTTGCGAAATCGATAGCGGACGTCGCAACCAGTTAGAGGTGGTCTCTGCCTTCGACATTTTAACGTCGAGGTAGTGATCGAGCATACGTACCAGCCCCATGGACTGGCCCAAACCCAAAAAGGCAGCACCCAGCTGGGTGTCGTACATAGGCGACGGCTTAACACCATAGCAGTGGTGGAAGAGGTCTAAGTCTTCAGCCGGCGCGTGTAGCACTTTTAAAATATCAGGGTTTTCAAAGGCTTCCACCATAGGTGAAAAGTCTTTAATCGCCTTTGGGTCAAGTAAGTAGCAGGCTTTGTCGTCTGCTATTTGGATAAGCCCCGGAATGGCATAGTAGGTATCGGTTTTACAAAACTCGGTATCCACCGCCAGTACAGATTGAGTTTTCCAGTAGTTGGCAATCTCTGCGAGCTGCTCATCACTGTCGACCCAAACCGACTTTTTAGCCCGAGCAGCAAGTACATCTAGCTCGGGTTTTGTTGGTTTATTCATCGCGTGTCATGCCACTTTTAAGTCAGCGTCCGTCGGCCCGCAAGGGCGTGCGCCAGAGTACCGCCATCCACAAACTCTAGCTCGCCGCCCACAGGTACACCATGGGCAATTCGACTAACTTTTATGGTTAAAGGGGATAAGCCTTTAACCTGCTCAGTAATGTAGTGGGCCGTGGCTTCGCCCTCTACGGTTGGGTTGGTGGCCAAAATAATCTCTTCTATTTGGCCTTCCTCTAGCCGTGCCACCAGCTTATCAATGCCTAGGTCGCTGGGGCCAATACCATCAATGGGTGATAAGTGGCCGCCCAATACAAAATAACGACCACGAAAACCACCTGTTTGCTCAATTGCGAGCACATCAACCGGCGACTCAAGTACACATAACACCTTGTCATCGCGACTAGGCGATTCACACAGGTCACACACCGGTTGTTCTGATAGGTTGGCACAGCGTTCACAATGACCAATTTCATCGATGGCTTTAACCAAGGTTTCAGCGAGGGTTCGCCCCCCTTCTTGGTCGCGCTCTAAAAGATGAAACGCCATGCGTTGAGCCGACTTAGGCCCGACACTGGGTAAGCAACGCAGGGCATCAATCAACTGCTGTAATAACGGACTAAAGGACATACTACCTACTTAACTTCGCGAAGCGCGGGTTAAAAAGGCATGTTAAAGCCAGGAGGCATTTGCATACCGCCGGTGACTTTTTTCATGCGCTCTTGGGTGTTCGTTTCTACTTTGCGAACAGCATCATTAACCGCGGCAGCCACTAAATCTTCTAAGATTTCTTTGTCTTCTGACATTAGGCTTTGGTCAATCGATACGCTTTTCACGTCGTGACGGCCATTCATTACAAGGCTGACTAGGCCAGCGCCTGATTCACCCGTTACTTCGGCTTCTGCGATTTCGGCTTGCGCGCGCTGCATTTCTTCTTGCATCTTTTGCGCTTGCTTCATTAGGTTGCCCATTCCCTTCATCATAGGAATTACCTCTTATCTCAAATTTTTAGTCTTGCTTGTTGGGACTAACGGCCAACAAACGGGATTCAAATACAAAGTCGTTGCCAAAGGTGGCTTCTAACCGTTTAAAGGCATCGGTTTCGCGAATTAACTGCTCCGCCTTCACTTCGTCCTCTTGTTGCCAGCGCTTAAATGCTTGCGTTGGCGTTTCGAAGTGGTTTTCCCCTTGCACAAAGTCTACAACAACTGGGGTTTTAAAATAGTCTGATAACGCTTGGATAATCTTATCTTTTTGAACATCAGATAACACGCTGGCCTGCTGCACACCGTAATGAAAGCGCCATTGTGCCCCTTCTACGCTTTCTAGCGACAATTGGGCTGCGATGCTGCTAACCAAACCACGTAAACCCAGCTGAGTATGCACCTTTGCCCAATGGGTAGGCTGCATATTGGCAATACCCTCAGGCAACTGCGCAAGGGCTTGGCGACTTGGGTCTGTCACCGTGGCTACATCATCAGGGGCCACCAGCGTTTGCGCAGGGGCATTTTGAGGTGCATACGCCGAGCCATAGTCAGCTTCGTCCATTGGAGGCGGAGGCGTATCTTGATAATCGCTGTAGTAGTCGCCGCCCCATAGGCCTTCGTCTTGCGCTGCTACGGGTGCTTCTGGCACGGGCGAGGCAGCTTGCGCTGGCATTTGGGGCTTGGGTGCAGGTGCTGTTTGGGGTGCGGCTTCTGGCTCTGGCTCCCTCGCCGTTTCTGGGGCCATGTTTGCAGCGCTGCTGTTTACTGCTGCTGGCTCACTGGCAGGCTTAACCACACCCGCCGGTGTTAAGTCATCGTCCCACGGCAAATCTTCTTTTTGTGCAGCAACTTTTTGTACAGCAAGCGACGGCTCAGCAGAGGTTACCTCTTGGGGCTTAGCTACTGTGTCAGTGTGCGCCGCAGCTGGAGTCGGCTGCTCTGGCACAGGTGCAGCTGCAGGCATAGGTGCAGCTGCAGGCGTAGGTGCAACTTCGGGCGTAGATGATTCAGAAGACTGAGTCGCCTGAGCAACAGGTGCACTTGGTGCTCTTGTTTCAGCGGTTGTTGATGCTGGCGCCTGAGGCTTGGCAGGTGTATTCACCACCGAGTCAGGTCCTACCCCCACGCTCGGCTCAAATGACTTTGGGCCGGTATTAGGTGGCGGTGGCTCACTCTGGGAGCCATTGTTTGGCTCGGGCGAAGGCGATGTTACACCTTGAGGCGGACTATCGATGGGTGCCATGTTGGCGGGCCTAAAGGACAGCATCCGCAACATAATCATTTCGAGGCCCTCGCGGGCATCGGGTGCAAAAGCGAGGTCTTTACGGCCCATTAAGGCAATTTGGTAATACAGCTGTACATCTTCGGCGCGCATTTGCTGACTAAACGCCAACACTTGCTCTTTGTCGCCCAAGCTATTATCAATGGCATCCGGTACGGCTTGCCCTAGTGCAACACGGTGCATCAAGCTTAAAAAGTCGGCGAGCACACTGGCGTAGTCTGGCGAAAAGCTTGCCAGTTCGTTGATCGCTGCCAACAAGGCTTTGCCATCGCCCGCGATAAGGTGGCTTAACAGGTTGTAAACAAGACGCTGGTCAATGGTGCCAAGCATGGCACGTACATCGGCTTCGTTAACAGCACCAGCACCAAAAGCAATGGCTTGGTCTGTTAGGCTCATGGCATCGCGCATAGAGCCATCGGCGGCACGGGCCAACAACCAAAGCGCGGCCTCTTCAAATGCGACTGACTCTTCGCCCAAAACGTGAGACAAGTGCGCCACAATCGCCTCGGGTACCATGTTTTTGAGATTAAACTGCAAACAACGAGACAGGATGGTCATCGGCAGCTTTTGCGGGTCAGTAGTCGCTAGCAAAAACTTAACGTGCTCAGGCGGCTCTTCCAGCGTTTTAAGCAAGGCGTTAAATGAATGACTTGAGAGCATGTGCACCTCGTCAATCAAGTAAACCTTGTAGCGACCATGAGTCGGCGCATACTGCACGTTTTCGAGTAGTTCGCGGGTGTCTTCTACCTTGGTACGGGAGGCCGCATCGACTTCAATTAGGTCGACAAAACGCCCTTCTGCGATTTCGCGACAAGCGGCACACACACCACAAGGGTTAGCCGACACACCTTCTAAACAGTTAAGCGACTTAGCAAACAAGCGAGCGATAGAGGTTTTACCAACACCTCGGGTGCCCGTAAAGAGATAAGCGTGGTGCAAGCGACCGTCGTCTAGGGCGTTAACCAACGCCTTAAGAACATGGGGCTGCCCCACCATTTCGGTAAAACTCTTGGGGCGCCACTTACGGGCTAAAACCTGATAACTCATATAGGTCGACTAATCTCTTTCACTTTTATGCACTTTGGCGAAAAAACCGCCTAAACGCAGTAAAGCATGTGGTTATATGCAAGGGCCTTAATGCTACCCTCTAAGCCCAAGGGATGCTAGGGCTGGCGGCTAGGCTAGTGCGAATAAGCCTTTGTTTGTGCGTACAAAAACCGATAAAAAAACGCGCTTACATATTACCCGTAAACCGTGCCAAAGGCGGCTCTTGTAGTTGGGCGAACTGCTCACGCAGTTCCAAAACATGCTCTGCCCAATAACGCTCGGTGTTAAACCAAGGAAACGCCATCGGAAAAGCAGGGTCGCTCCAACGACGTGCGATCCATGCGGCGTAGTGCATCATGCGCAAGGTTCTTAGGCTTTCGACTAAACGCAGCTCGGCGTCGTTAAAGTCGTAAAACATTTCGTAGCCTTCCAAAATGGCCTCAAGCTGAGCCATTTGGTCAATGCGCTCACCGCTAAGCATCATCCACAAGTCCTGTACCGCAGGGCCCATGCGGGTGTCATCAAAGTCGACAAAAACCGCTTTGTTATCGCGCCATAAAATGTTGCCTGGGTGGCAGTCGGCGTGAATTCGAATGGGGGTGTAGCTCACTTGCGAAAAGATTTGTTCAATCAACGACAATAAATCTTGGCTTAGGGTGCGATAAGCCTCGTGCAGCGCATCGGGGATAAACCCGTGGCTGAGCAAAAATTCGCGGCTTTCGATACCGTAGCTTTGAATCGTTAAGCTTGGGCGATGAGCAAAGGGCTTTTGCGCGCCAATGGCATGTAAACGACCAATGGATCGCCCCAACAGTTCGAGGGTATCAAGGTCGTCCAGCTCAGGTGCATGGCCACCAAAGCGAGGAAAAAGCGCAAAGTCAAAGCCTTGATGATGGTGCAAGCTTTGGCCATTATCCAGCGCTAATGGCGCAACGATTGGCCATTCCCGCGCGTGCAGCTCGGCGCAAAAATCATGCTCTTCTTGAATTTGATCGCCAGTCCAGCGGTCAGGGCGATAAAACTTCGCAATCAAAGGCGCTTGTTCATCAACGCCTATCTGAAACACGCGATTTTCGTAGGAGTTAAGTGCGTTCAAACGACCATCACAAGCGTAGCCCAATGCTTCAATAGCATCGAGGGCACGGTCTGGGCTTAGGGATTGATAAGGGTGGTCCGACATAGTTCTCAACTCATTGGAAAGTAACAGCGTTTCATCTTACGCAAGGGCAGCAACGAACACCAATGATTCAACCGATAAAGCCCCGCCCCCAGCTCCTAAACCCAATTACGCACTGGTACGAACCACCAATTTACCGCAAAAGCGCGTTGTTTGGTCTGAGCTTGCCTGGTCTGTCTTGCCCTTTTCTCCTTTGAGCAGGTTTATTAAGGCGTTGGCCATTTCATCAAGCGGCTGCTTGTAGGTGGTCAAGTCGTAGTGAGGACCTGCGGCCTGTGGCACATCATCAAAACCGGTTACGGCGATATCTTCGGGCACTCGCAAACCCAGCTTGTAACGAATCGCATCAATGGTGCCCATAGCAAGCGCATCGTTTTCGCACACGATAACATCGGGCAGATCAGCGGTGCCAACGTCAGCAAAATGACTTTGAATATGGTCGTAAGCGAGTTGATAGTCGTAAGATGCCACACTCGAAAACGCCACGGTTTGGCCAGTAGCCTCAAACCACTGGGTTAAAAAGGTTTCTTTGCGCGACAAGTGAGCGCTGGAGGTTTGAGGCCCAGCCAAGAAATAAGGCGAGCGATAGCCCTTTTGCAGCACATAATCCACCACTACACCCATGGCAATTTTATCGTCCACACAAATAGATAAGGTGTTATCGAGGGGTGATTCCCGCAAAAAAATGATGAGCTTACGCACGCGGCGAGACTTGAGTGCCGTGTTGAGGGTCTCATCGTTAAAGCCACTACCAATCATCACTGCCGCATCCACTCGGCGCTGGCTCGCTCCCATAAGCGCGTTGGTGGCATCTTCCTCGCCAGAGGTGCTGACCAAAAGGCTGTCCCAACCGTGTGCTCGCAGTGTTTTGGTCAGCACTTCTAATACGGCCAGTTTGTGAGGGTTCGCAAAGTCGTCGATTAACAGAGCAACCAAGTGGCTCTTGTCTGACGAAAGGCTCGCCGCAAGTAAGTCGGGTAAATACCCTAGCTCTGCCGCGGCGCGTTTTACTTTTTCGCGACTTTTTTCAGAAATAGACGCGTCTTTTTTAAACGCGCGATTGACCGTCCAGCGCGATACACCGGCCAGCTTTGCGACGTCATCGGCCGTTACCGACAGCGCTTCGCTTGAATTTTGCTCTTTTGACATTGCTCACTCCTCAAGGCGCATAGTGTACCGATAGACTGCAAAAAACACTACAAACATGCACACGAGTGCAAAATAATGCTTGCACACGGGTGCAAGGATGGATTAAGTTAAAAACCACTGAGCCACTGATGCTTTTGCAAGCTCTTTTGCACACGAGTGCAAAATCATCAGAATAGAAAAAATAACGATAAATTTAGAGGTTCATTTATGTTAAAGGTCGGACTTATTGGTGCGGGCCGTATTGCTACCGTTCATGCAAAAGCAATTACCGCCAACCCTAAAAGCGAATTGGTTGCCGTGGCAGATGTGTTTGTCGAAAACGCTGAAAAGCTCGTTGCCGAATTTGGTGGTGTTGTGCAAAGCGCACAAGACATCATTGCCAACCCAGACATTAACGCGGTACTTATTGCCAGCTCTACCGACACTCACTCAGAGCTAATGGAAGCCGCTACTGCTGCTGGTAAAGCAGTACTTTGCGAAAAGCCTGTAGACCTTAGCCTTGAGCGTGCACTGGCTTGCCAAGCAAACGTCGAAAAAACAGGCATGCCGGTCATGATTGGCTTTAACCGCCGCTTTGACGCCAACTTCAGCGCCCTCAAAAACGCACTTAACGAAGGCCAAGTAGGCAAAGCCGAGCTACTGTCTATTACCTCTTTTGACCCTGCCCCACCGCCTGTTTCTTACATTAAAGTGTCTGGTGGCTTATTCCGCGACATGATGATCCACGACTTTGATATGAGTCGCTTTGTGATGGGCGATACCCCAGTTTCTGTATCTGCAACGGGTAGTAGCATTGTTGACCCAGAGATTGGCGAAGCCGGTGATATCGACACAGCAGTTGTCACCCTGACCTACGCAGACGGTCGCATCGCTGTGATTAAAAACTCCCGTCGCGCCGTTTATGGCTACGACCAGCGTGTAGAGCTACTGGGCTCTGCCGGCTTATTACAAGCCCAAAACATGCTGGAAAACACCTTGGTTACCTCCACCACCCAAGGTGTGAACAGCGCCAAACCGACCTACTTCTTTTTAGAACGTTACATGCCGTCTTACGCCAACGAATGGAATGCCTTCGTTGACGCAATCGAAAACGGCAACGACCTCCCTGTCACCCTCAACGACGGTGTTATTGCCCTTGCTATGGCCGAAGCCGCAGCGCTGTCTTTTGCCAAAGGTGCGCCAGTGGCCTTGGCCGAGGTATTGAAATAACAGGGAGGTATTCAGTGTTTATCCCTGTGCAGCCTGCATGGGGGTGATCAAGGCTCAGCGTCGCCTGGGCCGACCCAACGAGGGGAAACCCTCACAGCTAACTATAAAAAGGTGAAACATGAATAAAAATAAGATCAAATCATTCGTTGGCAACACCCTAGTAGCAAGCACTCTTATGGCATCTGCCGCCGTACAAGCCGCCGACATTGTGGTGGTTGCTCATGGTCAAGCGAACGACCCTTTTTGGTCCGTTGTAAAAAACGGTGTTGAAGAAGCGGGTAAAGACACCGACGTAAATGTTGATTTTCGCTCCCCCGAAACCTTTGACATGGTTGCCATGTCGCAGCTCATCGACGCCGCCGTTAACCAAGAGCCAGACGGCTTGATTGTCTCTATACCTGATGCAGACGCCCTTGGCCCGTCTATTGCGCGCGCTGTGCACGCAGGTATTCCCGTTATCTCTATCAACTCAGGTTCTGATGTATCAAAAGAGCTAGGCGCACTACTTCACGTAGGCCAAGACGAGTTTGACGCAGGTAAAGCAGCCGGTGAACTCCTTGCCAAGCAAGGCGGTAAAGTCGGTATTTGTGTTAACCAAGAGGTGGGTAACGTCTCTCTTGACCTTCGTTGTGAAGGTTTTGCCACAGGCTTTAACGGCAAGGTGACGGTACTTCCTACCACCAATGACCCAGCAGAAATTCGCGCGAAGGTATCCGCTGCCCTCGCCTCTGACGAGTCTATCGACACCATCATGGCCCTGGGTGCCAGCCTAGCAGGCGAGCCATCGGTAGAAGCCGCTAAGTCTTCTGGTCGCGACGTAAAAGTAGCGAGCTTTGACCTATCCGCTAGCTTCTTGCAGTCCATCGTTGACGGTGATGCAGCCTTTGCCATCGACCAGCAGCAATTCTTGCAAGGTTACCTATCAGTGAACTTTATGGGCCTACACGCGAAATACGGCCTAATGCCTGGCGGTAACGTACCTTCTGGCCCGAACTTGATTACAGCTGATAAAGCAGCACAAGTAATCGACCTGTCTGCGAAAGGCATTCGTTAATACCCCCTCGGTCTGAGCTGAAAAGGGGCGACGTTTCCACCTGTCGCCCCTGTTTAGAATAAGGATAACAATATGACAAATCCCAACCCAAGCGCAGTTGATGAGCGCATCAAAGCCGAACCTTTGACCACCCGCCTAATGAAGCGCCCCGAGCTTGGTGCATTAGCGGGCGTGGTGTTACTGCTACTGTTCTTTTTATTTACCGCCGACCCTTCCATGTTCAGCCTGTCGGGCTTTATGAACGTGATGACCCCAGCAGCGCAACTTGGCATCTTAGCCATTGGTGCCGCACTACTTATGATTGGTGGCGAGTTTGACCTCTCCATCGGCTCTATGGTGGCCTTTGCCGGCTTATTTTTTGGCGTCTGTGTAGTGACATGGGGCCTACCTCTGGTCGTCGCTATTCCGCTGACCTTTATTTTTGCGGCTTTTTTTGGCGCTGCAAACGGTGCGATTGTCATTCGCTCAGGGCTGCCGTCATTTATCGTCACCCTCGCCTTCTTATTTATTTTCCGCGGCTTGTCTTTGGTGGGCCTAAAGCTTGCGACCGACGGCTCAACACAATTACGCGGTGTTCGCGACGCTATTAAAGACGACTGGCTAGCGCCTTTGTTCTCTGGCGACGCCTTCCCAGGTTTGTTTGTGTGGTTGGCCGACAAAGGCTTAATCGCCACCTTTAAAAATGGAGCACCCAAAGTCACAGGCATTCCTGTAGAGATTCTTTGGTTTGTTGTTTTAGCCCTTTTAGCCACTTACGTATTACTGCGCACCCCTGCGGGCAACTGGATTTTTGCTGCCGGTGGCGACAAAAATGCTGCATCAAACTCTGGTGTACCCGTTAACAAAGTTAAAATTTCCTTATTTATGCTGACCGCTTGCTGCGCTGCATTTGTTGCCATTATCACCGTTCTCGACGCAGGCTCTACCGACGCACGTCGTGGCTTTATGAAAGAGTTTGAGGCCATTATTGCGGCGGTTATTGGCGGCTGTTTATTAACCGGTGGTTATGGTTCGGCCATTGGCGCCTTCTTCGGCTCCATCATCTTTGGCATGGTGGTCATCGGTTTGACCTACACCAACTTTGACCAAGACTGGTTCCAAGTGTTTTTAGGCGGCATGTTGCTGATCGCCGTACTGTTTAACAACGCCATTCGCAAGCGTGTGACGGGAGAGCGTTAAGATGACTCAAGATAGCCAATTCCACCACGGCGATAGCGCCAACAATGCCACTCCCATTGTTGAGATGGTTAACATCGAAAAACACTTTGGCAACATTATCGCACTGGCAGGTGTTAGCTTTGACATTAAACCGGGCGAGTGTCACTGCTTGCTGGGCGATAACGGTGCCGGTAAGTCCACCTTTATCAAAACCATGTCGGGCGTGCATAAGCCGTCTAAAGGCCAAATGCTGATTAACGGTGAGCAAAAAATTCTAGAAAGCCCCCGCGATGCAATGGAATCAGGTATTGCTACCGTATTCCAAGACTTGGCGATGATTCCACTAATGAGCGTGAGCCGTAACTTTTTTATGGGCCGCGAGCCCACGAAAGGCCGCGGCCTCACTAAACGCTTTGACGTCAAAACCGCCAACGAAATCACCATGGAAGCCATGCGTCGCATGGGTATTAACCTACGAGGCCCGGACCAAGCAGTCGGCACCCTATCGGGTGGTGAGCGCCAAACCGTTGCCATAGCCCGTGCCGTTCACTTTGGTGCCAAAGTCCTTATTTTGGACGAACCAACATCGGCGCTGGGTGTACGCCAAACATCGAATGTACTGGCAACAATTGACCGTGCACGTAGCGAAGGCATTGGGGTGGTCTTTATCAGCCACAACGTACGCCACGCACTGGCGGTAGGTGATCGCTTTACGGTACTAAACCGAGGCAAAACCCTTGGCACCGCAACTCGCGGCGATATCACCCCAGAAGAGTTGCAAGACCTCATGGCTGGCGGCCAAGAGTTGGCACAAATGGAAAGCTCTTTAGGCGGTACCATTTAACACTTTCACTTCAGACCTATCCTCATTTTGACGGGCTGCACACGGCTCGTCTTTTTTATACCCCAACGAGGTTTAACATGACTCAGCCCTTTAAATTAGCGGCCTGTGCAGAAATGCTGTGGCCAGAAAAACCCATCGAATGGCGCGCACAACGACTGACAGAAATGGGTTTAGGCGTAGGCCTTTGGAACTGGCCCGATCATGACTTACAAAAACTGGAAGCCACAGGTGCCAACTTCACCATTATGAACGGCTACCTTGAAGGCCGTTTAGCCGACGACGAAGGCGCAGATTTACTGCTCGCATCAGCTAAACAAACCATCGCCGTAGGTAAGCGCCTAGGCGTAGACCGCTTAAACCTACACGGTACGGGCTTGGGCGACGGTGGCATTCCTATTTGGCAACACGAAGTAGAAACCGGTGCCATGTGGCTAAAAGCACAAGACACTCTTCAGCGCATTTGTGACTTAGCCGAGCAAGAAAGTGTGGTGTTTACCCTCGAAAACCTTAACCTACTCGACCACCCCGGGTGCCCTTTTGGCAGTACTGGGGCCGTGCTCGCGCTGGTTTCGTCAATCAATCGTCCACAACTTCGCATTAACTTAGACCTATACCATACGCAAATTGGTGAAGGTGACCTCATGCGCTGGTGCGAAAAGTGCCTACCTTGGGTGGGTGAAATTCAAGTTGCCGATAACCCTGGACGCTGTGAGCCTGGGACGGGTGAAATCAATTACGCAGCCATCGCACGTAAACTAGATGCCTTGGGCTATCGCGGTGCGATTGGAATGGAGGCCTTTGCCGAGAGTGATTCAGATAAAGCAGTAGCAGCCTTTATTGATGCATTTACGCTGGCTTAGCCTACATCGTTTTTGGCCCTACAAGCGCTATAAACGACAGGCAAAAAAAACGCCCCTAAATTGAGGGGCGTTATCTATTGGAGCCATGACGGTCGAAAATCCTTATCGAACAACTCACAATCAGTGCTTAGCGACGTACATTAATGGCGAACGGTAATGCCAGTAGGCGTTAAATTCGGCTTTTAGTTGCGCCCACAAACCCGTGCTTGGAATGGCATTTTCTGCGGCATGCTGCTTTAAAAACGCTTTTACGCGATAGTCACGCTCTGGCTCAGTTAGGTAGCGGTCTTCTAGGATTTCTAGTAGCGCTGCAGAAGCTTCTTTAGTGCTCATATCAATACCCCTTTGTAAGGTTGAAAGATTGAAAATTTGAAAGGCTGGTTAATCATTTGAGGGCAGTTTAGAGCGGAGTTTAAAAGAGCACAAAAGATGAATATTCACCCCATGAGTGAGCATTTTTCACTCACTTAAAACATATCAAAATCTTAAGTTTTAAGCCATATTTAAGATGTAAACACCTAAGTTTTACCTCCCCTTTTACAGCTCCACCAGCTCGGTTAAACGTTAGTTTTTAGCCAAAGCCAGCGCTTTTCATGGGTTAAAGCCTCTTTGCCCTTGTGCTATATTTGCGGCATAAAACAACTGTTTAGCACCCTAGCGGCTCCGTTTTGTGCGCTCTGCACAGCGCCGCACAGCTAATCCAGTACCGCCACAAACGAAAGACGGGTTAGGAGCATCTTCGGCATGGCCATCTCATTGCAAGACCAACTGTTAAAAGCCGGCTTGGTTGACGAAAAAAAAGCAAAACAAATCAAAAAACAAAAAGTAAAAAAAGCGAAGGCTCAAAAGCAAAAAGGTAAAAATGCGGTTGTCGAAAACCCTCAAGCGGCTGTGCTAGCAGCTAAAGCTGAAAAAACAGCGCGTGACCAAGCACTCAACAAACAACGCCAAGAAGAGGCAGAACAAAAGTCTCTAGAAGCGTCAGTTAAACAGATGATTTTACAGCACCAACAGCCTATTCCTGCATCGGCTGAGGTGGCTTACAATTTTGCGTACCAAAAGAAAATCAAACGCATTTACGTGACCGAGGCTCAGCAAGGCTCCTTGTCGCGCGGCCATTTGGCGTTGGCATTTTTAGACGACAAGTTTTATGTGATTCCAGACAAGATCGCAGAGCGTATCGAAACGCGCAAAGCCGACGCGGTGATTCGTATCGAGCCTGAAAACAAAGTGGATGACGAAGACGATCCATACGCTGACTACGCCATTCCAGACGATTTGATGTGGTAAATCAAAACTACGCTCAAAGCCCAGCGCTTTGATTAAACAAGGCACACAATCGGCCGTTACTTAAGTCAACGGTTGTTGCGTTGCAGCACCGCATGTAAAACACAATATAACTAAGCGCCTCTCTACGAGGCCAACAAAACGCCAAGGGACAGTTTCATGCAAGTCGGTTTTTTCGAACAATCTATTATGTTGCTGGGGGGCGCGGTAGTCGCTACTGCCCTGTTTCGTAGGATGCACCTTCCCCCTATTCTTGCCTATTTGTTTGTGGGGGTGATTCTAGGCCCCTACGCCCTTGGCATGATCGAAAATAACGACACCATTCATTTGTTAAGTGAACTCGGCGTGGTTTTCTTGCTGTTTATGCTGGGGTTAGAATTCTCTCTGCCCCGAATGCTTGCCATGCGTACCATTGTACTGGGGTTAGGCTCGGCACAAGTGATTATAACGTCAGCCGTTGTGCTAGGTGCCACCTATCTTATGGGTATTAGCCTTTCGGGCTCTGCCGTCATCGCAGGCGCTCTCGCGCTTTCGTCCACTGCAATGGTAACGCGGGAATTAATCGCCCATAACTCCCTTGAGCTACCTCTTGGGCGTATCGCCATTGGTGTACTGCTGTTTCAAGACATTGCCGCGGTATTCTTCCTAATCTTGATTCCGTCGCTGCAAGACACCCAAGAACCCGCATCGACCCAAGATATTTTGTTTATGTTTGGACAAGGTATCGCGCTCTTAGTCGGTATGATGTTTATTGGCCGCAAGTTTCTCCCTAAGTTTTTCCACGAGGTCGCTCACTCTCGATCAGCTGAACTCTTCGTACTGACCAGCCTTGTTGTAGCGCTATCGGCTGCATGGCTTACGCATGCCGCTGGCCTTTCAATGGCGTTAGGTGGTTTCTTAGCAGGTATGATGCTGGGCGAAAGCCACTACAAGCACCAGCTGGAATCAGACATTCGCCCCTTCCGCGACTTGCTACTCGGGCTGTTTTTCGTCTCTGTTGGTACCCAGCTCGACCTTATTACGCTCATGGACAACTGGTATTTAGTGCTGCTCTTCTCGGTCGTGTTAATGGTGGTTAAAACCCTTATTGTGTACCTATGTGCGAGCTTCTTTAGCATTAAAAAGCCCGACGCCCTGCGTGCAGGTATGTGCCTTAGCCAAGGCGGCGAATTTGGTTTTGCCTTGCTGGCACTGGCCTTTAGCTACCAAATCTTTACCGTAGAAGAAAACGCGCTGGTCATTGCGACCATCATTGTCACCATGGTGGCCACACCTTTTGTTATCAACCAGTCTGAGCGTCTCGCCAACAAACTATTCCCCAATACTGCACCTTCAGGCCTTAATCTTCCTAATGCTGAGGAAGCTGATCATAGCCACTTTAAAAACCACGTGATTGTGTGTGGTTATGGCCGTGTGGGGCAAATTATTGCCCGCTTTTTAGCCCCCCTCAAAGTGCCCTATGTGATTATCGACTCTGACCCGATTCGGGTACACGAAGCGGTACAAGCCGGTGAGCCTATCTACTACGGAGACTGTCGCAATATAAGCCTCATTGGTCAGCTAGGTGCCGACCACGCACGGCTATTGCTACTCACCTTCCCAAATTACTCAGATACGCTGGACGCGGCTCGCAAGCTGCGCGACAAGTACGACAGCTTGCCAATCTTAGTGCGCACCAGCGACGACAGCGGCCTAGAGCAGCTGCAAGCGGTGGGCGTTACCGAGGTAATTCCAGAAGCACTGGAAGGTAGTTTGATGCTGGTATCACACGTTTTGGCCGTACTTGGCATTCCACAAAACGAAATTGACCAACGCATCAACCAAGTGCGTTCAGAACGTTATCAGCTGCTCCATGCCTACTACCATGGCGACCAAAGTAGCCTGACCGACGCAAAAGGCGAGCGTCGCGAGTTTTTGCACTCCGTTACCCTTGATGCCAAGTCTTACTCTATTGATCACACCATTGAGGAACTCAACCTTGGCCGCAAAGGGGTTGAGGTCAGCAGCGTCCGTCGCGGTAGCGAAAGCTTTACCGACGTGGCTCAACTGAGCTTATCTGCTGGCGATGTGGTGGTACTTCGAGGCACCCAAGAAAAAATTGATGCCGCTGAGGCCTATTTATTAGGTGGTAAAAAGTACGCTTAACCGCACCGCCATGATTGTTTAAAAAACACTCAAGTCATTCAAGGGGGTGCCGATAACCTGAGCATATTCTTTATTGCTCTTATCGGTGCCCCCATGATTGACGCGAGCTCTCTATCAGGACTGATGTCCAACAGCCTTTCAAGCTACGAAAAGCCAACGCAAAGCGACACCACAACCGCTGTGCCCAGCGTTTCTCGCGCCACTCCCGCACCGAGTACCAGCCAAAACTACGCTTACGGCGAGTACAGCCTTAGTGAGCGCTTTAGCCAATCACAAACCTTCGACCTCAACCTCAAAACCCAAGACGGCGACAGTGTGTCCCTGTCTTTTAGTTTTGCCGAGAGTTACAGCATGAGCGTGGGTGCCAGCGTGGGTAGCAGTCAAAACGCAAACGGTAGCAGCCGCTATGCCGCAGTCGCCGCCAGTGAAAGTTACGCCATGGAACAAGGCTGGCAAATCGCCGTAGAAGGTGAGCTAGACGATGAAGAACTGGCCGCTATCGACCAGTTGCTAAAAGATATGACCCACATTGCCAACGACTTTTTCTCTGGCGATGTGCAAGCCGCGTTTAATAGCGCCAGTGAGTTTAAGCTCGACCGTACCGAGCTGGCCTCTATGGATATGACCTTAACGCAAACTCAGCAATATGCCGCAGCCTATTCAGCCGTTGAAGGCTACAGCCAAAATGGCAACAGCGGCCAAGGTGCCAGCAGCCGTTTAGATAACATGTTGGCACAAATTGAATCTCAAAAAAGCAGCGACAGCCTCTCCTTCGTCGACAACCTACTTGAGCTACAAAAGTCGCTGATTGAAAACCTCGTCACCCAAGATAGCCGCTTTACGAAAGACGAAACTTCAGCGCAAGGGGACGAAGCAACAAAAAATAGCCTTGAATCTAACCTGAACCAATTCTTGAGCATGATTGAGTAACCTCTGTGGCGGTGCTAACACATCCAAGGATGACAATATGACTTCCCCCGCCATGTGCGGGGATTTTTTTGTCCGTAACCCTCTTCTGTTCAGCAACTTCCTGCCCCCTTCTCCCTGCGCTCCACAATCGGGTATCATTCACGGCTGCGCAACCGCGCTTAACTCAGCAATTACGCGCCTATTACCCTCATAAGGACCGCTTTTGAACACTGCCCCTACTCTCTTGGTTATTGGTTACGTCTGGCCGGAGCCTGCGTCATCTGCGGCTGGTAGCCACATGATGAGCCTACTGCGATTATTTTTAAGTAAGGGCTGGCAAGTGACGTTTGCGAGCCCAGCACAGCGTAACGAGCGCAGCAACGGTTTAGAGGCAGCGGGCATTCGCTGTGATGCCATCGCGCTTAACTGCAGTAGCTTCGACCGATTTGTCAGCGAGCTAGACCCAAGTGCAGTCTTGTTTGATCGTTTTATGATGGAAGAGCAGTTTGGCTGGCGCGTTGATGCTTGCTGCCCTCATGCTCTCAAGATTTTAGACACCGAAGATTTACACAGCCTTAGGGCGGCTCGCCATACCGCTCATAAACAAAACAGCCAGGTCACAGCCGAGCTCCTCAATGGCGAGCAAGCACAGCGGGAAATTGCCTCTATTTATCGCTGCGACCTTTCCTTAATTATCTCGGAATACGAGTTGGAGTTGTTAACCCAGCACTATGGTGTGCCCCGCTTTTTACTCTGGCACCTGCCGTTTATGCTCGACCTCAGCCAAGCCAACCAAGGGCAGCCCTTTGAGCAGCGGAGTGGTTACATCAGCATTGGCAACTTTCGCCATGCGCCCAACTGGGATGCAGTGCTATGGCTAAAGCAGCAAGTATGGCCGGCGATTCGCGCCAAACACAAAGGCGCAACACTCTCAGTATATGGAGCGTATGCGCCGCCCAAGGCCACCGCCTTACACAACCCTAAAGAGGGTTTTCATGTGTTAGGCTGGGCCGACAGTGCCTTTGAAGTGATGGCTAACGCCCGTGTTTGTCTCGCTCCTTTGCGCTTTGGCGCGGGCATAAAAGGTAAGTTGGTTGATGCCATGATGACAGGCACACCCAGTGTCACCACCGACATAGGTGCCGAGTCTATGCACGGTGATTTACCTTGGCCCGGCGAGGTTCACAATGAGGTCGAAGCCTTTTCTGAGGCAGCCGTTAACCTGCATCAGTCCGGCGATGCTTGGCATGCAGCTCAGGCAAAGGCTTCGCCTATTCTCAAGACTCGTTATGACCAAGACCAACTAGGCGAGGCCTTATATCAAAAGGTGACCGAGACTCTTGAGCACTTGACGCAGCATCGCCTCAACAACTTTACTGGCGCGCTGCTAAAGCACCACCAGCACCGCAGCACCCAATTTATGTCGCAGTGGATCGAAGTAAAAACCGAGTTAGCGACACTAAAAGGCTCGCCCGACGAGGCTAAATAAACCGTGTATACCCTTCGCCCCTACCAACAAGACGCCGTTGACGCCACCCTCGCCCACTTCCGAAAAAGTGACGCGTCTGCGGTTTTAGTGCTGCCTACGGGCGCGGGTAAAAGCTTGGTGATTGCCGAGTTGGCACGCATTGCCCGTGGCAAAGTGTTGGTGGTGGCCCACGTCAAAGAGCTGGTAGAACAAAACCATCAAAAGTTTGTGGCGCTAGGCCAAGAAGCTAGTATCTTCTCGGCGGGCTTGGGACAAAAAGACACTTCTGCCTCGGTGATTTTCGCCAGTATCCAGTCTATTGCCAAAAACCTGACCGCCTTACCCAAAGACATTAGCCTTTTGGTGATCGACGAATGTCATCGTGTTAGCGAGGTTGCTGATGCTGACGTCGATAAAGAACAGCCGCAATACCAACAACTGATTCAGCACATCAAGCAGTCAGCACCCAAGCTAAAAGTTTTGGGGCTCACCGCCACCCCCTATCGGTTACAGCTGGGTTGGATATACCGCTACCACTATCGTGGCTTTGCTCGCCCCTTTAACGAACAAGCACCGCCGCCATTTGAGCACTGCATTTACGAGCTGCCTCTGTCGAGTATGATTCGACAAGGCTTTTTAACGCCGCCCAAAATGGTCGACGCTGCCCTAGCCCAATTTGACCCACTGATTTTTGAGGAGGCTGGCGCGACTGCCGACACCCTCGATAGCCTCATTAATCGTCACCGTCGAGTCACAGAGGCTGTGTGCGAACAAATTGTGCAATTGGCCGAAAGCCGAAAAGGCGTGATGATTTTTGCCGCCTCGGTTAATCACGCCAAAGAAATTTTAGGGCGACTACACGGCGAGCAAAGTGTGCTCATTACGGGCTCTACGCCGCAAGCGGAGCGGGATGAGGCCATTACCCGTTTTAAGCAAAAAGACATCAAGTTTTTGGTCAATGTCTCGGTGCTTACCACCGGCTTTGATGCCCCCCATGTGGATATGATCGCTATTCTGCGCCGCACCGAGTCGGTGAGTTTGTTCCAGCAAATTGTTGGCCGCGGCCTGCGCCTCGCCCCCGATAAAGAAGATTGCTTGGTCATTGATTACGCCGGAAACGGCTACGATATTCATCAGCCCGAGGTTGGCGAAGCCAAACCCAATAGCCAAAGTGTGCCCGTTCAGGTGTTTTGCCCTGCCTGTGAGTTCGCCAATATTTTTTGGGGAATCACCGACGATGAGGGGCATATCATTGAGCACTTTGGTCGTCGTTGCCAAGGTCTATTGGACGAAGGTGAAAACAACGCTCCACCTCGCCAATGCGACTATCGATTTGTCTTTAAACAATGCAGCTACTGCTTGGGCGAAAACGACATTGCCGCCCGAGAATGCCAGCATTGCCACAGCGCCTTAATCGACCCTGACAAACAACTCAAAGACGCACTCCAGCTCAAAGACGCCAAAGTGATTCGCTGCGCTGGCGTCAGCTTTGAAGCCGAAGACCAGCAACTCAAAGTCACCTACCACGACGAAGACGGCGACACCTTGTCAGAACGCTTTTTCTTTACCAAAGCGAGCCACAAACAAGACTTTAACCTCAACTTTGGTAAACGCCTTAACCCGCCAGTGAGCTTTAGCCACCCGCAAGAAGTCACGGCTCACTCAGGCCCATGGACGCACCCGGACTTTGTTATTGCCCGTAAGCAAAAATACTACTGGGTCGTAAAGGGTCGAATTTTTGATTACCAAGGCCGTTATCGTAAAGCAAACCAGTTGAGCTAGCCTGTAGTACAACCTAAGCCAATGCAAAACCTTAGCGTTATCTTCTTAGTTAGTAGGCAACAAACTTGTCCGTCGCAACGCAGTGGTATAGAGTTTTAGGCACATTAGGGCCCTGAAGCCTGAAGCATGTAATCCATTATATTGCATCACGGGCCTCCAACAATTACTTAGCGCTCAGATTAGGGTATTGCAGCGTTAGAGAGGTTATTACGTGAAGCTTCAAGTATTAGGCTGTAGTGGCGGTATTGGTAAAGGCTTAAAAACCACAAGTTTCTTAGTTGATGACAGTTTACTGATTGATGCGGGTACGGGGATTGAGCTGCTCACCATGAACGAAATGCTTACCATCCGCGACGTTGTCATCACCCACGCGCACATCGATCACATTGTGGGATTGCCCTTGATGCTAGCAACCATTTTTGACCAGCACACTCTCCCTGTGCGAGTGCACGCCATACCAGAAGTGGTTACAGCGCTCAAAGAGCACATCTTTAACTGGACCATTTGGCCAGACTTTACCCAACTGCCGAAGTCTAAACCCATTGTTAGCCTACATGAGATAAATGTGGGAGATACGCTGAGCTTACAAGGCAAAGAAGTGACTGTGTTACCTGCGGTACACCCCACACCAACGGTAGGTTACCTTGTAAAGGACGCGCAATCGTCCATGGTCTTTACGGGCGATTCTGGTATCAACCCAGAGCTATGGCCCATTATCAACACTCAAAAACCCGATGTTTTGATTATTGATGTGTCGTTTACCGATGAAGTCGGTGAGCTAGCCGTGGCCAGTGGCCATTTAACCCCTAGCCAATTGGCAAGCGAGTTGGCACACGTAAATAGTGATGCAAAACCAAAGGTGTATCTCACTCACCTTAAGCCCGGCTTTGAAGCTCAGATAGTGAGTGAGTGCCAAGCCTGTGTCGACGGGTTTGAGCTAGACCAGCTCAACCACAACCAAACACTCTTGTTCTAATAAAGCCTAATTTTATGCTCTTGGTTTTAGCCCCTTAGCTCTAAATAGGACGCTAGGCAGCATAATAGCTGTCGTGTTCGGGGTACTCTGTATCTTGCTGTACATAGGCGCCGTTAAACACGTCGTTATTGAGTTTCAGACGAATACCTTGGGAACCGACGTAGGTCACCTCATAACTGAATGAGGGGGCGTCACTGTCCCATTCCTGCCCGAGCAGATCAACCTCAACGATCATTTCCGTTTGGTAGTCCGATAAAGAAATGCCAGACACAAAAACGCGTGTGGCTGTCATGGCCTCTAAGAAGCCGATTTCCATCCCAAAGCGAGGATGACGAAGCCGCACATAAACCGCATGTGGGCTAAGCTTTTTTACAAACTTGGTTTTCATTGTCGCACATCTCTGATTAAAAAAAGCTACTACATAATCATCCTTTGCGCCCTTCAGTATAGACACAGGCGTTTGAATGCGACAATTTTCAACTCGCTTTTTGTAAAAAAATTTCTCTTAATAATCAAACAGTTAAAAAGAAACGAATATATTTCACCTATTTTTGGCAGTGCAAAACAAAGCGTTTAAATATTTTTTACATAAAAAAGGCGGCCGCACCTAGCAGACCGCCTTCGGTAACACTCCAATGCTCACTTGCAGTGTTAGCCTGTTTTTACGATGCCCTTACACTAAAGGCAGCATCGCCTCGGCAGAGCTCACCTCAAAAGATTTTGGTGGCTCAACTTTTAATACTTCGACCTTGCCATCGTTGATGATCATGGCGTAACGCTTAGAGCGAGTACCACCAAAGTCGCCGGTTTCCATTTCTAGACCAAGAGCTTTGGTCAACGCAGCACCGCCGTCGGCGATCATTGTCAGTGCCTGTGCATTTTGCGCTTCGGCCCACGCTTTCATAACAAAGCTGTCGTTAACCGATAAGCAAGCAATCATGTCGACGCCTTTGGCTTTAAAGTCGTCAAACTGCACAACGTAGCCCGGTAGGTGAACCTCTGAACAGGTCGGTGTGAAAGCGCCCGGCACTGCAAAAAGCACCACTTTTTTACCGGCAAACAGCTTAGCCGCCGATAGCGTTTCTTGGCTGCCATCGGTAATGGCGGTTACTTCTACATCTGGAATGGTTTGTACGTCGGTCATCAAAAGCCTTCCTTTTATCAATGCATCAATTAGGGTGCAGTGCTTGGTTAGTCTGCAACAACAATCGCCAAGCGAACGGCATCAAGTGCTAGGCTAGCGCCATCAAGGTACTCATGCAACTGGTCGACATGCGCCTCAGCCTGACGAATCTCCTCGTCGCGAATGTTCGGGTTTTGCAATGCCAACGCCTTAAGGCGCGACACTTCGGCCCCTTGCAAGGTATCTACCGCATGATGCGCGGCTTCGATATGCTCGGCCAACTTAGGCGCCGCCGCAGCCTCGCCCTGCTCAGCTAGCGTTTGGATAATGGTACGTGCTTCGCGCACTAGCGACTGCGCCATGCCTTTACGCAAAGAGTTGCCTAGCTGGTTTAGGTGTTTGTAACCAATCATCTCAGAAAGATTACGTTTTTCGCTATCCACCAATACTCGAACGTGTGGCGCTTCAAAGTAGCGGCCAATTTGCATGGCTTTTGGCGCTGGGCAGGTCACCTTAAAGAACATTTCGAGCATCAGGGTGCCCGGCTCTAACGGCGGCAGTTTAAGGCTCATCACATTGGTGTTGCCGTACTCGCCGTTGCTGATCAAGTCCATAACGCCAGTGACCATGGGGTGCTCCCATGTCAAAAAGTGCATGTCTTCACGGCTAAGCGCTTCTAGGCGGTGATAGGTCGCCGTCATACCCTCTTCTGGTAGTTCAGGAAACTCCTGTTCTAGCATTTCATCAGAAGGGTGCAACACAATAGAGTGCGGGCCGTGCGGTTGAACGTCGACGCCGAACTGACCAAAGACTTGATCCATGTACTCCATCAAACCGTGGCGGTTTTCCATTTGCAGTACTTCTTCTACCACCATTGGCGCAAGGCGTGGGTGACAAGCATTGAGCTCTAGCAAACGGTTACGACCTGCGTCCATTTCAGCTTTTTTCGCTTGAGAGGTAGCCTGTGCCTCACCTGTGAGGCGCATTACATCACCTTTACTGCGCAACAAGGCACCCACCAGCTCGGCTTTTTGCGCCTGAAAAATAGCTGCCGCCGCTGGGTTTGGCTCCTCAAACAAGGCGAGGGCTTCATCGTACCAGCTCAATAGGCCTTCGGTCGCAGAGCCTTTGACGAAAGGCACATGCACATTTACATCGTGTTTTTGGCCGATTCGATCAAGACGACCAATGCGTTGCTCCACCAAATCTGGGCTGAAAGGTAGGTCGAACATAATGAGGTGACGCGCAAACTGGAAGTTGCGGCCTTCGCTGCCAATCTCAGAACAAATCAGAATTTGAGCGCCCTCTTCTTGCTCTGCAAAGTAGGCGGCAGCTCGGTCACGCTTGATCAGGGTCATGCCCTCGTGGAAAGCCGCACTACGTGCGCCCCAACGCAGGCGAATATGGTTTTCGAGCGCAACGGCGGTGTCTTTGCTCTGACAAATCAGCAGTGCTTTTTCATCTTTGTGATTATCTAGCCAGTTTTCTAACCAGCTCATGCGCGGGTCTTTGCTGAGCCATGCGCTGCCGTAGGCCTCTTCTGGGCGCAAACGAATCGCCACTTCTTTTTCAGCATCCGCCGCTTTGTCGCGGTCGATCAGCGCTTCGACGTTTTCGTCCAAGGCATAGGGGTGTAAAACACGCTTAGGAAAGTCAGCCACACCTGCGCGGGTGTTACGGAACAATACGCGACCAGTACCGTGGCGATCGAGCAACACATCAAGCGCTTCGTTAATGGCATTGAGCGGGTTCTCGCCTTGTAAGCCTTCGCTGAGCGCTTTCCAGTCGTCTGCTCCTAGAGCTTGCTCTAAACCTGTTTGATATGCGGCATCATCGGCAAGCTTCGCCATTAGGGTATCGACATCGCCTTCTGCCAAAGGCTGCACCCACTCGCTAACTTGCAAGTAGTCATCCGACTGAGCTTTAAAGGTTTCTAGGTCGCTGTAACGCTGAGGATCAAGCAAACGCAAACGCGCAAAGTGGCCTTCTTGGCCCAGCTGTTCAGGTGTTGCCGATAGCAGCAACAAACCCGGAATATTTTCGGCGAGGGTTTCGATACTGGTGTACAGCTCGCTTGGCGCTTCTGGTGTCCATTCGAGGTGGTGCGCCTCGTCCACGACCATCAAGTCCCAACCGGCCTTAATGGCATTGGCATGGGCTTCTGGGTCGTCGCGTAAAAACGACTGTGCACACAACACCAACTGAGCACTCTCGAACGGGTTGTCGTAACCCGACATTTCGAGGGTCGCGTGGCGCATACTGTCGAGAATTGTAAACTTGAGGTTAAAGCGACGCAGCATTTCAATCAGCCACTGGTACAGCAGGCTGTCGGGCACTGTCACCAAGATACGACTGGCGCGGCCACTTTGTAGTTGCTGGTTGATGATCAAACCGGCTTCGATGGTTTTACCCAAGCCTACTTCATCGGCCAAAAGCACGCGGGGTGCAAAGCGCTGGCCCACGCGATGAGCAACATACAACTGGTGTGGTAAAACTTGTACACGTGGGCCTAAAAGGCCGGCGGTGGGGCTTTTGACCAAGCGACTCATTTGCTCTGCGGTTTCGATACGCATCCGAAAACGCTTGCCGCGGTCCACTTGGCCAGAGAGTAAACGATCGAGTGGGCGAACAAACTTAACATTGCTGGCAAGGTTCGACTCGGGGATAAAGTGCTCTTCCCCCGCCTCGTCTTTTACTAGGTAGATAAAAAGACCTTGGTTATCGTGGCGCTGAACCACTTCACCATTGACGCCTTGGTCTGAGCTTACTTGGTCGCCTTCGGCATACTCTACTCGGCTGATGGGGGCATTAGAGGTGGCGTAGGTGCGCTGCTCTTCTGTGGCCGGAAAGTCGACGATTACTCGTCGGCCAGCCACGTCGCTTACCACGCCGAGCCCAAGCTCAGCTTCTGTATTACTAACCCAACGTTGACCTTTTTTAAACTCAGACATTCGTAAGACGTTCTCTCTCAAAATTTAAATCGGCGCGCATGATAGGCGTTTATGCACAGAAAAACAAAACCTTGTAGAGCTGTGACTCTTCAGCTTAGCAGCTAATCCTTGGCTCGCCGCAAAAGATCGCAAGATTCCCACACCTTTGATGGTGAAAAAACAAACAACACGAGGCAGATTTACGCCCAACCCTACTAGGTTTGGGGCATCCAATGCTAGGCCCTTCGGCTTGGCTGTGGCATAATTTCGGCCTTAATTTTGTTCAGAAAATGCCAGCAAGCACCGATTAAGCGCGTCTTTCAGAAAACGCCCATGGCTTGTGTGGCACCTGTATAACCGAGAATAAACTATGTCATCGCAAGACCCTCAGCACATCATTGCCTACCAAGGTGTTCCTGGTGCCTATTCACATCTTTCATGCGAGCGCGTTCATCCCGAGCTCGAATCTATGGCGTGTGAAACCTTTGCTGATGCCATGTTTATGGTCGAGGGGGGCAAAGCCAAAGTGGCGATGATCCCACTTGAAAACTCCACTGCAGGTCGTGTCGAAGAAATTTACCGATTAATGCCTAAAACTCACCTTAAAATTATTGGTGAGCACTTTGAGCCTGTTAACCACTGCTTGCTTGGCTTACCGGGTACAGACCTGAGCGACTTAGAGACGGTCTCCTCGCACCCGCAAGCACTGGCGCAATGCGACCAACACATTAAAGAGCTAGGGCTTAAACCCATTGCTGGCCTTGATACGGCAGGCTCTGCCGACGAGCTAGCAAAATCGCAAAACCCAACCCGTGCCGCCATTGCCTCCACCTTGGCAGCAGAGTTGTACGGCCTAGAAGTGTTGCGCGATAACTTTCAGGACAAGCAAGGTAACACCACCCGCTTTTTGATTTTGAGTAAAGATGCTCAAACACCAGAGTATGTTGAAGGCACCCGCTACATGACCACCATTATGTTTGCGGTACGCAACATGCCAGCAGCGCTTTACAAGGCCTTAGGCGGCTTTGCTACAAACAACGTTAACATGGTGAAGCTAGAGAGCTACATGGCTTCTGATACTATGACCGTATCGAGCTTTCACCTTGATGTAGAAGCGCACCCAAGCGAAAAGGCGATGCAATACGCCCTTGAAGAGCTACGCTTTTTTGCCAAAGACGTAAAAGTGATGGGCACCTACGCTGCGCACCCGTTCCGCTTTCAGCACGACCAAACCATCGAGTCGTAAGCTTAGCCTCAACACCTAATGCTTAAGCGGGCACCAGCCTCAAGCAAAGTGCTGTAGCACAGCGCTTTGCTGTCATATTTTTGTCATTATACAACGCTAGGCTAAGCGGTCGATTTTAGTCTGACGGCAAAGCACATGCTGTTTTTATCGCTTTTTTACCCGAGAATTTTATAGGGTTAGCTTTTAAGGGTTTGTTTTTAAGGAATAAGGTATGACGATGAAACGTTCCGTGACGGTGGGTATTAACGGCTTTGGCCGCATGGGCCGTCTGTCTTTACGCGCGGGCTGGGACAACCCAGCACTGTCATTTGTGCAAATTAATGACCCCAACGGCAACGCCGAAACCCACGCCCACCTTTTAAATTTTGATTCTGTACACGGTATTTGGCAGCACCAAGCTTCGGTTGAAGGCGATGCTATGGTTATTAATGGCCAGCCAGTTGCGGTGAGCCAAAACAAAGCCATTGGCGATACAGATTGGTCAGGCTGTGACATTGTTATTGAAGCCAGTGGTGTGATGCGTGATAACGCCAAGTTGCAAGCGTACCTCGACCAAGGCGTTAAATACGTAGTGGTTACCGCCCCGGTTGAAGGCGCAAAAAACATGGTAATGGGTATTAACCATGGCGAATTTGAGCCTTCGCAACAAATCGTGACAGCCGCTTCATGCACCACCAACTGCCTTGCACCTGTCATTAAGGTGGTACAAGAGCACTTGGGCATTCGCCATGGCAGCATGACCAGTATCCACGATTTAACCAACACCCAAACCATTTTAGACGCGCCCCATAAAGATCTGCGTCGCGCCCGCGCATGTGGTTCTAGCCTGATTCCAACCACCACCGGCTCAGCAAAAGCCATCGCGAAAATCTTTCCTGAGCTGACAGGCAAGCTAAATGGTCACGCGGTACGTGTACCTCTCGCCAATGCCTCACTTACCGATATGGTGTTTGAGCTTGAACGCGAAACAACCACAGAAGAAGTAAACCAGCTCTTTAAGCAGGCCTCTGAAAACGAGCTAAAAGATATTTTGGGTTACGAGGAGCGCCCGCTGGTGTCTATCGATTACAAAACCGACCCACGCTCGGCCATTGTAGATGCCCTATCGACCATGGTTGTTCAGGGTACTCAGCTAAAAGTTTATGCTTGGTACGATAACGAGTGGGGTTATGTAAACCGCACCGTTGAATTGGCCGCTTATGTCGCAAAAACAGCCGAGCTGATCGACTAGCTCCTTACTTTGTAAAAGCGCCCCCTTTCTCAAGATAGGGGGTTGCGGCGTTACACCCTTACACACTCTTTGCGTTATTTTTTACTTCTAACCTTTCTTTCTACCTTTTTATTAAAAAGCGCAGCCCATGAGCCAATCACCTTCTGCTCAGTCAAACCTTCGCCAATATATGTTGGTTACTGCCAACTATTGGGGCTTTACTCTCACCGACGGCGCGTTACGCATGCTGGTGTTGCTGTACTTTTACCAACTGGGCTATTCACCTTTAGAGCTTGCTCTGCTGTTTGTGTTTTACGAGTTTTTTGGTGTTGTCACTAACCTTGTCGGTGGCTGGCTCGGCGCTCGTATTGGGCTGAATCGCACCATGCACTTAGGGCTGTTTTTACAGTTAATCGCCTTAGGCATGCTGGCCATTGATAGCAGCTACTTAAGCTCGCTTTGGGTGATGAGTGCACAAGCCCTTTCAGGTATTGCCAAAGACTTGAACAAAATGAGCGCTAAAAGCGCGGTAAAGTTTATAACCAACCAACAAGGCTTATACACTTGGGTTGCGGTGCTCACCGGCTCAAAAAACACCCTAAAAGGCGTGGGCTTTTTCTTGGGTGGATTATTGTTAAGTCTGTTTAGCTTTCAGGGCGCGATGGTGGCCATGCTGGCAGGGCTCACGCTGATGTTTATCGCGAGCCTAGTGCTCATTCGTAATGACCTTGGCAAAGCTAAATCCAAACCCAAGTTCAGCCAAGTTTTCTCCACCAGCCGTAACGTTAATGCGCTATCGGCAGCACGCTTTTTCTTATTTGGCTCGCGAGACGTATGGTTTGTGGTTGCCCTGCCCGTCTTTTTGGCCCAACAATTAGGCTGGGCCCACTGGGCTGTGGGTAGCTTTTTGGCCAGCTGGATTATTGGCTATGGCATGATTCAGGCGTCGGCTCCGGCGCTTACCCGTCGTTTAGGGCAGTTTCCCCCCACAGGGCAAGATGCGAAGCACTGGGCGCTAGCACTCGCGACACTACCACTGGCCCTTGGTGTGGCTTTATATTTTTGGCCCGATCAAGCATGGGTGCTGCTTAGCGGTTTGGCCGTATTCGCCTTGCTGTTCGCGATTAACTCGTCGGTACACAGTTACTTAATTGTGCATTATGCCAAGGCCGATGGTGCATCTATGGATGTGGGCTTTTATTACATGGCCAATGCCGCAGGGCGTTTGGTGGGTACGGTAATTTCTGGTGCGGCGTTTCAGGCGTGGGGAATTATTGCCTGCTTGATGATATCCGCCGCATTTGTATTAGCGGCTTGGCTGCTCTCGGCGTATTTAGAATCGCCGGAGCAGCCTGAACTGTCTTAGGCTTTTAGGCTTTTAACTTTTTCGCCTTCTAGAACTTTAGCCGTTAGCGCTTGCCGCTTGTTGGCGAGCGTGGCGCTCTAGCATCTTTTTAAGTACCCGCGACACCGCAACAAAACCAAAGGTTGCCGTCACTTGCGTACAGGCTCCAAAACCACCCGAGCAGTCTAAGCGGGTTTGGCCGTCGGCGATGTATTTGCTTTCGCACACACTGCCATCAGGTTTTGGATATACCAACTGCTCTGTCGAGAACACACACTCCACAGCAAAGCGGCGACCACTTTTGCTGTAACCATAGTGACGACGCAACATAGAGCGTACTTTTGCAGCCAATGGGTCATGAGAGGTTTTCGACAAATCAGTCACTTGAATTTGCGTTGGGTCGGTTTGACCACCCGCTCCACCCACAGTCACTACCGGAATTTTTTGGCGCTGACAAAACGCGATAAGGCCCGCTTTTTCTTTTACGCTATCAATGGCGTCCACAACGTAAGCCATGTCTTTGGTAATATGCTCGCGCAAGTTATCTAAGGTAATAAAGTCATCAACGATATTGACCTTACAAAACGGGTTAATGGCTTTAATACGCTCAGCCATCACCTCAGTTTTTAACTCGCCGACGGTATCAGTCAAAGCATGT
>JBMYSW010000016.1:5032-79405 GCA_049603715.1 Pontibacterium sp. | reverse complement strand
AGCGCCAATCAAAGGTCTGCCCTAACCATGTCGTTGCAGGCACACCCACAATGTTGGCAATGGTTAAACCTAAAAACATGGCAGCAACCGCCGAGCCTTTTTTGTTGGCTGGCGCCAGCCCCATTGCCACCAGCGCACCGATACCAAAAAACGCACCATGGGCAAAACTCGTCACGACTCGGGCGACCATGAGCACTTCGTAACTGTTGGCCAAAGCCGAAAACACATTACCCACCACAAACACGCCCATTAAAGCTAATAGCGACGTTTTGTGACTGTAACGACTTAAAAACAGGGTAATAAACGGCGCGCCCACCATCACGCCCAAAGCATAACCACTGACCAGCAGCCCCGCTTTAGGAATAGACACATCAACGCCTTCGGCGATGACAGGTAATAGCCCCATCGGCATAAATTCTGTTGTACCAATGCCAAAAGACCCCAAGGCAATGGCAAATACGCCCCACATATACGCTTTCATCGTCACTCTCCAAGCCAGTGCTTACTTTCACATTAGACGCTCACACAGCACTTCCCCCAACCTCTTAATCACATAAGAGGCCACAAAACATGTTTTCTAAGGGATAAGTATCAGGTGAGTGTCGTCTTTTGCTCAACTGGCGGCGAGTGTATCACTGCTACTTGTCTTAACCGAAGTCTTAAACAGCTAGCTCCACTCACTCAGCGCAAAAAGCATCAAATATGAGCTAAAACAGCGGCAACTGTTCATGGACGAGCTGATCGTCGCCTTCACCCAAACGCACACCTAACCCCAATAACCTCACACCGCAGTTTTTACGTTGCACGGCTTCTTCCATTAGGGTGCGATAATGCGCCGGGTCGGCGTGGGTGCCCACCCGCTCTAAGGTTGTGGTGGTAAAGTCGCTAAACTTTACCTTCACAAAGGCTTTGCTTACGCAATATTCGCGAGGTAAACGTTTAAGGCGGGTTTGCAGCTCTTCAAACAACGCAGGTACGGAGCTTAAACAGGCTTTTGCATCGGGCAAGTCAGCGGGAAAGGTACGTTCGACACTTAAGGATTTGCGAATTCGAGAAGTTTTAACCGCACGCTCATCAATACCTCGGGCAAACTGGTGTAACCGATAACCAAAGCGACCAAAGTGCTGTGCCAGCTTCTCTTCGGGCCACTCCCTTAAATCGCCACAGGTATGGATATCCAGCTTGGCCAGCTTTGCTGCGGTCACCTTGCCCACTCCATGGATTTTATTCACGGGCAACACCTTTACAAAGGCTTCTACCTGATCGGGGCGAATAACAAATAAGCCGTTGGGTTTGTTCCAGTCGCTGGCAATTTTGGCTAAAAACTTACAGTTCGACACCCCCGCCGACACGGTAATGCTAAGTGCATCGTATATTCGTCGTTGAATCTCTTGGGCAATACGGGTCGCACTGCCACCAAAGGCTTGGCAATCGGTGACATCAAGGTAGGCTTCATCTAGCGATAATGGCTCGATGAGTGGCGTAAACTCGGCAAAAATCCCTCGCATCACCACCGACGCTTCGCGATACTTTTCCATATTGCCACGCACAATCACCAACTGCGGGCAGAGCTTAAGTGCATGGGCCGAAGCCATAGCCGAGCGCACGCCAAACTCCCGTGCTTGGTAGTTGCAAGTCGCGATCACACCACGCCGGTCGCTACTGCCACCCACGGCCAAAGGCACCTGCCTTAATTCAGGGTTATCGCGCATTTCGATAGCGGCAAAAAAGCAGTCCGCATCAATATGGATAATTTTACGTGTCACTCACGTACCCCTTAACACCTGCAACAACACCTGCAACGACCAGTAAACCTACAACGAACATTATACTGTTTTTATATACAGTATATTAGCCTAGAATTCAGCCTTTGGGCAGTCCTAGACAAGTCTTTTACAAACGGCCTACTCAAAGGGGTATTTATGACTGTGCATTTGTGAAGAGTTTTTTACAGTGTCTCTTTGTCATCGACTCGTCACAGTCTATGGCAAGAATCAGCCCTTTATTACTGCACGTCTTAGGGATTGGAAAAATGACAAAGAGCCTAATTAATAACGACAGTGATCTTGCGCTAGACAAAGACACTGATTTAGAACGTATTGTTAACACTGCGGTTAGCCGTCGCAGCGTGTTGCGTGGCGCAGCTGCCACCATGGGTATGTTTTTAGCCGCTCATCCACTAGCACAAGCGGTGGCGAGCACGACTAAAGCACCTATGGGTAGCAAGCTCATTGGTTTCAAGGGCATTCCTACCAGCACAGCTGATGACTTTATCGTGCCAGAAGGCTACATTGCAGAGCCGCTTATCTCTTGGGGCGATCCAATCCTTAAAGGCGCGCCAGCCTTTGACGAGTCGGGCAAGCAAAACTCAGCCGCACAAGCAGGCCAGTTTGGTGATAACACCGACGGTATGAGCATCTTCCCACTTTCAGAAGACCGCGCCCTACTGGCGGTAAACAACGAATACACCAACTACGGTTTGCTATTCGACCACGGCGGTAAAGCACTCACCGCTGACGATGTAAAAAAAGCCCAAGCGGCACACGGCGTATCGGTATTCGAAATTAAGCGTAATGCCGACGGCACTTGGAACTACCTAAAAGACAGCAAATACAACCGTCGTATTACAGCTAATACCGAGATGGAACTGACCGGCCCTGTGGCTGGCCACGACTTGGTGAAAACCGATGCCGACCCAACAGGCACCAAAGCGCTGGGTACCTTTAACAACTGTGCCAACGGCCAAACACCATGGGGCACTTACCTAACGTGTGAAGAAAACTTCCACGGTTACTTTGGTTCAGACAGCGAAGTTGAGCTAAACGCCCATCAAAAACGCTACGGCCTAAATGCTGGCAACAAAAACCGTTACAACTGGTTTAAGCACGATGCCCGCTTTGACCTTGCGAAAAACCCACAAGAGCCAAACCGTCACGGTTGGGTCGTAGAAATCGATCCAATGGATCCAACCTCTACACCTAAAAAACGCACAGCATTGGGCCGCTTTAAACACGAAAACGCAGCCCTAACTGTGAACGATGACGGTCATGTTGTGGTTTACCTAGGCGACGACGAGCGCGGCGAGCACCTTTACAAGTTCGTATCTAAAGGCAAAGTAAGCCCAAGCAACCCAGCCGCTAATCGCGACTTGTTGGAAGAAGGTACCCTTTACGTTGCACGCTTTAACGCCGAAGAAGGCGAAATGAAAGGCAATGGTGAGTGGCTAGAGCTGACCTTCGGCAAAAACGGCCTAGACCAAAGCAACGGCTTTGCTGACCAAGCCGACGTATTGGTTCACGCTCGCGAAGCAGCCACTGTTGTTGGCGCAACCACTATGGACCGTCCTGAGTGGGTTGCGGTACACCCAAGCAACAAAGCGGTGTTCTGCACCCTAACCAACAACAAACACCGTGGTAACCGCGAAGAGCAACCGCTTAACGGCCCGAACCCACGTATTGGCAACAAGTACGGTCAAATCGTTCGTTGGTGGCCAACCAATGCTAACCACACAGGTGACACCTTCACTTGGGACTTGTTGCTGATTGCAGGTAACCCAGACGTTCACCCAGGCACACTAAACGCAGGTAGCGCGAACATCACCAGCGACAACATGTTCAACAGCCCAGACGGTATTGGCTTTGATAAAGCCGGTCGCTTGTGGATTCAAACCGACGGTAACTACTCTAACGAAGGTGACTTTGCCGGTATGGGTAACAACCAAATGTTGTGTGGCGACCCAGACACAGGCGAGATCGTGCGCTTTGCTACAGGCCCAGTGTCATGTGAAATCACTGGTTTGGCCTTCTCTGAAGACCAGCGCACCGTCTTTGTAGGCGTTCAGTACCCAGGTGAAAAAGGCGGCTCGCACTTCCCTGCGGGCGGCAACAGCAAACCTCGCTCCACCATTATGGTGGTTCGTCGTAAAGACGGCGGCGTAATTGGTGCCTAAGCCAAACTAACGCCCTAGCGAGAGGCTTAGCCCAGCGTATTACCCCTCAAATACCCGGCTCTTACTGAGAGTACGGGTATTTTTTTGCTGGCGTGCTTTATGTGACTAACAGCAAACCCACTTCTTTTTAGACTCAGGCGAGCGTTTAATCTTTTTGGCTTTAATCATCTCATTAGTTAACGTTGTGAACTCCCCCTTCGTTAACCCAAGCTTTTTTTGGAGCGACGGGCTAAGCGGTGTGGGTAAGCGCAAAGCAGTGAGTAACTTATCGGCGTTAGAGCGAGGTTTAGAGGGGTTCTTGCGTTCCGCCGGAGAGGGCTTAGCCAAGGTTGTTTTGGGTAACGCCACCACTGTCTCGTTTTTTGTCCGAATACTATGCGCCCGAGCCCCCAACTGTGCACACTGAAACTCAAATGCCGAAATCAAGTTTTCATCGTTGCTGTATAGCTCGAAGCTCACCGTGCCATATTGCTTTTTATCCAACGCCAGTAGGACCCGTGAAAGGTAAGCAATAATGTAAAAATCGGCTTGGTTAGAGCCCGAAGGATAATCAGAAAGGAATAAAAAGAGCGACTTTTCACACGCACGCTGAACCGACTCCACCTTTGAAAAAACAAAGACTTTATCGATCACCGTTGCCTCGACTGCTTCGAGGGCTTTTAAGCCAATATTTTCGGCATCTACAAAGATCATCTTCATCGGGCCACCGTCCTTGGTTGTGTTGAGTCTGTGTTAATTCACAGTGTACTCAAGTGCCCGACTAAATAACGCTACAAAAAGGCTTACTGTAACCAGCTGGGCGTCGCATAAGGGTTTTTGCCTAGCTTCACCTCTAGGCGATTACTTTCGCCCTTACCCGACATACCAATCATCTCGTCGTATGGGCTTTCGTGGCGAAGGTAAATCTCTTCAATTTCGAGGGGCTCAAAGGCTTCGCGCATTTTCATTAGGTTACGGCTACGCATACACTGTTTTTCGGTTTCCCACACCACATGCTCTTCGCCGTCAACCACCACAATGGCTTGATACAACGCCTGCTCCAACGACCAAAAAATCAGTTTTTGAACGTCGTATTTCTCAAGCTCATGGTACATAACTTTCATAGTCTTCCCCGTGATTCATCCCAAATGTATCAGCCAAACTGACCGTATTTGAAAAGCGCATGTCGCGCTTAGCTATCAAAGGGTTTACTGTTATAACCATCAATTAGATCTGCTTTTTTGCTCACTTAGCACTACTTCGCACAACCCATACAGGCAAATAAATACAAAGGCATACCCATGCAACTCACTTCGCTTCGCCGCATTCTCTCCTTTGCATTGGCACTCACCATGAGTCTGACTGCATCAGCCGCCAACGCTTACCAGTTTTCGCACCCCGACCTACCGATAAAAATCACCCAAGAGCGTATTGGCGAAGCGATGCGTTTTGGCCCTTTTACTGTCACTACCTTCGGCTACTTTAGGCCAGAGCTCTCAGGCAATGTTGGTTTTGACCATACCGACGTCAATTACCACGGCGAGCTCGTTTTACGATTCGAGTCCGATATGGGTAATGGTGATGACGACCCAAAAACCAAATCGGGCGATATGATGATTTTTAGAGGTGCCTGCAAAGACGACGATGCCGTTAGCTTGGTGTTCTCAGAGAGCTTTATGGGCAGCGCCAATGGCTCAACTCCCGATACCCTATTTTTTATAAGCGAAGACTCAAGTAGCCAAACCGCTTTTGTCACCGAACACCACTTAGGCTATTTGAGTAAACTCGACTGCCTAGAATCGGCGAATGAAGATTTAGCGCGCAGCAAGGCGGCTAAGATAAAAGAAGATGAGCTGTTTGAGCTTTTCACCCAAGGCATGCCTGCCACCGCTGCGCAAATTAAACCCGAGCATTTTGCACCCAAAGCCCTGCCAACGCCCGATGCGTTTATCAATGTTATTAGCTTGCTAGAGCCTTTTAATCGTTATTACGGCGAGCCAGAGTTTTGCTCAATTAGCAACGACGATAATTACCACGCCCTTAACTGCTTTAGAGCCGAGACAGGCATTAGCCAAGTATTCGACTCCGTGCACTTTAGCGTACATCGCTTTAAAATCGTCCGCGCCTCCAATAGCCGAGGCTTTGATGTGGTTTATGACAAAACAAACAATCGCGCCTTTACCCTTTACCACATTCCCTCGGGCAGTCATCGTGTGTTTTTATATGTGCCCGAGTACCTAAGCTCTACCGCCACCAGCTTAACCGCTAAGTTTTGCGAGAAGTGCAGCGGCTTTGGCGAATATGGCACCTATCGGGTGGGTTTGGAGAAAGGGAGTATTGAGCGACTTGACGACTAAAGCCCAAAGAGCCGTGCGGCAAAGTTTTTGCATTCAGCCCAAAGGGCGATAAGTTGCCAAACTTCTGAAGGTATTGATCATCGTATTGAAAAAACACGCCTTTGCGGTTTTGTGCGAGCACGCCTACTGCGACAGATTCTCCAGTCGTCAAAGTGCGGGTCACAGATAGCTTCTGAATCGGCTTAAAGCTCATCTTTTAATACGTCCTCAATGCTCAAGGGCACCTCAACAGGGTTTTGCTGAGCCTTTGTCATCTCCATCAGGCGCTCAAGAGAGTCGAGCGTTCGCCACAGTAGGAGCAACTGACGAAAAGAAATCTGCCCCGTCAGCTCAAATTTTTTTATCGTTGAGGCGGGTACACAGCTGCGCTCAGCTAGCGCTGCTCGGGACAGCTTAGATTGCTTACGCAAGCCACGTAAGTAGTCTGCGTAAGCACGACTAACGTCGGTGTCGTCTATGAGGGTAAAATTCATAACTCAGCCATAATGGATACAGTTATATCCATTATAGTATAAATCATCGAAAAATAGACCGTATAGTGTCCATTTTAGCTCTACTCCCAAAATAGAGCTGCTACTTTTTCACCACCAACACCTGCGTAGCCCCCTGCTGAAACCGATACTCACTCTCTACCAACTCACATTCACACCCTTGCGCCGCCAGCGCTTCCATCACGGGGTTTAAATAAGGCGATAACTCGCCTTTGAGCGTTACCAAGGGGTATACCCTCACCTCTTTTGCGACACGAACAAGCTCGCACATTGCCGCAATATGAGCTTCTTGGTCGACCTGCTCGCTGTACAAAAACAAAAAGTGTGAGCAAAGCGCGAGGTCAAACGTATCGTCGTCAAATGGCAAATTAGGTAGTGCGCCTGCAAGGTAGCGCTGATCGGTTTTCCCTTGCTCAAAATCGGCTAAAAACTGCTGCATCGCGGCCATACGCACTTCGCCAAGGGCAGCAACTGAAGCAATATCATCCCAAATGTACTTGCCTTGGGTCGCTTCCATTTGCGGCATAATCTCGGCGTAAACTTCGTCTATACGTTCGGCTAACTGCTTAGCATCAAACACATAAGTTGGGTCGACCGACACCACGTGCCCACCTTGGGCAGTTAGCTCCGCATTAAACGATGCGGGGCCATCGCCACAACCTAAAATTCGCTTGCTAAGGTCGCCTTTAGTTAGCCCAAACATGCGCTGATATTCGGCAAATGAGCGCCCCCACGGCACCACCTGTTTTAGCTCCATGTCTCTTGTCCTTTAAGTTCCTTGTGCTTTGATGCGGGTTTGGACGTTGTTAGCAGTGAATAACTAACGGCAATAACGGCCTTAAATCGTGCTTTTCGCCCTTGGCTCCGTCATTAAGCGTTAGCTCGGCCAAGTGAGTTGGCCCTGTCGTTAAGCTCACACCGTAGGCTTTAGATGTCATGGACGCAACGACCGAAAGTTGCGGTGTTGCCACCGTCACGTTCAGTTGGCTTAGCCACGCAGCCTCGCCACTATTTGTTGGCGTTACAGGTTTATTAGTCGCTGATTTGGGCGCAGCTGTTTTAGGCCCAGCTGCTTTAGGTGCAGCTGTTTTAGGAGCAGCAAAGGGCACATAAATACACAAAGGCTCTGTAAGGTCGTTGGCATTGTCACCCACATAAAACGCCTTGGGTGCCGGAAAGTAATCGGGTTGATAACTCCAGCCAGCAAAAGGCCGCTCATGCTCGTCACCTTGGCTGCGCACTAACACAAGGCCAAAAGGCGAATGGGCTGTGTTGGCCAACCGCTGCGTTAGCTTCAAACCTTTGGCTGGCCCCTGCTCTGCTTCATGGGCATCACGAATATAGAGCAGCTCTAACATGCCATTGGCAAATACAAATCGACGATTTGCCGTTCCTTGCCCTGGGTGCTCGCGACTAAAGCTTTCGGTTAGGCCTAATGCCACCAGCGCATCGCCCGCTTTTTTAGGTTCGTCGGTTAAGATAAAAAAGTGATCAAGCGCTAGCTGCATTAGCCCTCCTTGGCTTTTCTAAACCTATTTTTCTAAACCTATTTAGGTACACCTTGGTCGTAAAACCGCACAACACTCGCTTACTCGTTAGGAATAGTAAACAAAAAATCCGTGACGCCAACATCTACCCCCGCTTGGTTTAGCAAGGTGGATACCTGCCCTCGGTGGTGGGTTTGGTGATTAAAAAAATGCAGCAACACTAACCCAAAATTTTTGTGGTAACAGTCTCCCCGCGTGCTTTGGTATCTCAGCGTTGCGGCCAACTGGGTATCGGTAAGCGACTGTGCAAAGGTTAGGATCAATGCGTCTAACCGAGTTCGGGCTTCGGCAAGCTCCGCCATCGTAGAGTATAAGCATTCATCCAACGCGGTCGGTTGAGACCACGCCTCTATCGGCGATAACGCAGGGCATAGCGTTGCAAAGCGCTTTAACCAAATAATGTCGCCCACCATAATATGATTAAGCGAACCTAAAACAGAGTCAAAAAACGCACCCCGTGGCTGCGTTAGCTCTTCGTCAGTGAGTGCTCTTGCAGCGGCATACATTTGGGCATTCATAGACTGGTTGTAGTCTGCCATTAAGGCAAAGGCATGGGCACTGTTCATAGGCTTTCTTGTCTGTCGTTGTGGTCGTTTTGAGCTACTAAATTACTGCCAAGCCCTAAAAGCTAGAGTTTGGCTGAGTTAAAAAGGCCTCCTCTTCGGCAGTCGAGACACGGCCTAAAATTTGATTGCGGTGTGGGTAGCGACCAAAACGATCAATAATGGCTTTGTGCTTTATTTCAAAGTCGAGGTTGTTCTCGTTACCTAACGAGGTAAATAACGAAAGTGCCTGCACGTGTATTTTGGCCGACTCGCTATGCATAAATGGCATGTACAAAAAGCTACGCTGTAACGGCTCAAGCTGAGTATCGTATCCCTTTTCAATCGCAAACTGAGCCAATGCAAGGGCTAAACCGTCACTCGCAAACGCCTGTGGTGTGCCACGATACATATTGCGCGAAAACTGATCGAGCACAATAATCTCGGCCAAACTCCCCTCGGGTGTTTGTCGCCAGTGGCTCAGCTCGCCCTGTTGGGCGGCCAAATGCAGTGACGAAAAGCGAGCCAAAATATCCGCATCTAGGTTGGTATCTACCTGCCACCACTGGGCGGGTGTCAGCTCGTTAAACCAAAATTCGATAACCGTATTTGCGTTCACGGGTGCTTATCTCCTGCTGAATTTAAGTGCACTGTCCAAATTATCCTAACCAACAAGGCTTGGTGTCGGTATAAATCTCGGTGATGTGTTGTGGAGTGAAAGGCGTGTCGAGGGTCGCAATGGCGATAGAGGCCCAATCAGGATAGTCTGGGCTGCCGCTCCACTCCAAACTTGAGCCGCAACAGCCGCAAAACTTACGAACAATGCTGCCCGAGGAGTGGTAAGTCACCAAGGCCTCTTCGCCGGAGGTATAAGCCAAGTGCTCTTTTGGCAAACTAGCGTAGGTCGCAAACGCCGCGCCGTGCTGCTTTTGGCACATGGTGCAATAGCAGTGCGAGACTTTAACTGGCTCGCAGGTGAGTTGGTAGGTGACTTGACCACATAAACAACTGCCTTGATACATTGTGCTTTGGCTCCTTGTATAACGGTTTTGGCAAATCGCTATTTGCGCATTTGCTCAGCCACTTGCTGATCGTTCGGGTTGGCCGACTCACTCAACCCCTCAACCACACCCGCGTAATCTTCTTCGGTTTTATTTTGACTGAGCTTAAATTGGCCGAGCATCTCCTCAACCACAACCTCGACACCCACCACCGCATTGGCGAGCTTTTCGATGTAGTCGGCAGGCGCATCGCTCACCTGCCAAGGCTTGGCCTGCTCTGCCTCATGCTGGTTTGAAATGCGATTAAGCAACGATAAAATCCACTCGCCCTCATGTTTAAAAAACACCTTACCGCGCACATGCACCACCGAATAGTTCCACGTGGGTACCGCTTTGCCCGCCACCTTTTTAGAGGGGTAATAGTTAGGGCTAACATAAGCATTCGGGCCATGAAAAATCAGCAAAACCGAATCGCCATCTTGGCATTGCTTCCACAAACTGTTGGCCTTAGCAATGTGGCTTTGCAATCGCATCGGCTCGCCGGGCACCAAATGAAAAGGAAGGTGGTTTGCATTTAGCTCCCCCGCTGCCGACACTACCAAAGTGCCCAGCGGGTGTACTTCAATAAACTCGCTTAAACGAGCCGTATCGGTTTCTTTAAATTTTGCGGGGGTATGCATAAAGGACGGTTACCAAAAGAAGAGTTTTGCCCAAGCTTAGGCAATTTATCAGCCCTGCTCTCAGCCGTGGGCTCCGCTCCTAAACTCTCACAGTTGCCCAAGTTATTCCAGCAATGTTAGAAGCGTTTGCGTTATCAACCTAACCGCCCATTCAGCTCGAATAGCGCTTCGTAACGTGCCATTCTAAACTCTCTCAAAATGACAGTTTTTAAAATGAACCCTTTTAGTCCGATTTAGCCAAAAGATAATTGACGCCTCACCCAGGTAAGGGCTTAAAATCGCGCCCAGTTTTTAGCAACGCTAGGCAAACGTGCCAAGGTATGAGCAAGCTTGCCAAGGTACAAAGCTGTATCACTTTTATCACTGAGAGTATCAACGACTCACTATCTGCACTGCTAGCCTACACTTACTCAACTGCTGCTTATTCACCAAACGCTCATACTCGTTTTCAAAACGGTTAACGCCCTGTTAACGCAGATGTTCACTGCGTTGGAGTTTTTTATGCAATTAAAAGCAATCGCAATATCCCTAACAGCCCTCACCGTTTACGCCATTCACGATGCGCTTATTAAGTATGTGAGTAGCAGCTTATCGGTTATTCAGATTGTCTTTTTTACTGCGATTTTTACCTTTCCGCTGGTATCGCTCTGGCTCGTAGGCACACGCCAGCTGCCCACACTGCGCCCAAATAACCCCAAAGTAGTGACGTTTCGGTCATTTAGTTATGTCGTGATTGTGGTAGCGGCTTTTTATGGCTTTCAAACCTTGCCGTTGGCACAGGCCTATGCGCTTTTGTTTACCACCCCCATGATGGTAACAGCGCTTTCGGCCCCTATGCTGGCCGAAAAGGTAAAACCGCTGCAGTGGGTAGCCATTGTGGTAGGTTTTGCTGGTGTACTTTGGGTACTGCAACCCTCTGCCCAGCCTGTAAGCCTTGGCCATATCGCCGCGCTTACCGCCGCGGTGTTAAGTGCGATTAACGCCGTATTGGTGCGCAAATTGGGAGATACCGAGCACCCAGTGGTATTGCTGTTATTCCCGCTCATCGCCACCGCAGGCTCACTGATGTTTGTGCTGCCCTTTGTGTACGAGCCAATGTCGATTACCGAGCTAGGGATTACAGGTGTGATTGCAGCGCTTTCATTGATTGCGGGTTATCTCACCATCGTGGGGTATAAACTAGGCCAAGCAGCGGTCATTGCGCCCATGCAGTACTCGCAAATTATTTGGGGTGTACTCTTTGGTTTGATCTTCTTTGGCGAAGTACCGCAATCTCACACCTTTGTGGGTGGCGCTGTTGTGATAGGTTCGGGCATATTTTTGGTGATGAGCAGTAAGTCTGGTAGTGCCGTGCAAGAAGAGATTGGCCGTCGGACAACACAAACTGCACGCCTTTCAACCTTTCTTAGACGCACCCTTAGAGACAAGTTTTAAGCGTGCGCGCCATAATAATATCCCGTTGGCGATCGCTACCGAGCACAAAAAAGTGCTCGCCCACGGGCTCAAAACCAAACTTGCGATAAAACGCCAAAGCACGTGGGTTATGCTCCCACACACCTAACCAAACGGCATCGTAATCGCGCGATTGAGCTTCTGTAATGCACTGCTGCATCAGTGCCTGCGCCACGCCTTTTCCGTGCCAGTGTTTATCAACATAAATGCGCTGAATCTCGGCAGAAACTTGCTCGCCCAAGCTCGCGGGTGAGCTACCAAAACGAAGCTGCGCATAGGCCAGCAACTCATCATTGTCCTCTGCGACAAGGGTAAGGTAGCTTGGATCGTTTAGTTCTTTTGCTTGCAGCGCCTCACCGTAGGCCGTTTTGCAATGGTTGTTAATATCCTCAACGGTGTTTTGCTCAGCAAAGGTGTCGCGAAAGGTAGACTCGGCAAGGGCGGCTAGCGCTTTGGCATCGGAGGGTGTTGCATGACGAATAACGGGCATTGTTGGGCTCTATCTTCAAAGTGATTATTAGGCGGGGCAACGCAGGCGTAACATAACACACCAAAATGGGTGGCAAACTTATAACGGCCCTTAGGTACTGGGCCTTTTACATCGGTATCAAATACCAAAATACCATCCCAAAAGTCCACTAGCCCAGCTGGTTGGAGCTTAACACCGTCAACCTCACTGCCTTTTCCGCATGCAACTGGGTGGTGTCGTAAAGCGGCACCGTCGTATGCTGTTGCTGAATCAACAAAGCGATTTCGGTACAGCCTAAAATCACTGCCTGCGCCCCTTGCTCAAATAGCTGATTCACAATTCGCAGGTACTCAGCGCGAGAGTCGTCACGAATTTGGCCTAAACAGAGTTCGTTATAAATCACATCATGCACAATATCGCGATCTGCCGCGTTGGGTGTTAACACCTCAATGCCATAGTTTTGCGTAATGCGGTTTTTATAAAACCCCTGCTCCATCGTAAATTTGGTGCCCAGCAAACCCACACGCTCAACACCATCGGCCACTAGCTGATCGGCTGTAGCATCGGCGATATGAACCAACGGAATATTCACCGCCGCTTGTACCTCTTCCGCCACCTTGTGCATGGTGTTGGTACAAATCAACACAAAGTCGGCACCGCCCGCCTCAACCGATTGAGCGGCCTTCGACAAAATAGCTGCGGTTTCGTCCCAACGGCCTTGATGCTGGAGCTTTTCGATCTCGGCAAAATCAACACTATACAAGCAGATTTTGGCCGAATGTAATCCGCCCAAGGCAGCTTTAACGCCTTGGTTAATCGCGCTGTAGTAGCTTGCGGTAGACTCCCAACTCATGCCGCCGATTAGGCCGATGGTTTTCATGTTTTGTCCTTGATTGAGGTTCACAGTGGTCAAATCTTACTCGCTCAGCCTACTCGTTTTGAGGCGGTTTAACAAAGCCAACTAGAAGGAAAGCCAACAAAGATAGAAGCCTTGCTAACCTCCTTGCGGAAGCTTCTACTCAGGACTAAAATTGACTAATGACCGAATAAAAGACTTACCCAGAGAGCTTTAAGATGACCACAAGAATTTTAGCTGATGTCGCGGCCAGTATCACTGAGCTAAAAGCAAACCCAATGAAAGTAGCGACAAGTGCATCTGGCGAGCCAGTAGCAGTGCTTAATCGTAACGAGCCAGCCTTTTACTGTGTCCCTGCTGCCGCTTACGAAGCCATGATGGACCGACTGGAAGACCTAGAGCTGCTCGCCATCGCAAAAGAGCGTGAATTAGAAGAGAACATCTTGGTTGATATTAATGACCTATAAACTACGTGGGGAAGCGGCCTTGAAGACCGAACATGACACTCCAATATACTGTATATAAATACACACTGATATAGCTGTGTGGTTGATAGAGTGCTAACATTCAACACAGATATTTGGCTATGAACAAACTATACAGGAGGACTTCATGGCAACTTTACAAGATGTCGCTCAGTGCTTCCTATACTTAGATGGCGCCAATGACGGGGATGGAATCTCAAACCTTAAGCTTCAAAAACTCGCCTACTATGCTCAGGGTTTTTACAGCGCCATATTCAACAAGCCGTTATTCCCCGAAGATATAGCGGCTTGGACACACGGCCCTGTTGTGCCAGAGCTTTATCATCAATATAAACAGTTTGGCAGCAACCCCATTCCACCCATTAACGCCTTAGATACACACTCCTTAACCAAAGATGAGTTTGAGCTTATTGAAGAAGTATATGAGGTATTTGGGCAATACTCCGCGTGGAAGTTGCGGAATATGACCCACGAAGAACCGCCATGGATCGACTACGAAGCAGAAGCCAGTGTCATTCCTCAAAAAGCCATTACCGACTACTTTAAAACGCGTATTGACTAATGGGCCGCATAAAAAAACAAAAGCCAAAGCAGGGAAGCTTGGTAAAGTCTGTAGACCCTATCAATTACGACAGCAACCCTCCCATCTTCTCTCTCGAAAAACTCCAACCCGGAAAGTACTGCCTATCCGCCCTTGATCAAGAAAACAGAGCAATGTTTGCCGACTCGATATTCCGTAGAAGAAACCTAACGTGGAATGAGATCAAACGAGCAGACAGACACGGCTTAGGTACTGAAAAAATTGCCAAAGGCTCAATAAACGCACCTACGCCTAAGTTCATAACAGAAGAGGTCGATAGCTATATCGCATTTAGGTATCACGGGCTTCGCCCCATGGTGGGCTACAGGCTACGTGATATATTTTATGTCCTTTGGTTTGACTCAGACTTTACGCTGTATAAGCACTGACTCTTCCCCAGACTTTAGCACTTTTCGTTAAGAGCGCTGCAACAGCTCGCAGTAGGCCCCCTACTCACCCCACCGACTAGCCAAGCGTATTTTATAAATCGCCAGAATGCTGAAAGCTACCGTGTTTTAAATAGTGAACAACCTGAGCAATCACCCTTTTGTTTTTCATCATAAACGTATGGGTTACAGGTAACTGAATATGGTCGTTCATACCCTCAAGCTTAGTGCTGGCAATCGACACCTTGCCATCATCTGTGTTGGGTATCAGGGCCGACAAAATTAGGTTAACGCTGCGCGTTCCGGCGACAATACCCAGGTCAAAATTCGCTCGCCCTAACGTGTTGGGAATACTCAACTCACCCGTACCCAGCTGCATACCTGCGTCACCATTAATAAAATGAAAGCCGGGTATATCACCTAGTTGATCGACAACTTCACTGCCTTGGTTGGGTGGCCCCAGCATAACCACACGCCCTAAGTTGTTGAGGGTGTGATTAGACAAGTAGTGCCGCACTAAAATGCCACCAAGGGAATGAGTGACGAAGTGAACTGTAGAGCCTTGCGGGCACATCTTAACCGCAGGTGAGATAGCCATCTCTGCAAGCGTCTCTATGGGGTAGTCTCTAGAAGGATAGCCTTCGTTTACCGTAAAAAAACCTTCACTTAAAAGCGCCTCTTCAAGGGTTTCCATCGAGTCGGCTGTTCGTGCAAGGCCATGCAGCAACACGACACACGATGCCTGTGAGCTAATGGAAAAAAGTACGAAAAAAGCGAAGGTTAGGAGCTTCATGTTCTAAGTCTTTGGCACTCAGTTTTGCGATAAGGGTTTTACTTAAATCGAGCCAGCATCCACCATAAAGTTGCTGGCAGTACACATGCCTGCATCGTCGGAGGCAAGGAACAACACCATACGGGCAACGTAAATAGGACCTATCGGGGTGTGTAAGCACTGACGTTCAAGCTGCTTATTAAGCGCCTCGTCTGTCACCCACAGTTGCTTTTGTCGTTCAGTCATAATCCAACCGGGCACCACCGCATTGACGCGAATTCCATATTCGCCAAGCTCGCGAGCCATGGTACGCGTAAGGCCATGCACCGCCGACTTAGCCGTGGTATAAGCAGGAAAGTCACCGCCTGCCTCCCACCAAGAGTTAGAGCCAATGTTGATAATCGAGCCTTTACCCAACTCCATCATGCCCGGCGCCACGGCTTGAATGGCAAAAAATTGATGCCGTAGGTTGGTGGCAAAACGCTCATCCCAATACTCCTCGGTCACAGTTCGCCAATCATGACGATCGTCGTGGGCCGCGTTATTGACCAACACACTCACCTTACCAAGGCGCTTATGGATATTGGCGATGGCAGCCTTAAGCCCTTCGATATCGGTTAAGTCCGTAGCCTCAAAATGACAACGACCATCCAGCTCTTTAACCAACGCATTAGCCGCTTCGGCATTTTTATCTAAAAACGCTACCTTCGCGCCCTGTGCAACAAAGGCTCGCACCATATCTGCACCGATGCCCGACGCCCCGCCAGTGACAATAACAACGCGGTCTTTCAGTGAAGGGTATATCGCCCATTCAGGCTGGGTGGAAGGAGAAGAGTTGGTGTCCATGGGGTGTGCCTCTTGGTTTTATTTTTATTAGTGAAGTAGTTTGCTGGGCGGCGGTGCTTGGGTTGTTAGAGTTCGTTTATTAAAGCATAGAAATTAGGATGAGGGTTGGGGTGGTTTTAGGAGGGGCTGCTAGCATGGGTAGCTCGGCACGCTAACGCAAACAGTTGCGGCTGGTTTTAAGTGAAGGAGGGCTCCTCCCCCTTCAAGCGTAACACCAGCTCGACAACATGCGTTTGCTATATCGTTACTCGGTTTACTCTCAGCCGGTGAACTCTATGCTTGGATTTAGCCATTTTCTGCGTAAAACTCCTCTATGGAAGCCTTTCCGGTTACTTTTCTACCTAGCTCATCAGTCATTACATCTTCAAATATTTTAACTACCAAATTAGGATCTACATACTCTGCATGCTGGAACAAAACCGCATCATGCATTGGTATTAGAATCTGAACGCCTTTAAGTTTAGAAAGCTCTAACAAAGCTCTTTTAAAAATATAGGTAGCAGTTCCTTGAATTACATGATTAACCGATTTTCTTTTTTCTTTTTCAGTCAGTTCTTTACTTTTAGACCTATTTAAATAATTCCCTGATATCGTTGATACCCTGCCATTTTCCATGAAGTCTTGATGTATAGACTCTTTCCAAACCTCAAAAACAGAAAAGCTAGAAAAATAATCTCGAGCGACGCTGATATTTCCATTCAGCTCTTTGACTGAGCTTATTATGTTTTCCAAAGACATTCCATAAGTGTAAGAAAGAAACAATATTTTCGCTTTCTTCCTCATGCCCTCGTCTTTGAAAACTTGAATAGCAAGATCCTTATAGGCATCGCTATTCTCATATATAAATTTCATCTTTGGGTCAACTGAAAGAGCTGCCATAATACCAACCTCAAATTGATCATAATCGACATAGCAAAGAGACATCCCTTCATCAGGAACAAAAATATTTCGATATTTTTTAGAGATATTCTGCAGGCTTGGCGACTTATGATAAATTCTGGATGTTGAAGTCCAGTGTGACTCTACTATCGGTTTAATCCTTTTAGATCCAGATGAGATAGAATTAAATACCCTATAGCTTTTGTTCGTTTTTTGAAGACTTCGTAAATTGTCTGTATAGTCATCACGCGAAGGTAAAAAGTCTATCAAGAAATCAAGGCTATAATCCTGAACGTTATACCCTAGATTGGATAATTTCTCTCTAATCTCCCCCTCATTGGGAAGCTCATACAGCACCTCATACTTCTCTGCAAAGATCTTAAGCTGCCGATAGAATTCCAATTTAAGATTATCTTTATGTTCCCGAACTATGTCATTATTTACTCGAATACCTTTGCAGGCAGAAACCGTTAACTCGTTAAAAATGGGGAGCTCCAAACTATAAAACCTTCGCAACTCCCCTTTCTCTAAAGCTAACATTCTTAATTTATCAAAATATTCAGCGAGCTTGTGTGAAAAAAGCATATATGTATCAAAAACCAGCTCTTTACGTCGGTAAAACATATCCAAATAGCTTTCGAAGTCCTCATTGCTCTTGAATAGTGGCTTAATTGTTTTGGACACATCCCATGGTTGGACATCCCCGGCGACTGACTTAACACCAGCTACTACCTTCGATAGCAAAACAACGTCAACAATTCTTGAGGGCAGTTTATTATGCTTCTTAAACAGCGAGTTGGAAATCAGCCAAAAGTCATGAGTTACCACAAAACATTCGAGCGAAACAACATGTTCGGAATCGACCTCAGAGAAGGCTCCATCGTCATATATAAAATACCGATCTTTTCCTCTTTCAGAAAAGTCTTTCTGATACACGAGGTATAAAACCTTTCCCTTACTCATACGGCGATATCTCATCATAGATTTCATCGATAAGTGTCGTGTTAAAGTCCCTTAAATACACCGTCTCCCCTTTAAATCTTTTGTTTCCTTTCAATCTATCGACAGTCCCTCTCAATCGGTATCCAACCTTGCCATACATAGGCTTCAGCTTTTCTTTAGGTGTACTTTGAAGCGCAATCAAGAAATACCTCTGGTGCTGATAAGGCCATGTTTCCTTGAAATCTTCAATAAACTCTTCCACCTCACTCTCAAGCCCTATTGATGCAAGATATATAAAGCAAGCTGGGACCTCTGGGCTCTCAACACTATGCCTAACCAAAGCCTTACAATGCTCCACAAGGTTAGGAGTATTAAATTTCTTATACGCCATAAGAAGAATCAGGTGGTAGTTCTGCCAGCCATGAATAGCAACATCCTTATTCACTATAAAATCTCCTATTGATTGAGTTTGCTCGTCTGATAAGTCCAAGTCCATCAATAGCTTACAAAACTGATCCGTAGATACGGGCTGCTTACCAAGCTCTCCAATCAGAGTGCTTGCGATCGTGCTGGCTAAAACCGATTTAGAGTCAAATAGGTTTGAAGAAATTAGTGTTTTAAACCGATTTATACAATAACGAAAAGGACGACTCTGTGTTTCTCCTGCTTCAATTATATCTTTTAGAAATTCAAATAAAATTGGTATTGACCGTGCGATTACTTTCTTACTCTTTGATCTCCACATATTGTCGATAAGAGTCATAGTGTCATCACTACTTGGAAAGAACTCTTGAATATTTTCACTTTCCTTGTCGAGAATTACAGTTTTTTTGGAATTAATATTAAGACCAAGCTTCCTTAACTCGAAAATAAGATCATTGAGAGCCCTTTTGGCCTCGAATTCGTCAGAGCAAATAATTCTTATATCATCGACATAGCGAAAATAATCATAACCCTTTTCAACCATGCTTTTATCAACAGTTGTTAGCACTACATTTGCAATGAAGGAGGAAGCATCGCGATTTTGTGGCAAACCGTGTCTTTCACTATAACACCACTTTTCAAGCAATGCTCTCAGCGTGCTCACGGCGCTTCTTATATTATTCTTTTCTGAGCCCGTCGCATCAATATCCGATATCATCGCCACAAAGGAGTTTTCAATAGAATCTATCGAAATTTGCTCAAAGTAGTTAAGCAGATCGGTTACTAAAAGAGCTTTATGATCGATTAGAGCGAGATGACTAATGTTTTCGAACGTATTCCACAACTCAATACGGTGCTTAAAAAGATACTTATCTTTACCATATTTATTATGTCGATGACTGAGTACACGATTCGATAAAAGCGGGTCGAAATACGGAATGAGATAACTGCATATCGCTTGATACAAGAATCTATCGTAAAAATCTATTTCCAATGTATACCTGAGACCAAGCGACCTTTTTGGAACATCATATACAGCCTTGTGGCCAGACTTATATTCACCGTGGTTTATCTCAAGGTTTTTCGACAGAATCTCATGAAGGTTCTTTCCATTCGAAAGAAGATCTTCGTAACGTACAGCATCATAGAACCAGTCATCTTTCATATCTTGGCGAAGGTGCTTTAGTGTAGCGCTAACATTGATAGGAAATGCTAGGAGGTTTTCATCAAGATCATTTTTCACAGAACACCTTTAATTTGTTAACAGCTAACACGTCTCGAATAGCACAATAGTCATTACGATATAACAGCCAAATATACGTTTTGAAGACGTCAAAACTCACATCAGCGTCACGTGACTAATCACATCACCTTGCCGCATATCCAACCGATTATAACATCAAGATAAAATAAGCTCAGACAAAAAAGAAAGGAATATAAATAGATAACGAGACATTCCTTCCTCTCTGCAGCCCGCCTTACATCCCTTTTTCGATTACGTAGCACACACTCTAACCCAATTGCTGCCCTTTGCCAAAACCAACAGCTAATCAGTTTTCACAAACATTTTCCCTAAGATAATCATCAATATCCCCCAACGTCGGCGCAACCGAATGCAGCGGCGTTGCGATGGCGGCGATAATCTCTTTATGCCCTATGCCTTCGTAGGTTTTTAGAGTCACGGGCGAGCCGACAGCACGAAGCTTTTGAGTAATCGACTCGGCGGATTTAGGCGTAACGATGGTATCGTCATCACCATGCAAAATAAGCGAGGCAGGCGCGCCTTTTTGTACGTGATTTACGGTTAAGCCATCAACCTGCTTTTTGGGGTCGTCGCCAAAAATATTGGCCCACTCTGGGTTTTTTGTTGGCAAAAAGTAATCGTGCGGGCCAGATATAGCGATATTCGCGGCAATGCTGTTGGTGCTTAGGCCTTGGGCGGCAAGGTAGCTGGGTTCGTAGCTAATCATAGAACCGATCATCGCGCCCGCGGAGTGGCCCATAATGACCAAGGGTTGTGTGGTGGGTTGTTCGTCGGCGAGGTATCGCAAGCTTAGGGCGATGTCTTCGATAAAGGCGGGGTGTTTGACCTTCGGGTACAGACGGTAGTCGGGAATCACCACTTCATAACCTAGCTTGGCCAGTTCGGCGCCGACAAAGCCGTATTGGTTTTTATCGCCATCGCTCCAGCTGCCGCCATACACAAACACAATTCGACAGCTATTGGCGCTTTGGGTTGCCTCGTCGCTGCGATAAATATCGAGCTGATGTCGAGGTTCTGGGCCATAGGCTATGTCGCGGGCGACGCGATAGTCTTCGGCGCTAGAGGTGTAGTTGAGTATTTTGGTGGGAGAGCAGGCGGCGGTTAGCAGGCTTAAACCACTGGCGATCACTGCTTTAAGGGTATGACGCACGTGAATCCTTTTATTTAGGTGGGGTATTATAGGCTAACGCGATGCGGGCGCGGATAGATCACCCAATGTGGCTGAGCTGAACTTTTGCCCGCGTGTTTAACCAAAGACTAAGGAAAAAGCATGGGCGTTTTTGAGCGTTATTTAAGTGTATGGGTTGGGCTGTCGATTGTGTTGGGGGTGTTGTTGGGCAATGCCCTGCCGAGCGTTTTTGCCGCTATCGCCACCCTTGAGTTTGCCCATGTAAACCTCGTAATCGCGCTGCTGATTTGGTTAATGATTTACCCCATGATGGTGCAGGTCGACTTTTCGTCTATCAAAGACGTAGGTAAAAAGCCCAAGGGGTTAGTGCTTACACTCGTTGTAAACTGGTTAATTAAACCCTTTAGCATGGCGCTGTTGGGTTGGTTATTTTTTAAAGTGTTGTTTGCCGATTGGGTCGACCCGCAAACCGCCACCGAATACATCGCCGGTATGATTTTGCTGGGTGTTGCGCCCTGTACGGCGATGGTGTTTGTGTGGAGCCAACTCACCAAAGGCGACCCAAACTACACCTTGGTGCAGGTGTCGATTAACGATTTAATTATGGTAGTGGCCTTTGCTCCCATCACCGCGTTACTCCTCGGCGTCACCGACATTACCGTGCCTTGGGACACCCTGCTGTTGTCAGTGGTGTTGTATGTGGTGATTCCTCTGGTGGCGGGCGTGGTCACTCGCAAAGCCTTAAGCTCAGCCGATAAAGACTCCGATAAAATGAGTGGCAACGAAGACAAACTGAGCGCGTTATTAGCCAAGCTCAAGCCTTGGTCGATTGTTGGCTTGTTGGCAACGGTCACCTTGTTGTTTGGTTTTCAGGCACCTACGATTTTGGCTAACCCACAAGCGATTGTGTTAATTGCCATTCCGCTGTTGCTGCAAACCTACGGTATTTTTGCCATTGCCTATGTGTTGGCACTCAAAATCAAACTCCCCCACAACATCGCAGCGCCCGCCTGTATGATTGGTACGTCTAACTTTTTTGAGCTGGCCGTTGCGGTGGCAATTTCGCTGTTTGGTTTACATTCCGGCGCAGCTTTGGCGACGGTGGTAGGTGTGCTGGTTGAGGTACCCGTAATGCTAAGTTTGGTATGGTTTGCGAATCGTACCCGCCATTGGTTTTAAACGTTTTTTATGCTCGTCATAAGTAAGCTAGGCTAATCATATTAAGGAAATACGATGTCTCACCCGTTTGATGTTTTGCCCCTTAAAAACGGCGCGGCCTTTATCTTTACCCCCTGCCCTGGCACTAAAGGTACTGATTTAGTTGAGTCAGTCGCCGCACTAAAACAGGCAGGTGCTAATGCCATCGTCACTATGCTCAGCAGCGAAGAGTTAGAACACTTACAGGTCGCCGATTTAGGCGAGGCAACCAAAGCGGCAGGCTTAGGCTGGTATCAACTACCGATTGAAGACGACTGCGGCCCTGAAGCGCCCTTTTTAGCCGCCTTTGCACAATACAAAGACGAGCTGCTAGCACGCATTAACAACCAAGAAACACTGGTGATTCATTGCCGAGGCGGCACAGGCCGCACGGGTTTAATGGCGGCTATTTTGCTGTTAGAGCTGGGCTGGCCGTGGGATGAGGTTAAGCCGCTGATTCGAAGCGTAAGGCCAAAGGCGCTGACGTTGGTGCCGCAGGTGGATTATTTAAAAGCGACCTATGGATGTTAACTTCGCTCTGTTTACTAAAGTGCCGGCACATGGCGGAGTAATACCGCATTTACACCACACCTCCATAAAGGTAAGCACCAAAAAACAGAAATACACGATATTTTGAAGAGCAGTGCGAAGGGAGCTTGCTCTACCGGCGATAATCAAAAGAAGATTGAAAGCATGTGCAGCATTATCGCTCCGCCAAAATGCTACTGATTGAGTCATTGGATAGCACTCGGAGGCCTTCCTCAATCTAGCTTGCACACTCCCAAAAGTATAGGAAATATAATGGCTGGTGCACACCAAAAATTTCTCATCCTATACGACGACATCAGTCTCAGCCCTACCCCTTGGATGAACTGTTTATCCCCGAGCATGCGGGGAACTCGGGGTAGGCTGCACATCCGCCATGCGAATACGCGGTTAATCCCCGAGCATGCGGGGTACTCTCTGGATCAGGCTTACCGAATAGATCAGTACACGGTTAACCCCCCAGTGCGCGGGGAACGCGTGTTTAAGCCCCTTGCCTATGGCGTTGCGGGCGGTTAATCCCCGAGTGCGCGGGGAACGCTGCTTCTTCATCGGTGCTGGCGTTGCCAATGTCGGTTAATCCCCGAGTACGCGGGGAACGCTCGGTCAGGTCGCCAGCAATATGGCCGATAGCCGGTTAATCCCCGAGTACGCGGGGAACGCAATGACGACTGAACAAGAACGCGTTGTTATGCCGGTTAATCCCCGAGTACGCGGGGAACGCCGACTCATCAGCAAGAACAAGCGCAACAAAACCGGTTAATCCCCGAGTACGCGGGGAACGCACTCAGCTAAAGTCGAAACTACTACATCAAAACGGTTAATCCCCGAGTACGCGGGGAACGCTGCAATAATTGCATCGTAAAATATAGAATGATCGGTTAATCCCCGAGTACGCGGGGAACGCTATCGCTATACCGTTTTCGCTTTTAATCCATTCGGTTAATCCCCGAGTACGCGGGGAACGCATTTCTATGCGTGCAGGAATCAGCGCCGCACACGGTTAATCCCCGAGTACGCGGGGAACGCTTTTATATCCATTATCCAGCGCGTACTGTGTCGCGGTTAATCCCCGAGTACGCGGGGAACGCGTCCCAAAAGACTATAAAGCCGACACGAAAATCGGTTAATCCCCGAGTACGCGGGGAACGCATTGCCTCAAGCTATACGGGTGCGGGTCAGGGCGGTTAATCCCCGAGTACGCGGGGAACGCTGTTTAAGGCGCTGCTCAGTCTTAGATAAACCCGGTTAATCCCCGAGTACGCGGGGAACGCTCGGATTTGCTGTCTGAGTTGCTAGGCGCTGGCGGTTAATCCCCGAGTACGCGGGGAACGCTCTAAATCTACATGGTTGATTTTTAAAAGGAAATACTCCTCTCAAAAATCCACCAACAAATTCCCTTTTGTTAAAGAGCAGTCTTAAACTAGGTCCGTCTGGGTTAATCAGTCTGGTCTGGGATAAACTTCACCAGCCGCAGTCCATCTAAATCCACCGGCATGCGTCGGTTTTTTCCATAGGTCACAAAGTCAAAGCCAGACTCTGTGTTGGTCGCCCAAGCCATCACCACATTGCCGTCTTCAGCCAATGTATCTACCTGCTGCCAAATCATTTCCCTTACCTTTCGTGACACATCACCCACATAAACCCCCGCACGTACTTCTAAAAGCCAAACGGCTAAGCGCCCACGCAAGCGATTGGGTACAGCCTCTGTTACCACCACTAACATACTCATTGTTATTTACTCCGGTGGCCTTCGTCACCGATAGATGGAGGTTCAGGTATCGCCGGGGGCTGAGCGTCTTCAGGTGGTTTGGGTGGCGCGACTTCGCCCGCTGCGAGTACTTCTTCAATGAGTGGAATTAACCGCTTTAAAAGCTTGCTGCTGCGAAAGTATTCACGGCAGGCGATGCGTATTTCACGGTCTGGTCGGAGAGGTTCTTTAGCCGCTATACGAAAAGCAAGGGGAACAACGCCATCAAATTTGACAAGGTCTGCAATGTCATACACAAAAGAAAGTGGTTTACCCGAATGCACAAAGCCTATGGCAGGCGCATAACCCGCGGCAAGCACGGCGGCCTCTGTTACGCCGTACAAGCAAGAAGTCGCAGCACTTAGGCATTGATTAACCGTATCGCCTTTATCCCAGTCTTTGACATCGTAGTTACGACCTCGCCAATCAACACCATATTGTTTAGCCAGCTGCTGATATATTTTGCGAACACGCGCGCCTTCTATTCCGCGTAGCTGGTCAATGCTCCGGCGCTGTGGTGCGGCCTCGCCAAAACGAATCTCGAACATTTTACGCACGACTTTTAGGCGCAAATCATCGTCTAATGCCAACTTGGCTTGGTACAACAGCTTATCCGAGCGAGCGCCTCCAGGCTGCCCTGCCGAGTATAGCCTGACACCCGCTTCCCCCACCCAAATAAGCAAGGTGCCTGTTGTTGCTGCGAGCTTAATAGCTGCGTGACTCACACGCGTTCCAGGCTCCAGCATCAAACACGCAATGGAGCCCACGGGAATATGCATGCGCTCGCCGTTTACTTCGTCGATCACTACGAAGGCACCATCACGCACGTCTATACGGCCCATTCCGACAAAGATCATGGAGTTACGATCTTTAATGGGAATAGGCTTGAGTGGTAAAAAAGTCATAGTCGCGTCCTTGCGTTATTAAAATAGGTTAAGCCATCGCTAGCGATAGCAAGCCACATCCAAAGGACTTGGCTGGGCCAACGCCCTCTCGAAGGTATTTCAAGAGCTCTTGAGGATCACGCACAACCAAGACACCATCAAACATCACAGACTGGACTTTACCGACCATACGCTGTTTCTCTTGATCAAGTTTTGTGAACCTTAATGGCATTTCAGATTGAATAACCAACTGCTCAATAGAAGCTGCTGCCTCTAGCTTCCGTTCCAGCCACGCTTTTTGCTGATGCTCATTAATCAACGGCACCCGAGCTCGCCTAACGTACTCTTTTCCGTTTTTGCCAGTTTTTGTGCCTTTTCGTTCATCAGCAATCGACTTAATAGGGTTTGCGCGCAAACGAAACCTGAGCCGCTGGCCTTCAGTAAAGGCGGGAGCCCAGTCTCGCATAGCAAGCAAACGCACGTGCTCTGCATGCTCCAAAGGTACTTTCTGCGAAAACATCAACACTCGAGCACCTTGGTGACGCTCTAATGCCTCCACTCGAAAAAGAAAGTCTCGCTTATCTTCCGGCCGGTCGGGAAACAACCCCCAAATTGCTCGGTGAAGCTCATAAGGGTTTTGGGCCTTTTTCCAGTCAATATGTAGCTGACTAAGATACATGGCTACCCCCTTGTGCTTGCATATACACAGTGCGGCTGGCGAATTGCCGAGGCCGATGCACAATCGGCACATCACGCACCCGCAGTTCCTTGCTATTACTCAACTGCACGTCCGAGTAAATCGTACCGCCTACAGGCTCAACCATCAGCAAGGCGGACTCACAGCTCACAGCCTTGATGCTGGATTCATACAAAGGGCGCGCAATCGGACAGCTTTTTCGCCCTAACACCGGTGCATACACTGGCTTTTGAATCGCGGTTCGAATTTCATCGAGCGAATATCCGGCTCCCTGTTTTAACCAAACCACCACGGTATAACGGCTGTCTTGCCAGTATTCGCGCCAGGTCTGAATGGTCTCGTGGCTTTTTAAGCCACGATAACTTTCACGGGCATTTTTCACCGTGTGGTAATCGGTTAGCTTTTGCCGACGCAAGGGCTCGCTGGTGAATGGGCACAACACCGCATCCACCCGCACCGCAAAGTTGACGCTACTTGCCAACTTACCTTGCCCAGCCGGATCATCACGCTCGATGCCCAAACAGGCTCCGAGCAGACCCAGTAACGAACTTCGGCCCGGGAACAATTCGCTGGGGCGTAGCCCTTCGTAACTCTCGCGCCCCCAAGCCTGTAATGGGCCATCGAGCTTGAGTATCAAAAAATCTTCCATGACCGTTACCCTTCGCCGTCGTTCCGCACCCAGGCTTCTAGGTCAGGCAGAGACTTTTTCAACTCCAAACCTTCAGGGACCTCAACCGCGAACGTCGAGAATTCGGCAGCCCGTTCTTCCAGACCGTAACTGGTATTCAGACTACTCCAATGGGAATTTAACGCCGCCGCCGACGGCTCACGAAAACCACCTTCACGATCAGACTTGACCGGTTTTTCAAAGGCATTGGCTAGTGAAATTGGAATATCCGAAAAGCTTACTAACGCTTGATCGGCAAGGTTGAATGCTGCTGACGACTGCTGTTTGGCACTCGGCACTTCGGTAGCGATCAAGTGAAGAACATGAGAAGCGATCTTCAGCGCCTCTTCACGGCTGGCATCACCCAAGTTTTTCTGTAACTGAGAGATATTCAAACTGGCATAGCGGTAAAACACCCCTGAAGAAAACTCTTGTGTATCCAAATGGCCAGAGCCAGCTTCGGCTTTGCCGTCTTGCAGCTCGCCCACAGCACGTTTGGCTTTGTCTTCCATCACCAAATCATCCACCGCTGTAAACCAGTCGATATCGGCATCCACAGCATGCGTGGTCAACACATGAGCCACCGACAGCGCGCCATCGATATTGGTCATCAAACCAGAAGTCGCCATACGACCAGACAGAGCAATATCCACCGCATCACAGGCGGCAGCGATAAACGGCTTGGCGTCTTTCTCGATCTGCTTTTTCAGTTTTGTCTTATCGGCATCTTCTCCTGCTTCCTCTATTTGCTGGCAGAAATAGCGCACTTCGTTCACCACCCAAGGCGCAACTGCAATGCCCTTGCTGGACAGATCCGCCATGCCCTCTTTGCCAGAAATCCACTCCAACGCGGTTTTGATCGTATCTTCCGGAAATTCATCTTTTAGGGCTTCAGTAAAACGGCTGTGTACCTTGGAAAGCTCACGAGTACGCAACGACGGTGTGCCGATATGCTCGCGGTAGTAATCGCTTTGGCGAATGGTTCGCTTCAGGCTCTGGCTAGAAATACGCACCCGGCGTTTGCCACCAAACACCGCAGACTTCTGCATATTCATATCGTCGCGGTTCAAGCAGGAAGGGCTGTGAGAGATCAGGATATGAAAGTTAATAAAGTTCTTGCTCATCATGTTGTCCTTAATATTGAGCTCGCGCTCATCAATTGGCTTAAGCGCTTTGCTGTGCAGTGCCAGAGGTTTGGTTAAAAAAGTAATCTTCAATCAGTTTGCGTTTGCTGGTTTCGCTCCAGAAGAAAATGGTCTTCCCTGCCTTAGCGATATCCACAGAGGGCTTACACATGGCCAGTAAACGGCGCAGTTGCAACAGGTCATTCGGTGCTTCTGAACGCAACACCATCATCATGCGCTTTTCGGATAACCCGGCTTGTTTACCTAACGCCTGTCCAAGCGACGGGCCATCTGATTTATGGGTTAACAACGGCAAGCAAAAGACAAATTGGCGCTGACCATAAATCGAGGACTCTTTACTAACCAATCGATAAAACGCAGGTACTTCCGACAACTCTTCCGGTTTGGCGCAGCGTCGAAGTTCCGCACGTTGACCTGGCGTCAGACTTTGATAGCGCTCGTATATCGCCAGAAAATCTGGCAAGGGCTTTTCCTTGTTATTCATTGATGGCTTCCTCTTCTGGGGTATTCACAGGGATTTCGATGGTCTTCAGGTATTTGTGAATCAGCATTTTTCTGGCCACGGCCAACGCCTTAAGCATTTTCGGATCGTGCTGATACGGGTCGGTAGCTTCGGCAAACAACTCCAATACCACACGGCGCAATTCAGATTGCAGGGCCAGTTTGGTGTGCTGAAAGTGATCAAAATCAGCTTCTAAAAGCGTCTGGCGAATCAGCTGTTCGGTCTGCTGAAAGAACTGATCGTCGTATTCCGCACAGCGATTCACGCCACTGCCCGGCACCTTGTCTTTGATACCTTCAGAAAAAAGATACAGTCCGCGGCGCAACGCAGTTTTGTATTCCAACGCTTGTACCACCAGCTCATCGATTTTATCGGCATGTTCTGGCCATCTATCGGCCAAGCTGATCATCTCGTGGCGACGTTCCAGAATCGTCGCCTGATTATTGCGATAGCCTCCAATAAACACAGTGCGAACCGGTATATTCCAACCGCGCAATTGCTGGATAACTGGCGCGGCCTCGTAACCTTCTTTGCCTTTATCCAAGGTGGCCAACAGCTTGCCCAAGTGCACCCAGGTCGGTTGAGTGGTAGTAAAGGAGGGCGTTTTGAATTCTTTTTTCCCGCCCTTAAGTGAAAAGGTGCGAGACGACAAAGGATGTGGCCAATGGCCGTTAGCCGTATAGTTGAACTTCTCTTTTTTGAAGCCTACAAAACCTGCCTCAACCGAACCACACAGACTGCAAGCACATTCGGATTCGGCCTTGACCAATTCAAAATGCGCAGGCTGCCAGAGTAAGCCTCGTGGTACCCCCATCGCCGACACATCAAAGGTAGCCCCAGCCTTGACCAGATCAACATAGTTAGGTGCTTGCTCAAAATTGGTAATCGCTGCTTTGTGCCAACTCTCTTTGGTGAGCAGATTCACCCAGATAGACGTGCGTAATTTCGACTGTCGAACCATCACCGTAATCGGTGTACTGCCACGCAAACTGGCTTTAAAGCCCCCGCCCATGCCAGGGCAATTATTGGCGGTATTAAACAGGGCAATGGCCGCACAACCTCCACAGAGTTGAGTAGCCAAGCCTTCTGGGTTCACAAAAGGCTTGCTAGTACCGTCGGCAAGACCTGCCATTAGCTTATCGAGAGGCGTGGTGTCTTTAGCTTTGACACCTCGAAACTGCATAAACGGCGTGTTCTCATGTTCAAGGTCGAACCAATCTTCTTTGCCCTCGCACGCCGCCAGAAACTCCGCAGCGGTGAGCGGCGTTTTCACTCTTGCTACCAGCGCCTTTTTGTTTTCTGGCGTAAACAGCACCTGAGTGATGGCCACCAGCAACTGCAAGCAGGCCATTTCCATATCATCTCTGGGTAGGCAGAGATCACCTTCCTTCTCATCACACAACAACTGCTGCAATGTGATTTTTTCCTGAATCCCAGACTGCTGAATTGGAATCCAGGGGTCTTTAAGCAGATTCATTTTTCCTCCTTGATCTCACGGCGGAGACCGCCGTTGTTTGAATAGTGATAAGTAATCGCTTTACCCAGGCTAGTAAAGTGAGCTTCTGGTTTTATTGATTCAGGCTCGAACTCCAGCCTAACCAATCCGTCTTTACTTGTTTCTTTAAGCAATGGGTCTTTACGTTCCCAGCTTTTCGGTACGGCAACGGTGTTGAGGTTAATCGCTTCCCAGTAGCGGCTATCGTCCGGCGTTGATAGTACCTGGCCATCCAGCAAGCATTCCTCGCCGTTCGGGTTCAGGTAGAACGGCACCAGATTCAGGCTCATCTCACCGTCGCGAGTTAGGAGGCTAACGTTGCCATCGCTGTCTTTTAGCTCGCTCATATCTGAGAACATCAGTTGATTAGCGGTCCCGCGACTCCCCTCTGACTCAAAGAAGAACCTGTCGAAGCTTGCGGTCACAGACTCTGGCTCATTCGCTACTGGTGCTTCGTCGTACACGGGTTCAATCCAGTCCCGATATGCTGCTGGAAAGGCCACTTTACCCTTGTGCTGCTGCTTCGCATTTTCCAAGAGCTTTTGTGTACGCCAAAGCACTCGGCTGTTGCCATAAATCAGCTCATGGAGATCAAACTTATCTGAGTCCGATCCCAGAACCGTGCATTGAGGTATCTGATATTGCGCAGGTCGTTGCAAGTGGTTTTCGGCATGTCTGTGAAGACGCCCCAGTCGTTGAAACAGCAGGTCGACTGGGCACAGTTGAGTAATCATCCAGTCAAAACAGATATCCAGTGACTGCTCCACCACTTGCGTTGCGATTAATAAATGACCACGCTTTCTGGCAGAATTAAACGGCTCCGACTCCTGCTTACTCGAACGACCAAAGGTACTGATGACCTTTCGTTCTTTCTGCTGCCGATCATGGAAGGTAAAACGCGAATGAAACAGATCGAGCTGATCAGCTGCTAATCCAGCCTCTGTAAAACGCTGCTGAAATTCCGAGTACAAACCTTGGGCAACATCCACCAGATTGCAGATCACACAGACTTGCGCACCCGCGGCGACAGCATTCTGTATCTGCTGTTTTAACGATTCTGAAGGCAACAAATCTGCCGAGACCTCTAGCGATAGCGTGAGGATTCTCTCGGGGTCTATATCATCCGCATCTGGGATAGCCAGCGTCTTTGCCTCTGGCCTGTTTTGGTTATCAGCGATCTGGGTAATCAAGGGGTATGGTGTTTGGTCTGGCAAGGGCTTGTTGTAACCCCAAGCCTGAGCCAGTTGCTGCTTTTGGCCACTGGGCAAGGTTGCCGACAACAAAATTGCACTACCACCGGAGAGTTTTTGCTGCTGCAAAACTCCACTCAGCAAGCCGTACATATAGGCATCGTAGGCGTGCACTTCATCGACAATCAGCACGCTGCGCCCAACCCCAAAGCCACGCACAAAGTTATGGCGAACCGGTAATACCGACACCAGTACCTGATCCACCGTACAAACACCGATCTGCCCTAAAAATACTCGCTTGCGACTTTGCGCCAACCACTGTGCACACTGCACCAGAGCTTCTTCACTACCCTGCTCGGTTTTCGGTTGGGCTGCGTCTTTGAGGGAAATAAAGGACTCCTGATAGTTGGCACGACCATGAGCCAAAATCAGATTGGGAGCGTTTTCGAACAACACAGTGGCGAGCTGCTCCAACCGCTCAAGCATGGCATTGGCGGTGGCCTGTGTCGGCAAGGCAAACACAATACTGTCGGCTAAACCAGCATCCAGCAATCGCCACGCGTGCAGCAAGGCCAGTTCAGTTTTACCTGAACCCGTGGCGGCTTCTACAATGGTGAGGCCGTGACTCACTGGTAACTCAGCAGCCAATGCCTGTAATGGTCTTGGCGCTCGGTTTTCACCAATTAGCTTGTTGATATCGGGACTGGGGTGAACCTGAGAAATCAGTCCACAGTCGATCAGGGCTCTTTCAGCGATGGGCTTGCGCTTTTCATACCAGCTCTGAAGCTGCTCCAAGGTATTGCAGGGCTGATCGTCATAGTCGAATCGCTCCGACGAACCTAACCAGTCCGCTACCGAACAGAACCCAGCAAGATAATTCTGCGCCCACTTATCTTGCTTAATCTGGCCACTTATTGAATCCGGCACCAGCTGCGGAGGGTTACTTTGAAGCGATAGTCCGACAGGCTGAAGAAATATCTCAGCCAATACATCCAACCAAAGCAACATGGCAGCTTTTACCGATTCCTCGGCTTGCGTAGTGACTTCACTCGGTAGCGAGAAACTGCCACCGCCTGTAGGAATCGCACCATGATGCCCTGCCACTGCGGCCATCCAATGCTTCCATAGATCCCAGCGGTCATCTTCCAGAAAGTCATCAAAATCCAGATCGTTACCATTGCTCTCTTTTTTGAACAAAAGCTCCTCCAGCCACCAATACCCAGCTGGGCCATGATAAAAGCCACGAATCTGGTTTTCGGAAAACCCTAATTTGCCGAGCAGCGGGTTGATATCTTTTAGAATGTGCGGCGCTTTATGCTGAAACTGCGGCAGGTGCTTGCCGAGATCATGCAAGGCCACAAAAAACAGCACCCAAGCTTTGGCTTCTGACTCTGAACAATCAAGCCGCTTGGTAAACTGTTTGATGAGTGACGGGCTTTTATCAATCCAGACCTCGGCAACAGCGGTAACGTCTAGACAATGGTAAGGAAGACAGTGATATGGTGGAAATAAGTCAGGCTTACCTTCTTGAGGCTTTTTTGCCTTACCCCAAAAGCAAAACAAGCTATCTAGGTTGTGTGTTGCGAGCAATACGGTCACCTTCTGTCATTTTAAAGAAGGTGGCGATCTGATCAGAGCAACTAAGCCTACAAGCCCAACATACTCGAACGTTTGAAGCTAAATTATAGCCGTAACATCCCAATCCCTAGAACATGAGTGCTTAGCCAAGTAATGACTTGGCCCCTCATGTACACCTTCCTGTGTAAAATTTCTGCTCAATAGTAAAACACATCATACGTGAATTTCCTAACCTAATAAGACGCTACAAAACCAAAGAAAAACCGGCTAAGGAATATTCATAACTTCGCTCAGCCTATATTTCTATAGCGATAATTTAGCTGTAGCGCTCCCTGTATTCAGGCAGTAAATGTAACGCTCATGAATAGTCAGGCCAGGAGAGGAATTTATTCGGTAACAAACTTGCCTCGAACCAAGGCTGCAATACTGAACGCCAGGCGCACTTTTTGGTATAGCCCCCCGCTTCACTCACAACGCAGCAGCTAGCACACCCTGATCGTCCTCAAGTTTGCGAGTGAGCTCCACTGCAGCCCCTGCAATTTCCGCCACCAAAGGCTCAACCTTTCCTTGCGCCACCAGCCAGTTTGCAATTTGTGGCCAGTAATAAAGCGGCGTACCGCTTTGCAGGCCATAGCGCGGCGCAGGAAAATCGCCCGCTCCACGAATGCCTTTGGTGTAGTTGTTTAAGGTCTGCTTGTTGATATCGGCCAGTTTGGCTGCAGCGGTTAAAGTAACAAACCCAGCTTGTTCGATAGAAACTACCCGATACCCCGCAGACTGAACGGCCTCTATGGCGGTGCTGATAGCCGTTACTGCAGAGTCTGCTTCGCGGTCGAACTCTAAATAGGGTGTGCTGCCACAAAAACAAACCAGCGCATCGTCGCAGCCAGCTTCGAATAGGTTATCTTCAAAATCTGACGTATCGGGCGATGCGCCGTTGAGCACTAGGGTAAAAGCGTAGTTCATGTTGGCTCTCCCGATTTTTTTAGACGTGATTGCTTATTGAGCAGCTTATTTAGCATGTTCGTACCATCCCTATTTGGCTGGCATTGGCGTACTTTGCGGAGAATCTGCCTTGCGTGATTCTCTGGATTTTTTGGGGTACTCCACACGCTCATCATGTGATCAGAGTGCTCTGGAATACCGCATCGTAATCGACAAAAGCAATGAGCAGAGCCCCCTGCCTCAACCAAATTCCAGCCACTCGCCACGGCTTCAGCGATCGCATCCCGAATAGCCTTGTTGGGGTGTTTCTTGGGCGACATCCGTTTCTCCCTATTCCTAAATTAACTCATGTGTGGACTTTTGTCCACGAGCAGACCTCAATCTTATTTTGGCTCGACATTGCTGACTGCATGCAAACCCAGCTAGCTCATTAGAGCCTCAACCATTGTGGTATTAAGTGCCCATAAGGCCATTTTTATAAAATTAAAGAATTTATTTTTAAAAATACTCCCTCAACCTAGCCTTTTAATTCTTAATTTTTGTACTAGCTAAAAACTATTGAATAAAAACATAGACCTAAAAACATGGATAAATTAAACACCATTTTATCAACCGCTCATTTAATACGCATTAATCATTAGGGTATTAATTTTCGCTCTGTTTTTAATTGGTACTTTAACCTTATTAAACTCTGCACTAAAAACCAAACCACAATCTAGCGCGCGTTTTTCTTTCGTATCAAAGACAGGTACTCAAAAACAGAAGGAAAAAACGATGCAATTATTTAAACGCTCTCCCAAAGCTCTATTCGTTCCCGCACTAGTTAGTACCCTCGCACTTGGCCTTTACGGCTGTAACAGCATGACACCTGACGACACCATGAGTATGGAAGCCACGATGGATGGCGAAATGCCCGTTCCCGCAGGCTACAAGTCTTGGCCTAAGTTCGTGTCGACCATCGACAAGTCGTCAGGGCATGTCCGCGAAATTTACATTAACAAAACGGGTTTAATGGCCGAGCAAGGCGAGGCATTCCCTTCGGGTACGGTATCCGTTATGGAGATATACAACGCCCAAAAAGGTGCCGACGGCAAGCCTATTACCGATGCCATGGGCCGGTTTAAAAAAGCTGATTTAGCGAAGGTCTTTGTGATGGCCAAAGGCGAAGGCCTAGGTGCCATGCAGCCCGCTGGCACCATTGATAATGGCGACTGGATTTATTCAGCCTACATGGGCGATGGGGTGACTGCGGCCACCAGTGACTTTAGCGGCTGTCGTAGCTGTCATTTACCGTTAGCCGACGATGATTATGTTGCCCGTTATGACGAGCACTTTGATTACAAAATGAGCTGGTAGCCTTTTGCTCTTCGAACAGCGTAAGCTTTTCCTTTTACCCGGACTCCAGCGTGGGGATGCATAGGTACAGACTCCCCCTCCTTACCATTCCCCCAAACAAAAACACCCCGTACTTTCCAATACGGGGTGTTTTACTATTTGCCTATAGTTAGGTTGACTTAAATATCAAACCGATCAGCATTCATTACCTTTGTCCAAGCGGCGACAAAGTCTTTTACAAACTTTTCTTGGTTGTCGTCTTGGGCGTACACCTCTGCGTATGAGCGCAAGATGGAGTTTGAGCCAAACACCAAATCCACACGGGTGGCTGTCCATTTCACATCGCCTGAGCTGCGCTCGCAGATGTTGTAGGAGTTTTTGCCCGTTGGTTTCCACTCAAAGTTCATGTCGGTTAGGTTGACGAAAAAGTCGTTGCTAAGCACACCTTCACGATCGGTAAATACGCCGGCTTTGTTGCCACCGTAGTTAGCACCAAGCACTCGCATACCACCCACCAGTACGGTCATCTCGGGTGCGGTTAGGCCCATAAGCTGGGTACGATCGAGCATCATTTCCTCAGGCATCACCACGTAGCTGTCTTTTTGCCAGTTACGGTAGCCATCGTGCAGCGGCTCTAGGTCGGCAAACGACTCTGCATCGGTCAGCTCGTCGGTGGTATCGCCACGGCCCGGCAAGAAAGGCACACTAGTAGTAAAACCTGCCGCCTTTGCCGCTTGCTCAATGGCCATGTTGCCAGCCAACACAAGGGTATCGGCAATGCTCGCGCCTTCGCTTTCTGCGATTGGTTCTAGCACGCTCAGCACCTTGGCTAGGCGTTCAGGCTCGTTGCCTACCCAATCTTTTTGTGGCGCAAGGCGAATACGCGCGCCGTTGGCACCGCCACGTTTGTCGGAGTCGCGGTAGGTACGTGCACTGTCCCATGCGGTAGCCACCCTGTCGCTGATAGACAAGTCAGCCGCTTCAATTTTGGCACGTAAGGCGTTGATGTCGTAATCGCTGCTGCCTGCTGGTACAGGGTCTTGCCATAGCAAGTCTTCTGCAGGCACATCGGGGCCGATATAACGTGCTTTTGGCCCCATATCGCGGTGGGTCAATTTGAACCATGCGCGTGCGAATACTTCAGAGAAGTATTCTGGGTCTTTATAAAAGCGCTCCGAAATTTCGCGGTAAATCGGATCAACTTTCATCGCCATATCGGCGTCGGTCATCATAATGCGCGTGTGCTGGTCGCTCGTGCCTTCTACGTCGGCTGGGTAGCCGTCTTCATCTAGGTCAATAGGCTCCCACTGCCATGCACCCGCTGGGCTTTTGCGCGATTCCCATTCGTGATTTAACAACATATCAAAGTAGCCGTTATCCCACTGAGTTGGGTTGGTTGTCCATGCGCCTTCTAAGCCACTGGTTACGGTGTCGCGGCCTACGCCTCGACCTTGCTTGTTCAGCCAGCCAAAGCCTTGATCTTCCAGTTCGCCGCCCTCTGGGTCAGCACCTAAGTGTTCGGCTTTGCCGTTACCATGGGTTTTACCTACGGTGTGGCCACCCGCTGTTAGCGCAACGGTCTCTTCATCGTTCATGGCCATACGTGCAAACGTCACTCGGACATCGTTGGCGGTTTTTTGTGGGTCCGGCTTGCCGTCCACCCCTTCTGGGTTAACGTAAATAAGGCCCATCATGACCGAAGCCAATGGGTTTTCGAGGTCACGCTCGCCAGAGTAACGGCTGCCTTCGCTGCCCGTTGGCGCTAACCATTCTTTCTCAGAACCCCAGTAAATGTCTTTTTCGGGGTGCCATACGTCTTCGCGACCAAAAGCAAAGCCGTAGGTTTTTAAGCCCATGGACTCATAGGCAATGGTGCCAGCGTAAGCGATAAGGTCGGCCCAGCTCAGTTTGTTGCCGTATTTCTTTTTAATCGGCCAAAGTAAACGACGCGCTTTATCAAGGTTGGCGTTATCGGGCCACGAGTTAAGTGGCGCGAATCGTTGGGTGCCCGAGCTAGCGCCACCGCGACCGTCTGATACACGATACGTACCGGCTGAGTGCCAAGTCATACGAATCATTAAGCCGCCATAGTGCCCCCAGTCGGCTGGCCACCAGTCTTGGCTGTCGGTCATTAGGGCGAGTAGGTCTTCGCGAAGGGCTTTAAAGTCGAGGGTTTTGACCGCTTCTTGGTAGTCAAAGCCTTCGGTCATTGGGTTAGTTTTGCTGTCGAACTGATGCAAGATGTCGAGGTTCAAAGCTTTAGGCCACCAGCTCATGTTGGTGTTACCCGCTTCTGTCATACTGCCGTGCATGAAGGGACATTTTTGTTCAGACATTCAATCTTCTCCTGTTTTGGGTGCTAGCGATACTCACTGCGATCGCTAACTGCTCACTCCCTTTCACTATCGTACTCAAGCGCCAAAATTGAAAATGAAATCCTGCTATCACCACGATTAGCCCAGCCTATGTAAGCCTATTTCCCTTGGCAGTAACTGGACGATAAACCCCTGATTTGCAGCAGAACTCGCGTATCGCTTTTGGCAGATGCGCCCCTTCAAAAAACACCGTAAACTACGCCGCCTGCTTATTCTTTACCGGTGTATTGTTTTTATGGAATACGATTTTAGCGAAGGCCCTTACGGCCCCGAGGCCCACTGCTCAATGGGGCACGAAGCCATTGCTTATTGGCTCACTCAAGAAGTAAAAGACGATACAACCACAATCCACTCACTGTTGGCCGCAGCCGATAAACTGCGCCAAGGCAAAGGCTGGGACTTTTCTCACGAAGGCACGGAGTATGACCTGCACCTAACCCGCACCGATGCGATTGTGACGGCACACAGCCTAAGCCAAAACGGCGACTTTGATTTAGAAGACGACCTTGAACTGTACGATGATGAATCCGCTGCCCGCTGCGGCCTAGAGGATTTTGTAGAAGTGTTGGAAGGTTGGTTGGAGTTTGTCGCAGGTTAACGCGCACCAAACATTAACTCTGTCCCACAATAGCCACCCCCTCGGCAACTGAGCTTATATGCACTTTAGCAATACAGCAGTTACCCAAGCTAGAGATATGAGCTTTTAGTTTTTCTAAAAATGCCTCTGTTGCGATAAGCCCAGTGCAGCGCTGCGGCACGCCGTTGTTAAAGCCTTCCGCTTGCGCCAATGTAAAGCACTGACCTTGGCTATCAACCAGCTGGTCTCCCTCAGTGTACAAGCTGGTTGCGGGGTGTGCTTCGGCTAGCCATTGGGCCTCGTTGTTAACAAAGGTTAATTCATCATCGCCGTGGTACATAATCACAGCAGGCCAAACGAGTTGTGTGATACTCATTTGATACCTCATTATCCCGCTTGTTCTAGTTGCCAATGAGCTTGTTGTTGAGCACGGTCTTTTGACGGCGGTGCGCCAAACAGTTGGCTGTAATCACGACTAAATTGTGATGCACTTTCGTAACCCACCTGATAAGCCGCGGCCGATACCTCGGTTGATCGCATAATCATTTTGCGTGCTTCGTGTAGTCGCAGCTGCTTTTGGTATTTAAGCGGCGTTAGCGAGGTCACGGCTTTAAAGTGGCTGTGTAACGATGACACGCTCATATTCACTTGGCTGGCCAAGTCTTCTACCCGCACCGTTTGATGAAAGTGCTCGTTAAGGTAGCGCACGGCTTTTAGCACCTTGTCGCCGGCACTGTCCGAAATACACACGTGGCGTAAGCGCTCACCTTGTTCGCTTTGTAGCAAACGATAGATCATTTCCCGCTCTAGCATCGGGCCAAGTACTGCAAGGTCTTTTGGATTTTCGAGCAAGTCGAGTGCTCGTGACAGTACGGCTAGGGTTTCGGTATTGGCGGGTGTGATACTCACGACGTCTGAGTCAAAGGAGCCACCACTGCGATGCTGCGAGCCCAGCTCACTAACCAAGTTGGCGACTTGCGACTCGTTCACCTCAAATAAGATACTGATGTAGGGCCTATCGGATGTGGCACCGACAATGCGCGACACCACGGGTAAATCCACCGAGGTAATAAGGCATTGCCCTGCGGCTAAAGTCTTCACCTTATCGCCAAAATTTAAGTCTTTTTGGCCCTGTAACGTGAGTACTAAGCAGGGTTTGTAGATGGTTGAGTCGCAGTAGCTCTCACTCGATTGACGAAAGATACCTACAGAGGGCAACGCCGTTTTAACAAAACCGTCGCTCGGTAAAACCGCTAACGCTTTATGAATCAGCTGCTTTAACAACTCGTCTGATGACACGGGCTTTGCCTCCTAATACTGAGCCAATAAGGGATAATTCCATATTAGCGCCCCATACTCAAAAGCCAAGCTGCGAGCAGCGCGTTTAGAGAAATAGGCAAGCTTCTTAGAGAATTTGGATACTGGCCAGCGCCATGCTCGGCCTATAGTAAAAAGCATATTCACCCCATCATTGATTCTTTATACAGAGGTCACCTTTATGAAAACCGTAGGATATGCAGCTCATTCATCAGATGCTCACATGGTGCCTTACCATTTTGAACGTCGCGAGCTACGCACCAACGACGTTGCCATTGATATTCAATTTTCGGGCGTTTGCCATTCAGACTTACACACGGTGAATGGCGACTGGGGCCCACAACCTTACCCACTGGTACCTGGCCACGAAATTGTGGGTGTTGTTAGTGCCGTGGGCGAAGACGTTAAAAACTACAAAGTGGGCGACCGTGTTGCCGTGGGCTGCCTTGTCGATAGCTGCCAAGCGTGTGACCAGTGTGACCACGGCGAAGAGCAGTTTTGCCGCAACGGCATGACACCCACTTACGGCACGCCAGACCGTATCGACGGCACCACTACCCAAGGCGGCTACTCTAAGCACATTGTGGTTCGCGAAGAGTTTGTCGTGAGCATTCCTGAATCGATGGACCTTGCACGCACGGCACCTATTTTGTGTGCCGGCATTACCACCTACTCGCCATTGCGTACATGGGGCGTAAAAGAAGGCACCCGTGTGGGCGTAATTGGGTTGGGCGGCCTTGGACATATGGCCGTTAAGCTGGCGGTCGCCATGGGTGCTGAGGTGACAGTGATTAGCCGTAGCAACAAAAAAGAAGCCGAAGCCCTTGAGCTAGGTGCAAAAGGTTTGCTGGCTTCAAGCGACGAAGCGGCCATGGCGAGCGCAGCAAACGGCCTCGATTTGATTATTGATACGGTACCTACTAAGCACGACCTTGACCCTTATTTGCCACTGCTTGATGTAGATGGCTCGTTGGTCGTTGTTGGTCAAGTAGGCCCACTAGGCGAGTTGATGAGTGTGCCGCTTATCTTTGGTCGCCGCCGTGTGTCTGGCTCGCTGATTGGTGGTATTGCCGAAACACAAGAGGTGATTAACTTCTGTGCAGAGCACGATATCTACCCAGAGTGCGAGATGATTAAGATGGACGAAATCAACACGGCGTTTGAGCGCCTTGCTCAAGGCGACTTAGCTCACCGCTTTGTCATTGATATGTCGTCATTAAGCATGGATGTACAAAGCTAATAACAGCTTAGCTGCGACAGGCTGGTTAACCTAAGCGCTTTGCTTTAACCAGCCATTTATCTAAGCCATTGGCAAACAACTGGCGGTCATTCGCGCTCATCGCTTTTGGGCCGCCGGTATCTACCCCAGAGTTACGTAGCGTTTCCATAAAGTCACGCATCGATAAACGCTGACGAATGGTTTCTTTAGAGTAAACCTCTCCCCTTGCGCTCATAGCCAGTGCTCCCTTGTCCACCACATCGGCGGCTAAGGGGATATCTCCGGTAATCACCAAATCACCGGCTTCGACTTTTTGTGCGATGTAGTTATCGGCAACGTCAAAACCTTGAGCCACTTGCACCGAGGTCACCAACGTTGACGCAGGTGTCGCCATGGGTTGGTTGGCCACTAAGGTGACAGACATACCCACTCGCTCTGAAGCACGAAATAAAATCTCTTTAATGACTTTTGGGCAGGCATCGGCATCGACCCATATTTTTGCTTTCATTGGTTTACTCATACGCGATTACTAAAGGCGGACGCCATAGTAACAAACAACTCGCAAGGGTTTTAGCAAAACGATAAAACCAAAAAAGCCGCTAAGCAAAGCTTAGCGGCTAGCAAGTTCAAGGCCGAACTTTAAGATGCTGCGCCCATGACAGCCCAGCATAGGTTGCATTTACCTAGTCATTACTTGTTAGGTAGTTTGAAGGTCCAAACGCTACCACCTTGGTTAAGGTGTTTAACACGCTTAGCTACTTCACCACCCCATAGAGGTACTGCACCACCCCAACCTGATACAACAGAGATGTATTGCTCACCGTCCATTTCCCAAGTAATTGGAGTACCTACAATGCCCGAACCAGTGTTGAAGCGGTATTTCTCTTCACCAGTTTTTGCGTCAAATGCTTTTAGGTAGCCTTCTGGAGTACCCGTGAACACTAGGTTACCCGCAGTCGCCATTACGCCACCCCATAGAGGAGCGTAGTTTTTGTAGCGCCATACTTCTTTACCCGTTTTAGGGTCCATCGCACGAAGTACACCGATGTAGTTGTCATCAGTTGGTTTGATGGTAAAGCCTGCACCTAGGTATGCCGCACCTTTTTTGTATGATACTGGCTCGTTCCAGATGTCCATCGCCCATTCGTTAGAAGGTACGTAGAAAAGACCGGTGTCTTGGCTGTAAGCCATAGGCATCCAGTTTTTACCACCTAGGAAAGAAGGTACCGCACGAATCGATTTACCTTTTTTACCATCAGCGCTGTCTGCTGGGTTACCCGGACGGTTTTCGTCAATGTAGATTGGACGACCGTTTTTATCTAGACCAGAAGCCCAGCTGATTTCGTCAACAAATGGGAAACCACGGATGAAGTCACCGTTTTCACGGTTCAGAACGTACATGAAACCGTTACGGTCAGCTGTTGCCGCCGCTTTGATGGTTTTGCCGTTTTCTTTGTAGTCGAAAGAGATTAGCTCGTTTACACCGTCAAAGTCCCAACCGTCGTTTGGCGTAGTTTGGAAGTGCCATACGATCTTACCGGTGTCTGGGTCAATTGCGACACGAGAAGATGAGAACAAGTTGTCGCCAGGACGTAGGTGAGAGTTCCATGGTGCAGGGTTACCTGTACCGAAGAACATTAGGTCTACTTCAGGGTCGTAAGTACCGCCTAACCAAGTTGCAGCACCACCGGTTTTCCATAGGTCGCCCGGCCATGTTTGACCTGGCTTACCGCCTGAAATACCGTTTTCCATTTTTTTGCCGTCTTTCCAGATGTAGCCCATGTGGCCTTCAACGGTAGGACGAGTCCAAGCGATTTTACCGGTTAGCGCGTCGTAAGCTTCTACTTTACCTACGATACCAAACTCACCACCTGATACACCGGTGATAACCTTGCCTTTAACAACGATTGGCGCGGCAGTAATAGAGTAACCTGCTTTGTAGTCCTCTACTTTTTTCTTCCAAACAACTTTACCTGTGTCTTTGTTAAGTGCCACAAGTTTAGCGTCTAGGGTACCAAAGATAACTAGGTCGCCGTATAGCGCAACACCACGGTTGATTACGTCACAGCAAGGCATGATGCCGTCTGGTAGACGCGCGTCGTATTGCCAAAGCTCGTCACCGGTTTTTACGTCAATTGCGAATACACGAGAGTAAGAAGCGGTTACGTACATAACGCCGTCTTTAACCACTGGCTGTGATTCTTGACCGCGCTGCTTTTCACCACCGAATGAGAAAGACCAAACTGCTTTTAGGTCTTCAACGTTGTCGGCGTTTAGTTTTTTAAGCGGGCTGTAGCGCTGACCACGTAGACCCATACCATAACTAACAACATCGTCTGTTGTCATTTGGTCATTGATAATGTCTTTATCAGTGACACCGGCTTGGGCAGCGGTTGCCATCGACATAGAAGCGACTAAGGCAGTGAGGGCAAAGCCCTTGCCGAATGCTGATTTGCTCATTGCACTCTCCTGTACGGATTCGTTTTTTTATTAGCGTTAAGGAGCACAGGGATATAATCCCGACACTGTGTTGAATTCTTGTTTTTTCCGCCGATGACAACAATTAAACAGCGGGATTAGTTTATTAGTCCCTTGGTAGTAATACCCTAAAAAAACCAAGGGTTTTTAGCGCTTTCGCTCAATCAAAAACAAGCGCCCAAGAAATCAATAAACTATTGATTTATATAAAAATAAACCATTTTAAACTTTAAATAAGTTACCCCTAATTAAGCAAAAATAAACGCCCGCTTTATTAGCCTTGCGATCAGGTTTTACTCAAAAAGCGGCTTCTTCATACTTGGGGTAAAGGTGTACAACCGAGCGTAAAAACTCCGACCGAGCCAAAGGGGTATCCGCAAAAGCCGGTGGCATTGGCGTTTGCATCAGCTCGTTCATTGAGGCCCCCCGTTGCGCCGCTTGGCTTAGGGTATCGTCTAGCCAAGTTAAATAGGCCTGCATGTCTTTGAGGCCTTGCGTATCTTTTTGGACAGGGCCGTGGCCGGGCACAATGGCCGTTACCGGCAAATTCATGAGTTGGTCTAGCTCTGCTCGCCAAACCGCTAAACCAGGGGTATGAGGCGTGGTGAGCATGCGTTGCATAAACACCATATCACCGGCTAAAAGCACGCCACTGGTGCGGTCAAAAACGGCGAGGTCTGCACCGGTATGGCCGCTAAAACGCAGCACTTCTAACTGACGACCTGCAAACGCTAAGGGGCCTTCGGTAATGGTTTGTGAAATACCTTGAAGGTGAGTTCCTCGCATCCAGTCGCCCACCATGCGATACATGTTATCGCTATAGTCGGCACCAAAGTCGTCAATGCCTTGGGCGGTTTGTTTAAACCCTAAGATGGGTACATCGGCAAAGGCTTGGTTGCCAAAAATATGGTCGGGGTGATGGTGGCTAATAAGCACCTGAGTAATGGGCAAAGGAGTGATTGACGCAATGGCTTGGCGTAGGGCTTTACCGTATTTGAGCGATGGGCCAGTATCAAAAACAAGCACCCCCTCTTCGCCAATAATAAAGGCCGTATTAACCACGTTGCCACCGTTGGCGCGGCTAAAGTCTTGGGTTTTACCCTCAAGTACATACACTCCTTCTGCTACCGCAACTGGCTTAAGCTGATACGCCAATGGTGCAGCTTGCAGTGGCCCAGCCCAAAAAGCGGCCAGCGTAAAAAGGCAAATACATAAGCGTTCAAACAGGCGAAGATTAACGAACATCCTTCATCTCCCCATTTATCTGTCTATGCGACTGTGCCAACGGTTGCGAAAATTCGTTGCCGTTGTTATCGCGCATCCATATGTGGTGCTGGCCAAGGTGTTTAACATCAAAGGTAAACACCGGGTTTTCACTCACAGGTTGCGATAGATCCATGCGCGCTAGTGTTGCTTGCTGGCTATCACGCAGCTGTACCTGCTCAATAAAGAATTCAGGAATACCATCGGCCAAGCCGGTATCCATTGGGTGAATAACTCGCAGCTTGTAACGCGCCGAGTCGTTTAAGCCACTAAACTGGCGAGCTTTGATTTGCCCGAGGGCGCTTTCCCACAAGGGGCTCGCCGTCGATAAACTGGGCGTAGTACACCCGCCACCAGCCGCCTCGACCCAGGTACTGCCGACGTGCCAAACGCCATCTTGGGTTAGCACTGCAGCGCGTACGGGTGTTGCTTGCTGCACTTTGATTCGCATGGACACTTTGGGTGTCACCTCGGGATGAGGGTAGTAACTAAAGATATGGTGAATAGGGTTTAGGTCAGCCCAAGCGACCACACGCTCGATCTGGCCATCAAAAGCTGAGGCATCCACCATAATAGGCACTTGCGTTGGGTCTTCAGCATGAGCTGGTGCCATGACTTTTACAGCGTCGTCAAACACATAGGGAGTTTCGCCAATAAATTTGGCGCGAGTAAAGTCCCACATCACCGAGGCCAGTGGGTCTGTTGAAGATTGTGCTGCCCACGACACAGGGCTAAAACACAAGGCGAGCAGGCTGCTGGTGATTATTATTTTCATATCCAACCTCTAGCGCGATAAAAGCAAAAAATCCCGTCCAGCACCCGCAAGAACGAGGCCTTTGAGTCAGGGCCTCCCTACGAGCGAGTGTGGCGGGTCAAACAACAAAGCTATTGATACAGTTCAGACTCCTGATACAAACCGGGCTTTTCGTAGGTCATGCCATAGCGAGTAAACAGAGCCTCCATTTCGCCCGAACGCACCATGCCATCAACCACTTCTTCGATGGCATAGCCGAGTTGGCGATAGGTATGTTTAACAGCCATACCTAAATCCCACTTTTGCTTGCCCATCATCGGAAATCCGTTTTCGCCGATTTTGTACTGTGGGTTATTGGCTTGGCTTAGTTGCCAATCTACCTCCCCTCGCATACCCATCACAGCGTCAACTTTACCTGCTTTCATCGCTTCAAAGGCTTCGGCGGTATTGCTGTAGTGACGAGTATTGTTACGCATTCGCCCTTGAAAGGCTGAGGTCAAATAAAAGGCAGGCAGACTGTCAATTTCGACACCAATGGGGTGGTATTGAAACACTGCAACGGTGGAGACCGAATCCAGTTTTTTACTGTCAAAGGCGATGCGCCAGCTTTCGCGCTGATACGGCCCAAACATCACCACTTGTTCGTTAATGACCTCACCTGTGGCCTCTTCTTGACGGTAAGAAAACACGCGATCGTAAGGTACACGCATCATAACGTCGGCAAGGTTTTTAAGGGCGAGCGGCTGTTCCTCATTTTTGTCGAGGTAATGCCCTTTCCAAACATTGTTACGCAGGTCGTCTTCGAGGTTTTCGTCGGGGGTAATCCAATGGGGAACAAAGTTTACGCCCAAGGATTTAGCAATTTGCTGACCGATCTCGACGTCTATACCCGTAGGTTGGCCGTCTTTGATGTAGGAATACGGAGGGAAGTCTTTATAGAAGCCGACGATCAATTTGCCTGAGGCAATCACGTCGTCGTAATAACGCGCAAACGCCTGCTCAGCGTAAGCCGAGCAAGCGAGAAGAACAGCCGCAAATGCGCGCTTACATAAGGTCACGGCGTGACTCGATGTAAGTACGAATCGCCCATAGGGCTTCTTGGCTTAGGTAGTCTGCCATTTTAGGCATGTAAACCGCACCATCACGTACTGCACCGTTTACTACACGGTAGATGTACCACTCGTCACCGTCCCAGTCAGGGGTCAGTTCACGAAGGTCTGGTGCGATACCACCAGAAATTGCTTCTAGGCCGTGACAACGTGCACAGTTTTGGTTGTATGCAGAATCACCAATTTTAACGGCTTCGGCATAATCTTTGTTATCGGTACCACGGTATGGGTTTTCGTCTACCCACTCTTCACCGATTGGAGTCAGTGAACCGATTTCTACGCCCTGAGGAGTCACGTCACCGTGTGCTACTGCTTGAGTCGAAATAACGAGGCTCGCTGCCATTGCTGCCGCTAAACCTACTACTTTGCTTTTTGCCATTTTGCTTTACCTAATTTTCTTTTTGTTCTCATGATGCTGCTCATCTGCTCAAACGGCAGTTGCGTAAGCCTGTACCTCACTCAACATCATTTATAGGTTTAGTTTATGGGCTATTTTGAAGTACAAGAATTGTACTTTCGCGCCCAGAAATTAGTCCGATAGTCGTAGTTTTTTGCCACCTAAAGTACTGTTTTTAAAACAGCAACTTGCTCTACATCAATAAATTACTAATAAATTTCAAGATGTTAGACTTTTTCATAAAACACCCATAAGCCAGGTATGAGCGACCAATCAGCACAGGCGTCCTACTTAATTAACACCTTCGGAAAGAGGTGTTGTGACGCATCGGCGTCATGTAAGTCATCGGCGGTAATCGGGCGATAATTCCCATCTTCTGGCGGTGAAGCCAAAATATCGAGATCCACTTCTCTTAGCTCGCCTTCAATCACACCACCCACTTCGTTTTGCCAATTCAGCTCGTAATAAACACCAAACCAGGGGTTAATACCGTAGTCAGTTGGCTGACGACGAATAAATAACAGCTGATATGAGAGGTCGGCTAGGTCTTGCTCGCCAATATGTTCGCGATTGACATAAGGGTATGGAAGATGACACAAATGCTGCTCTGAGTGAGGCAAACACTTAAATGGCCGCATGGATAAAAAGAAGTCTTCTAGCTGGCTATCGTCCAGCGTTAACTGTGCATGATAGCCTTGTGCTTTGGGTGTCAGAACAACTTGGCCAAAGGTATGGAGGTTGTTTTGCATGTCCACCAAATACAGGGTTTTAGTATTTTCGGCCAAGGCATGGTTGCCAAAAACAAAGGCGGTAGCAAGAAGCGCTGTTTGGCTCCTCGTTAAAATTTTGGAGCAAAATAGACGTTTCATTGTTACCGCCCTCCGGCTGTGTTTTTAATGCATTGTGTTTATTTCACAGTGTTTATTTCACGGTAAAGGTGCCAACCATACCTTTGCCTTGTAAGCCTTCCATTTCAAATTCGAAGGTACCTGGCTTAATAGGCACAAAGTAAATTTCAGCTTCGGCTGCATCTTCAAATTCAAGCTCAGTTAAGCTAACCGCTTTAATTTCCATGCCGCCCGCTTCAACTTTACGTAGGTAAATTGAGGCAAAGAAGTCAGAAGCTTGCATGGCGTATTCTTTTTGACCGTTAGAAATAATGGCAAGCTTGTATGCTTTACCTGTTTCTAGGTCGTAATTCTTTTGTGACATGTAGTAGTCAGATTCATCGCTACCCATGACCAAGTCTGGCAACTTGATTGGCTTACGGGTTAGATCTCCCGCGGCAAAAACGGGAGAAGCGAGTACAGCAGTTGCAACGGCTGCTGCGGCAAGATTTTTTAGACGTTTCATGTATGAACCCTTGGGATTGTTGTTATAGTCGGGTGCGCGAGAAGCGCGATTGCCTTTTTTATCCTAGAGAGAGTTCAGATCGATAGAATGCTACTTCGGCACTATTTGTTTGGTACTTTTATCATATTTCGTTTCATCCATACGCTGTTTAAGCTGTTTGCAACCTAACAAAAGGCGTGTGCTGATGGTTGCTTGCGACTCACCGTTGCAGCTAACAACAGGCAAGCCAAAATAAACAAAAATAATAAACGGCAAATAACCATGACAACTTATCTTCCTCGACGCTTGCGGTCTGGGCTCGGTGCCAGCGTGCTCGCTATCTTCTCTTTTACAGCCGCTGCTGCCGACAAACAAGCGGTGGATATTAGCTACCTCGAGTTTGTGCCCGAGCGTGCGCCAGTGCTATCCAATATTTTGCCAGACCCAGAAGACACGGGCCTAGCCGGTGCTAACCTAGGTATCAAAGACAGCAACACCACAGGGCGCTTTTTAGGTCAGACCTATACTCTGCACCCTGAAGTGTCTGACGACCTTACTGAGCTCACCAAGCAGGCAAGCGCCCAGTATGCTGAGGGCCTTCGCTTGTTTGTGGTCAATGCACCGGCAGACGCTCTGGTTTCGATTACCGAGGCACTGCCCACCGATGCCTTGGTATTTAACGCAGGCAGCTACGCAAACCATTTAAGAACCGATACGTGTTACAGCAATATGCTGCACACGCTTCCTAGCCGCGCCATGCTCACCGATGCACTGGGCCAGTGGTCGGGCGCAAAGCGCTGGAAGGATTGGTTAGTTATTCGCGGCGACACTCCCCAAGACAAAGCTTATTCAGCATCGCTGGATCGCACCGCAAAACGTTTTGGTATAAACATTATAGAAACCAAGGTGTGGAACTTTGACACAGACCTTCGCCGAACAGCTCAAAAAGAGCTACCCGTGTTTACACAAACAGATGAGTACGACCTTGTCGTTACCGCCGATGAGCGCGGTGACTTTGGCGAATATGTGCCCTACAACACTTGGTACCCACGTCCTGTGGCGGGCACACAAGGTCTGACACCTACCGGTTGGCATCGCGTTGTTGAACAATGGGGTGCGGCGCAACTGCAAAGCCGCTTTGATAAACAAAGCAAACGCTGGATGAACAGCAAAGACTACGCTAGCTGGGCTGCCGTACGTAGTATCGCCGAGGCGGTAACACGAACCAAAGATACCTCCCCTTCGGGCGTCAAAAGCTACCTTTTATCAGACAAGTTTGAACTAGCCGCTTTTAAAGGCCGCAAACTCAGCTATCGCACCTGGAGCGGCCAGTTACGCCAACCCATTCCATTGGTACACCCTCGCGCCTTGGTATCCCAAGCTCCGCTTGAGGGCTACTTGCACCCTAAAACCGAGCTAGACACCCTTGGCTTTGATGAACCCGAAAGCCAGTGCACTAAGCTTTAAAACGGTAAAGCGGTTTAGAAAAAGGTATTAGCGAGCGCGAATCTCGCTTAATTAATATGAACACACGCAAGTCCAACCTTCCGATTTTCTTGGACGATAAAAACAAATAGGTATCCAAAATGAAATTCGTAAAAACCTCGTTAAGCAGCGTGCTTAAAAAAGCAACTCTCGGCATGGCCCTTGTGTGCTCGGCGCAAGCAATGGCAGGTACTGCGTATGTATCAAACGAAAAAGACGACACCTTGACGCTGATTAATATCGACACCCTTGAGGTGATCGACACCATTGAGGTGGGCCAGCGTCCACGTGGTATTACCTTGTCTAAAGACAACAAGCTACTGTACATCTGTGCGTCAGACTCTGACACCGTGCAGGTGATGGACTTGTCCACACACGAAATTATTAACGAATTACCTTCGGGTGAAGACCCAGAGCAGTTTGCCCTGCACCCAAATAACCGCCACTTGTACATTGCCAACGAAGACGACGCCTTAGTGACCGTGGTCGACACGCAAACCAACGAAGTACTGGCACAAATTGACGTTGGTGTTGAGCCGGAAGGTATGGCGGTGAGCCACAACGGTAAAATTGCCGTTGCCACCTCAGAAACCACCAACATGGTTCACTGGATTGACACCACTACGTACGAGCTTTACCACAACACCTTAGTAGACCAGCGCCCACGTCACGTGGAGTTTAACAAAGACGACTCCATCTTATGGGCGTCGTCAGAAATCGGCGGCACCGTCTCTGTCATTGATACCGAAAGTCACGACATTATTAAAAAGCTGACCTTCGAAATTCGTGGTGTTCACCCAGACAAAGTTCAACCTGTAGGCATTAAGCTAACCAGTGATGGCAAATACGCCTTTGTTGCCCTCGGCCCGTCTAACCACGTGGCTGTTGTGGATGCCAAAACTTACGAAGTACTCGACTACTTATTGGTTGGCCGTCGTGTATGGCACATGACACTAAACGAAGACGAGACTAAGCTGTTTACAACCAACGGCGTTAGCTCGGATGTTTCTGTGGTAGATGTAGCTAGCCTAAAAGTAACAGACTCTGTCAAAGTGGGTCGTTACCCATGGGGTGTAGTCATCGTAGAATAAGCGGCACACGCCATTGTATTAACCCTGGGCCAATGAGCTTAAGTCATTATTCGCACTTAAGCTCACGGTAACCAAGCAAATAAGGTAGGCAGCTGTATGTCTATTAAAATCGACAATATTAGCTTTAGCTATGGTGGTAACAAGCTCGCGTTAAACGACGTTAGCTTAAGCGCCAATAAAGGCAGCTTTACCGGTTTGCTTGGCCCTAACGGTGCGGGGAAAAGTACTCTTTATGCGTTGCTTACCCGCCTTTACAAGCTTCAAAGTGGCGACATTACCATCGGCGACTTAGGTATTCAAAAGCACCCTCGCGAGGTGATGCGAAACCTTGGCGTGGTGTTTCAGCAAAGCACCCTCGACCTTGATTTAAGCGTGCGCCAAAACTTGGACTACCATGCCGCCTTGCACGGCATCGGCCCAAAGCAAGCAGGTCAAGCCATTGAGGAAGAGCTTGCGCGTATTGATATGCTCGATCGCCAAAATGACAAGGTGCGCACCCTGAATGGAGGTCACCGCCGTCGTCTCGAAATTGCCCGTGCGCTGATTCACCAACCCAGAGTGCTATTGCTTGACGAAGCCACCGTGGGGCTCGACCCACAAACACGGCAAAGCCTCAACACCCATGTTCGCAAGCTTTGCCAAGACAAAGCACTGACCGTGTTGTGGGCCACACACTTAATTGACGAGCTACAGAGCAACGACCCCGTCTATATTTTGCATCAGGGGCAGGTTAAGGCGTCTGGACTTAGCCGTACCATTTGTGCCGAGCACCAAGCACCTGATTTACAAACTGCTTTTGCAAAGCTGACTAAAAAGGAAGCCACCTCATGACCCTTAGTGCTGCGTGGTTTTGTTTTGTCGGTATTTTAAAGCGCGAGTTCTTTAAATTTATTCAACAACGCACCCGTTTTTTGAGCGCCCTTGTAAGGCCGCTCCTTTGGCTACTGGTGTTTGCTGCGGGTTTTCGCGCGGCTTTGGGCATCTCAATTATTGCGCCCTACTCCACCTACATTACCTACGAGGTGTATATCGCGCCGGGGTTAGCCTGCATGATCTTGCTCTTTAACGGTATGCAAAGCTCCTTGTCGATGGTGTACGACCGTGAAATGGGCAGCATGCGGGTTTTATTAATGAGCCCAATGCCTCGTAGCTTTTTACTGCTGTGCAAGCTCATCGCCACGGCCATTATCTCGCTGGTGCAAGTGTATGCCTTTTTAGCCATCGCGCGCCTTGTGGACATAGATCCACCGTGGATGGGCTACCTAACCGCCCTGCCTGCTCTTATGTTAGTGGGTGTATTATTAGGCGCGCTTGGACTGTTTATTTCGACGTGGATTAAGCAGCTCGAAAACTTTGCAGGTGTGATGAACTTTGTGATTTTTCCGATGTTCTTTTTATCATCTGCCCTTTACCCCTTATGGAAAATGCGCGACTCCAGCGAGTTCCTCTATTGGGTCTGCCAACTCAACCCCTTCACCCATGCTGTCGAGCTGGTACGTTTTGCCCTGTACCAGCAACTCAACACCGAAGCACTCGGTATTGTGTTAGCCACCACCTTAGTAGCGGCAACCTGCGCAGTGCTAGGCTTTCGCCCCGAGCGAGGCAAGGCCGCTAATAAACGCTAGCCTTTTTAACGATTTTTTCTTTGCATAAGCTCGTTTAGCAATACTTTTTCTAAACGTTATTGCGCGTTTGCCGATAGCTGATTTATGCGGTACTGACGTAGGTCAGATGACTTAGGGTAAATCCAAAGCCTCTTTTTGTTTTCAGAGAGCCTTAACTAGCTTGCGGAGCTCCTTATGCCTAGCAATGGTAAGGAATATATTTTTTCAGATACGGCACGCCTTATCTCAACCACCGACACCCGCGGTGTCATCACCTATGCCAACCCAGCGTTCTGTGAAGTCGCTGGTTTTACACATGCTGAGCTAGTAGGCAGGCCACACAACGTTGTACGCCACCCTGATATGCCTAAAGCCGCTTTTGCCGATATGTGGAAGCACTTAAAAGCAGACAAACCTTGGATGGGGATCGTTAAAAACCGCTGTAAAAATGGCGACTTTTACTGGGTTCAAGCTTATGTTATCCCTGTCTACGACGTTGCGGGCACTAAAGTAGGTTACCAATCGGTAAGAACAAAGCCGACTCGTGAGCAGGTGGCCAGAGCTGAAAAAATCTACAGCAAGATCGACCTAAAGCAAGCCGAGGGCCTCAAATTTCAGTATCTGGGACCAAAACATACACTAGCTGCTATTGGATCGGCTGTAGGCATAGCAGCGATGCAACTCCCGTTTATTCCTAGCGGCATTGGTATAGCTGGCAGCCTGTGCTTTGCGGCAGCAGGGCTGGGGACTACCCTTTACTTGCTGCAAAAAATCAAACGCATAAATCCTCTCACGGAGGGGATTTACGACAGTCCATTAGCACTCCATGTTATGACCCACAGCATGGACGAAACGGGTCGAGTTGCACTATCGCTGAAGGTGTTACGCGCTAAGCTACGGACACTACTTGGGCGAGTTGAAGATACTATCTCGACACTTTACAACGTCATGGACGCCACGGAAGACGCCGTAAAACAAACCCAAAACGGCATTCAAAAACAAAACCAAGATACCGAAGCTCTGGCCAGTGCCACAACGGAGATGGCCGCCACCGCTGACGAAATTGCGCGTAATACTGCTGCATGTGCAGATGCGGCTAGTTCAGCAGTAGACAAGGCAGAAAAGGGTAAAGACAAAATTACCGCCCTCATCAGCGCGGTGGAGCAGCTTAGCCAAGCAGTAATGAATGCGTCACAAGTATCAGGGCAACTTGAGAGCCAAACCTCTGCTATTGGCGAAGTTGTTGGCAGTATTTCTGACATCGCCGAACAAACCAACCTGTTAGCCCTTAACGCAGCCATTGAGGCAGCAAGGGCCGGAGAGCAAGGTCGAGGCTTTGCGGTCGTTGCAGACGAAGTTCGAAACCTCTCTTTGCGCACTCAGCAAGCCACACAAGGGATCACAGAAACCATTGAACAAATTCAACACCTTGTTTCAGCAACGGCCCACACGTTAGAAGAGAGTAAAGAACGAGCAGAACAAGGCATCGATCAAGCTGGCGAAGCCTCAGAGGCTTTCGATACCGTGAATCAGTCGATTAGCGAAATTTTAGGGCTAACCACTCAGATCGCGAGTGCTGCAGAAGAGCAAAGTCTGACTTGTAATGAAGTAAGCAGGAGTACCGAGTCCATTAAGGTCGAATCCGAAACAAACTTAGACGCAGCGCAAAAAACCCTCGCAGCAACCAAAGAGCTCGAAGCTCTGATTGGTCAATTGCAGTCTTCGACAAAGTCCTTTGACTCCTAAAGGACAACACGGGTCAAAAACCTCAAAATAAAGCCCCTTACCTGAAAAGATAAGGGGCTTGGTTTTTTAGCTCAGAGATTGATCAGTAGAGGCCTATCGGTTCAACTCACGATCAAACTGGAACTTGTACGAGGTGACATGCTGCTCCATATCTCGCACTTGGCGATCTACTTGGCGTAAGCGTTGGCGAATTTGCTCCACCTTGGCCGAAGTCATATCACCTTTGTACATCACTCGGTCTTTTAGGTTCGGCTCCTCGGTCGCTCGCGACTGCTGATGCTCCTTCCATTGCTTTTGCACACTGTCACCAAAGGTTTTAGCATTTTTAGTGGCCGTATCAGTCCACGCTTTCGCGCGCTTTAGCTTAAACTTGCAGCTCGCTGCCTGCTCGTCTTCAACGATCACGTTATTGGCGTAACGCTCGTTGGCAATCAAAAAGATCGCTGCGATGTAAGCAAACAGCATAAGTGGGCCGGTGAACCAAAACAGTAAGAAGGTCGCAACACGCACGCCAGTCACCGACCAACCCATGTTTTCGGCGATGCCTCCACACACACCCGCCAGCCAACGACGACGCTGACTACGGTATAAATTCATATCATAACCACGGTACTTTGCGGTAAACATTTACACTCCTCGGCTAGCCACCTAGCCCTATATAAGGGTAGCTGATAACGCTCGCTACCCATTCAGCGACCTCATCACGCGAGGTTAACGGGGCGACTCAGTACTGTGTTGAGATTGTCGCCAGTTTGGTTGTTCGGCATCCAAAATTCGCTCCAAGGTAAGCACTCGCTGCTCCAATCGCTCTGCCTCTTCTAGGGCAATGGCAAGGGACTGCTTATCCTCGGCCGATAAGCTGCGTGCACTTCTCCAACTGCTGATGTAATGCAGTACTAACCAAAGTGGCAGCACCAAGCCGAAAAAGATGACTGCCGGAACAAAAAAGAACACGTAGCCTGACATTATTAATTAGCCCTCTGAAGATGGTTTGTTCATTTTGGCTTTTAGCTCAGCCATTGCTTTTTCAATTTCTTCGTTACGCTCAAGACCATCGATTTCTGATACAAGGTCTTTAGCACCTAGGTCGTAACTTTCGACCTCTGCTTCCATATCATCCATTTTACGCTCGTAACGTTCAAACTTTTCAAACGCATCATTTAAACGGTCACGGTCAAAGCGACGGCGAATATCCAACTGTGAACGGACACTCTTTTCACGCGCCATCATCGATTTTTGCTTAGACTTAGCGTCGTCCAATTTGTGCTGCAGCTGAGAAATTTCGCTGTTTAGGCTCACCAAGTGCTCTTCGATGGCTTCGAGGTCAGCCGTTGAGCGATTAAGTGTTTCGGCTACCGTCGCTTTTTCTAATAAGGCTGCACGGGCTAGATCTTCACGCCCCTTGGTGATGGCAAGCTCTGCACGGCCTTCCCATTCTTTTTCTTCTTGCGCCAAACCAGCAACACGGCGCTCAAGAGATTTTTTGTCGGCGATAACACGAGCCGAGTTGGTACGTACCTCAATTAACGTTTCTTCCATTTCCTGAATCATAAGACGAATCATTTTTTCAGGATCTTCTGCGCGGTCAAGCAGCGCATTGAGGTTGGCATTTACGATATCTTGAAAGCGAGAAAAAATACCCATGGTTTACTCCAGGTTTGATTTAGTCAATTGAGCGACCTCAAGGTTTCACCTTTGTCGCTTACACAGGGTGTATAGCGAGCAGCGTGCCAGAAATCATAACCATATGATTTGTATGAACTTTTAACTAAAAGATAGAAAAAACCCTAGGCTTGACCACATCTAAATTTGCAATAAAAACCAATAAAATAGTATTTTTAACCAATATTTTAATCAAAATAGAAGACGCAGTTGATATGACACCCACCCAAAGCCTTATTGGCGAATCTGCATTGATGCTGGATCTGACGGATCATATTGCTAGGGCCGCCAGTCTTGAGCGCCCTATTTTAATTTTAGGTGAACGTGGCACAGGTAAAGAGCTGGTAGCTGCACGGTTACACTACCTTTCGCAACGGTGGGATAAACCTTTGGTGAGTATTAACTGTGCCGCCATGAACGAGCAGCTTTTAGAGTCTGAGCTCTTCGGCCACGAAGCCGGCGCATTTACCGGTGCAGCGAAGCGCCGTATGGGTCGCTTTGAGCGCGCAGAGCAAGGTACCCTGTTTTTGGATGAGCTGGGTACTTGTTCGGTTACAGTTCAAGAAAAGCTACTTAGGGTAGTTGAGTATGGCGAATACGAGCGTTTGGGTGGTCAAACCGCATTACAAGCCAACGTCCGCCTAATCGCCGCCACCAATGCAGACCTTCCCGCAATGGCCGACAAGGGCAGCTTTCGCGCTGATTTACTCGACCGCCTCGCCTTTGATGTGATTCATGTGCCACCACTTCGCTACCGAGAAGGTGATATTGAGCTGCTAGCAAACCACTACGCCCAGAAGATGTGTTTAGAGATGGGCTATGACTACTTTCCGGGTTTTGCCCCAAAGGCACTTGAGCAACTCAACCAACACCCTTGGCCAGGTAATGTACGAGAGTTAAAAAACGTCGTTGAGCGGGCTATCTATCAAGCAAAATCGGCAGATGAACCTGTTGAAGAGGTTCAGCTAGATCCTTTTAGAGCACCGTGGCGGCCATTTAAGAATAGCAGAGAAGAGCCCTCAACACCGTCTTTGGTACCAGACTCTAAAAAAGCCACGCCCGCTCAGACTCAGAGTAATAACGCCAACAGCACCGAGGCTCAAGCCAATAAAGTAAGACCTGCTGAAGTGTCAGCTATCGATGCGCACAATGCTCTCGATACGGCCAACACCATTGACCTGAGAGAAACGACCAGCTTGTCGCAAAAAATGCTGACACAGGAGCGCCAAATCATCATACAAACACTACAAAAGTACTACTGGAATCAGAAAATAAGTGCCGATAAGCTAGGCCTTAGCTACCACCAGCTAAGAGGTTTATTAAAAAAACACGATATGTTGCCGCTAAAAGCGTTTAAGTCGCAGCTAAATAACACCAAGATACAACAAAGACTGAGAAAACCACGAAGGTAAAAATGAACAGTTTTACAGCTGTTTTTTTATTTCAGGCTGTTAGAATCAGGTGATAGGTTAAATAACAGCCAAATATACTTAACCAAACACACACGAACCAAAATACATACGCATAAGGACTAGCGTATCGCTAACCATTCTACAAGCGTAAGCAAGTAACATAAACCGTATCAACGTAGCCAAAAACAAAGGATTGTTTCTGATGATACCCTCTACCCCTAATGACTTTGCACCCGCCGATCACCTACTCCCTCCTTACCCTAAGTCCAATGACTCAGCGATAAAAGCGTCCATTGACAGCGTTAAAGGAGACAATAATGGGCCCCTGCCCGCACTTGTGGACCTCGAAAAAGAGGAGCTTATTCATAGCTACGGAGCCTACATTGACTGCAGCGACCTAGAAGCTCAGCTAAACGCGCCACTCTATGACAAAGAAGCTGATCTTTGCCTTCTTGATAACGAAGTTGACGGCCTTACCGCTGACGCTGCCCGCTTAGAGTTTTTTCAAAAAGCGATTATCGGATTTACCGCCATGGTTTTGGTTAACATCGGTGCGTGGATTTTAAAAGGTAGCTCACTGTGGGTACTCATCGACACTCTCGTGATTCTTATCTGCATATTTTCGGTCATTGTATTAGCCTTTAACTTTGGCCAATACGAAGATCCAACAGAAGCAGTCGAACAGGCCCACGACAAATAGACTAATTTTTCGTTGTCTAAAACCAATACGCAGCCTGCCCGCCTATTCGACTTTAAGAGGCGGCGGCTACTCCTTTAGTTACTCTGCAAGCTGCACGCTAACCCACCTACACACAACCCCTCTAAACCCTTGTTTTTATGATACTTTTAAAGCAATCACGCGCACTAAATTAAAGCCTGCTTCGTTTGCTTTTACCATCACCACACAAGGGTTTCTGATAAGCTATTTTCTACTACTTTAGTACTTGTTTTTTTGCTATTTGGTCTAATTCACACTCTCGCCAAAGCAGGCTCTAATGCTACCTCACGTGTAATAAGCACACGAACCAGATGATGACTAAAATAAAAAACACATGGGTCACGACTGTTCTTGTAGGGCTTTTCACCCTGAGCCTTGCGTTAACAAGCCACAGTTCCTTCGCTACCACTGCGAAAAACTTTAACGACAACGGTTATCGCGTTGATCGTTACCGCGCGCCCTCGCCTGACCAACTTGACGGCGCAACCACCCTCAGTGCCGAGGCGTTAGTTCAGCTACTCGCAGAGCAGCCTTCACTCTTGTTACTGGATGTTCGCCCCAGTGAATGGCGACAAGGTGTGTTTTTAAAGTCCAATATCAAAACACTGCCGGGTGCCGTGTGGCTTGCAAATGTTGGCCATGGCGAGCTTAAACCCTTGTGGCAAAACCACTTGTTTGGGTATATCGCTACGCAAACAGAGACCAAGGACACACCGCTCGTTGTGTTTTGCCGAGCCGATTGCTGGATGTCTTGGAACGCTGCAAAGCGCCTTGTAGAAGCAGGCTACACACAGGTTTACTGGTTTAAAAACGGCATTGATGGTTGGCAAGACATTGGCCAGTCGTTAGTAGATGCTACGCCCATTGCACCCAACGCTTCACCTAAAAACGACTAAACTTAACGTTTGCGTCTATAGTTTAGAATAATAATTAAAAAGTAAGAGAGGTTAGCCTTGTACAATATTCTTATCGCTGATGACCACCCGCTCTTTCGAGAGGCCATTACGGGTGTAATTTCGAGTGGCTTTCCTGATGCGACCACACTAGAAACTGAAAGCCTCACGAGCGCACTCGAAATTGCTCAAACCAATGAAGAGTTAGACCTTATTCTACTCGACCTAAATATGCCCGGTATGAACGGCCTAAACGGTTTGATTAGCCTTCGCAACGAAGCACCAACCATTCCTGTGGTGATTGTGTCGGCTGAAGAAGACAAGCAAATTGTGCTGCAAGCCATTACCTATGGCGCGGTTGGCTTTATCACCAAATCATCTTCCCGTGACGAGATGACCCAGGCACTAGAGCAAATTTTGGGCGGCAACGTTTACCTACCTTCAGATATTATTCGCTCTAGCCAACCTGAGAATCGCCGTAATCAACGCCGCGAAGACCCTCAGATTCCACCAGAGCTGCTTTCGTCGTTAACCCGTCGTCAGCTGTTGGTACTTGAGCGTATGTCTAAGGGCGAGTCTAACAAGCAAATCGCATACAACCTCAATATCGCCGAAACCACGGTAAAGGCACACGTATCCGCTATTTTGCGTAAACTGGGTGTGCATAACCGTATTCAAGCGGTGCTATCTGCGGGCAATGTGGACTTTGGCGAATACCTCAAACGCTAATCAAGCCAAAGCGTAAAATTACCTTCTACAAAAAAGGCGGTCGCCCAACTGTTAGACAACAGTTTAGGCACCGCCTTTTTTATATAGCCTGTTTATCACGATGTGTTTTGGCGACTTCCTCTCCCAGACCTCAAAGGCTCTTTGAGTTGCAGCTTTAAGGCGGCGTTGCGAGGGAGCCACCGATCAAGTGGCTTAACGCCGCTTTGAGTCGCATAGGCCGAACAGGCTTGTGCATTAGCAGGTAGCCTAACTCGCGAATATCCTGCTTGAGGTCTTGACTGTAGTTTGCCGTTATCATCAATACAGGCACCTTATCTGGAAACAGGCCATCAAGCTCTCTCGCTGCATCTACGCCGTTTTCATCATTGTCGAGGTGGTAATCCACAATCAGCAAGTCGGGTAACTGCTCTTGCGGGCTCACTTTAGAAACCAAGTCATCCAACGACAGCGCCGTTAACACATCACAGCCCCAGCCAGACAGTAACGCCGACATGGCGCTGCAAATAGACGGGTCGTTGTCGATCAGCCAAATCTCAGCCCCCTGCACATGATCAATCACCTGCGGAAGCATAGGCCCCATAGCGGCTTTCTGAGGGTTGACCGACGCCAAGGGCACGGTGACAGAGAACATCGAACCACGGCCATAGTCAGAGGCCACATGGATGGGGTGACCTAACACTCGCGAAATCTTATCAACGATGGCCAGCCCCAGCCCTAGGCCTTTTTCGGGGGCGTCTTCTTCTTGTTTAGCAATGCGCTTAAATTCAATAAAGACTTCGTCTAGCTTTGAGTCGGGAATACCCACGCCCGTGTCCCACACTTGAATTTCAAGTTGCTGCCCACGACGACGAGCGCCAAACAAAATTTGCCCTTCGCGGGTGTAGCGAATAGCGTTGGTTAAAAAGTTGCGCAAAATCCGCGCAAGTAATTGGGAGTCACTGTTAATTGAGGCACTGCAAGGTACCCAGCGAAACCCTAAGCCCGCCTTTTGCGCATGTTGGCTAAACTCGTTGGCGATATTTTCGATTAAGGTACCCACCTCAAACGCACGTAAATCAGGGGTCACCACGCCAGCATCAAGCTTAGAAATATCCACCAGCGTGCCCAACAAGGACTCAACATCTTCGAGGGAGTTAGACGCCGATTGCACCAGTTTTTGCGTTTGTTCCGCTTGCGGTAGCTCGCTTAACGCCCCCATAAACAGTCGGGCCGCGTTAAGTGGCTGCAACAGGTCATGGCTCACGGCCGCTAAAAACTTGGTTTTAGATAAGTTGGCTTGCTCGGCTTCTTTTTTAGCCACACGTAACATGGCCTCTATTTCTCGGCGCTCGTGAATCTCTTGCAAGAGCTGTCCGTTCAGTGCCGTTAGTTCAGAGGTACGCTCTTCTACCCGCTGCTCAAGTAGCTGGTAAGACTGGCGCAACTCTTCAGCGGTGCGATGGCGCTCAGTGATGTCTCGGTTCATAACAAAGAAGCCCACACTTTCACCAGAGGCATCTAAGTTAGGCACATAGTGCTTAAGCATGTAACGCTTTTCGCCTGCCGCGTTGGACTCTTTAAACTCAAAGGTCACTGACTCGCCATTTAAGGCACGAGTAATAAAGGGCTTAAGTGCCGCAAACTGTAAACCACCTTGCACGCTAATCACCGACTTACCTAATAGCTCGCCAGGCTCAAAGCCATACCATTCGTCGTAAACTTTGTTGGTAAAGCGGTAGGTCATATCGTGACCTACGTAGGCGATCAGCGCCGGTACGTGGTCGGTAATCAAGCGAACCCAACGCTCACTTTCGCGCAGGGTTTCGGCATAACGATAGCGCTGTGTGATATCGGTGTAGGTGTTAACAAAACCACCTGCTGGCATTGGGTGGGTGCGCAACTCAAGCACTCGGCCATCTTTGAGCATTTGCTCACTTTTTTGCACTTCACCTTGGCTGGAGCCAGACAGTGCGTGATTTAACATAGCGGGTAGCTGTGACATCACCGATGCAAATGGCGGATGCCCTTCTACTTGAGTGCGCTCTACGCCGGTTAGTTCGATAAAACGATCATTCCAGAGCTCCACTTGCCCTTCAGGGTTAACTAAAACCACCCCTTGAGATAGGTTATCTACAGTGCGTTGTAACAATCGAGACTTTTGCTCCAGCGCCCGCTCGCGTGAAGCACGTTCGCTTTCTTTTAGCTCAGTAATGTCCGTAAGAAGAATCACCACCCCTTCTTCAAAGGTGGTCATTTCGCGCATTTGTAACCAGCGACCTTGGCGGGTTTTAAAAATTCGTACGCGACCGTCTTCGCCTTTTAGTTCTTCGCTAATCAGGTTGTGTTGGTAAGACAGCTGAACAATGTCTTGAATGGTAATGCCTTGCTGGATGGTCACCGGTGTGCCGATCCAAAAGGCGCGAAACTTTTGGTTACACATCACCAACGCACGGTCTTTATCGAAGAGCACAAACGCATCCGAGATACTTTCTATCGCATCTGCCAAGCGACGGTGGTACATCGCCGCCTGCTCGTTAGCCGATTGCAGAGCAGCATTGCTCTCTTTTAAGCGTGCTAGTGCATTATTAAGCGCTTCGGTACGTTCACGCACCTGTTCAGCCAAAACCACTGAATGACCAAAAGCTGAGTAAGCATCAGCCCCTGGGGTGTTGACCGATTCAACACGCTTAATGAGCGCGGCGTTAATTTTTTTGAGTTTTCTGTTTTCAGAAAGCAGTTGTTCAACAAGCGCTGCGTTATCTGTCATCCGTTTTTTGCCCAATCGCGACACCGGTAAACGTTTGGTTTACGTGCATACCAGCAATGTGTTCGCCGTAAGAGTTAAAGCCAACAATATGATGTGTAGTTAATAACTTAGTCGCATCTACGACATTATCCAGCGCTTGCACTTCTAAGCGGCGCAAAAAACAGTCACAGGCAAGTATCGTTGATGACTCGCCAACTTGGCTTTGTAAGCTATCTACTTGGTGCTCTAGGTCTTTTAAAATTTGGTCTGGCTGCATCACCGTAAGTACAATGCCCGTCTCTACCGCGCAATAAAACGATAGGCTAAGGTCATCATTTACCTTTTGAATAGAACGCACATAGTATTCATCACCGTAGCGTACGGCGATAGGATTTAGCGCAAAAATACGGTGATTAAGGTCTTCAACTTTGACGCCAATAGTGCGCGCATATTCGAGTGCCGCTGGCTCAGCATTAAGTTCATAAACCACGCGACTGTCATGATCGGCTTCGGTCACCACCAGCTTGGTATCTGAGCCACGCATATGGTGTGTACTAAACACCTCAAAAGGGTGAGGTGTATTAAACATCAAAACCACGGCGGCCTTGTCGTAAAAGCGACCGTTAAAGAACACATGAGTATTGGATAGGTGAATATCGTCACCAGCAGAGCCGCCAAAGTGCGGGATGCTTCCTAGGGCCGAGCTAAGCGTCAGTAGTACTCGTTCCTCCGCGTGAGAAAGACCATCGAGCAGGGTTAACACAAAGGTGTTGCCCTTGATGGGAGTAAGCTCACGCTGGCGACACTGGACGATTAGGCCATCAACACAGGTTTGAGCGTCGGCGAGTTGAAAGTTTTCCAGGTCTTCAATGAGGGTCGCTGATACGGCAAAGTCCGACGCCAAAAACGCGACAGCACTGACGCTACCTTGTTCGTAACCATCAGGGGTTAACTCACCGGCCGTGGTGCAGCCGGCCACATCAGTATCGCCAAAGCGCTCTCGAAGCGCCTTTGCCAAGCTCGGAAGGTCGTACTCAGCCGAGCAGAAAAACAAAACTTGGCTCAGCTCGTGCCCTTCAAAGGCCTTAGCTATATCGCTCGCCACCTGCTCAGCGTCGCGCGAAGAGCTTGAGGCGGATACTATCGCTGGGTGTGGATGGTTCACGGTAAGGCTCCTACAACTGACTAACACTTGATCATATAAACACAATTGATCAGACAACATACTACTTCGGCAGGAATTTTACGTCGAAGTTAGGCCTTAAGGACCAAAGCTAACGCGCTTTTACAAAGTGTAAGCATTGGTTATTGGCTGGCATCGGGTGGTCTTGCTCTAGCTCTAAGCCAACCGCTTGCGCCAGTTCACACACCTGCTCTATGTCTCGAATACCGCTGCGAGGATCTCGGGCTTTTAGCCACTGGTCAAACTCGGCATTACTGTCACTGGTATAACCACCTTGGTATTTAAACGGGCCATAGATCACTGCATTCGCGCCGGGCTTAAGAGCTTCTCCTAGCAAGGTAAATAGGGAGTGAACGTGGGCTAAGCTCATAATGTGCAGCGTGTTGGCTGTAAAAAAGCCATCGTAATACTGCTCGGGTAAGCCGCTATTGGAGTAGGGCTGTGCGACATCTAAGATCACAGCCGGACGGCAAGGCGCTTTTGCGCGGGCCAAGTTAGAGGATAAGCTCGGCAAACTGCTCGGTAGCTCGGTGGGTTGCCAGCTAATCGGTTCAGGGGCTTTTTCGGCAATGAGTCGCGCCGAAAAAGCAAAAGCGTGCTGACCACTGCCACTACCCACTTCTAAAATGCGCGTCGCCTGTGCAAAGGCATTGGCCATAACAGACCAAATGGCGTCTTTATTACGCTCACAGGCAGGCGAAAACCTCTCGAATTCCACGGACTGCTCCTTTTCGTCTTATTTTAAGCTCGTTGTCGACGGATCGGTTGGGTGTGAGCCCAGTGTAACGGGAAGGGTGGCGAATGTCTTGCACGCTCGCAAGACAAAAAAAGCCCGCTTTCGCGGGCAAAGGATACGGAATAGAGCTAAAAGGATTCGAGTGGTTTTACTACCCAACCACTCTGTGACAAAGCTTGGTTAATTATTGCGCTGTAAAGCATTTATCACCCTTCCCTAATAGTGGCAATTTTCTACGACTTTAGTGGTGGCTCAGCCGCTTAGTGCCTTTCCAGTCATAAAAGCGCTTTTTATATCCTTTGCTCTTTTTGTGCCTCCAGCCCTTTTTACCCCCTTACAAACCAAAAACCCGCTCAAAGGGAGCGGGCTTAGGCAAAAGACAAAGGCTTACTTGTTGTCTTGAGCGTAAAACTGATCGTCAAAAGGATCGATTGGGTTTTCGAGCAAGCGATCATTAAGGGCGTACATTACTTTGCCTTCAAAGCTTAAACGCTTTTTAGAGAACCAGCGGTCAAGCTGCTCTAAGCCTTCTACGGCTTCGTTAATACGCAACTTTGTTTTTAACAGCGAGTAGAAATAAACACCAAACAGACCCGCTGATACACCTAAAAAGAAAGTAGAGGCCACGGCAAATGGCAGCGTAATAACACCCGCAATCCAAATCTTTTCGGCACGAGCGTAGTTGTGTGCATCTTGTGCCGCCGTGTGCTGATCCTTCAAACGAAGATAGCGACGATAGTTTTGCTGAATATCAAACTTATCAGCGGTATTTAATTTTGCTTCCATTTTCCGTCCTTGCTTATCACTTGAGACGTTAAAAAATTCATATCAATCCTATGCAAGTATAGACCAGCAAAATCGCTGCGTCCCCTTAACTAAGGTTGAACATACAAAAGGCGACTAACACGGCATACACGGTGCGCTTAATCAGTCGCCCCCTCACTAAAAAACCTACACTCACCTATTTAAGACCAGAAGTCTTGTTTTGTCAGTGCTTAAGCCAAACTCTTAGTTACTACTTCGTAGACGTCAGTCGACAGCCCCTCCACCGCTAAAATGCGGTTGAGCTCGGCCTTCATCAAGTCTTGACGCGAAGCACTGTATTTTTTCCAGCGGGTCAACGGCGTGAGCATACGCGATGCAACCTGCGGGTTGGAATGGTTCAGTTCGATAATCCAGTCGGCCAAAAAGGCATAACCGCTGCCATCGAGCTTGTGAAAGTTAACCGGGTTATTGGCACAAAAACCGCCCAATACCGCACGAAGCTTGTTTGGATTTTTGGCATCAAATGCTGGGTGCTCAGTTAAGGCTTTTACTCGCTCGATAGCCCCTTCTTTCGATTCTGCCGCTTGTAACATGAACCACTGGTTAACCACCAACGACTCCTGCTGCCACTGATCGTAGAAGCTCGCGAGGCTTTCGTCGCGCTGACTTTGGCTGCCATACTTCACCAACAAGCTCAGACCTGCCATTTGATCGGTCATGTTATTTGCGCTCTGGTACTGCTCGCTCGCCAAGGCAATGGCTTTGTCACTACCCGCGGCACACGCAAGGCTTAGGCACAAGTTTTTGAGGCTACGCTTAGCGACATGATCTGCCGCAGGGCTGTACTCACCTTTCCAATCGAGGGCTTGATACGTCGTTAAGCACTCATCCACCAAGGCTTTGCCAATGGTTTCTTGTGCGAAGGTTCGCGCCGCATCAATAGCATCTACGTCAATCTCTGTCGCCAACTCGGCCAAGTAGGCTGGAGTTGGCAAGGCCAAGATCAGTGCGCGCATAGCTGGGTCAGCCGACTCGTCTGCCAACACCGCTCGGTAAGCTTCAATCAAACGTTCGTCAAGCACCAGTGCTTCGCCCTTTTGGCTGGCTACAACAAGGTCTTGCAACACTCCCACCGCAAGTGACTGTACGGCATCCCATTTGGCAAATCCGTCTTGGTCATGCTTAGCCAAGAACATCAAGGTGTCGCGATCGCGGTCTAACTTCAATTTAACTGGCGCTGAGAAGCCTCGCAGTGCCGATAGTACCGGCTGCGCTTTGATGCCGTTAAATTCAAAAGTTTGCTCAGCCTCTGTGACCTCAAGTACCAAGGTTCCTTCGTCATTCGTCCCTTCAAGTGCCAATGTTTGCCCTTGAGCATCGATTAACGCCATCGCAAACGGAATAACGACCGGCAGTTTTTGATCCTGCCCTGGTGTCGCTGGTGTCTGCTGAGCAATGGTCAAACGATACGTTTCACTTGCTGCATCATAAGCTTCAGACACCGTAATTTCGGGTGTACCTGCTTGGCTGTACCAGCGCTTAAACAAGGTCAGGTCTTTACCTGTCGCGTCTTCAAGTGCAGCAACAAAGTCTTCGGTGGTCACGGCTTGGCCGTCGTGGCGATCGAAGTACAGGTCCGTACCTTTGCGAAAGCCTTCTGGGCCCAACAAGGTGTGTAGCATACGCACCACTTCAGCGCCCTTCTCGTACACAGTTAGCGTGTAAAAGTTGGAGATTTCGATAAAAGAATCTGGGCGAATCGGGTGAGACATTGGGCCCGCATCTTCAGCAAACTGAGCCGTGCGCAAAAGGCTAACGTCTTCAACACGTTTCACCGTACGTGAGTTCATATCCGCTGAAAACTCAGCATCGCGGAACACGGTAAAGCCTTCTTTTAAGCTAAGCTGGAACCAGTCGCGACAGGTGACGCGGTTACCCGACCAGTTGTGGAAATATTCGTGTGCAACCACTGCTTCAACACGCTGAAAGCCCGTATCTGTGGTTGTTTTAGGGTTGGCCAATACACATGAGGTATTAAAAATATTGAGGCCTTTGTTTTCCATTGCCCCCATATTAAAGAAGTCGACGGCAACGATCATGTAAATATCAAGGTCGTACTCACGGCCATAGACTTCTTCATCCCATTTCATCGCATTTTTAAGGGACGCCATGGCGTGGTCTAGCTTATCGAGGTCTTTGCGCTCAGCAAAAATTTCGAGCGCTACTTTACGGCCACTCATGGTGACAAAGGTATCTTCGATTTTAGCCAAGTCACCCGCCACCAGCGCAAACAAGTAAGCTGGCTTTAAGTGAGGATCAACCCACGTCACGCGCTTGCGACCTGAGCTCAACAATTCACTGTTCACCAAGTTACCATTCGACAAGAGTACTGGGTATTTTTCAGCATCGGCCTCAATGATGGTGGTGAAGCTGGTCATCACGTCAGGGCGGTCTGGGAAGAAGGTAATACGACGAAAGCCCTCTGCTTCACATTGAGTACAGTACATGCCGTCGGATTGGTACAGCCCCTCAAGCGCGGTATTCGCCGCTGGGTCAATGTCGACTTCAATGTCTAATACAAAGTCGCCACTTTGCGCTGGCAAGCTAAGCAATTCGCCATCACGGCTGTAGTCACTGCTTGTAAGGCTCTCGCCTTCGCAGCGCACCGATACCAAAGTAACATCAGGGTGGCCGTGTAAAACCACTGGCTGGTTTTCAGCTGCTTTGGGGTTTGGCGTCATCGCCAGTTGGCTTTTTACACGGGTGTGAGTTTCGTGAAGCTGAAACTCAAGGCTGACACTTTTTACCAAGTAGCTCGGTACTTGGTAATCTTTTAGGTAGATAACTTCTGGCTGGTTAGACATCGCTTTCCCTCTAGCCTTCGGCGCTAAAACGCACGTTGTACGAGGTGAACTTACGCACGTTAAGCACCCCGGTATCTAAAATTAGGTATTGCCCTTTAATGCCCATTAACACCCCAGATACAACGGGTGTTTTGTCAAAATTATGCGCGGTGACTTTGCTCGGATACTCAATAACAGGATAGTTTAAGTCCAGCACTTGGGCATCACTTAAACGTGTCATATTTTGAATACCGTAAGACTGCTCCAACTCACGAATGGCGTCATTGCAGGAGTCAAGCAGCTCATCACGTAACTGTGCCAAGCTGACCTCTGGGTATTCGTTTTTGAGCATTTTTCGCCAATTGGTTTTATCGGCAATGTGCTCACCAATAATACGCTCTACTTGCCCCGATAACTTTCGTGTTGCCACGCGCATAATCGGCATGGCCTGCACTGCACCTTGGTCAACCCAACGTGTTGGCACTTGGGTGCCGCGCGTAATCCCCACTTTTACACCCGAGGTGTTGGAGAGGTACACGTAATGATCTTGAAAGCAGAACTGCTCCCCCCAGCTACTGTCTCGGCAGGTGCCTTGATCGTAGTGACATAATTCGGGGCTCATTATGCATCGGTCGCACTGAGGCAGCTTTTGCATACAGGGGTAACAGTAACCTTGGCTATAACTTTTTTTGGTTTTGCGACCGCAATGGCTGCAATTGATGGCGCCCAGCCACTCGAGTGAAATGGGCTTGCCAAGGTAGGCATTTAACGCCACCGACTGGTCACCCAGCGGCAGCGAGTATTGAATGGGATTGCCAAGCTGAGCAGGCATTTTGCTCAAAGCACCTTCCATTAGGGGTGTCATACTAAAATCCTTAATGGAAAATGATTAGTTGTCGCCAAGAATTTTTAACGTTTGCGGTGCCAGCGGGTCACTACCGTGCTGGCTACCATCGGGTTTACGTCGGTCAATAAAACCCACGCGCTCTTCTTCTGGTTTGGTCGAAACGTCGTAGGCAATAACCGCACGCATGCAAATATCTTTTTGCTCTTTTGTGAGCACTCGCCCGTCTGGCCATTTACCTAGCTCGATGGCGCGCTTAAGCGAAGCGTGCATGTCGGGGGTCATGGCGGCGATTAGTTGCTCATAGGTCATGGGTTTTACCTTTTCGAAAATGGACAGACCAAGGTGTGCGGTCAAAGGGTTTGCTAGAGCATTGCTTTATGTACACACACCTAGGGTATTTATTCTATGTGGCGCTCATCAAGGGTAATTTCAAGTGCTCTGTAAAAATGACTTATTGAGTTTGCATAATAAAGCAATACACATCAAACAAGCGTTTAGTTTATCACAACATACCCACGCCACATGGTTGGATTACGACTGGCAAGCAGCCGCCATTCAACTCGCTTAGCCCCTTGAGTTAGCGAAGTAACAAACGGCGATGCTTGAGCCTTAGTACGCAGGCAAACAGTAGGCCGACCACAGCCCCGACCAAGTGGGCCGTATTCGCAATATTGCCTAAACCCAACGCCGACAAAATGCCAATATACCCCGCCACAATCCACGCGATCATAAGCGCAAACAGAACATTAGGTAAATAAAAGTAGCGGCGAGACGCGGCCACATCCCAGCACCAACAGAAGGTTAATACCGCGTAAACCACACTCGACATACCACCAAATAGTGGCCCAGAGACCCAAAACTGCACAATATTTGAAACGGCTGCCGAAACCAGCACCAATGGAATTAATACTCGCTTGCCCAAGCTGTGCTCTATGGCGACAGCATAGGCAAAGATCCACAATAGGTTAAAGGTAAGGTGCAACGACGAGCTATGAAAAAGCGCTGGGCTCCACAGTCGCCACAGCTGACCGCTAGCCAGAGTTTGAGACAAGCTTTGGTAGTACAGCTCATTGCCACGAATCGCAAAGTCAGAAATCGTAAACCAAGCCAAATACGCCGTATTGTCGCCAAAGCCAACCAGCAAGGTAACCAATACACTAAGGCCAATTAAGCCCAAAGAAAAAGGCGCTTTGAGTAACAGCTGTACTCGCGAAGGAACAGCACGGGTGCGAGCAGACGTAGGCTCTGTTGCCTTGGGTAGCTCTGAGCCCAATAGCCATTGCTCAATTTGGCTTTCGATATCTGGGTGTGCAAAGCTTTCGGCCACCCAAATTTCTTGGACGTCACCCTGCTCAATGATGCGATGCTTGACCCCTACCTTCCAAAGGTAGGAGGTCAGCGGAGATAAGTCGGCATGATTGGAAACTTCTGCGACTTTTTTCATGGTCTTTCACCTCGGCAAAATACGCCGACGCTAGCCAAAGATATCTTTTTGAACATCAATCCAAACAAAACGCTCTTTGCTAACCACCGGCTCGCCATCGTAACGATAGGCCACTAGCTTACCAAATTTTACCGCGCTGTAATCTAGGCAGGCGATGTTTTCGGTAATAGGCTCCGGCTCACCGTTGCGCCAAAAGTGCCCGATAAACAGCGGCTTTTCGTTGCGGCCATAGTGAATTAAGTCGAGATAATCACTGTCTGTTAGTCGTGTTTTGGCGACATGCTCTGGTAGTGGGTCAGGCTGAAAAACCACATCGGCGTAGTATTCAGGGCTTTCGGCCCAGAACTTGGTGCGGAAAAACTTACGACGATAGCCATCTTTACTCACCATGATTTCGCCTTCGGGTAGACGCAAATGCGTACCGCGCAACAAACGGTCTAACAAGGTCCACTCAAAGGTGTCGTGGTTGTCTGAGCGATGCAAAAAGGCCTCATCAATACGCGCATCTGGGTAACTCGCCAGGAAGCGATCAATCAACTGCTGATGCCAACAAGCATGGACTACGCGAAAATCATCCTTTTCAATCAGCAACGGCATGTCCAAAATCCACTTTAAAAAGTCGTTTTGGTCTGCTCGGTGGTTGGCAAACTGGTTGAGGGTTTCTTGCAAAATACGGCGATTGCGTGGGTTGTGTTCGCGAATAAAGCCCTCACCATCTTGAGCCGGCGTGCAATAACACAAAAAGTTATATTCGTGATTACCCATCACTATTTCGGCTTCACCCGCTTCCACCATGTCGCGCACAATGTGTAGCGCTTCACGCACGCGAGGGCCTCGGTCGATAATATCACCGATAAAAATCACTTTGCGCTGAGGGTGACGATACACACCCGAACGCTTGCTGTATCCCAGCTTACGTAGCAACAGCTTTAGGCTGAGTGCACAGCCGTGAACATCTCCGATAAGGTCGTAACCTTGCTTAACAGCCAACAGCTAATCTCCGAGTTTTGAAGCCCAACCCAATTTTTCGCGACAGGTGGCATAAAAGTCATAGTTTAACGGATGCAGCAACTTAAGTTTATGCGGCTTTTTGTGAATGGTCACCGTGTCACCGGGTGAGCAACTAATATGGTGTTGGCCGTCACATGAGATCGTTGGGTAGGTGTTATCGTCGATAATCACCATTTTGATTTCGCTATTTCCATCCACCACAATCGGACGGCTAGACAAAGTGTGAGGGAACATCGGTACCAGCACCATAGCATCGAGTTTAGGGTGCATAATCGGACCACCGCCGGATAAAGCATAGGCTGTGGAACCCGTCGGTGTAGACACAATAATACCGTCGGACTTTTGGGTATAAACAAATTGCCCTTCTATGTATAACTCAAACTTAATCATACGAGTGGCTTTACCCGGGTGGAGCACGCAATCATTTAGCGCCGTGGCTTCGCCCACAGGTACACCTTGGCGCTTAACCGTTACATCAATTAAAAAGCGACTTTCAACGGTGTACTTACCTTCTAAAACTTCGGCCACCATTTGGTCGATTTCGTGAGGCGCTATATCTGTTAAAAACCCAAGATTACCTCGGTTAACCCCCAACACCGGCACGTGTGACATAGCAAGTGAACGAGCAGCACCTAACAAACTACCATCACCACCCACGACGATAACAAGGTCACAAATCTCGCCCATCATTTTTTGCTTACACACTTGCTGGCCATGACCCGGCATCAAGTCTGCAATTTTGGTATCAAGAATCGTGGTGATGCCTCGCTCGCCTAAAAAGCGAATCAAATGCTTCATCGTATCAATGACTTGCTTACTACCTAAGCGACCAATGAGACCTACATTTCTAAAATAATCCATTAAAACTCCTAACTCATGTCGTCATGAGGGTTACATTAAATCATAAGCGTTTCACGAAAAAAGCGGTACCCTACCTCCGCCACGCTACTAAGGTGCAGTAAAACACATGCACAAACAGGCCAAGGGTAGCACCCTCCCTGCACAACAAAAGCAAATCGTACAAAACACAGACGCTCTTGTTATTACAACACCCCAAATCTCTCTTTTACCTACCGACCAAACCCACGATTGCCTTGTAAGCCTCCGGTATGAATAGCAAGCACACAATCCCCCGCACTAAAATGCCCGCCTTCTAATCGCTCGTATAACCGTTTAAATAACTTACCAGTGTACACAGGCTCTAGAGGAATGCCGTGGAGCATCTCAAATTCATCTATAAACCCCATCAAGTCGGACGTCGCCTTTCCGTAACCACCATAATGCCCTTCATGATCAAGCAAAGCATCGCCTAATTGTTCGATACGCTGCAGCGCCAGACTCTTGGAAACATCATGAATTTCAGAGGTAATGAGCATTTGACGCACATCATCAAGTAGATAGGTTGCACCTTTAATCACAGGCACTGCTAACACCTGTATTGCAGGCGCCACCGCCGCCAACAAACCTGCGAGCGTTCCCCCCGTTCCAGCCGCCACAGCCAAGTGAGTTTCATCACAAACAGGGCACCCTGCAAAAAGCTCAATAAACCCTGACAACGCATAAGGGCCAGCTCCTCCTTCCGGAACAACTAAAGCAGATTGGCCCCACGTATCTTGCAAGGAATTTAAATATGCCTGATCAAAACGCTGGCGATAAGCTTCATAACTCACAAAACTAAGACTCATTCCCCACTGCACCACATCCGACAAGGTGGGGTTATCCATAAACTCAGGGCGTCCTCGCACAATACCATGAGTTTTTATCCCCATCGCCTGTCCAGCCCAGGCCAGTGCATGCAAATGATTAGAATAAGGACCACCAAAACTAACGATTTGATTCAGATCATGAGACTTCGCATGCTCTAGCGTACCCTTAAGCTTGAGCCATTTATTTCCCGACACTTTAGGATGTAATAAATCAAGCCTAAGAACTTTAAGCTTAACGCCTTTAGCTTGCCACGCAGGATCAGCTATATCAGAGACGAATTGATTGAGTTCAATACTTTGATGAAACATTAAACATGCACTTAAGCTAGATAGACAAACACAGCTCCCGAAACGAACTGCGTCGATGAATGGCAGGTAAAACAATAATACCCTAGATGAAGGAAGAAAATGCCGTCATCAAACTGACACATCTTCGTCACATCAATCTCACAATGCTCCGATAAATTAGCTACCACTACAACAGAGGATATAAAAATGGAAGATTACACAGACGAACTACTACACAACTTTGAAGATTACGACGACGATGACTGCTTTGACGATGCCACCGAGATGTAATAAGACAAACCTGCACCATCAAACAATACCGCCACATATGAAAGAGCGGGTTGTTGAGTGCAGGTTTTAAAACGACAACTTAGATAAACACATATTCCAAGGCTTCACAAATTGCACTGGAGCGATCCCCGCCATAGCGCTTGGATCGGTACATCGCCATATCCGCCCGGCGCACCACCTCTTCAGATGATTCATCTCCAAGTGTGCAGGTCACCCCAATACTTAACGAAGTGGCTGAAATTGGTGAGTCGTTTGTTTGACCTTGCTTAAAGCACAAGCGATTAAACGCAACCCTCACACGCTCACACACTTTTCCGGCTTCATCTAAAGTCATGCCCGGCAAAATCGCCATAAATTCGTCACCACCGTAACGAAACAGCAAATCTGAAGTGCGAACAGATTTTCGCAACGCAGAACCTACCGCCGACAAAGCCTCATCGCCCGCTAAGTGCCCAAAGCGGTCATTAATGAGCTTTAGGTTATCTAAGTCGATACACATTAAGCTCACCGGCTCATTTTGAGCCGCAGCAATGGATAGCTGGGTACACAAACTGGTGTAAAAATGACGCTGATTGAATAACCCTGTAAGCTCGTCGGTAATCGCTTGCGTTTGAAGCTGTGCTTCTAGCCGCTTGCGCTCTGACAAGTCATGAAAAAAACCAATTGTCCCCTCTTCGCCATCTTCCCAGATGATCGTAGATGCAGACAAGCGAATAGGCACAAGTTCACCATTCGCTTTTTTAAGCCGAGTTTCGACGCCTTCAGCCTTGCCAACACCGCTATGCTCGGCGCTCATAATCAAACGCTTTACCGCACGCGCATGCTCTAAATCAGCATAAAGGCTGGCTATGTGTTGCGTATTAACGACTTCTTCAGCAGAAAACCCCAAAAGCGCCTCTGCAGCCTCATTAAACACACAAATAACACCTGAGGCTGTCACTCCAATAATTGGGTCTGGGCACAAGGAGATCAGTCGATTATGGTCCAACTCGTCCATCGTTTACCTTGTTTTTATTTTTATTGTTAACGTTTAAGCCATCTCTAATACGCGTTTTAGGCACGCCAAGACGCCTGAGCATCTATATAGCAACTTCAAGCAGAAGAAATATGAAATAACCCTACTTTAAAGATTGACTAATACCTACCCAAATAAAGCGTAAAACGTCCTCAAACAATGAGGCTAAAGAGATGATTGCTTAAGCTTAGTACAATTCACAAAACACGCAAATAAATGCCAGCTGAACAAAGCAGCAATCTTTTATACAGAAAAAATTAAAAAATCGACAAGAAAAAACTAAACAACGTTTTGATATTAGAGTGAAAACCAAAAGTTAGCTTAATTAAAGAGATACAAACCTTGAAGTGGTGGGCGTAGACAGGATCGAACTGCCGACATCCTGCTTGTAAGGCAGGCGC